>JBGSRW010000003.1:0-78936 GCA_041737355.1 Patescibacteria group bacterium | reverse complement strand
ACGGGTGCGAGTGCATCCCCGGCGACACCGTCGCTTGCGGCACGGACATCGGCCTCTGCGCCGTGGGTACGCAGACCTGCAACTCCATGGGCCGCTGGGGCGACTGCCTCGGCGAGACCCTTCCTGCGACCGAAGTCTGCGACGGGTTGGACAACAACTGCGACGGCTACATCGACGAGTACCTGCTGAACGCCTGCGGTCTTTGCGGGGTCGTGCCTGCTGAGATCTGCGGCAACGGAATCGATGACAACTGCAACGGTTTCATCGATGACGGGTGCGGCAGCGTGATCTGCACGCCCACCGGTCCGGAAGTTTGCGGCGACACGCTCGACAACGACTGCGACACGGTCGTCGACGACGGATGCGCCGGACCGGGGCTTTTCACCCACTGCTGGACGCTCCCGGGGACCGCTACCCGGGCAAGTTTCTGGGGGTGGATGGGTTGGCACGTCACCATCGGTCCTGGTCACGGGGCCGACGGTACGCTGGATGTCGTGTCCGGTTGGTCGGGTTGGCACTTGCTGAGGGAAGGGACGAGCGTGAGCTCGCTTTGCCTCAGCGTGGTTCTGGATCACGGTATGTACATCGAGTACAACGCCGATTCGGACCTCCTGCCTGCCTACTGGAACTGCGTCAACTATCCGGGCGTCGTGAACGGGGTATACACTGCCACTCTTGACGGTGCGCTCGTCACGCCGGCCATGGTTGACAACCTTCACGGAAGCTGCAACTTCCGGTACCAGCGGCCGTAGTCAACTCCTGGAGGGATCGAGGTCCGCTATCTGTTAGCGGACAGAGGAGGAAAGTGTAAGGGCTTCCCGGTTTCCCTCCCCGGAAGTCCTTGCACCCCAGTAACGGGGTGTGAAGCTGGTCTTCTCGATCGGCGCGCAACGCGCTGATCTTGGATGATCGCCGCCCCTGAACTGGGGCAACACGGGTTGGGATATTTGCGTGGCAACATGCAGATATCCCGCCCGTTTTTTTTATTTCCGCAAGATGCTATAATATATGTAATATGGCAAAAATAAATTTACCGATAGATTGCGTTCTGGCGGTTACTTATCGGTGCAATTCGCGTTGCACCATGTGTGACATATGGAAGCTCAAAGAAACCCGCGAGCTTGGATTGGAATATTACAAGAAGACTCCGGCGAGTTTGCGCGATATTAATGTCAGCGGAGGCGAGCCTTTTTTGCGTCAGGATATCGTGGAATTGGTAAAAACTTTGCACGAAGCTTGTCCAAAAGCCAGAATTGTTATTTCTACGAACGGTTATCTTACGGATTTGATAAAAGAAAAAATGAGGGAAATTTTAAAATTTGTTCCTAACGCCGGAGTTGGTATTTCCATTGATGGGATAGGGGAAATGCACGATAAAATCAGGGGCATTCCCGGCGGGTTCAATCTCTCGATCAAAACCGTAAAGACTCTGAGAGAAGAGCTCGGGATGGCCAATCTCCGTTTGGCTTTTACGATTTCTAAACAAAATGTTGAACATTTGAGTAAAGTCTACGATCTGTCGAGAGAGTTGGGCGTTCAATTTACTTTAGCTCTGGCACAAAGCTCGGAATTCTTTTTCGGCGGGAAACAGGTTGTTGAAGGACCTGACGACAAAACTTTAGCAGAGCAGTTCGACTATCTCATAGGCCGGGAATTAAAAAGCTGGCAACCCAAAAGATGGGTACGGGCCTATTTTGCCAAAAGCCTTTTTGATTTTGCGAGGACCGGGAAACAGACCCTTCCTTCAAGGGCGGGAACCGATTTCTTTTTTCTCGATCCTTTCGGCAATGTCTACCCGTCGGTCATTCACAATTCGATTATGGGAAATTTAGAACAAAATAGTTTCCCGGAAATATGGAATTCTTCCGCCGCCGATTCAGCAAGAAATAAAGTAGCAAAAGCCAGTCAGGACGCTTGGATGATTTGCACGGCGCGTTCGGCTATCAAGAGGCACCCCCTTAAAGTTGGGTGGTGGATTATAAAAAATAAAATTTATAAAACAAAAAGTTAGGTTATGAATTTTTTAGAGAGCTTGGGCCAGAAATTTTTTCCCGACCGTGGGGCAGAGGAAAGACCGCGCCTTCTCGCCTGGTCTTTTATTTTAATTTTAGCGGTTTCACTTGTTACTCTTATCGCGCCGTGGGAATATGTTGTCGGTATTTTGTCGGTTATTCTGATATTAATTTTCTTTTTTAGGTTTATTAATCTAGGGCTCTATCTTATAGTTCTTTTTTATCCGTTTATCTATCTGCAGTTGTTCATCGGGCGGGATATCAATATTCCGTACGTTGATTTGCTGGCAGTTTTTGTTTTTTTGGCTTGGGCGTTGCGTTCGCTCCTTTTGCCGCCTTACGGCGGGCTCCGTTTTGTCAAAGAGATAGGCAGGGGGGCAAAATTTTCCTGGGAAAATTTTCCGGGATTTTTGTTTTTTCTCCTTTTTATTCTTGCCTCTCTTCTTTCGCTCATCAACACCGATAATTTTCTCTTCAGTTTAAAATACATTTTGCGGCCGCTTTCTTTTTTCTATTTGATGTTCGTTGTCCTGCCTTACAACGTGATCAATTCCAAAAAGGTTTTGATGAACGTATTCTGGTCCCTTTTTTCAGTCGGAGTTTTCGTTGCCTTGATGGGTCTGTGGTCAGTCCTTTTTCCTGCCGGCACAGGGCTTTTCCGGCGTGCGCTGCCATTGCCGATTTTCGGTATTTCCGTCCTGGGGACGAACCATAATTTGATTGCCGAAGTTTTAATCAGTGTTATCCCAATAGGATTTATTTTGATTTGGGAAGCAAAGGATATATTAATAAGAAAATTTTTGATTATTGGAGTTCTTCTGATGTCCGTGGTCAATCTTTTGACTTTTTCGCGGACGGGGTGGATTGCTCTTGCTTTTGAGCTGTTGGTATTAGTTCTCGTTAAATATCGGAAAAACATACGCAGTCTTTTCGAGCTTGGCCTTGTGATATTTCTGATTCTTTCGCCGCTGGTCTTGTACGGTTATATTTTCATGACGAGCGAAATAGTCCGAAGCTCAAATTTAAATCGGCTCGCTCTGACTAAAATTGCCCTGGAAACTTTTGCCAAGCATCCGATTGTCGGCGCGGGGGCGGGAACTTTTGTCGAACAGGTAGCCCGCGACAGGTGGTATGTCGTTGATTTCGGGAATCCGTCCGAGGCCCACGGCGTCGTGCAAAAACTTTTGGCCGAAACTGGTCTCTTTGGTTTTTTGACATTTTTTGTAATGCTTGGTTATATAATTTGGCGCCTGATCAGGGCGTATCGTAATTCGGAGAAGGGTTCCTCGTATAAATACATTCTGCTCGCCCTGATTTTATCTTCTGGCGGCAGCATTATTTTTCAACTTTTTAACACTTCCTATTTTGTTTCAAAGCTTTGGCTTCCCTTAGGCGTAGCTTTGGCCGCGGCGCGTTTAGCCGAGAACCACGTTGGCGCGGATAAGTCGGGAAATAAAATAGTTCTTAAATATGAATAAAACAAGAGTAATCCACATTATCACAAGTTTGAATTTCGGCGGGGCGGAAAGAATGCTTTTGGATTTGACACGCGGTCTTAAAGAGGAGGGGTATGACGTTTCTGTCGCGACAGTTGTCGGCGGGGGTCTTATGGTTGGGGATTTCAGCGAGGCCGGCGTTGAAGTTAAAATTTTCAGGAAAAGAGGCAAGATCGGGCTCGGAGTGATTTGGCAGATTTGCAGATATTTGCGCAGGGAGCGTCCGGCAATTGTTCACACGCATCTTTTTGGAGGAGATACTTGGGGAAGGATAGCCGCGATTTTGGCCCGCGTCCCGGTAATTATTTCTACCGAACATAATACGAATACCGACGAAGGCGGCATGAAGCGTTTTGTGAAAAAGTTTTTGAGTTTTTTTACAAAAAAAATAGTCGCCGTTTCAGGGGCGGTAAAAGATTATTCGGTTTCGGTTGATCATATCAAAATAAAAAAAATAGAAGTTATTCAAAACGGAATCGATGTCAGTCAGTTTGCCAATATTCCAGAAAAAAAATTCAACAGCCCTCCTGTTATCGGAGTAATTGGTCGGCTCGAGCCGCAAAAGGGCCACGAGTATTTGTTTGAAGCCCTAAATTTAATTAAAACAATTCCTTGGGTGCTTTGGGTGGTTGGCGACGGATCGCTGAAAAACGATCTCGAGAGACTGGCTAAAGATTTAAGTTTGCGCGAAAGAATTATTTTTCTGGGAGCCAGGAGGAATATCCCGGAAATTTTAAGCCAGACGGATATTTTTGTTCTGCCCTCTCTTTGGGAAGGTTTGGGGCTGGCGTTGTTAGAAGCCGCGGCCGCGGGCAAGCCCGTTGTCGCTTCCCGCGTGGGCGGAGTCCTGGAAATTATTGAAGATGGGAAAAACGGAATTTTAGTTGAAGCAAAAAACGTCAAGAGTTTGGCCGAAGGACTCGAGCACGTTCTTCTCGGAGAAAATGAAGCTCACGAAATGGGCCGCGCGGCGAGAGAGGCGGTAGTGGAAAAATTTAGCGCTGGTAAAATGGTTGAGCTTTACAAAAAATTATATAAAAATATTTTTTCGGCTTCGTAGATTAAATTATGCGCATCTTGCAAATTAACAAATTTTTTTATCGGCGGGGCGGAAGTGAGTCTTATTTTTTTGACCTGATTAATTTATTGCGGAGTCACGGTCATGAGATAATCAATTTTAGCATGAAGCACCCGCAAAATGAGCCTTCGCCATATAGCGATTTTTTTGTTGATGAAATAAATTTTGATAAGAGGGAAAGTTTTTTAAAAGACATAAAAAAGTTTTTTCACTCTCTCCACTCCGTGGAAGCCAAGAAAAAACTTGAGCAATTGATCAAAAAAACAAAACCTGAAGTTGCCCATTTACACAATATTTCCCATCATCTTTCTCCGTCGATTTTATCGGTGTTGAAAAAATATAAAATCCCTGTCATCCAAACCTTGCATGATTATCAGTTAATGTGCCCGAATTTTAAAATGTTTACGGAGGGAGCGGTCTGCGAAAGATGCAAAAAATACAGGTATTGGAACGCTTTTTCCCACAAGTGCGTTCACGATTCTCGTCTTGAGGGGTTGGCGGAGTGTTTGGAAATGTATTTCCATAAGGCTTGCCAAATTTATGAAAATAGTGTATACTGCTTTGTTACCCCTTCGGATTTTTTAAGGAAAAAAATAGAGGTTTGGGGGGGCGGGGGTAAGGCAAAAGTAGTCCCAATCCCTCATTTTATTGACGTTTCCGCTTACAAGCCAAAATATGAGCCCGGAAATTATGCGGTCTATTTTGGGCGGTTAGCCGAGGAAAAAGGTCTTTTGCCGCTAATCCAGGCAGTTGCCGGGACCGAGATAAAATTGAAGATTGTCGGTGACGGTCCGGAAAAAGAAAAATTGCTTGCCTTGAAGGAAAAAACGGAAGCCGATGTTGATTTTGTTGGTTATAAAAGCGGAGAAGAACTTCATGATTTGATACGTAATTCAAGGCTTGTCCTCCTACCCGCCGTTTGGTACGAAAATTATCCGATGTCGCTTCTCGAGGCGGGAGCCTTAGGAAAACCGGCAATCGGCAGTAATTTGGGAGGAATACCGGAAATTATCCACGATGGAGAGAATGGATTTTTGGCGATAGCGGGTGATGCCGAAGATCTGAGAAAAAAAATACTTCAGCTCTGGAGCGATAGTGATCTATGCCAAAGAATGGGGCGCCGGGCGAGGGAAATGGTTATTGAAAAAAATTCTCCGAAAGAACATTACCAGAAAATTATTGGTCTTTACAAAACATCAAATAAAAATAACTAACGGCGAACAACTAAAGCCCGGTTCTGGTCGTTAGTTGTTGCCCGTTTATGTTTAAGGATAAAACAAAAATAAAAAAAGATTATGAATCGCCGGAGTTTGAAGCGGGATTTTTTTGGTTAAAAAATAAATATTTAAAATATTTTGTTTTTAGTTTGGTAGCTGGAACAGTGGCTGTTTCGGCTATTTTTTATGGTGGCGAAGAAACATCATCGCCAGATTTTGGAATCCAGACCGTAAAAATAGAAGAAAAATATCCGCGGATAGCCAATTTATTTTTTAAGTGGGACATTTCCGACGCCGAAGCCAAGGAGTTGGCCAAATGGGACGTGGTGGTTGTCGACATGGAGGCGCAAGTAAACACTCCGGAAGGTTTAAAAAAAATAAAAACATATAATCCGAACATAAAAATACTGGCCTACATTACTTCGCAGGAATTTACTCACCATTTTGCCACTCTGAAATCAACCAGTATGCGGCGCCGGCTTTACGGCGGCTTTTCCGACGGCTGGTGGCTTAAGTCTTCCGGGGGCGGACGGCTGGTTTGGTGGCCCGGGGCATGGCTCTTAAATGTTACAGATGATTGTCCAGAGGGAGACGGAAAACGCTGGAACGAATATCTACCCGAATTCGTTTCCCGAGAAATTTTAAATTCCAATTTTTGGGACGGGGTTTTTTACGATAATGCCTGGGAAAGCGTTTCCTGGCTGCCGGGGGGAGACGAAGTCGATTTAAACGGTGACAGACAGGCTGATGCCGGAGGGGATGTGGACCGGAAATGGCGCGACGGAATGAAAAAAATTTTTCAACGCACAAGAGAATTGGCGCCCGGTAAAATTGTAATGGGCAACGGCGGGAAAAATTATTTCAATTATTTGAATGGTATTGCAATAGAACATTTTCATAAGGCCGATTGGACAAGCGCCATGAATGATTATTTTTTTATTTTGGGGAAAGGGCAGCAACCGGCAGTTTCAATTTTGAACAGCAACACGGATAATACCGGACGCCAGGATGATTATGCTAAAATGCGTTTCGGCCTGCTTTCGACTCTTCTGGGAGACGGATATTACAGCTTTGATTACGGAGACCAGGCCCATAATCAATTATGGTGGTATGACGAATACGGAGTTTTTCTCGGCAAACCGTTAAATTCTGCCTATAACATTGAAACCGGTAGCACTAAAATTACCGCGGGTGTTTGGCGGAGAGATTTCAAAAACGGTATTGTTGTCTTAAACTCGACTTCCGTTCCGCAATCGATAACTTTCAGCGAGGAGTTTGAAAAAATGCGCGGCTCGCAGGACAAGAAAACAAACGACGGCTCGATTGTCCAAAAAATTACACTTCCGGCGCGGGATGGGGTAATTCTTGTCAGGCGGACCGAAGTTACAACGATTTCCAATTTTCAGAACGGTTCGTACGTGCGTATTTTTGATGGTAATGGAAAAGCCAAGAGAACGGGTCTTTTTACATATGAAGAAAAATATAAACCGGGAGACGATATTATGGCGTCCGATCTGGATAAAGACGGATCGCCGGAAACGATTGTTGCCGGTTCGTCCAGGGTTGAAATTTATAACAGCAGGGGGGAACGGCAAAATTTATTCTATCCCTACGGAGAAAAATATGATAAAGGGATAAATTTTGCCGTCGGAGACGTGAATCATGACGGTAAAATGGAGATTGTAACTGGTACGGAGCGGGGAGGCGGGCCGCAAGTCAGGATTTTCAACTGGCAAGGGAAACTGATTCATCCCGGATTTTTCGCTTACGGAAAAAGTTTCCGGGGCGGAGTAAGCGTCGCATTGGGAGATATTGACGGCAATGGTTGGCCGGAAATTATCACCGGAGCCGGTTTTGGCGGCGGGCCGCATATAAGAATATTTTCGGGAGGCGGCAAACTTATGAATCCCGGATTTTTCGCTTTTGACGCTAAATTTCGGGGCGGAGTCAACGTTGCGGCCGCGGACTTGAATGACGACGGCAGGGCGGAAATTATTGCCGGAGCGGGAGTCGGAGGCAGCCCGACCGTTAAAGTTTGGCAGGGAGACGACCTGTCTTTGAAAGCAGAATTTTTGGCTTTTGACGCACGTGGGCGGGGCGGAGTGAAAGTCGGCACCGAAGATCTGGATCGGGATGGCAAGGCCGAGATATTGACTTCTACCACTGACATTTTTTCTTTGAGCAATAAATAATAGATATTTTTATGAATGGAATAAAAAAAAACAAGACAAACAGTCAGGAGGAGGTTTGCGTTTCCTCTTCTGACGGTGGGGAAAAAATCTGCGTCCGTGGCGGAGGGGTTACCAAAATCGAAACTCGCAAACAGGTTGAGAAAGACCAGGACAAAGAAAAAAATATTTTTATTGGTACTCTTAATCTATTTGCCGCTCCTTACCGCGGGATGAAGGAGGGTTACGAAAAAAAATATACCCAAGCCAAAAAACTTTTTGTTTTGGATTTATTCCTTTTGGCCGTGATAGGATTTTTGGTTGGTCTTGATATCTATTTGGTGGCCAGCCGTCCGGACGACACTTTTCTGGGGCGTTTGTTCGGAACGAAAAAAATTACCGAGCCCACGAATCAAGAAACGGAGATAACGAGCGAGGTGCCAGTCTCGGATATTTTGGTCCGCGTCAAAATAAACGGCCAGGAAAAAATAGTTATTATTCCCGGAGAAGATTTGGAATATACCGTCTCTTTCAAAAACAATAGCGCAAAGAGTCTTTACGACGTCGCCCTAAAAATTAATTTGGAAGGTGCCCCTCTCGATTTCAGTCAACTTGCGGTTTCCGGAGGAACGTTACGTGATAGGTCGGTTGTCTGGACAAAGAACCAAGTAGCGGATTTTTCCGAACTGTCCCCCGGCGACGAAGGAGAATTAAAATTTAAAATTTCTACGGTTAAAACGGCCGAGCCGGCGCTTGCTTTAAAATTCGGCAATATCTTGAAAAGTTGGCCGGAAATATCTTATAAAAAACAAAGTCATTTTGGCGCGTCGGTCCATTGGACCGGCGAGGCGCGAGAAGATAAATTTAGCTCCGACCTGACGGTCCGGTCGGTAGCGCGTTATTATACTCCGGAAGGGGACCAGCTGGGGCGTGGTCCGCTCCCGCCCGCAGTCGGTAGGGAAACTAAATATTGGATTTTTTGGAGTGTTGAAAACAATCTAAGTGACCTTTCCGATGTTTCGGTCTCCGCCGTTTTGCCGTCTAATGTTTCTTGGGCGGAGAACATCAGTGTTTCTCTCGGGGAATTGACATATAATCAGGCGCGGCGGACGGTTACCTGGAAGATTGGAGAAGTGGGACGTTATAACGGTGAGGATTGGCCGACACTGGGGGTAGCTTTTGAAATAGCTTTAACGCCTGGTCTCAGTCAGGCGGGGAGCGAGGCGGTCCTTCTCGAGGAAACAAAAGTTTTTGGCGAGGATAAATTTACCGGTCAGTTTATAGAGAGAAAATTTGTCGGTCCGACTACCAATTTGCTTTATGATAATTTGGCGAAAGACAAGTCAAAAGTAATGGCAAGATAAAGGATATTGAGTAAGGGTAAAACCGGTCTCGCTGGGGCCGGTTTTTATTTTTGCCAAGAGGGGTTGACAAAAGGGCTTTAATGTGGTATTATTTAGGGTTCCTGAAATGGCTAAATAAAAGCAAATAAAGAGCATATTTATGCGCGTAGCAATGATCGGACAAAAGGGAATACCAGCCATCTACGGCGGCATTGAACGCCACGTGGAAGAATTGAGCACCCGCTTAGCCGGGTGCGGAGTTGACGTATCCGTTTATTGCCGGCCTTGGTACGGAGATAAAGACAGCAGGGAATCAAAAAAATACAAAGGGGTAAAATTGGTATTTCTGCCGTCTCTCAAAACAAAACACCTGGATGCGATTTCTCATACTTTTTTAGCTACTGTTCATGCCATGTTCGGAAAATACGATGTTATCCATTATCATGGCGTCGGGCCGTCTCTGCTTTCTTTTTTACCGAGAATTTTTTGTCCAAAAATTAAAATTGTGACGACTTTTCATTGTATTGACCGGAAGCATCAGAAATGGGGAGCGGTTGCCAAGATAATGCTTCGGGCGGGAGAATGGGCGGCTTGCCGTTTTGCCCACAAAACTATTACCGTGTCTAAAACTCTGCACCAGTATTGTGCGGAGGCCTACGATAAAGAAACCTCTTATATCCCGAACGGAGTACCGGTTCGCTGCGCGGCCGAATATTTTGATTCCGAAATTTTGCGTAAGTTTAATTTGGAAAAAGAAAAATACATTTTGATGGTGTCCCGGCTCGTCAGGCATAAGGGCGCCCACTATCTTGTCAGCGCTTTCCAAAATTTAAAAGAGCGCAATCATGATTTTGGCGGATTGAAGCTGGTTTTTGCCGGCGACTCTTCTTTTACCGATGATTATGTCAAGTCGCTTAAGGATTTTGCCAAAGAAAATAAAGATATAGTTTTTACCGGTTTCCAGTCGGGAAAACCTTTGGAAGATTTATTTTTGAATTGTTTGGCGGTTGTCCATCCTTCGGAATCGGAAGGTTTGCCGATCGCCGTTCTTGAGGCGATGAGTTACGGCAAAGTTGTTTTAGCCTCCGATATTCCGGAAAATATGGAATTGGTCAAAGATTTCGGAATGCACTTTAGAAATAAAGACATTGATGATCTGACAAATCAGATAGAGGCGTTAGTTACCAAAAAAGATCTTGTTGTGCAGGGCCTGACGGCTAAAAAGTTCGTGGAAGAACAATACAATTGGGAAAAAATTGCTATTCAAGTCAGACAGCTCTACTGCGCTGGATAAATAATATTAAAAAGACCGGGAGGCTAATCTCCCGGTCTTTTTGTATGCTGGTGTATTAAAGTTATTCGGCGGTTTTCGGGTTGGGGGAGTAGAGAGTGTTTTTGATCCGCCACTTTTCAACATATTGCCCCAGGCCCTTGGTTTCGGTTTTATATTTTACAAGCGGACGTTGCTGCGACCATTTTATCAAGCTTGAAAAATCTATTTTGTATCTGCCTCGGACAACGACATAACGGAGATCCTGGTCTTTCAGGGCCCGCCGGATTGTCAGAGGATTGACCCCGAAGAGGCGAGCGGCTTCGGACACGGAAACGCGGATTAGGGTTTGGTTTGCCATATTTTTGAATAATTAGTTTATTAATTAAATTGATTATTTTTTGACCTTTTTCTTATATTAAAGTAAGCTGTTTATTCCGGGATAAAGTATATAATATCGTTAATAGTATGTTTATGATAATGTTCACATTTATAGTATAAACCATCAGTTTTATTTGTAAAGAGCGGGGTGTGGATAAATAATTGGATATTATTGTTAACGTTGTGTATATAATATTGTTAACATCAAAATCTAAGAAAAAGTAAGAAACTAAACATGTCCGACAGCCGGATTATTTGTAATTTTAGCGGTTTTTCTCTATACTATGGGTGTAACAAAAAGCTAAAAAATCGTCTCAATGAGTAGAAGCTTGAAAGAACAATATTTATTCCTGAAGCTACGAACAACCCGCGACCCGGACGTCTACGGCAAACTTTATGATATTTACGTTGATGAAATTTATCGGTTTATCTATTTTAAAGTTTCAAGCAAGGAAGAAGCTGAAGACCTGACCGGAGAAGTTTTTTTGAAAACCTGGCAGTATATAAACGAGAAAGACTCCAAAGCGATCGATAATCTAAGGGCCTTTCTTTACCAGACGGCGCGTAATACGGTTATAGATTTTTACCGGACCAAGGGTTTGAGAGAGGAATCGCTGGACGAACCGGGCGGAGACGATGAGCAATTAAAAGTTGATATAGCCGACCCGAAACAAGACCTGGCGGAAAAAATAGAATTGAGTTCGGACTTCGAGGCGGTAAAAAAAGCTTTACAAAAAATAAAAGGAGAGTACCGAGAAGTAATTATGTTGCGTTTTGTGGAGGAGATGGAAATAAAGGAAGTAGCCGAAATTTTAGGAAAACCGGAGGGGTCGATTAGAGTTCTTCTTCATCGGGCGGTAAATTCATTGAAAGATAAGATGCCCGGGAAAGTTAAATAAAATTATGTCGGTTAATATAATAAAACAATTGAAGAGCCTTAAAGAAATAGCTCCGAGGGCCGAATGGAAAGAAGCCAACCGGGATTTTTTGATGTCAGAAATAAAAAATAATCTGGCCGGTAAACAACAGAATGAAACGTGGGCTTCGGAAATTTCCAGCATTTTATTCCCATGGAAAGTTATGAGATTGGCCGTTCGTCCGGTTATGACCTTGGTTGCTATTTTCGGGCTGGTTTTGGGCAGCGGTTTTTCGGTCAGTGCCTCACAGCTAGCCTTGCCGGGCGACAGGTTGTATCCGCTGAAAATTGCCACCGAGAAAGTTCAGGTTGCCTTTACTTTTGATGATAAAGAGGCGGCCAAGATGCATGTTAAATTGGCAGGAAAAAGAATTAACGAAGTCAGGGTAATTAAAGGAAATACCGACTCACAGCAGAACAAAATTCAAAAAATTAATGTGGCCATGGATAAGTTCCAGCAGGAAATCGCCGCGGTTCAGAACAATCTGGATAATTTAAATAATGAGGTTGCTCCGCAAGCCACAGTTGAAGTCGCAAAAATCGTTGACAGCAAGGTTAAAGAATATAAAGAAACTTTGTCCCAGACGACAACCGATTTGCCAGTAGACGGCGAGGCCGCCGAAAAAATTAGCAAAGGGCTTGATCTGGCAGAGGAAACGAGCGATAAGGCTTTGGCGGTAATTGTGGAAAAACACGTTCAGGGAGAAGTTGTTCAATCTGAAGAGGATGTTTTGAAGAGAGTGGAGCAAAAAATTGAAACTACGGAAGCTAAAGTCGCCGAAGTGGAAGGTCAGATGGATAATTTATCCGCGCCGCAGATTGAGCAGCTCCGGCAAGCTACCGTAGGAGTAAAGGAAGTTTTAGCCCAAGCCAGAGAGGCGTTGAACCAGAAAGACATGACCATTGCTTTGAGTAAAACCATGGAAAGCAAAGAGCTGGCCAAGCAGGCCGAGCAAATTGCGACAGAGGCGGTTTCGACGGTGGCCACCGAGGATAGTGTTTCCTGCGAAGGATGCGATACTAATTCCGGTACGAATCAAAATATTAATGCTGATTTGACAAACAGTCCGATTGATGGAATAAATACAGATACCAATAGCGCAATAAACACAAATACGAATACGCCGAAAGTGTATATAAAACCAGTAATCAAAGTTGTTGCTCCGGCACCTCCGGCAGAACCGGAAATTGACGAAAGCGCCCTGAAGGTCGGCATTGATTTACGGCAGGAAGAAACGAAAGAGTAACCCGTACGAAGAAATTAATAAAACCGTAACAGGAAAGTTTTTAAGTTATTTATAAAAAAGGCAGCGGCTAAAAGGTCGACCCTTAAAATGGGGCTCTGCCGTTAATAAAAATTAAACGCGGATTAAAAACCAAGAAACAAACGCAAGTTTATTCTTAGTTTGGTCCGTGCGAAAAAAGAAATTTTATTATGAACGATTTGATTAAGAAGGGGAAGAAAGTCTTTGCCTTCACAGTCGTCCTGACCACGATCGTCTGGTCTATCGGTATCGGCGCCTTGGCTTTGCCATTGGCTGCTAATGCCGCTACATCTGGTGATTTGATCAAGGGGACTGGCACAGCCGTCTATTACTACGGCTCTGATGCGAAAAGATATGTCTTCCCGTACCAAGCTGCGTATACTTCATGGTATACAGGCTTTGGAACAGTTCAGACCATGACCGATGCGGATCTCGTTGCTATTCCTTTCGGAGGCAATGTGACCGTTCATCCTGGTAAATTACTCCAGGTTGTTAGCATGGATACACCATGGGCAGTAATGGATCCTAAGGTTTATGCCGTTTCAAAAGGCGGCGTTTTGCACTGGGTTAAAACCGCTGCACTCGCCACTTCAATTTGGGGCGCGGCCTGGGAAGGTCAGATTGTCGCTGTTCCGGAATCACTTCTGACCAACTACACGATCGGTACAGAAATCAACAATGCTTCAGATTATAGTTTGGCGACTCAATTAGCTGTTGCCACAATCAACGAAGACAAAGGTTTGACTGGCGCGGGCGGTGGAGTAACCATTTCCTTGGCTTCAGACACTCCGATGTCAGCTTCAATCCCGAACAACGCGGCCAATGTTCATTTCACTTATCTGAACTTGACTGCAGGTCCGGCTGGAGCAACCGTTACAGGTCTTAAAGTTACAAGATCTGGTTTAGGCGCGGATGCCAACATTGCCGCTGTCAAATTATTTGTTGACGGCATACAAAGAGGCACTTCGCAGAGCTTAGGATCGTTGCATCAAGCAACTTTTTCTTTGTCCTCAAACCCGATTGTCATCGCGGCTGGTGCAACCCAGAAGGTTGTCATCGCGGCTGACATCGTTGTCCTTCCAGTAACCTTCGATCAACACATCTTAGGTATTGCCAACTCGGCTGATGTTACCACAACCGCCGTTGTCGGCGGCACCTTCCCGGTGAACGGCAATGTCATGAGTTTGGTTAACACCAATATCGGCACAGCAACAGTAACCGCCGGTCCGTTAAATCCGACCCATGGCGGCAATGTTGATGCTGACGCTGTCGGCTATCGCTTCTCGCAGGTTAAAATTACTGCCGGAGCGGTCGAGCCAGTCGTTCTTGACCAGTTAACGGTCTTGAAGAACGGCACAGCCGCCAACACCGATATAAAGAACATTGTTCTTTATAACGATACCTCCGGAGCGGTCCTTGGCACTGCTACCACTTTGGACGGAAACGGCCGGGTCGTTTTCTCCAATTTGAACATCCAGATTGCCAAAGGCGGCAACGTCCTCCTTTCAGTTAAGGCTGACGTAGCCGGCGGTTCAGGCAGAGATCTCGGTTTTGATGTCCATGACGGCACAGCTTTCACCATGATGATTAAGGGTGCCACTTATAACTTCGGCATCACTCCGGCTGGCCTCAACAACTTCTGCGTCGCGGCTTTCACTGATTTCACCTGTCCGAGACAGGATATCAATCAGGGCTATTTAACAGTTTCAAAGAGCCCCTCAGCTCCAGCCACCGGTAAAATCGGCGTTGGCGCTTCAGCGGTTCCTGTAATGGCCTTTGATTATGTTGTTGCCGGCGAACCGGTCAACGTCACGAGAACCGTGATGAACTACACCACGACTGGCGCAACGGTTGGTAAATTCACCAACTGGACTCTCTATAAAGCTGATGGTACGGTTTTAGCCGGACCAAAAAATAGAGATGCGACAATCCTTGATATTATTGGAACCGACACAATCACCTTCACTGATTCCTACACCTTACCGGTCGGTACAACCACGGTTTGGGTAAAAGTTGATGTTTCCTCAACGGGCGTAGCTTTGGATACAGTCCGCCTCGATATGGCGGCTGGCCAAATTACGGCCAAAGGCGCCAATTCCGGTAAGACCACTTGGACCACTTCAGCCGGTCCGCTTGTTCCTCCGGCGACAGGCATACTCGGAAATGTCCAGACCCTCCAGGGTCCGGCCTTGAACGTAACAACAGCCGCGACTCCGATTGCCGGAACAATCGTTGCCAATGCACAGGATCAGGCCTTTGCCTATATTGATCTTGACGCATCAGGCGGCGGCGAGAACATCCGCGTTTCACAGGTTATTGTGACCGACACCATTGGTGGCGGCGCAACACTCCCTGAGCTCATAAACCTTGAACTCTGGGGCGATCCTGACAACACAGATGCGACAGCCGAAAATATCCGTTTGACCACATCGAACTCAACCGCGACTAACGGCGCGACTGTTACCTTCACCTTCCAGACTCCGATTATTGTTTCCAAGACTGCCACATCACGCTTGACTTTAAAAGCTGATGTTGATGGCACCTTGATTGCTGGCGGTGAAACTCACACATACAATGTTGCCGCGGCTGGCGTGGTAGCAACTGGCAAAGACACCGGCAACAATGCCGCGTTGCTTTTTGCCGGAGCTGGCCAAGCCCAGACCTTACAAGCGAACGGCAGACTGACTGTCGCGAAAGCGGCCGATCTTCCGGTTGCGGCTCAGCTTGTTTCTTCTTCAACCAACAATTCGGTGATGAAGTACAAGTTCTCCGCGACATGGGAACCGGTTGACGTGACAACCATCCCGTTCTTCGTTGGCATTCAAGTCGCTTATCCTGGCCACATTGGTAATGTCGGCAGAGTTTACCTCTATGTTGACGGCGTTTTGACCGGCAACACGGCTGGTTATACTCTTAATCCGACAACCGGTATGGGTAACATCGTTTTGAATTCCGGCACTTTGGTCATCCCGAAGGATGGCTATAAGAATGTTGAATTCAGAATTGATGTTTCGCCGAAAGACCAGGTTAACCCTGACGCCGACAGCAGCGGTACGGTTACGATCGGTACCGATGAATTCTACTTTGGCATCGGCGATTCCAGCGGCGACGGGACACAATGGGGCGGCGCTGGCAACTACAGTATTATTGCCAATGGCCAATCCTCTGGTGTAACCATTCCGCAGGCCAATATTGATGACCTCGGTACTGGCGCTGGAAACGTCTGGGGTTCAAATGCCTACACCATCCACAAAGGTATCTTGACTGTCAGCTTAAATTCCGGCTCACCGTCTGGCACTCAGACAGCCGGCATTGGCAAAGACGTCTTGAAACTGAACTTTGTGGCAACCGGTGATGACATCACGATTATTGAACTCGAAAACCAGAAGTCAGGCACAGCTGTTGTAGCTGGTCCTGCTAACGCGAAGTGGTGCAATGACGCCGCTACCGTTACTTACTGGGATTTCATAGGCGCCGGTAACTGGTTATCCGGTCCTTTGAATACGACTACCATGGGCACTTTCGCCAACACTTTGCAGATTGGCGCTGGTTCAACCTTGGTTGTCAAGTTAAACGGTGATACAACGGGCGCTGTTAACCCGAACACTCTTCAGTACACACTTGCTGGAGGAACCTGGAACGTTTCAGGTGTGATTTGGGCAGACAGCTCTCTCGCCACTGTTGATTTGACCACGACCAAGAACCTGCCAGTCAATGGCGGAGCCATGAGCTACTAGTCGGTTATTCGTTGAAATAGAAAAAACAGGGAGCCTCTCCGGCTCCCTGTTTTGATTTTGCCGCAATCAATGTTTTGTGATAAAATAAAGGTAAGTCCTTAGAATTAAAAGGGAGGAAAAAATATGTCCAAAAAAGCAAAAATTATTATTGTTGTTGTAGCGGTTGTTTTCATTTTAGGCGGGCTTTTGGCCTGGCAGACTTGGCGTTGGCAGGGGAAGGTTGGAGACCTGAAAAATTACGTTGTTTCTCTTTTTTCCGGGGAAAAGGCGGAAGAACTGCCGGCCAATATCAAAGATGCCTATGAAAAATTAAAGACTGACGCGACAAACGTTGATGCCTATCTTGCCTTGGCTTCCTGGAAAAGGGAAAAGGGAGACATCGTTGAAGCAATAAAACTTTACGAAGCAGCCCTCGAAATTAGGCCGACCGATACTTTGCTTTTGGGGAACGTTGCCGAGCTTTACACAAGAAATCAGCAGTACGACAAATCAGAAGTGGCCTATTTGAAAATTATTGATACAAACCCTAAATGGCTTTCCGCTTACCGCAGCTTGGTAGATCTTTACCATTATCAGTTGCCGGGGAAAAGGGCAGAGATACCCGTAATTCTAAAGAAAGGCATTAAAAATAATCCAGAAATAGAGGCTGAATTTGTTGGACAACTCGCGGTTTATTACAAAGAGTTCGGTCCGAAAGAAGAGGCAATTATGTGGTATGAAAAATTGGTAAAACTATCGCCGGATAATGAAACAGCAAAGAAAGATTTGGAAGAGCTTAAGAAATAATTTTTTAAATAAATTAAGCTTTATGAAAAAAATCATTTTTTTAGTAGCATTTTCGCTTATCCTGCCTTGCTTTCCAGTGGGCGCGGTTGCCGCAACGCTTACGGTCACAAACACCGGGGCGCCGCAGGTTTATTTTTATCCTTCCGAGTTTGACCGGCTGGCCATGGATTTCACCGTGGCGCGGACAGACGGAATGGCCGATACGCTTCGGGCAATAACCTTGGCGAACGACGGAACAGCCCGCAATATTTACGAAATTTCCAAAGTCGTGGTCTGGGTCGACGCCGGTCCGGCCGGTTTCCAGGGAATGGAAGTTGATGAAAAATTAGGCGAAGCAACAAGAACGGAAATTGGCGAGTATTGGTATCTGGCAGATTTATCAAAGGCAGTTCCAAGCTCGGGCCTGCGCCTTTTTGTAAGCATTGAAACAGCCTCAAGAGCGGCGATTACGGCGCAAAAAACCGTGCGGATGAAAATCCCGGGTTTGCTTGACGGCGGAACGATCGGCCAATTTGATATCGGCGACACAGGTTTGTTTTTAGGTTCGGCAATGGGTCCGGCTGAAACAATTATCAATCCGAATTATCAGACAATCTTGACCTCCTCAACCGATGTCAGCGCGCCAAAAACTTTGATTTTGGATCCGAACGACGGTGCGACGATTTCCACAACAACTTATAAAATTAGCGGAGTTTCCCGCGACCAGGGCGGTTCAACTCCGGCTTTGGTGAAAATTTCCATCGCTCCGGTCGGCGGGGCTGATAATTGGGTTGACGTGACAGGCATCGGAGCAAACTATTCGACTTGGGAATATAATTGGACGGCAATTGCAAGTGGTAGCTATGTGATTAAAGTTTATGGCACCGACTGGATTGGCAACAACGAAACGCCGGGCGCTGGCATCGCCGTGACGGTTGACCAGACAGCCCTGATTTCTCCTTCAATAAGTTTGTCCACGATTGAAGCGGTTCCGACGACTCTTTTGGCAGATGGTATGGCAAAAGCCAGCGTGACCGTGACCGTAAAAAATTCTGCAGGCAGCCCTTTATCGGGGAAAACCGTTTCCATAACCTCAAGCCGGACAGCCGACAAAATTACGGTAGTCAAAGACACAACCGGCACGGACGGAATTGCCATTTTTGAAATAAGCTCAAGCGAGGCCGGGAGCTCGGTTTTGACCGCGGTTGCTTCCAACATTTCTTTAAACCAAAAACCAACAATTAATTTCAGCGCCGTGTCCTTAGTTGCCGGAGGTCTTATCCGCAGTTCCGGCACAGCCGTTTATTACTATGGCGCCGATGCGAAGAGATATGTATTCCCATACGCAGCCGCATATTTCTCGTGGTATGGTACAAGTTTTTCAACTGTCCGGACCCTGTCTGACGCGGATCTCATTGCAATCCCATTCGGCGGAAATGTGACTGTTCGCCCAGGCAAATTAGTCCAGGTAGTCAGCATGGATACCCCATGGCATGTCATGGATCCTAAGGTTTATGCCGTTTCAAAAGGCGGCGTTCTCCGCTGGGTTAAAACCGCGGAAATAGCTGCTTCAATCTGGGGCGGGACTTGGGAGGGACAAATTATTGCTATTCCGGAAGCATTGCTCGCTAATTACACGATCGGAACGGAAATTAACGCTGTTGCCGATTACAGTCTCGCAGCCGAACAGGCGGTTTTGACGGTCGGGCAGGATAAAAATATAGAATAAATTAATTTGTTCAATGTCTAAATGGAAAAATTATAATACTTTTAGATTATTTTGTTTTTTTAGCTTCATTTTTTTCTGTTGTTCCATTTTTCACGAAGCCAAAGCAATAACTTTTTCCGCTGGCGACCTTATAAAAGGCAGTTCGCCGGCGGTTTATTATCTTGGGAGTGACGGCAAGCGCTATGTTTTTCCGAACGAAAAAACCTACCGTTCCTGGTACAACGATTTTTCCGGAGTAAAAACAATAAGCGGGGCAGAACTGGAAAATATTTTCCCGGGCGGGGCCCGTTTTTATAAACCAGGGATTAGGCTTCTGAAATTGCCGAACCGCCCGGAAGTTTACGAGGTAAGCGAGTATGGTCTCTTGCGCCATCTTGCGACGCCAGAGATAGCCGTCTCGCGCTACGGAACAAATTGGCAGAGTTTGATTGACGATTTGCCGGAAATTATTTTTGCCGGCTACAAAATCGGCGAGCCGATTCTCTCCGGGGAACCGGCATCGACGCCGGTAGAGCCGATTGGGCCGGGAAGCTTGGCGATTTCTTTTTCCGACAGAGTTTCCTCCGCCGTTTACGTGAAAAATAGCAAATTGGTTTCGGCCGCGGCTTTCAGATTCGGAGTGGGCGGGGGGAGCGATATCACCATAACCAAATTGGCTTTAACGAGTTATGTTGACGAAGTTCAGGGCGATCCTGATTTTGGCATTGGTAACGATTCGGATGACGGTTCGCCGGTTTATATCCAGGATTTGGTTTCTTTAGTTTATCTTTACGACGAGGAAGGGAATCTTTTGGCCGGCCCCGTTTCCCCGGCAGTTGACGGAAAAATTTATTTTCAAAATTTGGACTGGACGATTCCGGCCGGAGCGACAAAACATTTATTCGTTAAAGTTGATTTCTATTCCGGGGCGCCGTATCTGAACGACGACCGTTTCGCTTTTGATATTTCTAAGGCAGGCCAGGACATTGAGGCAAAAGACGGGTTAGGAAAATTTATTTCGGCTTCGGGCGACGAGCCAAACGGCGGGGCAAAACCACTCGCCATAATAACCATTTTGCACAACGGAATTTTGAAAATAGAAACGGATATCGGCGCGCCAAGTTCGGCGATTGTTCCGATGGGAAGGTTGGGAGTCGAATTCAACCGATTGAAATTTTCCGGGGTGAATGAGCCGTTTTTGGTCAAGAAAATTTCATTAGTCAATAAATTGCCAGATTATGACCGGAATATCAAAAAAATTTGGATAAGTTATCCGAAATGGGACGGGACAATTGTAACAAAAATAGAAAATCTTTGGCTTGGAAAAATAACTTTCTACGATTTAGATTTTTATGTGCCGCGCGAAGGAGCGATACTTTCAATTTTTGCCGATATTAAAACTTCGGCCGGAGGAGCTATAAGCGGCGACCGGCCGTCTTTCACCTTGACCGAGACCGATTTTGAAGCCGAAGGACAAATTTCTGGGGTTGATTTTTGGGATATAAATTTTGGATACGGCCAGATTGAAAACAAGGCCAAGGCCGCGGCCGAAATGTTGATTAAAAAAACAAAAATCAAGGTTACCCTGAATCCGGAAACACCGCTCGGTCCGGCCGGCAGGGGATTTACCGAGGTAACGAAATTTGATATTGCCTCCGATGAGGCCGGTCCGTCTAAAGTTAAGGAACTGACTTTCGCGGTTTATTCAGACGATGTTGACACGGACGGGACAAGCAATGATTTGTTGGAAAAATTGCTTGAAATTAATTCAGATTACGGAAATAATATCGGCCATGCCGATTTGCATTTTGCCGAAAATTTGGATAATGCCCTGGCTGAAGGATATTCCGGCAGTATTTCCTACGGAATTTATGACGCAAGCACGAGGACGGTTGTCGCTTCGCCCGGTTTCGAGACCAACGAAAACGATTATGGCATTTTGAAATTTACTTTTAATTACGGCTCAGAAATTTTCGTTGCCGCCGGCGCAACGCGGACTTTGGTTTTAGAACTTAACACTTCTGGTTTAATTTATGGAAGTCAGTACGGTCCGCAAAAAGTTTGGGTCAATCTTTTGGGCGACGGTGCCGAAGAAGATTTTTCCAAAAATAATTTTGAATGGAACGACGGCGATAAAGATGCCTTGGGATATTTGGTAGAGGGATTACCCCTTGCAGGAAGAGCTCTCTATATTGAGTAATCCACAAGCGTGTGGATAAGATTCCTTGCTAAATTTGGGAATATTTTATAGACTAAGAGAAGTTATGAAAATTTACCCGTGCTTGTCGTTTTCTACAAGACCCCGCAGGAGGGAAAGAATTTTAATACTCTCGAAAGAGGGTTTTTTAATATAAAAAAATAAATAATTTTAGAAAAATATGGCAGAAAAATTTAAAAAAGGATTTTTCAAAATATTGCCGGTGTCGGTGGCAATCTCGATGATTTTTAGTTTGGGTATCGGCATTTACGTGAATATGTCAAAAAATGAAGTTAAGGCCGCACCGCTAAGTATCACCATTAATAATGTTTCATTAACATTGTTAACTGATGCAGACGTAAATACATTTGCCAATATTGGAGATACTATCCGAATTGATGCGACTATCACTAACGCTGATAATATAGCAAATGGCGATTGTACAACTTCTCTTCCAACCGCAACAGTTGATTTAGCAAAATACGGCGGGACGGCTACGGAAGTTTTGGCGGTGCAAACCTGCAATAATGGCGCGGGAGATGTTTGGCGGCTTGATTTTGTGATACTCGATGCTGCCGCCAGTGGTATTGATGTTGGCGCGGGTAATGCGGCCTCACAGGTGGTCGTAACTGCCAGAGATAGCGATGACCTTGGTGGCGTAACACTACTCAGCAATAGCATGGCGAATATAGTTGATACATCGGCGCCGGTAGTATCTGCCGTTTCCCCAAGTACTACTTTCATAAACGATTCGGTTGTCACTGCGGGAATATTTCATCTCACTTATGATTACGCCAATATTGCCGCCGTTGGAGGCACTCCTTGGGACACTATGGATTCGTCCGTAAATCCTACGGTAGGCTTTCTCCCCGACATTATCACTTCAGGCACTTTGACTTTGGAGCCTATAGAGGGTTTGCCATCCTATAAATGGCTGGATCAAAACACTTTCCGCAGCAAATTCACTGTGGCTGACGTGAATGAAGCCCAGACTTTAACCGTTGATAACATTACTGGAGCCAAAGATCAGCATGGTAATTTCCAGACTGCCTATGTCGGAGGGGGAGAAGGTATTTCAGTTGATACGTTAAATCCGGTTGTGACGGCTCGCGAAACGGGCGATGCGGGCAGTAACGGGAAAATCGACGAAATTAATTTTACCGCTTCGGAAAATTTAAATGATAATTTTTCCAGTTTGACAATAACCGTGGCAGGTTACACGGTAACCGGTTACGACACCGGCGCGGTTTCAAATGATAATATTTTCAGGGTTTTATTGGTGGAAAATGCCGGAACTTGCGGCATTTTTGACCAGAGTGGTTGCGACACGGCCGCTACGCCAAATACCCAAATAACGGCTAACGGAAATCTGGCTGACACGGCGGGAAATCTTTTAGCAGTTGACGGTGCGCCGGTTGCTTCCACGGATAAAGCTTTACCGGTTTTTCTGGCCACTGGTTATGTGAATATGGATACCGCGCCGGGCACTCCGGGAACGGTTGGTGGAGGGGATGTAGACATTGGTTTAGCAATTCAATCTTTGGTCAATTGCGCTGTGGGAACCGGCGGCACGGCCAATCAATGGGATGGTGGCGAAGATGTTTATACTGACAACGACACAAATAACCTTGTATCCATTGGTGATGTGAGGCTTACAGAGGTCTTTAGCGGGACTTACTCGTCCGGCTCCACAGTCGCAGGAGGAGATGGTGATATCGGTAGCGTTATCGAAACACTTACTCAGTGTAAAGTTACCGGCGCTGACGGCACTTGGTCTCCGGGAAAAGAATATGTTTATGACGACCTTGATACTTCCGGCACGGTGACCGCCGGCGATAGTCGCATAGCTTATCCTGAAACACCAAACAACATAGTTAACGACTTGCTGATTCTTTATTCCGAGCCGGTGACTTATGCCGCCTTGGGCACCGCCTACGATGACAGCGAGTGGACGGCAACAGCCAACGACTTGACCGGTTTTGATGTTTCCGGCTGCGCTTTTGGCGGCTTGGGTTGCGCTAATGGGATGAGTGGTTTTATTATCCTTGATGTCAGCGGAACTTCGCCAGACCAAACCGGCGTCGCGGGCTGGGGCGGAGGAGTGGAGCCGCAGATTGCTTACACATATTCTACTCAATACATTGCGGATTTGAACGGAAATAACGCGGCTAATATCTCAACCACAACCGTGCTCGACGCTGCAAAGCCGGTTATTGTTTCCGCCGAATATCTTGATAATAATAGCGACGGAACAGTTGATACCATTGAAACGACTTGGTCGGAACATGTGCTTATGGGGACAGCGCCCGGCGGCAGCACTAGTACCATCAGTGATTGGACAATTACCGGAGGCGATATAAATGCGGCTTTTTCCTCTGCTCCTGATGACGCGAGCGCAGGTTTTACTCTTGATGTTTTAATCACAGCTGACGCTGGTGAAACCGGCGGCGCCGTTGACCCGACTATTTTATATAATAATGGCGACAACAATAACAGCGTTTCGGACACAATCGCGGTGATCGGCTATAACTTTGCCGAAACTACCCCGCCAGGCGGGCCGGTTATGGTGGACGACGGGGCCGCTCCTTTTGGATATACGGCGGCGATTGATCAGCCCTATATTAATTTTGCAAATGAAACTGCATTAACTTTCACTTTTACTGGCGCAGAAGTTGGATCAACATATGATTATACAATCAGAGATACGGCTTTAGGTACGGTAATAGGATCAGGAATAATTGCAACACCTACCGATACAATAGGACCGATAGATGTTTCATCGTTGGCTGACGGCGTACTTACTCTTACAGTACAGTTGACCGATCCGGCATTAAATTCGGGCGGGCCATCTACAAGCACAGTATTCAAAGATACCGTTGCGCCGACTCTACAAAGCTTTACTTCACTTGCAGCGGATGGTACTTATGGACCGGGATCTCCTGTTAATGTCGCCGCCAATTATGACGAACCTTTAGCCGGTGGTAGTTCGGTTACCGTAGTTTTGGATAATGGCGTTGCTGTCGTCTTAAATAATATTACCGGCAGTGTTTTGGATAGCACCTATTGGGTTGGCGCAACGGGCAGCGGTGAAGATTCTTCGGATCTGACCGTTGCCTCAATTACGGTCGAAGGTGCGACTGATTTGTATGGCAATATTCAGGCGGCTTCCGGTGTTCCTGGTGCGCCAAATAACATTGGCGATGCTGGCGATATTGTAATCGACGTGACCGCACCTACATTGGTGAGTTTCACTTCAACCACTGCTGACGATACTTATGGACCCGGATCGAGCGTTAACGTTACCGCCACTTACGATGAACCTTTATCAGGCGCAAGTTCACTTACCATTACTTTGGATAATGGTGTAACCGTGGGGTGGGGTAATGTCTCCGGTAACACTGTTTATGGTTTTTATAATGTCGGTCCCACCAATAGCGGTGAAGATTCCGCAGACCTGACAGTAAGTTCGATTCCATTCGGAGGTGAAGGCGTATATGATGTGGTTGGTAATTACCAGAGCGGTTCGGGTGTTCCCGGCGCTCCCAATAATATCGCCGATACGAGCAATATAGTTATTGATACTTCCGGCACCGGTGGTATCACTGTTACCACGGGTGATGCAGATGGCAATGGCCAAATCGATCGGATAACCGCCGTTTATACCGAAGCAACCGTGGATCCTGATTATAATGCTTTTGCCGTTACCGGTTATCCTGTGAATATAGGTGCCAGTTCCGGAACGGGTACAACAACTTTAGTTTACGCTTTGACAGAAAGCGGTACTCCCGATACGGGTGCTACTCCTGCTTTGACCTGGACTTCCGCCAATGCACAGGATTTGTATGGCAATGATTTGAATACAGCCGGAGCTCCGGGCAATGCGGCCGACGGCGCGGCACCGGTTATTAGATATTTTTCCTATCAGGACTCGGATTTTGATGGCAAGATTGACCGCTTTACTGTTGGTTATTCAGAACCAGTAGTGGCTGCAAGCACCCTAAGCGCTGACAATTTGAATCTATTTGATGACGGTGATTTTGACGGCGCCGGTTTTGGTCCGGATGCAACTGATTTGATTACAGGCACAGTTTCCTCCACAATCGTTAGTCTGGGCACGGAAGCGACCGTTGTTGATACAAACAATGCGGGGACGATACGTATTTTCAGCCAGGGAGGCGGGATTCCATTTTCTTTAGAGGATGCAGCCGGCAATATAAATAATGCCGGGGTGGAACAGACTCAGGCAATTTATAATGATTGGGCTGCGCCGTTTATTGTCAGTACTTCGCCGGCTAGTGGAGCAACAGGAGCCACGACAACAGCAAGTGTGGTAGTCACTTTCAGCGAACCGATGAATACTGGCACAGTGATTAAAACTTCAGCTCCTAACCCAGGTGGCTGGGCAGCGGTTTGGTCTGGAGGAAGTAGCATCGCGACTTATTCTCATACAGCATTTGCAAATAGCACCAGCTATACCCAGCAAATTACAGCAGGAGATGATCCATCTGCTAATTCATTGTCGGGGAGCTTAGTGCCAAATCCATGGAGCTTTACTACTGTTGCTGGTGGAGGCGGAGGCGGTGGCGGAGGGGGCGGAGGTGCGCCGATTACGATTACCTTGAACGCGCCGAACGGCGGAGAGGCTTGGGCCGGTAATTCCAGTCGCAACATTACCTGGTTTTCAACCGGAACGGGTGTCAGTAAAGTCAAATTATATTACTCAACCGATCGCGGCGTGACCTTTGCCAATGTTGTTGCCGAAGACGAGGCAAATGACGGAACTTACTTATGGACCGTGCCAAACATTTCTTCCGGAACGGCAAAAATAAAAATCGACGGCTATGACAGCGCCGGCGGTCTTTTGGCCTCTGATATTTCCGACGCCGATTTCATCATCAACTACACTGCTCCGACGGTCTCCGCTTCCAAGTCGACTATTATTGCTTCCCCATCTTCGCTTATTGCTGACGGAGTTAGCGAATCGACTATCACTATTACGGCAAAAGACGAATCGGGCGCCGCTTTTTCCGGAAAAGCAGTAACCATTTCTTCAAGCCGCGGGGCAACCGATACGGTAACCACTGTTGCTGGCACAACCGGTGCAGACGGGAAAGCTACTTTCAAAGTAAAGTCAGGCACAGCGGGCACTTCAACTTACACGGCCAATGCCGGCGGAGTAGTTATCGACCAGACAGCTGCCGTGATCTTCGCAAGCGGAGCAACTCCGCCGCCCGTAGAAATTCCTTCAGGTCTTAAAGTGGGCGATTTAATCAAGAGCAGTTTGAGTTCGGCAGTTTACTATTACGGTTCGGACAATAAACGCCATCTTTTTCCGAATTCCCTGACTTACCGGACATGGTATCTTGATTGGTCCGGCGTTAAAACGGTTTCCGACGATCAGTTGAGGGGCATTTCACTTGGTAAAAACGTAGTGGTAAGAGGAGGAACGGTATTGGTAAAAATTCAAACCGACCCGAAGGTTTACGCGGTTGAACCGAACGGCCTTCTGCGCTGGGTGCCGACCGAGGCCAGGGCCAAAACATTGTACGGAAATGATTGGGCCAAGAGAGTTGTCGATGTGCCATTAATTTTTTGGGGAGATTATAACTTCGGTCCGGACATTACAACCGATTCTTATCCGACCGGCGCTCTAATCAAATACGCCACGTTGTCCGATGTCTATTACGTCCAGGGCGCGGAGAAAAGAATGGTCGTCTCCGAAGCGGCTTTCACCGCCAACAATTTCCTCTGGAGTAATGTTCTTCCCGCCTCGGATATGATCTATTTCCCGAACGGCGCTTCGATTACCATGAAAGAGCCGTCTTTGGCGAGCATCTATTAAAAGTCTTTGAAAGATTTTGGCTCAGTTATCGTTATATTAGTAAGTGGAGTGAAAAGTATAATTAATTCATAAATTAAATAAATCTATGAAAAAAATTAGAATTTTTCTCGTTGTGGCAACCATTTTGGCAATGAGCGGATTCAGTTTGGCATTACCGCAGGTGGCCTTGGCTTGGACACCAACTTTAGTGTCCGCCGCTTTTTCGGACGCTGACCACAACGGCACGATTGACCGCCTTAAGGTGACTTTTGACCTTAATGTCACAAGTTGCCAATTCGAGGCTGGTGATTGGGTTATCGGCGGCGGAAGCATCGGGTTGTCCGCTCCGACAGGAAGATTAAACGGCTCCGGATCTGATGCAAACTGTGATGGTTCAACAAATTATTTTTATCTTCTTGTTTCCGGCAACACGGGCGAGACCGGTTATCCGGGAACTTTTGTTCCTGCGGATATTGATTATACCAATCAGGGAACTTTGGGCAGTGTCATGGTATTGGGCGTGGCGGCTCCTGATCAGACCCTAGTTAATGTTGACGACAATGCTTCGCCGGTTATTCTTTCAACCGTGCCAACCGCCGGGGCAACCGGAGTGAGCGTGACGTCGTCATTTGTTAGAGTAACTTTTTCCGAGCCGATGAATACCGGAACGGTGAGCATATCTATTTCATCCGGCAGCTGGGGCCCGCCGTCGTGGAGTGGCAACGCAGTGACTCGGTCAAGATTGCTGACTCTCCCTTACGATACCAATGTGACAGTTACGGCAACGGGGGAAGATAAGATTGGATATTTGGTTTCTACCGGCATCTCGCCAGCCGTGAGTAATCCTTGGAGTTTTAGGACAACGACCGATCCGGCTCTGACAGTTTCCGCCAGCCAGTCAACTGTTTCGGCTTCACCGGTTTCTGTTGTCGCCGACGGTTCGTCGATTTCAGTTATTACGGCTACAATAAAAAATTCTTCGGGCAGCCCGCTCTCCGGAAGAGTGGTCACGCTTTCTTCAACCAGGGGGGCTATAGATACAATTGTAAGTATGACAGGGACAACCGGTTCCGACGGCAAGGCTTATTTCCAAGTTCATTCCAACACCGCGGGGAGTTCTGTTTTTACAGCCACAACCGGCAGCACGGTCATTGCCGAAACCGCTACCGTGACTTTTACTTCAACAACACCGACACCCGGTCCGGTTTCCGCTTCAAGGTCAAGCGTCTACGTTACGCCATCTTCGGTATCGGCGGATAATAGTTCTTACGCGACGGTTTCCGTGACCGTCCGCGACGCCTCGGACAATCCTCTTTCCGGGAAAACCGTAGTTTTGACTTCTAGCCGGGGCAGCACTGATACGGTTTCTTCGGTATCAGGAGGCAGCATTACAAATTCTTCAGGCCAGGCGACTTTGCAGGTAAGGTCCGGCACGGCCGGGACATCGATTTTCACAGCTACCGTTGACAGTACGGCCATAACTCAAACTGCGACAGTGACTTTTACGGCCGTCACGCCGCCCAGCGGATTGGTCTACGGCGATCTTTTTAAAGAAAGCGGCAGCACGGCGGTTTATTATTACGGGACAGACGGAAAGCGGCATGTTTTTCCGACTCAGGCAATTTATTTTTCATGGTATTCGGGGTTTTCCGGTATTAAAACGGTAAGCCACGAAACCGTGACGTCAGCGCCCCTGGGGGGAAACGTTATCGCTAAGCCCGGCACATATCTTGTCCAATTCGTCAGCATGGATACTCCCTTCCGCGTTTTGGATCCCAAAATTTATGCCCTTGAGGCCAGTAGCCAGTTGCGCTGGGTAACCTCCGCCAGCGCGGCCTCGGCGCTTTACGGCGCTGATTGGGAAAAAAAGATTATTGCCGTGCCGGAAGTTTTCCGGACAAACTATATTGAGGGCGGCGCAAATATAAATTCGTCGTCCGATTATAGCAAGGCCTCAGTTGAAGCCTCGTCGCGGACAATTAGCGATACAATCAGGTAACAAATCCAGGATTTGCTCTATTCAAAGAGAAAAATGGGCAGGAAATATTCTTGCCCATTTTTCGTTTGTCTTTTAGGAAGAGCAGTGCTATAATTATTAAAATATGAGCAGAAAAATAAGCCTAGTCATAGTATTAAGCTTGGCAATTTTTAATTTAGCTCCGATGGCGGCCTCCGGTGCTGGTTTTGATTTGCGTTCCGATAAAGCTTACCGGATAGGGGAAATTTTAGTTAAACATAAGGGCGTCGAGGGAGTGGAGAAAATTATTTTGTCGCCATGGGAAAACGTAAGCCAAAAAGTAAAAGAATTGTCCGATAGCCCGGCTGTTGAATTTGCCGAGCCGAATTATTTAATCAAAACCGAAACAACGATTGCTTTGAACGATCCGTATCTTGAAAAACAATGGTATTTGGACAGAGTCAGGGCTCATGAGGCTTGGGCAAAAACTTCCGGATCGGCAGATGTGGTTGTTGCTGTTTTGGATACCGGCGTGGACATTGATCACCCTGACTTGAAAGACAATATTTGGATTAATCGCGGAGAAATTCCCAATGACGGAGTTGATAATGACGGAAATATTTACGTTGACGATACGAACGGCTGGGATTTTGTCGCCGGTGACGATAATCCGCGCCCTGATTTTAAGGAATGGTGGTATACCAAGGAGGGTATTGACCACGGGACAATTATCGCCGGGATTGTTGGCGCAGTCGGAAACAATTCGCGCGGTATTGCCGGGGCGGCCTGGGGAACAAAAATAATGCCGATCCGCGTACTTGACTCGGCCGGATCAGGCGATGTCCTAACGGTTATTGAAGGCATTGATTATGCGGTAGAAAAAGGGGCCGATGTAATTAATTTAAGTTTTATCGGTTCGGGTTTTAGCAAAAGTTTATTTTTGGCTCTCGAGCGGGCCTACAAAGCCGGCGTAGTTGTTGTCGCAGCAATCGGCAATCAAAGTGGGGTTGGCCAGGATTTGGACATCGAGCCGCAGTATCCGGTCTGCTATTACGGCGGCGAAGGAGAAAATATTGTCATCGGAGTTGCCGCTACCGACAAAGAAGATAGAAAAGCGCCGTTTTCAAATTACGGGACAAAATGTGTAGATGTTTCTGCGCCAGGCGTTGATTTTTGGAGTACGGTTGCTTATAATCCGGGCATGGCAGACTTCGAAGAATATTACAGCGGCGGCTGGTCCGGTTCTTCGGTAGCCGCACCGCTTGTCTCGGGAACCGTTGCTTTGATCAAATCCATTAACCGTAATTTGGGGGTTACCGAAGTCAGAAATTTGTTAACGGTCAATTCAGATAATATTGATGTTAATAATCCCGATTATGAAGGCAAGCTCGGTAAAGGACGCCTGAACATGGTAAGAGTTGTTGAGGCAGCTTATCTTACGGTAGAAAGTTCTCAGTTTTCTCTGCGTAAAGGAGATATTTTGGTTGCCCCGGTTTCCGTTGTCAAACCGGAGGTAAAGATTTTTAAGGAAAATTCGACCTTTGTAAAAAGTTTCATGGTTTATCCAGAAGCATTTCGGGGCGGTGTTAACGTTGTTTCGGCCGACGTAAACGGAGATGGGGCAGGAGAGATTGTGACCGGCGCCGGACCTGGTGGCGGTCCGCATGTCCGCATTTTCCGGCAGGATGGAACGGCAATCAGCGGTTTTATGGCGTATGGTAAAGCTTTTCGCGGTGGAGTTAATGTCGCGGCTGGTGATATTGACGGCGACGGTAAGAGCGAGATTGTGACCGGCGCCGGACCTGGTGGCGGTCCGCATGTCCGTATTTTCCGGCAGGACGGAACTGTTCTTGGCGGTTTCATGGCATACCCGGCAACTTTTCGCGGCGGAGTTAATGTCGCGGTTGGCGATGTTGACGGCAATGGCAAGACTGATATTATTGTTTCGCCGGGCAGAGGCATGGAGTCAGCAGTAAAAGTTTTTGATTCCAAAGGAAATTTGAATACGCAATTTTTGGCCTTTGAAAATAATTTCAAAGACGGAGTAAGGATTTCTTCCGGCGACCTGGACGGCGATAAGGTTGCCGAGATTGCTGTCGGAAAAATGAATGGTGGCAGCGAAGTGCGTGTTTATGGGCAATACTTAACTTTAAAATTAAAATTTGATGCGTTTGCCGATTTTAGCGGAGGGGTAAATTTGGCAGTTGGAGATTTGGACGGGGACAGAGTTTCCGAACTTTTAGTTGGCGTCGGGCCGGGCGGGGGGTCGCATCTGAAAGTATATAGCGGTAAGGGAATTTTGCGGAATGAATTTTATGCTTTCGGACAGGATTTTAAGGGCGGAGTTTCTCTCGGAGTGATAAGATAATTAATTAGTATCAGTATAATATGGCTAAAACTATTTTTGAGAAAAACAACATTTTGATTACCGGAGGAGCGGGTTTTGTTGGTTCGCATCTTTGCGAAAAATTAATAAAAAATAACCGCGTTATTTGTCTTGATAATTTTTCGACAGGCAGCGTTTCCAACATAGATTTTTTGCTCCAGCATCCCGATTTCGCTTTCGTGCGCCAGGATATTTGCCAGCCGGTTGATCTTGAGAATATGCCGGAGCTCGAGCGATTTAAAATAAAGTTTCAGGGTATTCAGGAAATATACCATCTTGCCTGTCCGACTTCGGCGAAAGGTTTTGATAAATTTAAAACGGCGACGCTCGAGGCCAATTCAGTCGGAATGAAAAACGTTCTTGATCTTGCCGCCAAATACAAAGCCAAGATTGTTCATATTTCTTCCGCCGTAGTGTACGGACCGCGGACCGCTGAACGTACCGTTTTCCAGGAAGACGAGACCGGCTGCGTTAATCATCTGACGCCACGCGGCTGCTACGACGAGGGAAAGAGATTCGCTGAAACAATGGTCAACACTTATCGTGAAGTTCACGGGCTCGACGCGAAGATCGCCAGAATTTTCAGGACCTACGGCCCGCGCGAAAGGTTGTTTGACGGAGAGATGGTCCCGGACTTTATTATCGACGCGATTGACGGCAAAGATCTGATTATTTACGGCGATGAAAATTTTTCCACTTCGCTTTGCTATGTCGACGATATTGTTTCCGGCCTTATTAAATTGATGGCTGCTCCGGCTGATATCGGTCCGGTTAATCTTGGCAGCAGCGAAGATTTAAGATTGGTTGATGTAGCGAAAAAAATTATTGAAATGACGGAATCGGAATCAAAAATAGTTTTTGCCGACCCGCTTCTTTTTATGACCCCGCTTGGTCTTCCCGATACGAGCCGGGCGCGGGAAATTTTAGGATGGGTTCCGCTTGTTCGTCTTGAAGATGGATTGCAAAAAGCGATTGACTATACCCGAGCCTACAAACCTCTTTTGAGGTCGGGGGAAACCGAAGATGGAAGACTTAAATAATCCGTAATAAGCCTTATGAAAGTTGTCGCTGTAATTCCGGCCTACAACGAAGGGAAAACTATTGGTTTGGTTGTCTCCGAAGTTAAAAAATATGTTAACGAAGTAATTGTCGTTAACGACGGATCGACCGACCAAACCGCGTTATTTGCCGAAGAGGCGGGAGCTTTGGTCATATCTCATTTTCTCAACCGCGGCCAGGGCGCGGCGCTTGAAACAGGGAAGACGGCTGCGCTTCTTTCCGGGGCGGACATTGTTGTTACCTATGATGCGGACGGCCAATTCGTTCCGGAAGAAATTTTAAATGTTACAAAACCAATTATAAATAATCAGGCGGATGTAGTTTTGGGCAGCCGTTTTCTGAAGTCGGAAATTCCTTTTTCCAAAAAAATATTTTTAGGCGGCGCGGTTTTTTTGACAAGAATAACTTCCGGATTGCCGCTTTCCGACACGCACAACGGCTTCCGGGCTTTTTCCCGTGCCGCGGCCGAGAAAATAGAGATTAAGCAAAATCGGATGGCTCATGCTTCGGAGATCCTGGATAAAATTTCCGAACACCGCCTGCGTTACAAGGAGGTTCCCGTGACCGTGAAGTATTTTTCGCAAAAAGTAAGAAGAGGGCAAAAATTGCCAGATTATTTAAAAATATTATTTGATTTATTTTTAGGCCGCGCCGTAAAATAGCGCCGCAAAATCTATGTTCATACAGTACTTTTTAGTCATCTTAGTCCTCCTGATTATTTATCGGGTAATTATTAAATGGAGGCAGGGTTTCCTCGCCTTCCGCGATGCGATTTTTTGGATGGGTTTTTGGCTCGTAGTCGGAGCCATCGTTCTTGTCCCCGAGACGACAAGCTTTATGGCCAGAATGGTTGGAGTAGGCCGTGGCGCTGATTTGGTCGTTTACCTTTCGATTGTTCTGATTTTTTATATTATTTTTCAGATTACCGTTAAAATTGAGAAAATTGAAAGGAATATAACAAAAATAGTCAGGCAGGTAGCCGTTTCCGGAAAAGAAGAGAAATTTCCGGAGACGGACAACGGGAACAATCCGGCCGGTAAATAAAAAATATGATTCCCAAGGTTGCAGTTGTTTTAATCAACTACAAAGACTACGCGAGAAAATATTTAGACGATTGTATCGCGAGTATCAGGAAACAAAGCTATCCAAAAGATAGCTTTAAGGTTTTTATAGTTGATAATGAGACTTCTCTCGAGACGCAAGAATATTTTAAAACGACGGCGCCCGAAGCGGAAGTTATACCAAATCAAAACAACGAAGGCTTTGCCGAGGGTAACAATCTTGCCATGCGGAAAGCTTTTTTGGCGAACTATGATTACATAGTTCTTTTTAATATGGATACCTTGGCCGATCCGGACTGGCTTTCCGAGCTTGTCGCCGCCGCGGAAAACAACCCCGGAGCCGGAGCGGTTCAATCCCTGATATTACTTCATCCAGAAAAGGATAAAATAAATTCATTGGGAAATCAATTGCATTTTTTAGGATTTGGTTTTTGCGATGGGTATGGGGAAAATATTTCAAAACTAAAAACTAAAAACTTAAAATCATTTTTTTACGCTTCCGGAGCGTCGGTGCTTTATCCGGTGAAAGTATTACGCGAGGTTGGGTTGTTTGACCCGGAGTTTTTTATGTACCACGAGGACACGGATTTGTCTTGGAGAATAAGGCAGGCTGGTTACAAAATTTTACTCGCCCCAAAGTCGAAAATGTGGCATAAATACGAATTTTCCCGGAGTATTTTGCAGTTCTACCACATGGAAAGGAACAGGATGATTATAATGTTTGAAAATTATCGGCTTGGGACGCTGTTTTTAATTTTTCCCGTCTTTATTGCGATGGAGCTCGGCATGCTCGCCTACGCTCTTTTACGGGGAATGTTTTTTACTAAAATCAAAGTCTACGGATATTTTTTCTATCCCAAGAATTGGATTCGGATGATAAAAAATAAACGGAGAAAAGCCAAACTTCGGAAGGTTTCCGACCGCGAAATTTCCCGCCTTATTGTTGGGAAACTGGAATTCCAGGAAATCGCCAATCCGATTTTAAAATATCTGGTTAATCCCGTTTTAAATATTTATTGGCGGGCCGTAAGGCATTTAATTTTTTGGTAATTTATGAAAATTGCGATTGTCTCGCCGGTCTTTCCCCCTTATCGCGGAGGAATCGGATCGGCCGCCCAGGCGGAGGCGCAAGAACTCGCCAAGCGGGGTCATGACGTTTCTATTTTTGTTCCCTATCCACGGCAGATGGCAAGTCGTTCGTCTTCGGTTGGTGAAAAATTTAATCTCCACCAACTTACGCCGGTTTTAAAATGGGGGAACGCGGCTTTCTTACCACAGCTTTTTTGGCGGTTAAAAAATTTTGATGTTGTTCATCTCCATTATCCTTTTTTTGGTGGAGCGGAGGTCGTAAATTGTTTCTTTCGCCACCAGCATAAAGCAACGAAGCTGGTTATTACTTATCATCATGACGTCGTCGGCAAAGGGCGGCTGGGGAAATTTTTTCGGTGGCATACGAAACATTGCATGCCGAAAATTATGGAGACGGCCGATAAAATTGTCGTTTCCTCTTTTGACTACGCAAAAAATTCAAATCTTAAAGAAATCTTTTTGAAAGACCAAAATAAATTTTTTGAGATGCCTTTTGGGGTGGACACGGGTAGATTTTTTCCGTCAGGAAAAGATCCCGATCTTCTTGCCAAGAATAATCTTAATATGGAAGACAAAATAGTTCTTTTCGTCGGCGGGCTGGACCGGGCGCATTATTTCAAAGGAGTGGAAATACTTCTTAAGGCGAAAATTCAGGTTCCTGAAGCAAAATTTTTGCTGGTTGGCGATGGAGATTTGCGGCCGCAATATGAAAAAATAGCCGATGATTTTAAAATCAGGGATAAGGTTATTTTCGCCGGATCGGTTGCCCGCGAGGAATTACCCAAATATTACAATTTAGCCGAGGTTGTCGTTTTGCCCTCGGTTGACCGCTCCGAAGCCTTCGGTATTGTTCTTACCGAGGCGGCTTCTTGCGGCAAACCGGTCGTTGCTTCAAACTTGCCTGGTGTCCGGAGCGTCGTCGATTACGGGATAAATGGATTTTTAGTTGAGCCGGGAAACGCGAAACAGCTGGCCGACAAAATCAACGATTTGATCCATAACCATGATTTGCTTCTCCAGTTCGGAGAAAATGGCCGGACAAAAGTTTTGGAAAAATACAGCCTGGAAAAAATGGGAGACAGTCTAGAAAAAATATTCTCAGAAACAAAATGAAGATTTGTCTGATATCAAATTTATATCCGCCTATTTCGCGCGGAGGAGCGGAAAAGGTGGCGGAACGAGTGGCGCATGGTTTACGCGAATCGGGCCACGAGATTTTTGTGATTTCCACAAAACCTTGGGGTGGATGGAAAAGCCTGAAGCCGGTAGCGGCAGAAGAGAACAGGATTAAGGTTTATAGATTTTATCCTTTAAATCTCTTTTATTATCTTAATGATTATAAACACCACGCCCTTTGGCGGATGAAATGGCATTTCTGGGATATGTTCAATTGCCAGAGCGCCCGGGCGGTAAAAAAGATTTTGCGGGAGGAAAAGCCTGAACTCGTCATGACGCACAACTTAAAGGGAATTGGTTATTTAATTCTTTGGGTAATCAGAAAATTAGGGATTAAACATATTCATATCCTTCACGATGTCCAGCTTGCCGTGCCAAGCGGCCTGATTATCAAAGGCCAGGAAAACGATTGGCAGCAGAAGATATTCTTACGGAGATGGTACGAAGAGATTTGTCGGAAAGTATTTAGTTCGCCCGATATAGTTGTTTCGCCCTCAAAATGGCTTTTGAATTTTTATACGGCCAAAGGATTTTTCAAAAATTCTAAAAAAATAGTGTTGCCCAATCCGATAGGTCTTCGACAAGCTCGGGCCATAAACAATTATTCCCTGAGTGAGCGCAGCGAGTCGAAGGGCTTACAGTTGCTTTATCTCGGCCAAATCGAAGAGCATAAAGGCATTTTATTTTTGGTGGACGTATTGAAGAAAATAGATATTGATTTTAAAATTCACATCGCCGGCGATGGCAGTACAATGGTGGCATTTAAAAAGATGGTAGGCGATGATTCCCGATTCATAATTCACGGAAAATTAGTTGGTGACGGGGTAGGAAAAATTTTTGATCAGATTGATTTGACGGTTGTTCCCTCGCTTTGTTATGAAAATTCGCCAACCGTGATTTACGAAAGTTTAGCCGCCGGTGTGCCGGTGCTTGCCGCCAAAATCGGGGGAGTCGCCGAATTGATCCATGACAGCGAAAACGGTTTCACCTTTGAGGCCGGCAATGTAGAAGATTTAGTGCGCGCTCTAAAATACTGCGTCGCCCACCGCGATGAACTCCAAAAAATGCGTTCCGCGGCGCAGAGATCAGTTTATGATTTTAAGATTGAAAATTATATTAAAAAAATATTAGTTTTTTAGTTTTTTTGTAAGATAAAAAACCAGCGGGTAAAATGCCCGCTGGTTTTTGGTATGTCGTTTTATTTTCTTAATGAATCGCGGATTTCGGTGAGGAGTTTGATTTCCGCAGTCGGTTCGGCCGGTTTTACTTCTTCTTTTTTCTTCATCGCGTTAATCGCTTTGACAAAAAGGAAAAGGGTGAAAGCGATAATCAGGAATTCGACAGTTGCTTGGAGAAAAGCGCCGTAGTTGATAACCGTGTTCCGGACGACGACAAAGAGCGTAGAAAAGTTTATGGCGAAAAGCATGCCGACGATCGGCATCAGGATGTCGTTCACGAACGACGAAACGATTTTCCCAAAAGCGATGCCGATCACAATGCCGACAGCCAGGTCAAGGACGCTGCCTTTCATGGCGAACTGCTTGAATTCCTCGAGCATTTTGTTCATAGATTTTGAAAATAGTTGATTAGTTAAAGTTTATATTTAAAAATTAAAACTTTTCCGCCGTCAATGTCCATAGAGTCGTCGGCATTAAGCTGGGCGGCTTCTTTGATTTTATCGGCGTCGGTCCAGTATTGGTTCAAGACAAAATAAATAAGGCGGACGCCGGTAAGCTCCGAGGCTTCGGTTACCGCGGCGCGCGATGGTTTCTCATAGACCATTTTTAAATATGATTGGTAAAGTGGATCGCCGGTCGGAATCGGATAATAAAAATGCGGGCCATAGTATTGTTTGAAGCCGAATTCCCGGACTGCCGCGGCGGAGACGCTTTGGTTTGCAAGAACAAGGTAGTCGGCGCCGGCCGCGTCACGCTCAATTTGTTGGACAGCATAAATATCGGAGGCCGAAACGGAGTATCCGCGGTCAATTTGGTAATCCTCGCCGTCGTCTTTCGGGTAGGAATAATAAAGAGAAAAAGTCAGAAGGAGCGGGAAAAGCAGGAAAAAGAAAAATTTCAGGGATTTTTTCTGAACTTCGAGTTTGGCGAAGAATTGGTAAAGAGCAAAAAGGAAAAGGGGAATTAAAAAATAAAAACTGATTTCCAATATCCGCTCCGGGAAAACTTTTTGTTCGTACTTGATGAGGGCAGGAAAGTCAATGAAAAGTTTGATTAGAATATAATTAATAATCAGGGCCAAGAAAACCATCACGAAAATAATTGCTTGGGGGAGATATTTTTTTATCAAAAAATATCCGGTGAGGCCCAAGCCCAAAACAAGAAAGGGAATATTTTTCCCGTAAGTATAAACCAAGTCGAGAACAGGCTGAAAATTATTTATCCAAACAGGTAGGTTCCATCCGAGAGCATTAAGCAGGTTTGGTGAGCTCTCGAGAGTTTTTAAGGAGAAAATGTTTGTTGGTCCTTGAAAAAATAAAATTGCGAAAAGGAAGAGCAGGGGAATAGCTACGGCGGAGAGGACAAAGCTTCCGATAAAAACCAAATGCCGCAGGAATTCGAAAATTCCTTCCTGTTTTTTGAAAAAGATGAAAAGAGTAATGAGAAAAACAAAAATCAAACTTGGCAGACCGGCCAGGGGATGGATAAAAATTGTGGCAAAGCTCAAAAACCACAGATCAAAAACGGGGAACTCGCGCCGGAGAGCGAGAAGACCAAGAAAGATTGTGATCAAAAGAAAGAGATTTGCCAGACCCTGGGGGGTTGTCGCGATAAAGGCGCTGAAAGGCAAAATTAATATGAGTAACGGCAGGAGGCTTGCGCTCGGGGTAAGGTTCTTGGCAACGAAAGGTTTTAGGGAATAGTAAATTGTGGAGGGCAGAAAAAGCGACAAGGAAATAGGCAGCAGGAGTTTATCTATCCAGATAATCGGGAGAAGGGAAATTTTAGAGAAAAAAACCACCAGGGCGTATTGGCCGAGATAATAAAAAGGTTTTGGCAAAATGAAACCTTCCGCGGCGATTACTTTTTCGGTAGCTTGGTGGATGAAGGGATCAAATCCGTAGCCGACCCGGTAAACGAACAAGACAATGCTCACGGTCAGGAAAACATGGATGCTTATCAGGGCGAGATTCAGCCCTTCTTTCTGGCTTTTTAAAATAAAATAAAGAAGAATGGCGGAGGCGGAAAAATAAGTTATAAAAAATTCTCCAGGCAAAATTTTCCAAGGCGTCCGGATGGCTTCAACGGTTCCGGTCCCGAGCAGATAGCGGAAATTTAAAATGGTCAAAAAAATAAACGCCGCGACAAGAAAGGTTGTGCGGAGGATATGAGGATTAATTTGGACCGGATTGAAGTCGTGATGGGTTTTTAGGTGGTTGCCGTATTTTAAGAAGGGGAGAAGGACAAGGGGAATGAAAAGTATAAGGGAGGCAACCGCCAGATTGTTAAGCTGATAAAAATAATAAAGCAGGGCACCCCAGAAAGCAAGTCCGGCTAAAAGATAAAGCAGGCCATAAATAAATTGAAAAATGGCCGGCTTGGAGCGGTAAAGGATAAAGCCGAGCATAAAACCGAAAAATAAAAGGTAGGCTGGGCCGAAAGTCAGGCCGATCGCCGGGCTTTTCCAGATGAAAATGTTACCGAAGAGACCGACTATTAAAATCAGCGAAATAATGATACAATAAGGTAATTTGAGGTTCATGCTATGTATTTTATCATAAAAAAATGGGTTAAGGAAAATTGGGAGAAAGCGATTTTGATTGCCGTAATTTTTGTTGCTTTTTTTGTTTACTCCAATTTTTATCTTTCGGCTATTTCTGGAGGAAATTTTTCGTCCTCATCAGTTAAATTTAATTCTCCCGACGAAACCGCCAATTATTTTTTTTCCAGAATGTACGCCAAGGAGGGAGTGCTAAGAATTTTTGAGCCGCTTAATTTCATCGCCGAAAACAGGATCCAGCCGAGGAGTACGGCGGTTGTAAACGGCTATCTTGTTCCGGGGAGTTTTCTTGGGCTTATCCTCGTTTACGGATGGCTGGCTAAAATTATCGGTCTCAAGGCGATTTTTTATCTTACGCCGATTTTTGCCGGTTTGGCGGTTTTTTGTTTCTACGAAATTATCAGGAAAATTTTTTCAAGTCAAATCGCTTTTTGGTCGGCCCTGCTCCTTCTCGTTCATCCGGCTTTCTGGTATTACTCGGCCCGCGGGCTTTTTCCGAATGTTCTTTTTGTTACTTTTTTGATTTTCAGTTTTTATTTTCTGGCCAGAACAGGAGAGTCTTTTCCGGACAGCGTGAGAGCCAGGGGTGGGGAGAAAAATAATTATGTTGATTTTATCCTCGCCGGTTTATTTTTCGGTTTGGCGATGACGGTCCGTTTGTCGGAAATAATATGGGTCGGGTCGGCGATTATCGGATTATTTTTAATTTACAGAAAAAAAATCCGCTACGACCAGGCAGCGATTTTTTTAATTTTTGCCGTTCTGACTTTTTCGCCGATCTTCGCCTACAATCAGATTTTTTACGGCAACTCGCTGATGACGGCATATAATCTGGGCAATGAAGGCGCCTCGGGTCCGGGAGGTCAGGGAGCCGGGCTTATTGCATCTTTTGCCCATTATATTTTTCCCTTTGGTTTCCATTTAAAAAATATCCTAAAAAATTTTTCCAATTATTTCGCCGGGATGTTCTGGTGGCTGGCAATACCGCTTGCCGCCGGCCTTTCTGTTTTCATCAGAAACTTTATTGGCGGCAGACTTGAGAAAAAACATAAAATTTATTTGATTTTTTACGGAGCTATTTCCGTTTTTCTTTTTGCCTACTATGGAAGCTGGCTTATCTACGATAATCCGGCCAAGGAGGTTTCGGTCGGAACATCATACGTCCGTTATTGGCTTCCAATATATATTTTATCGCTACCCTTAATTTCTTTTGCCTTGATAAAATTTGTTGGGTGGTTCCGTGGTGGGCAGAAAAAAATAATCGCCGTAGCAATCAGCCTTGTCTTTTTTATTCTTTCGGCTTGGCTTGTCTTTTTAGATAAAAACGACGGACTGGTCCAAGTCAAAAAAAACGTGAAGGAGTATGGTTATATCTCTGGCGAAGTCAGCCGGATGATTGAGTCGGACGCGATTATCATAGTTGACCGGGCCGATAAGATTTTTTTTCCGGAACATCAGGTTATCCAGCCGCTCCGCGACAATCAAGTTTATAAACTCATTCCCCCTCTTTCCGGGGAAGTTCCCCTTTACTATTACGGCGTCACCTTCCCCGAGCAAGATATTAGTTATCTTTATGCGAAAAAAATTAATCCAAACGAAATCGAAATCAGAAAGATTAGGGATTTCGGGATAGAGTCTCTTTATGAATTTGTCCGGTTAAAATAATTTATGCTCTCCGTCTTCCACAAAATTATCCGATCCATTCTTATCGTTATACCGATAGTCATTCTTGGCTGGTTGAGCTATAAGGAGATCGCGCCCAGCGGCAAAGTAACCGCGAATTACGATATGCGCCGCGAAACACCTTTTATTTCAAAACTTTATCCAAAGGATCGGGTTTCCTCCGGGGCGTATCAGGGCACTGACGGGGGTTTCCACCGGGTTTTTCTTGCCGAACCGGTTTATTTTGACTTGAAACCCAATGATAATTTCGAAAGGGTCGCCGTTACGGTGAAATATAAAAATAGCGGAGCGATGCCGATAAAAATGGGAGGGTTGATCAATAAAGCGGCGTGGGCCTTTGATTGGCGAGATCTGCCGCCGACTGGGGGAAAGTGGCAAAACCAAACCGAGTTTTTTGATTTTTCTAAGCTTATTCCAGAAGGAAGCAAATATAGATTTGGTTTTTCCGCGGAGGGAATGCGGACGGAGCAGATCGCCCTTGACGGGATAGAGGTTCTTTTTGTCCGGCCGGAGCTTGGCGGCAAGGAAATAGTCAATAAAATTTTGGAAGGAATCTCTTGGAGAGTTAACAAAATTTTTTAGAAAACATGGCAATAAAGGAATTTATTTATAAAATTTGCAAGGATGTTTTTGTTATTTTTTCCATAACATTTGTTGTGTTTGCGATTATGGAATGGTTTGAGCCGGGATTTGTCAGCTATTATTTGAATTTTAACTGGCTCTTGTTAATTCCGTTAATTTTTGGTACGGTGACGGTAATATTGGATAAAAATAAAATTAAATCGTAAAAATATGGATTGCGTGTTTTGTAGAATCATTAAAGGGGAAATTCCCGCGGTTAAAATTTATGAAAACGAAAAAGTCGTCGTTTTTCTTGATATTCATCCGGTTAATCCCGGACACATGCTGATCATGTCCAAGGACCATTATGAAAATATAATAGACTGTCCCGAGGCGGTTTTGAAAGAGATAATGGTCGCCGCCAAAAAGGTTTCTCTCGCGGTCGTTAAGGCTCTGGATCTCAAGGGATTCAATATTATTCAAAATAACGGATCGGTTGCCGGTCAGGTGATTCCGCACATACATTGGCATGTTATCCCACGCTTGCCGGAAGATGGATTAAAACATTGGGACGGGAGGGGCTATGACGACGGGGAAGCCGGCGCGGTTGCCCAAAAAATAAAACAATCTTTAAAATAAAATTTAATTATATGAATCTTTTAGTTTGCGGCGGAGCCGGGTTCATTGGGTCAAACTTTATTCGGCACATGCTCCAAAAATATCCGGATTATAAAATTGTAAATTACGACAAGCTGACTTACGCCGGCAATTTGGATAACTTGCGCGATGTAGAAAATAATCCCAATTATACTTTTATTCAGGGAGATATTGTTGATCTGGAAAAATTAAACCAAGTTATTGTCGAGCACAAAATCAGCCATGTCATAAACTTCGCCGCAGAGACCCATGTCGACCGTTCAATCCACGGCGGCTGCAAAGATTTTGTCATGACCAATACCTTGGGTGTGCAGATGATTTTGGACGCCGTGCGGGCCAATAATATAGAAAAGTTTGTGAATGTTTCGACCGACGAAGTTTACGGCGCTCTTGGGCTTGATGAGGATAGAAAATTTACAGAAAGCACGCCGATCTGGCCCAATATGCCTTATGCCGCGGCCAAGGCCGGCGGAGATTTAATGTGCAATGCTTATTTTGTCACCCATAAAGTTCCAGTTGTTGTGACACACTGCTCTAATAATTATGGCCAGTATCAATTTCCCGAAAAATTAATCCCATTTTTTATTTTCCGCCTGATTAATAACCAAAAAGTTCCGGTTTACGGCGATGGACTTTATGTCCGCGACTGGATTCATGTGACGGATCACGCCGCTGCTCTGGATTTATTACTCCATAAAGGCGTCGCGGGAGAAGTTTATAATATCGGCGTTGATAATGAACGCAGCAATATGGAAATAACCAAAATGATGTTGAAATTGATGGGCAGGGGGGAAGAAATGATTGAGCATGTTACCGATCGGCCGGGACATGATCGCCGCTATGCCATTGATGCTTCAAAAATTTTATCATTAGGATGGCAACCGAATTATACGCGCGAGAAATTTGAGCAGGGTTTGAAAGAAACGGTAGATTGGTATTTAGCAAATAAAGAATGGGTAGAAAAATTGCAAAAAAGAAAAGAAGAATTAAATCCGCATATTAAATAAAAAATAGTGAATTACAGAGAAATTTCCTCTGCAATTTGCACCATTATCCATATTATGAATTTTGAGAGTGGACAATTTAGAGGCGATATGGCTTTGCGCGAAGAAAGAGTTAATTATGATTTTTCAAAACCAGTTGAAAATTACCAATTTTGGCAAAGAGATGAGGCCAGACATAGAAAATTATTAGAAACTGCTCCCGGGAGAAAAGAATCATTTGAAAAAAGACTATCTGAAAATGTTTTTCCGGTATTAGAAGAGCACCCCCAGGTTAGCAATGAAGGAGAAGTGAGATATGCGGTTTGTGGTTCTTATGTATATCTTTTGATGGCCATGTCGGAAGAAATGAGCATTTTAGGATTAGATAAAGCAGGCAGAATTGTAGGAAAACAAAAAGTTGATGTGCGGCCCGATTCTCAGAAGGCAGTTTTGTGTAGGCCTGGTGATGTGGATGTTGCCCAATTTGTCGATGAGAGTTTAGTAATGAAAGACAGCAGGCTAAATCCTGATAGTTTTCTCGCCTCGCCGCCAGCAAGGTTAGTTGAGTATCAAATAGAGGGAAGAAAAGTAATCGGCGTACATCCGTTAGATCAATTTATTGATTCTTACGTAGCTCTTACGGGAGCTTCGGGAGGCAGAGGTGCTTTAAAGGTTTCTGCGGACACTAAAAGAAAATTTCAGGATTATGAATTTATCTTGGTGGCTTTATTACAAAGTTATAATATTGATGAAATTGCGGAAATGATCATAACTCATTATAAAAAAGAATTGGAAAAATCTGGTGCATACGCTATGCCACTTGATAAGCCCGGTACCTTAAGGGAGAGTTGGGAATTAAAAGGCACAGATAAATCTTTTCAGATGGATGTAGAAAATTTTGGTGCTTTGTTGGAGTTGGCGAGAAGAGTGGCGGAAAAATTTAAAAAATAAAATTAATCTCATGAAGTCCTTCCAACAATTTCAAATCAAAAGAATAGATACGCCGAAATTTGTCATGAGTCCGGTAGAATTGAAAGATTATGTTGATTTTGAAGTGAAGCGAGTTTATTTTATTACCAAACCCCAAGCTCCCACCGGAGCGCATTGCCATAAAGTTGAAGAAGAATTTTTTGTTTTGATTCAAGGAAGTTGTACGGCGGTAATTGACAAAGGCCGGGGGCTAGAAGAAATCCCACTCGTCGGTCCGACCGGGGCGATGTATGTTCCAAATTTTGTTTGGCACCATTTTAAAGATTTTTCCCCGGACGCGGTGTTCTTCGCACTTTCATCAACAAATTATAATCCAGACCGAAGCGACTATATTGAGAATTATGAAGAATTTAAAAAAGTAAGCCCACACTATCAAGGTGGAGAAAATTAAAATTTAATTATAAAATTATATGGCTGTGGAGAAATCAAATTTTGAAGCCGCTCGGGAAGAAATTACCGCCAAAGTCAAGGAGGATAAAGAGCGCGCGGAGCGAGCTAGAAGTTTGCTTGGAATACTAGAAACGGAGGAGGGAAGTCAGCGGGCAGTTAATGCGGAGCGACTTTTGTGGAAGATGGGTTTGGGTGGATTTGTTTCGGAGTGGAAAAAGAATAGAAAGAAAAAATAAATAAATAAAATTTTTAGGGAAGCGGCCGAAAGGCCGCTTTTTTATTCTTGACAATTTTAATTTTGTCGTCTAACCTTATCAATATCAAAGAGAAGCCACGGGGGCTTCAAGAAAGGAAGGACGAGATGGCTGAGGGTGAGAAGAAGGCGGAGATCCTGCATTTGAGCGAGGTGGCTTTCCAGTTCGGAAGGCCGGTCAAGTTCTGCCTCGAGTCGGACGAGATCCGCAAGAAGAAGATCGCCGAAGGCAAAGAGGCCGAGCTCTGGTGCTTCGATCCGGCTACCGGCCGGAGCTGCCGCGGCGATGGCAAGTTCTGTGACGCTCGCTACGTGGATCGTGGCGGCTGGGGCCAGATTGCGCTCTACGAGGAACCGAATGTGCCGCAGTCGGCGGATCCCACCATGCCGCGCATCGTGGGCCACGTCGTGATCGAGACGACCCGCAAGTACGGCGCGCTGCTTGTGCGCGTGCGCAAGGCCACAGGCCTGAACGGCGGGATTCTGGAGCTCAAGCCGTCCAGCATCTCCAAGGGCGAACTGGCCGAGAAGGGTTTGAAACCAGTCGGCTTCATCGAGACCAATCCCCAGCGCATCGAGGGCATCATCGCAGTCTATGTCGTGGAGATGGACTTCCCGGAGGCCGAGGGCATGACCGTGATCCAGTTCGGCAGGCACTCCACTGACGGTCGCTCGCTCGCGGCTCTCGCCAAGGCCGGCCTGTAGTCGCGCAGCCTGGTCGCAGTGAGAACAAGGAGGCGGGAATGGCAAGGTTGCGCAAGAAGAGAAGGCCGGTGGGCGATCTATCCACAATCCAGAGGGAGAAGATGGAGGTCGCGCGGCTGATCCGTCTCACCGAGCTGGACGGCAATCGTCGGAAGAACGAGCAGTTCAAGCGGCGCTGGGACCGTCTCTGTGCCGATGAGCTGCGCGCCAGGGTCGCGGAACGGCCGGCTGCTCCAGGGGAGAACACGATCTGAACAAGGAGGATGAACACCACACCGTTTTGGCAACTAGCAATTGCTGAGACGGTGTCTTTTTATTGACAAAAAACACTGATTCTACTAATCTTAAGGGAGCAATAGACACTAAATTTTCTTTAATTATGAAGGTTTTAATCATTGGAGCAAAGGGAATGTTGGGGCAAGAGTTGGCAAGAGAATTCGGTGGGAGCGGCTATGAAATAATCTCTTGGGATAAAGAAGAAATTGATATTACAAAAAAAGACTTAGTTTTAGAAAAAATAAAATCCGCGGGGCCGGAAATTATTATAAACGCCGCGGCCTATAACGCGGTGGACAAAATTGAAGAAGGGGAGAAAGATTTGGCAGAAAGGGTTAACGGTTATGCTGTGGGAAATTTATCTGAGGCGGCCGAGGCGGTTGGCGCGACTTTAGTTCACTACAGTACTGATTATGTTTTTGACGGGAAAGAAATTGATGGCTATAGAGAAGATGCTGAGCCAAACCCACAGAGTATTTATGCGATGTCAAAACGGTTAGGCGAAGATCAATTGAAAAATGAAAAATATTATTTAATAAGAACTTCAAGATTGTTTGGTAAGTCGGCTATAAGTGAAGGAGCAAAAAAAGGGTTTATTGATGTGATGTTGAAGTGCGCCGAGGAAAAAGATTGTTTGGAGTTAGTTGATGAGGAAGTGAGTTCGCCAACTTATGTCTCGGATCTTGCTCGGCGGACAAGAGAAATTATTGAATGGAAAAAAATATTTGGAATTTATCACGCAACAAATGAAGGCGCGTGTACTTGGTATGGTTGGGCCAAGAGGATATTTGAAATATCCGGTAAAAATATTAAATTGGTGCCGGTGGGAGCTGATAAATTTCCAAGGCCAGCCAAAAGGCCAAAATACTCAATACTTTTAAATACAAAATTGCCGCCAATGCGAAAATGGGAAGAGGCATTGGCAGATTATTTAAAAATAAAATAAATTATGAAAGCCCTGATTACGGCCGGAGGAAGAGCTACGAGGCTGCGGCCGATTACGCATACAACCAACAAACATCTTATTCCCGTTGCCAATAAGCCAATGCTTTTTTATGCGTTGGAAAAAATAGCCGAAACAGGGGTGAGGGAGATAGGGATAAATATAAATCCCGGAGAAACGGAAATCCAAAAAATCGTAGGTGACGGAAGCAGATGGGGCGTTTCCATAACTTATATCGAGCAGACAGGCGGCCCGAAAGGGCTGGCCCATATTATAAAGAACGCCAAAGGGTTTCTCGGAAACGAGCCATTCATTTTTTATTTGGGTGATAATATTATTTTGGGCAGTATAAAAAGATTTGTAGATAAATTTATTAACGAGAAACTGAATGTTCTTTTGGCTTTTGCCCGCGTGCCAGACCCGGAAAGGTTCGGCGTCCCGGTTATTTCCGAAGGAAAAGTTTTGCGCGTAGAAGAAAAGCCATCCCATCCGCAGAGCAATTTCGCCCAGACGGGAATTTATGTTTACGATTCTAATATTTTTGAGGCGGTAGAAAAAATTCCCCCCTCACCGCGCGGAGAATACGAGATTTCCGATGCCAATACTTATTTGATAGAAAAAGGATTCAGTGTCGGTTACGAAGAAATCACGGGATGGTGGAAAGATACCGGCAAGCCGGAGGATTTACTCGAGGGGAATCAATTAATTTTGCACGATTTAGCGGATACAAAAAACGAGGCCAACGTGGCCCCGGGGGTGATTATCCAAGGAAAGGTTAAAATTGAAAAAGGAACTTATATCGGAGGGAAATCTTTGATCCGCGGGCCGGCCGTAATAGGCAAAAACTGCATGGTTATCGACAGTTATATCGGTCCATATACTTCAATAGGCAATAATACCAAAATTACCAACACGGAAATTGAGCATTCGATTATTTTTGATAACGCGGAGATTAAATGCGGTAAGAGAATAGTCGACAGCTTAATCGGTCATAACACCGTCTTGGGCTCTTCTTGTGACAGCCTGCCTCTCGGTCATAAGCTTATTATCGGTGATAATTCAGTGGTCGAGCTTTAGCGGGTATTTTTTATTATTTTATCAGTATGGGAGTTCAAAGACTCCTTTTTTGTTTCCCACCGATCCGGTAAAATAAATTTTTTGTTTTTCGGGGTCAACGCCAAAATCGCGCAGATCGCCAAGGCTTAAAAGGTCAGTTACGTTTCTTTGGTCGCGTTCGTCAAGCTCTATAGACCTAAGATTGTTGTCGAAGAGGACGATAATATAGTTATCGTTAATCCAGTCAATTTTTTTTATTTCTTTGCTGTAACGCGTAACAAGAGTCTCCTGATCTGCGGAAAAATCGTAGAACCATATTTCAAAATTTTTTGCATAGAGGATTTTGTTTCCGTCCTTTGACCAGGCGGCGCCGTCGGATTCGGTTTCAAAAACGAGCCGGTCGTTGTCAGTATTCCATATTTTTAAATCACGATTTTTTTTATCAAGGGCCGCGAGCAGATTGGAAGAATTTTTCAGCAGGGTCAGGTCACCATTGGCGGAAATTTTCAATGATTTTTTTTTGACGCCGGAAAAATCAAAATAAAACTCGTCAAGATTTTTATAGGTTGAAGCCGTTTCGGCTTGATAATCAAAAATAATATATTTTTCGGGATGGCTGTCTTCGGAAACGGTTATGAGAATTTTTTGGCTGCTCCGGCTCCATTCTATTTTTTTAATGATAGCTCCTTCTTTCGCAGTTGTTCCGTATAGCATAATTTTTTCCCCGGTTTTATTGTTCAATAGCCATACTTGCTTTTCCGTCTCGTCGGCTAAAAGATAGGCAATTTTTTCTTTGTCCGGCGAAAGAGAGAAAAGCGGGATATCTCCCGATGATAGTTCAATCGGCAGATTTTTTTTGAAAAGAGTTATATTTTCGGCGAAAGTCGTGAGACGGCTTCTGACTGGCAGAGTTTTTTGCCAGAAATAGAAATTTTCTTTTTCAACCTTGACGGAGTAATCTTCGGGCATGAGATTAGTGAGGCGGGCTGGGGTAGAAATTTTTTGCAGCTCTCCATTCAGAAAAATATTAGCCCCCTCCGGTTTTGATTTCAATATAAGGATGCCCGTTTTTTGTAATTTATGTTTTTGGAAATTATAACGGTAGCCGGCCGCGTAAAGGATAACAACGGGGGTTATGATCAGAAAAATAATTATGAAGATTAGATAGGTAATACGCCGTGAGCGGATTTTCATATTGTACTTTATTTAGCCTTAATTTATAATTAAGCGCCTCCTTGCCTTTTTTGTCAAAAAAAGTTAAGCTAAGATAAATAGAAAAGATATTTTTTAGCCTATGTCTAAATTTGTTATCAGGGGCGGCAAGCCGCTAAGAGGTAAAATAAGAGCGGGGGGAATGAAAAATGCGGCTACGCCGATTATCGCGGCTACTCTTTTAACTGACGAGGAGTGCGTTATAGATAATGTCCCAAAAATTTCCGACGTGGAAAGAATGCTCGATATTTTAAAAAGTCTTGGGGCAAGAGCCGAATGGACGAATGAACACGAAGTAACGATTTGCGCCAAGGACGTTGACATAAAATCCCTTGATGAAAAAACGGTGAAGAGCATGCGTTCTTCAATTTTATTTTTAGGGTCGTTGCTCGCCCGTTTCAAGAAGGTTTCCATTCCCGAACCGGGAGGATGTATCATCGGCAATAGGCCGCCCGATACTCATTTTTATGCCCTCGGCAAGCTTGGCGCCAAGGTAACTCGGGAAAACGGCCATTATCACCTGGAGGCAGACAAGCTTGTCGGTTCAATTGTTATTTTACCAGAATTTTCCGTAACGGCAACCGAAAATTTGCTGATGGCGGCAAGCTTAGCCGAAGGGGTTACCGAGGTTCGTTTGGCCGCGGCAGAACCGCACGTCCAGGATTTGATAAAATTTTTGAATAATATGGGCGCGGAAATAAGAGGTGCGGGCACCCATAATCTTTCCATCAACGGCGTAAAAAAACTTCACGGCGCCCGCCACACTCTTATTCCCGACCAGATAGAAATAGGAACGCTCGCCGTAGCCGCTGCGGTTTCCCGCGGCGAGGTAACGATAGAAAACGTCATGCCGGAATATCTTGATATTATTTTATTAAAGTTGAAAGAAGCGAGGGTTAACCTGGAAGTCGGCAATAATTTTTTGAAAATTAAACCGTCGGCCAACCTCTGCGCTTTTAAACTACAGACATTGCCGTATCCCGGCTTTCCGACGGATTTGCAGGCGCCTTTCGGAGTTTTGGCAACCCAATGCAACGGAACTACCCTGATCGCCGACCCGATGTTTGAGGGGAGAATGGGTTATATCGGAGAATTAATAAAAATGGGCGCTAACGCCATTGTTGCTGATCCGCACAGGGTTGTTATCAACGGTCCGACTCCGTTGTACGGTCAGGAGATTAAAAGTTTCGATTTACGGGCCGGAGCTACACTTGTCATTGCCGGAATTATCGCTTCAGGTGAAACGGTAATCAACGAAGCGGAGATTGTAGACAGAGGTTACGAAGCGATTGAGAAACGCCTCGCCGCGCTTGGAGCCGACATTAAAAGAGTTTGAATTTTATAAATAAAAAATTTGCCAATATTTTATGATATTTAAATTTCCCGACAGACAAGGTTTTCTTTTTAAGTATACGGTCGGTTACGCGATTGTTATTTTGATGCTGGCAGGTTTTCTTGGAGGATTGGCTCTTGGAGGCTGGCAGGGGCGCGTAGAGACAGAAAAAAAATTTGTCGGCGGAACGGTCGGCAACACTCAGGAGCTACCGGATCATTTATCAAAAGACGTAGATTTCGACCTTTTTTGGAAAGTCTGGAATTTGGTGAAAAAAAATTATGTCCACCAGCCAGTAGCCGATACAAAACTTTTTTATGGAGCGCTTGCCGGGATTGTTTCGGCGCTGGATGATCCTTATTCGGTTTTTTTTGATCCGGACACGGCAAAAAAATTTCAGGAAGAATTGGAGGGAGCCTTCGACGGAATCGGCGCCGAGCTTGGCATCAAAAATAAACAGTTGACTGTTATTGCTCCGCTTTCCGGGACTCCGGCCGAAAGTGCGGGGCTTAAAGCCGGTGACAAAATTTTTACTATTGACGGAAAAGATACCGCCGATATGGCTCTTGATTACGCGGTAAGTCTGATTCGCGGTCAAAAAGGAACGGAAGTAGTTCTCGGGGTATGGAGGGAGGGGTGGGAAAAACCCAAGGATTTAAAAATAAAAAGAGACAGGATTGAGATAGCAAGTGTCAAATGGGAAATGAAAAAAGACATTGCTTATATTGAGATTAACCATTTTAACGAAGATACCGCTAGAAAATTTAACCAGGCGGTTACCGAACTTTTGCCAAACAGTCCAAAAGGACTTATTCTTGATTTGAGAAATAATCCAGGAGGATTTTTGGATACGGCGGTTGACGTCGCCGGAGAATGGATAGAAAAAGATGTGGTGGTTATAGAAAAAATTGATGATGGTCAGAAAAATGAAGAGCGCTCGGAAGGGCTCGCTCGTTTACAAAATATAAAAACGGTTGTTTTAGTCAATCAGGGATCGGCTTCGGCTTCGGAGATCGTCGCGGGGGCGCTTCAGGATTACGGAAAAGCTAAACTCATCGGCAAAAAAACTTTTGGAAAGGGATCCGTCCAAAACCTGGAAGCTTTGCCGGACGGATCGGCGGTGAAAATTACGATTGCCGAATGGCTTACGCCAAAAGGAAGATTGATAGACAAGGAAGGTATTATGCCTGACATAGATATTGATTTGACCGAGGAAGATTATAATGCCAACCGCGATCCCCAATTAGAGAAAGCCGTAGAAATTATCAATGAATAGAAATAAAAAGAGGCTTGGTGCCTCTTTTTAAGTATCGGAATGGTCAGGAAATAAACATTATTTGGCGGCTCGCGTCATTTTTAAATTTCACGCTGATGGTGTGAGTGCAGTCTGGTTCATGAGATCCGCACTTGGCGCAAAGATACCAGCTGCAGGAACGGCAGGTACTGGAAAATCTTCCGTCAATCGGTTCCCCGCAACTCCAGCAATGGGTAATCTCCCATTCACTTCCGCAGCTTTGGCAAGACATCGTATTCCTAAGCAACCCCTCGCCACGGATTGCTCTTGCTCCGCAATAGCACAAATCTTGATCCATCATATATTTGTATTTGATATTTCCACTTAGTATTATATATTTTTCAGATTAAGGAATGATTAAGGTTACTTTGAGATTTTTTTTGTTTATTTTTTAGTTTTGATATAATAAACTGATATGAGGGTTATTCTTCTAAAGAATGTGGATAAAGTAGGGAGGGTGGGGGATGTTAAAGAAGTGGCCGAGGGATATGGTCGAAATTTTTTAATTGCAAGAGGTTTGGCGCGGCTGGCCACGCAGGGGGCTATAATTGAGACAGAAACAAAGGCTAAAGCGGCGGCGGAAAAGGTGGTCCACGAAGAGAAAAAAAAGAAAAAATTGGCTAAAGAACTTTCAGGCGTAGAAATAAAAATTCCTGCCAAGATTGGCGAGGGTGGAAAGCTTTACGGGTCGGTTGGAGCAGAAGAAATTGTTATTGAGTTAAAAAGAAAAGGGTTTGAAGTGGAAGTCAGACAGCTTAAATTGGATAAACCAATTAAGGATATCGGCGGACACGAAATTGTGGTAAAATTAGGCGAAGGGCTCCGGGCGAAGATTTTAGTGAGAGTAGTCGAAGAAAAGTAAGTGAATATTATAGAATTTTTATTAATTTATGACCAAGTTTATTTTTGTGGCGGGCGGCGTAATGTCCGGGGTTGGTAAGGGGACTGCCTGTGCCTCGATTGGAAAAATTTTGCAAGGAAAGGGTTTTAGGGTCACGGCCGTAAAAATTGACCCTTATATTAATGTCGATGCCGGAACAATGAATCCGATTGAACATGGTGAAGTTTTTGTAACCGAAGACGGCGACGAGATGGATCAGGACGGAGGAAACTACGAGAGATTTTTGGATGAAAATATTTATTCCGACAATTACATGACAACTGGTCGGGTTTATCAGACCGTAATTGCCAAAGAAAGAAATCTTGAATATGGCGGAAAATGCGTTGAGGTTGTGCCGCATGTTCCAGAAGAGGTGATAAGGAGAATTCGTCGCGCCGGGAAAAAGGCAAAAGCCGATTTTGTTATTGTGGAGGTCGGCGGCACGGTCGGCGAATATCAAAACGTTTTATTTTTAGAAGCAGCCAGAATGCTGCATCAGCGGCGTCCCGAAGATGTCCTTTTTGTTTTGGTGAGTTATTTGCCGATTCCTTCAAAAATCGGAGAAATGAAGACCAAGCCGACCCAGCAGGCGACGCAACTTTTAAACGCCGCCGGGATTCAGCCGGATTTTATTTTATGCCGGGCCGAGCAGCCGATTGACGAACCAAGAAAAAGAAAAATTTCCATTTTTTGCAACGTGGACAAACGCGACGTTATTTCCGCTCCGGACATTGACTCAATCTACGAAGTGCCGTTGAATTTTGAAAAAGAGCAATTGGGCCAGAGAATCCTTTCTAAATTTAACATGAGAGCGCGGCAAAAAGACTTGGCGGAATGGAGAAAACTCGTTAAGACTATTAAAACGGTTAAGGAAGAGGTGCACATTGGGATTGTTGGCAAATATTTTACTACGGGAAATTTTGTTTTGTCCGATGTCTACATCTCTGTGATTGAAGCGATTAAGCACGCAGCTTGGGCAAATAATCGTAAGCCGGTGCTCTCTTGGTTGAATTCAGAAGAATACGAAAAAGACACCGCAAAATTGAAAGAATTGAAACAACTCGATGGGGTAATTGTCCCAGGAGGTTTTGGATCGCGCGGGGTGGAAGGAAAAATAAAAGCTATCCAGTATTGTCGGGAAAATAAGATTCCATATTTTGGGCTGTGTTACGGGATGCAGATGGCCGTGGTAGAGTTCGCAAGAAATATTTGCGGGCTTGCCGACGCCAATACGGCAGAAATTAATCCGAAAACAACAAACCCGATTATTCACATCATGGAGGAACAGAGCGATCTAATTAAGAATAAAAAATATGGGGGAACGATGCGGCTTGGCGCGTATCCCTGTGTTTTAAATAAAAAATCAATAAGTTATAAGGCTTACGGCCAAAAAAATATCTCCGAGCGGCATCGTCACAGATACGAATTTAACAACGCCTACCGTGAGCAGTTTGAAAAGGCAGGGCTCGTGATTGCAGGCACTTCGCCGAATAACAGTTTAGTTGAGATAATTGAAGTCAAGGATCATCCATTTTTTGTAGGCGTGCAATTTCATCCGGAATTCAAGTCAAGACCGCTTTCCCCGCACCCGCTTTTTAAGGCTTTTATCGCCGCCTGTCTAAAAAAATAGATTATAAAAAACCGCCCCGCTAATTACGGGGCGGTTTTAATATTTCTTAAGCTTCTTTGGGGACTACATTGACAATTTTTGTCATCCTGAGATTTCCGTCGAATTTCGGCAGCTTTCTGGTAGTAAACTTAACCGTGCCTTTGGCCACGGCATAAAGAGTATCGTCGCTGCCGCGCCTGACATTCTTGCCGGGATGGACTTTCGTGCCCCTTTGTCTTACGAGAATACATCCGGGGTGAGCCAGTTGCCCGTCGGTCATTTTTACGCCTAATCTTTGAGCTTGTGAATCGCGGCCCAAACTAGTGGAACCGCCTGCTTTTTTATGAGCCATATTGCTATAATTTAAAGGTTAAATTTTATGGACATTTTCCTATTTTAGACGACCTTTTTAAAATTGTCAAATGGTTTACTCGCTCCGCCTTGAATTTTAGGTAAGAATACGATATAATAGGGAAAAGCATGATTAATTTTTGTTTGTAATTTATATATGGCAAAGACGCGTAACGGCGGCGAAGCTCTGTCCCCAGAAGCCGCGGCAGAGGTGGAAATAATGACGGAAATCGATCGGTTATTCAAAGAAATGGACGGCTCCGACGCGGGCGAAGAACGCAAAGCGGAAATAGCCGGTGAAATCAGGGCGGCTCTCAAAAGATACCACCAAATTTTTGGCCCGGAAGTAAAAGACATGATAGATGCTTACTATCAGAGATTAGAAAAGAGTCAGGAGGGCAAGGGTTAATTTTTTTATTTTTTAATTATATGAGTCAAATTATATATTCAAAAAAGGTTATAGAACATTTTAAAAAACCCCATAACCAGGGCGTTATCGCCAATCCGACGGTGGTAGGAGAGGCGGGAAATCCGCTTTGTGGGGATATGATGAAACTGTATATAAAAATTGACAAGAAAAAAAATAAAGGCAAGGAAATAGATTATATTAAAGATATAAAATTTGAGACGCTCGGTTGCGCCGCGGCTATTGCGACATCGTCGATGATAACGGATTTGGTTAAGGGAAAATCGCTCGAAGAGGCGGCCAAGATTGATAAAAAAAATATTGCCGATTCGTTGGACGGCCTTCCGCCGGTAAAACTTCATTGTTCGGTTTTAGCGATAGAGGCTCTTCGTGATGCCATTAAAAAAATAAAAAAATAATATTATGAAAGAAAAAATAAAAAAAATTTTGGACGAAATAAGACCGGCTCTCAAGGCGGACGGCGGCGACGTTGAATTGGTTGAGGTTGATGAGAAAAAAGGAATAGTAAAAGTAAGACTCGTTGGCGCTTGCCACCATTGTCCTATGGCTGCGATGACTCTGGAGCAGGGGATTGCAAGAGTGTTGAAATCAAAAATGAAAGAAATTAAAGAGGTTGTCGCGGTATAGAATTAATCGAATAGTAATTGGCATTTATGAAACGTATTTACTTGGATCATTCAGCTACCACTCCTTTGGACAAAGAGGTGTTCGGCGCAATGAAGCCGTATCTCACGGCTGATTTTGGCAATGCCTCGTCGCTTCATTCTTTCGGCCAGAAGGCGCGGGCCGGGGTTGAGGAAGCACGCGAACTGGTAGCTAAATTTTTGGTTTGTGATCCGCGGGAAATAATTTTTACCTCGGGCGCGACGGAAAGCAATAATTTGGCGATTTTAGGTTTGGTCAGGCGGGCGAGAGGGGAAAACCCGCAAAGAAAATTGCACGTGATCGCCTCGGCCATTGAGCATCCGGCCGTTCTTGAAGTTTGCCGTGAATTAAAAAAGGAAGGAGTAGAAGTGACTTATCTGCCAGTGACAAAATTTGGTTTGGTGGAAGTCGAGGAAGTGAAGAAGGCTATTCGTCCAGAAACGATTCTTGTTTCTGTAATGTACGTGAATAATGAAGTAGGAACAATTCAGCCCATTCCAGAAATAGGCGGTTTGATAAAAAAAATCAATAGCGAGAGAAGTAAGAAAGAAGACAAAATTTATTTTCATACCGATGCCGTGCAAGCCGCCAATTTTTGTGATTGCCGGGTGGATTTTCTTGGCGTTGACCTTCTTTCTATTTCAGCCCATAAAATTTACGGGCCAAAGGGAACAGGCACCCTCTTTGTCCGGGGTGGCACACCCCTATACCCCTTAGTTTTTGGCGGGCATCAAGAACAGGGTCTAAGATCGGGTACGGAAAATGTCGCGGGTATTGTCGGTTTGGGCAAAGCCGTCGAGCTGTTGAGTCAGAAATCCGGAATAAAGAATCAAAATTTAAAAATTAGAAAATTACGTGATAAATTAATTAAGGGCGTTATCAAAAAAATAAAAGACGCGGTTGTGAACGGAGATTTGAAAGAGAGGGTGGCTGGGAACGCAAATTTTTGTTTTAAAAATGTTGAAGGAGAAAGTATCCTCCTGATGCTCGATATGGAAGGGATTGCCGTTTCCACCGGTTCGGCTTGTTCGTCAGGCTCTCTTGAACCTTCGCACGTCTTGACAGCCATGGGTGTTTCCCCCGAAATTTCCCACGGAAGTTTGCGCATAACTTTAGGCAGGGATAATACCGAAAAGGATATTCAGGCACTTCTTTCAGTTCTTCCGGGAATTATCGAGCGCTTGAGGAAAATGTCGCCGATTAAATAGAAATTTATGGATCTGCGGGCGGGAATAAAAAATATATTTAGAGGTTTCACTGTCCTAATTTTTAAGGATATATTTTTTCAGATAATTTTTGGTATATCTTTAGTTATTAATTTTGGTATTTGGGCTTTTCTTTATATGAAATTTTCAAGGCTCGGTAGTTCCGGCGATATAATTCCTCTTCATTATAATATTTATTTTGGCGTTGACTTAGTGGGGGAATGGAAGAAGGTTTTTGTCGTGCCTCTCGCGGGAGCATTTTTTATACTAATAAATTTTCTGGTATCGGATATAGTTTATTTACGCGACAGAGTTATCGGATATTTTTTGGCCGGTACGGGTCTTTTTATCCAGATCATCCTTTTGGGCGCTTCTTTCATGGTTGTAATGATTAATCAGTAATTAATTTTATGGATAGCTTCAGCGTTATTAAAATTTTTGTTTTGACAACATTAGCTTTTATTTTAGCAATGAGCTGGACTCCGTTTTTGACTTATTTTTTGTTCAAACACAAGCTGGGAAAACAAATCAGGGACGAAAAATCGGCTCCGATAATGTCGTCGCTTCATAAAGCCAAGGCGGGTACTCCGACAATGGGCGGGTTGTTGATATGGGTTACGGTATTTTTCCTGGCCGTATTCTTTTTCTATCTCGGACAGTGGACGAATATAGAAATTTTCAAAAATCTGGATTTTTTGACAAGATCCCAGACATTGTTGCCGCTCGGGGTTCTCGTCGCTTCGGCGTTAGTCGGTCTGCTTGACGATTATTTAAACGTGAGGAGAATCGGGCCTAACGGCGGCGGACTCCGGATGCGTCATAGATTAATAATTTATACCTTAATCGCACTTATAGGAGCCTGGTGGTTTTATTTTAAACTTGATTGGGATACGATCCATATTCCCTTTTTGGGAAATTTTGTTATTGATTGGTGGACCATTCCTCTATTTATTTTTATTATTGTGGCGACTTCTTTCTCGGTAAATGAGAGTGACGGCTTGGACGGTTTGGCTGGCGGACTTCTCCTTGCTTCGTTCGCCGCTTTCGGAGCAATCGCTTTCTCTCAGGGAAAGATTGATCTGGCCGCTTTCTGCGGGGTAATTGTCGGATCACTTTTGGCTTTCCTTTGGTTTAATATAAATCCAGCCAGGTTTTTTATGGGTGATACCGGAGCGATGTCACTTGGCGTCACGCTCGGCGTTGTCGCTATGCTTACCAATTCGGTTTTTCTTCTCCCGATTATCGGTTTTGTTTTCGTGGTCGAGTCTGTTTCCGTTATAGTACAAATAATTTCAAAAAAAATACGCGGGAAGAAAATTTTTCTTTCTACCCCGATACACCATCATCTTGAAGCTATCGGCTGGACCGAACCGAAAATTGTTATGCGTTTTTGGGTCATTGCCGGCGTAACGGCGGTTATTGGTTTAATTATTTCTTTGGTTGACAGGGGGCTGGGGTAAATTTATGCATAAGCCTGATTATGTTTTTATTGGCCTGGTCGGAGCGATTATTGTTTTCGGGCTGATTATGCTTTCTTCAGCGAGCTCGGCCGTCGCTTACGAAAAATTCGGGGATAATTACTGGTACGTAAAACATCAAATTATTTTTGGATTATTACCCGGTCTGGCCGCATTTTTTGTTATTGCCGGGACCGACTACCGCAAGTTAAAAAAATATGCCCTTCCTTTTCTGGCTGCTTCCATAGTTCTTCTGTTGTTGGTTTTTATCCCAGGCCTGGGAGCCGGTTATGGCCGGGCGAAAAGCTGGATTAATATCGGGGGGATGTCGCTCCAACCCGCGGAGATTGTCAAACTGACATTTTTAATTTATCTGGCAGCCTGGCTTGGTCCGAAACGCGGAGGAAGAGATATGCGCGATACCGCATCCAGTTTTATCCCATTCATAGCCGCTTTCGGAATCATTGTTATTTTGATGGTTTTGCAGCCGGACATCGGGACACTCTCGGTTATCGCCGTAATTTCTCTTGTTGTTTATTTCTCCGCCGGCGCTCCGCTTTTGCACTTAAGTTGGATTTCCGGAGCGGGGGCCTTGCTGTTTTTTCTTTTAATAAAGATCGCGCCTTATCGGGCCGCCCGTCTGATGACCTTTTTACACCCGGAGCTTGATCCTCAAGGTATCGGGTACCATATCAATCAGGCTCTTTTAGCCATAGGTTCCGGAGGTTTTTTCGGTTTGGGACTGGGTCTTTCGCGGCAAAAATTTCAATATCTTCCGGAAGTAGCGGGGGATTCCATTTTTGCGATTATCGCCGAAGAGCTCGGATTTATTCTTGTCGTAGGACTGGTTGTCGCTTTTATTTTTTTGGCCATAAGAGGTTTTAAAATTGCCCAAGGAGCTCCGGACGGTTTCGGCCGCCTTCTGGCAACCGGGATTACGAGCTGGATTGTTTTTCAAGCTTTAATAAACATCGGGGCTATGGTGGGGATTTTACCGTTGACAGGTATTCCGTTGCCCTTGATAAGCTACGGCGGTACGGCTCTGACAATGTGTCTTGCGGCATCAGGTATTATGGCGAATATTTCCAAACATACTAAAGACTAAAGTATGGACTACAAAATTATTTTAACCGGAGGCGGAACAATGGGTTCGGTAACTCCGCTTCTGTCTTTAGCCGAAGAAATCAGAACTAAAATGCCCGGAGCAGATTTTTTATGGTTGGGGACCAATAACGGTCCGGAGGCGGAACTTATCCGCGCCAACGGTTTAGTTTTTGAAAAAATTCCGGCTGGGAAATTAAGACGCTATTTTTCCGGATTTAATTTATTAATTCCGTTTCTGATTACCGGAGGTTTTTTAAAAGCCCTCTGGATAATTTTAAGATTCAAACCAAAAATTATTTTATCAGCCGGCGGTTTCGTCGGAGTGCCGGTTGTTTGGGCCGGCTGGGTTCTCGGCGTTCCGAGCCTTGTTCATCAGCAGGATATCAGGCCCGGTTTGGCCAATAAGCTTACCGCTCCTTTCGCCAAGCTCGTAACAGTCGCTTTTCCGGAAGGAAAAAAATATTTTCCTAAAGCGATATGGACAGGGAATCCCGTACGGCGGGAAATTTTTTCGGGGGATAAGGAAGCGGCTTTAAAATTTTTCGGTCTGGAAGAAAATATTCCGACGATATTGGTTTTAGGCGGGGGAACGGGCGCGCTTAAATTGAACGAGGTTGTTTTGAAAGCCGCACCGGAGCTCGTAAAATTTTGTCAGGTTATCCACGTAACGGGTGGACGGTTTGGAAATAATTTGTCCGGGAACGGTGCAGGGCGTTATCACGTTTTCGATTTTTTAGCCGGACAGCTCAAGGACGCTTACGCGGTTGCCGATCTGGTAATTTCAAGAGCTGGGCTTGGGACGCTTACCGAGCTTGCGGCTCTCGGTAAGCCGACGGTACTCGTACCCATGCCGAAAAGCCATCAGGAGGATAATGCCTGGTATTTTAAAAAAAATAATGCGGTACGGATCATCGAGCAAGCAGACATGACGCCGGAAAATTTCTCTTCTTCCGCCAGGGAATTGTTAAACAACAAGGTGGAATTGGAAAATTTAAGCAGAAACATGAAAGGCGTAATGAAAATCGGGGCGGCGGGGACTATAGTTGAGGAAATTTTTAAGATTATAAAAAGATAAAATAATAAAAAAACAAGGACAGAATTTTAGAAACCCTTCCTCCCTGGATGGGTTTTTCTGTCCTTGCGAGGTTAATTTCTACGGCCGACTGTCCGGCTCGACGCAGTTCCGTCCCCGGTCCTTAGTCCGGAACATAGCCATGTCGGCGGCCTCGATCAGGTCGGGGGCCGTGTCTTCGCGGCGGAATTGGGAAATGCCGATGCTCACGGTAACCGTCACGGTTTTATCGCCGTAGACGAATGGCTTTGCGGCGACGATCTTCTCACGGAGACGTTCGGCTGCAAGAATTGCCTTGTCGCCAGGCGTGTTTGGCAGGACAATCAAGAATTCCTCGCCGCCGTACCGGCCGATGGCATCGTAGCGCCGCAGGGCGGCCTGGAGCCGCTGGGCAAGTTCGCGCAAGACCGCGTCTCCTCCCAGGTGGCCGAGATTCTCGTTGATTTTCCGGAAGTGGTCGATGTCGAGAAAAAGCACGCTGAAGGTCGATCCGTCGTAGCGCCGGCAGCGGGCGATTTCGTTTTCCAGAAATTTCATGACGCGGTAACGAACCGGAATGCCGGTCAGATGGTCGACGCCGATCAGCCGGCGTAGTTGCCGGTTTTCGGCCTCGAGTTCCTTGATTCTTTTTTCGAGATTTTCTTTTCGGGCGACGTCCGCTTCGATCGTCCGCTGGAACTGCGCGATTATCTCTTCGCGCGTCATTCCTTCAAACATCGTCTCCTCCTTCTTTAAGATGTTGCTTGTGCCGTTATGACGATCTAAGATTTTATAATAAATCGGTGATTTTGTCAAGCAGTGGGCATTAATGATAAATACGCCCGTCGTGTTCTCTGGCCCAACAACAAAAAAAGCCTTCGTTTTGAAGGTTTTTCTAATTCATAAATCTCAGCTTGGCTTCATTTGCAACCCAAGGCGTGAATCGCTATTTTCACGGCAAATAAACAAAATGACCCGGCTGGGGCTCGAACCCAGGACCCTCTGCTTAAAAGGCAGATGCTCTACCAGCTGAGCTACCGGGTCGGAAAGGCTAAAACAAAAAAAGCTTGATAAATTGCCTTTAAATAGTAATCTTTTCCAAAATCTGATATAATAATACCAAGAAGATTTATTTTTGGCAAGAGGATTTATGAGAATTGCCATGATAGGCCAGAAGGGGATTCCCTTCATCCGGGACGGGGGAGTTGAGAGGCATGTGGAAGAATTGGCAGCTCGTTTGGCTTCCCGCGGACACGAAGTCTACGTTTACGTCCGGCCACGCTTTATAATCAACGGACAAAAAAAATATAAGGGGGTAAATTTGGTTTCCCTGCCATCCGTTCCGACTAAAAATTTTGATACTATTACCCACACTTTTTTGGCCACCCTGCATGTTCTTTTCAAAAAAGTTGATATTATCCATTATCACGGAGTCGGGCCATCGACTTTGGCCTGGATTCCCCGGATACTAAAACCGCGAGCTAAAATCGTGGTTACCTTTCACAGCATTGACCGTTTTCATAAGAAATGGGGATGGTTTGCGAGAATTTATCTGGGGTGGGGAGAATGGACCGCTTGTCATTTTCCCGATCTGACTATTGCCGTTTCCCAGTCGATTCAAAAATATTGCCGGGAAAAGTTTGGAAAAAGTATTTTTTATATTCCCAACGGGGTTTCCGTAGAGAAGAGCATCGGGACTGAGAAAATCAAAGAATTCGGCTTAGAAAAAAAAGAATATATTTTGACGGTAGCCCGCCTCATCAGGCATAAGGGTATTCATTACTTGATTCAGGCCTACAAGAATTTGGAAAAAAAATTAGGTACTGCGGCGGAAAATTGGCCAGGAGGAAAGATAAAAAAACTGGTGATTGTCGGCGCTCCGAGTTTTACCGACGATTATTCCGCTTACCTGAACAAACTGGCCGAGCAGAGTGAGAATATAATTTTTACCGGTTTTCAGACCGGCGAACCGTTAAAACAGCTTTTCGCAAACGCCTATCTTTATATTCATCCCTCCGAAGCGGAGGGTCTTTCCATAACGATTCTCGAGGCCATGTCTTACGGGACGTGCGTCCTGATAAGCAATATCCCGGAAAATTTGGAAACAATAGACCATTCAGGCTTTTCTTTTGAAACAAAAAATATCGATGATCTGTACGAAAAAATTATTTATCTTCTGAATTCTCCGGAAATCGTGGAAGGGCGCGGAGGTAGAGGAAAAAAGTTTATTGAAGAAAATTTTGACTGGGGTAGAATTGTTGCGGAAACAGAAAAGGTTTATCGGAGTTGGTAATATCTAAATAGACATATTTTTTTATGCACAATGCTTTCTGTTTAGGAAAAATTAAGGAAATAGAAATTAAAATCCATTATTCGTGGTTTTTGATTTTTTTTCTTGTTATCTGGTCACTGGCGCAATTTTATTTTCCGGCTAATTACCCTGGCTGGACAGATACAATTTATTGGCTCGCCGCTGCCGTAGCCGCATTTTTTCTTTTTGCTTCAGTTCTTTTCCATGAGCTTTCCCATTCTTTGATCGGTAAGAGACGCAATATCGTCGTTAAGAGCATTACTTTGTTTGTTTTCGGAGGAGTTGCCGAAATGATAACCGAGCCGAAAAAACCCTCCGATGAATTCAGTATGGCGATCGCTGGACCTCTGGCCAGTTTTTTTCTGGCAGGTGTTTTTTGGGTGTTGGCCGGGGTAAATATTGGTTTAACGGGAGCGGCTATTGCCCATTATCTATTTCTAATAAATGGGATTTTGGGAGCCTTTAATTTAATTCCTGCCTTCCCTCTTGATGGAGGTAGAGTTTTTCGTTCGGCGCTTTGGGCGGCCTCGGACGATATAGACCGGGCTACCCGCCGGGCCGTTGTTGTCAGCCGGGTTATCGCTTTCCTGCTTACCCTTTGGGGGATAAAACTTCTTCTGGAAAATAATTTTGTCGGAGGTTTGTGGATGATAGTAATTAGCTGGTTTTTAATACAAGCCGCCGGGTCAAGCTTAAAGCAACAAATGATGGAGTCGGTTTTGGATCACGTCAGGATAGACGGAATTATGGACAGGGAGTTTGAAAAAGTTCAGCCGAAAATGTTGCTTAGGGATTTGGCTAAGGCATTTCTTGATTATAAGCAAGGAGGTTTCCCGGTAGAGGAGGGAGACAAGCTTATTGGACTGGTTACGTTGCACGATTTACGAAGCGTACCGAGAGTCAAATGGGGGACGACGAGAGTAGAGGCTATTATGACCGGGGCGGAAAAATTGGAAACACTCCGGCCGACCGATACTGCCTATAATGCCTTTTTGAAACTTACCAATAACGATTTTGGGCGTTTGCCGGTAATTGAAAAAGGCAAGGTCGTCGGACTCGTTACGAGAAACTCCATTATTCTTCTTCTCGCGGTAAAGTGCGACAAGTTTGTTTAGAAAATAATATTTATTATGCTTAATCAAAAATTATTTGATCAGTTAAAAAAGGAGTACGATTTCTACGATCAGGAGAGACGAAAACTTATAGGCCTTTCAAATGACGCCTTGATGAAAGCCAAACAGGCTATTTTTGCATTCCACCGCGACGACATGAACGGCGGAAATACTTTGCTCTCCGAAGTTGAAGCAATCTTCGCCGAGCTGGAAAAAAAATTTAAAAAAGAGGAGGAACTCCGCTACGAGGGATCTTATCGGGCGGCTCTTGAGGAATATGTTGAGGCAAAATTTTTCGGCGGATTCTTGGAAGGTAAAAAAATAGATTTCATAAAAGGAGCCCAAATTGACGCCGACAGTTACTTGGCCGGTTTGTGCGATTTTACCGGAGAACTCCTCCGAAAAGCCGTTTTGGCGGCGACGGATAAAAAGTTTAAAAAAGTTGAGGAGCTGGCTTCGGGAATAAGAGAGGTTATTGGTGAGCTCCTTAAATTCAATTTGACAAGTTACCTCCGGACAAAATACGATCAGGCAAAACATAACTTGAGAAGAGTAGAGGAAATACTTTACGACGTGAAGATGAGAGAAAAATAATTTATTTTTTTGACATGCCAAAAGAAGTTTCTGCCGGGGCAGTAATTTTTAAAAAAAATAAGGAGATTGAATATCTCCTTTTGCGTTATGAGGCGGGGCACTGGGATTTTCCGCGCGGCGGAATTGAGATTGGCGAAGCGGAAAAAGAAACAGTAGTGCGCGAAGCGAGGGAGGAGACCGGCGTAGATGATCTGATATTTTTTCCCGGTTTTCGCGAGAAAATATTTTGGTTTTATAAAAAAGAAGGAAAGATTGTTTACAAAGAAGCGATTTTTTATTTGGCGGAAACCAAAACTGATGAGATAAAAATTTCCGATGAGCACGTGGATTTTAAATGGCTGCTCTATGATGCGGCGCTTGCCCAGCTTACTTTTCCGAGCGGTAAAAAAGTTCTCGAGAAGGCTAATAGTTTTCTAGCTAGTAAATAGTTAAATCAATATGCTGGATATAAATTACGCGGAAATATTTAAAAATTTACCGCCGGAAGCCGCGACAGCGCTCGTTGCCATGATTCCCATTGCCGAGCTGCGCGTAGCATTGCCCGTAGCGATTTTAGTCTATAAAATGTCTTTCTGGGCGGCAATGTTTTGGTCGGTGCTCGGCAACATGCTGCCGATTTTTTTTATTGTCTATCTTCTGAAACCGGTGGCTGATTTTTTGATCAAACATTGGCATCCGGCAAAGCGTTTTTTTGACTGGTGGTTTTCCCGGGTGCGCCGTAAATTTGAAGGAGGGGCTCTAAAATATGGTATTAACCTGGCTCTCGTTATTTTTGTGGCCATTCCCTTGCCTCTTACCGGCGCCTGGTCTGGAGCCGTAGCCGCGTTTCTTTTCGGAATTCCGCCGCGCCGTGCCTTGATTTTAATCACAACAGGCGTTATAATAGCGGGAATTATCGTGGCTACTCTGACGGCTGGCGGAGCCTATATTTTGGGATAATTTATGAATTTTCGTGATAAAAAAATAACCGTCATGGGACTTGGTCTTCTGGGCCGGGGGATTGGTATTGTGAAGTATTTGGCAAGCAAGGGAGCAAAACTAACGGTCACGGATTTGAAATCTAAATTAGTTTTAAAATCTTCCGTCGCCGAGGTTAAAAAGTTTTTAAAAAATAAAAAAGGAACATATCCGGTAAAATTTATTTTAGGGAAACACCGCCTGGATGATTTCAGAAAGGCCGACATGGTTTTCAAGGCAGCCGGTGTTCCACTTGATTCAATATATATTGCCGAGGCGAAAAAAAACGGTGTGCCGGTTTTTATGGACGACGCTTTATTTGCGCGTGAAGCGCCGTGCAAAATTATCGGCATTACCGGAACCCGCGGCAAAACTACGACTTCAACTCTGATTGCCGAAATTGCCAAGGCGACCGGAAAAAAGGTTTTTTTAGCCGGCAATATAAAAGGCACCGCGACTTTGCCACTTCTAGACAAGGTAAAAAAAGACGACATCGTTGTTCTTGAGCTTTCAAGCTGGCAGCTGCAGGGTTGGCGCGACTTGAAAATCAGTCCGCATATTTCCGTCGTGACCAATATTTATCCGGATCACCAGAATTATTATAAAAACAGCATGGCAAAATATGTCCATGACAAAGAGGAGATCTTTGCCAATCAGAAGAAAAATGATTTTTTGATATTAAATAAAAATTGTTCCTGGTGTAAAAATTTTTCTAAAAAGGCGAAGGGTAAAGTAATTTGGTTTTCCGTAAATGACGTTTCGGGCATGTGGAGTCCGAAAATTTTAGGCGAGCATAATTTAGAAAATATTGTCGCAGCCGTGGCAGTCGGCAAGCTGCTTGATTTGTCCATTTCAAAAATTAAAAAAGTGGTAGAAAGTTTTCGCGGCGTGCCCGGTCGGCTGGAATTTATTAAAAATATCAGGGGAGTGAAATATTATAATGATACGACTGCAACGATGCCCGAGGCGACGATTGCCGCCCTGCGGGCCATTGGCGGCAATAAAATTATTTTAATCTGCGGCGGAGCGGACAAAAATTTAGATTTCAAAGATATGGCGCCAGTGATTAAAAAACATGCCAAGGCGCTCGTGCTATTGAATGGAACCGCAACGCCAAAACTTCAAAAAGAGTTACAAGCTTCAGGATACAAGTTACAAATTAACATCGTTGACAGCATGAAGGAGGCAGTAAAAGCGGCGCGGCAATTAGCGCGAAGAGGTGATGTTGTCCTTCTTTCTCCCGCCGCCGCGAGTTTCGGAATGTTTAAGAATGAATTTGACAGGGGGGATCAATTTTTGAAGGAAGTGGAAAAAATAAAATGAATCCGAAAGAAATAATTAAAAAAATTATTCCGCCGGTGGCGCTGCGCTGGTACCATAAAATTTTAGCAATGGTGGCTAATGTTTTTTATGGTTTTCCGTCGAATAAACTCGTAGTAATCGGGGTGACCGGGACAAACGGGAAATCAACGACCGTGCATTTGATCGCCAAAATGTTTGAAGGTGCGGGCTTTAAAGTTGGTTCAACTTCCACGGTTGGTTTTAAAATTGCGGACAAAGAATGGCTGAACAAGAAAAAAATGACTATGCTCGGGCGGTTTGCCCTGCAAAAAATATTGCGACAGATGGTAAACGTAGGATGTAAATACGCCATCATTGAAACCTCCTCGCAGGGGGTAGAACAATTCCGTCACTTAGGCGTGAACTACGACGTAGCGGTTTTTACCAATCTGACGCCAGAACATATAGAAGCACATGGAGGATTTGAAAATTATAAAAAAGCCAAGGGAAAATTTTTCCAGCATCTGACGGCCAAACCTAAAAAAGTTATTGACGGGAAAACGGTTCCGAAAGTAAGCGTAGTAAATATAGACGATGAACACGCGAATTATTTTTCCGGTTTTCCGACGGATAAAAAATTTGGTTACGGAATAAAAACGCGGGCCGCTCTTCTGGCGGAAAACGTCGAGTCAGAATCCGGCGGTTCCCGTTTTACGGTTAACGGCGTAAGTTTTGAAATCAATTTGCTCGGCCGGTTTAATATCTATAATGCTCTAGCTGCGGCGGCGGTCGGCTTGTCGCAAGGATTGAGTTTGGATATTATTTCAAAATCTTTGGAAAAAGTCAGCGGAGTCCCCGGCCGGATGGAATTTATTGATGAGGGACAAAATTTCAAAGTTTTAGTTGATTACGCGCCTGAGCCGGCCTCCATGGCCAAACTCTACGAAACGGTCCGCAGCGGGCAATTTTTGGCTTCTGGAAGCAGGATTATCCATGTTTTGGGTTCGGCTGGCGGGGGACGCGATAAGGCGAGGCGGCCGATTTTGGGAAAGCTGGCAGGGGAAAATGCCGATTACGTAATAATTACCAATGAGGATCCGTACGACGAAGACCCGATGGAAATTATAAACCAGGTAGCGGGCGGCGCGGTCGGCAAGCAAGATGGTGTGAATTTATTTAAAATTCTGGATCGCGGCGAAGCAATTGCCAAAGCGATCGGACTAGCGCATGAAGGTGATTTGGTTATTCTCACCGGCAAAGGTTCAGAGCAGGCGATTTGCGTGGCCGACAACAAAAAAATTCCATGGGACGACAGGGAAAAAGTCAGAGAAATTTTGAGAAATAAAAAATAAGATTTATGAACGCGCTACTTATTAAAAAAATAAATTTTAAGGCAGGCGAGGAGATTGTGAGCGTGGTCCGCCATTATGTTCTGACCATGTGGCTTGAGATTTTAGCCTCTTTTTTACTTCTAACCTTGCCTTTCTTTTTTATTTTCCCGCTTTTTAAACTGGGTTATTGGGGAGTTGGGATTTTTTTAGCGCTGATAATGCTTGGAATTATTTATACCCTTCGGACGATTGCCGTTTGGTATTACAATACTTTCGTCATCACGAATAAAAGAATTATTGATATCGACCAGCGCGGGTTTTTTGAACGGATTGTTTCCGAGGCGTCATACGACAAAGTCCAGGACGTTTCATGGCGGCGTAAAGGTATTTGGCAGACAATTTTTCGTTACGGCAATATCCGCATCCAGATTGTCAATTCTTCGATGGGACTCGAGATAAGAAATATCCGCAATCCGGAGAAGGTTCATCAGACGATTCTTGATCTGTCGCACCTGAAACCGAAAGATTCCTCTGACGGGGGCGATAATTTTTATATTGATACGCCGGCGCCTAACGCCCTGGAATTCAAAATCATTAAAGAAAGCGTAGATGATTTGGACGAGCGGCAGCTCGAAGAGTTGGAAGGCGTGGTGCGCGGTAAAATACGCCAGATTAAGCTTAAAAAACTTGAAGAAATAAAGAAGTTGCCTCCGGCAGAATAGCTTTAAATAGATTGGACGGATACCGTCCGGGATGATATAATGGATGAAGCTATGAAAAAGGAGAAGTTCATGAGACGATTTTTTGTCTCAAAAATTTTTTTGTTAGCCGGCATAGTCGTTTTGGCCCTATTGTCTTTTGCTTTAGGAAAAAAAATTTTGGAGGGCCAAGAGATAAAGCGTGAGATAAAAGCTACGGAAGAAGAGATAGCTCGGCTTGAGGATAAAAATTTCGAACTCAGTGACCTTTTCAGCTATCTGAATACGGATGCTTTTTTGGAACAGGAGGCAAGGGAAAAATTCAATTTGCAAAAAGATGGGGAGTCGGTTTTGGTTGTGCCTAAGGCCGTCGGAGAAGACGGAGATATCAAAATTGCCGCGAATACCGGGTTCGAGAGCAGAAACGAAATTAATCCGGTCAAGTGGTGGAATTATTTTTTTAGCCAATTAGAAAATTAAATAAGATAATGCCATATTTTCAATATGTCAGCAATTTTAAACGAAAACCAAGAAAATAATAAAAACAGCGGTAATTTTGGCGCGGGAGAGATTAAAAATTATTTTGAGATTGACAATCAGCCAAAAACACCGCCGCCGGTTTTTGAATCAGACCAGAAAGCCTTTAATACGCGTAAATTTGTTTTCGGCGCGATAGTAGGCTTTATTGTGATTATTTTAGTTTCAATGACAATTATAGGAGTGGGAATTTACCGCATGGGTTGGGGCGGCAAGGCAATTCAAAAATTGACAACGGTTTTCCCTTATCCTGCCGCGTTTGTTAACTGGCACGCGATAAGATTTTCCGATTATCAGGACGATATCTTGACCCTTGAGAATTTTTTTGCCAAACAGGAAGAATCTACCGGCACTACGGAAAATACTCCCACGGGTACGGAGCTGAAAAACAGCGTTCTGGACAGGCTTGTTAAAAACGAAATTGCCGAACAATTAGCAAAAAAATATAACGTCACCGTTTCCGGAGAAGACTTGGAGTCGGAAGTGCAAAAAATCGTAGCCCAGGACGAATCCAGGGAGAAAGTCGAGGAAACCCTGAATAGCCAATATGGGTGGGGGATAGAACAATTCAAAATAAAAATTTTAAAACCATTTTTACTGCAGCAAAAACTTCAGGAAGCAATCAGCAAGGATGAATCAATAAACAGCGACCTCAGAAAAAAAGCCGAGGGAATTCTCGCGGAAGTCAAAAAGGGAGAGAAAAGCTTTGAAGACTTGGCCAAACAATATGGTGAAGACGGTACGGCGGCAGACGGCGGGGATTTGGGTTACTTTGGCAAAGGGACAATGGTTCAAGAATTCGAGGAAGCCGCTTTCGCTCTGCCAAAAGGCGAAATAAGCGATTTGGTCCAAACAAAATACGGTTACCATATTATAAAAGTTGAAGATCAGATAAAAGACAAGTCCGGCGCGGTAACTCAGGTCAGAGCGAGACATATTTTAATCAAGACCAAGAGTCTGGACGATATCTTGAATGAGGAGCTCGGAAAAGCCAAAGTTTGGCGTCTGATTAAAATTTAGAATCAAAAAACAGTTTTTATTTCAAAACTGTTCTTTGGAGCCGACGGTGGGATTTGCACCCACGACCTCTGCTTTACGAAAGCATTGCTCTGCTGGCTGAGCTACGTCGGCAAAAGCGGGATACCGGAATCGGACCGGCGCCTTCACCTTGGGAAGGTGACATACTGCCACTATACTAATCCCGCGTTGATAATTAGTTAATGGTTTGGCATTGCACTGCTACCGAAATAAAATTGATTGTTGATTAAGCTTAGGATATTTTAAGAAAAAAATCAACTTTATTCCGTGGCCGGTTGGCAATTTTGGGAAAAAATAATATAATAAAATAAGGTAACGGTCAGAAACAGCAGAAGAGCCAAAGAGAAAAAATATGATTAAATTTCAGGACGTAACCAAAATTTACCATCCAAATACGGTCGCTCTTAAGGACGTCAATCTCCGTATAGGAGCCGGAGAATTTGTTTCCATTGTCGGACAATCCGGTACCGGCAAAACTACCCTGATTAAGCTTTTAACGGCCGAGGAGCGGGTTACCGAGGGGAAAATAATCATAGGTGATTGGGATATTACAAAAGTAAGACAAAGTGAAATCCCCACTCTGCGGAGACAAATCGGAGTAATTTTTCAAGATTTTAAACTGTTGCCCAAAAAAACTATTTTTGAGAATGTCGCTTTTTGTCTGGAGGTCTGCGGTGAAAGCCCGAGAAGAATAAAGGCGATCGTTCCTCAGGTTTTAAGAATAGTCGGCCTGGATCAAAAGGCCGAGCGTTACCCAAAACAGGTTTCGGGGGGCGAACAACAGCGGGTTGCTATCGCAAGGGCGCTGATTCACAGACCGAAGATTTTGGTTGCCGATGAGCCAACAGGCAATTTGGATGCCATAAATACCCAGGAAATAGCGGATTTACTTTTAAAAATTAATGAATTCGGCACCACCGTTCTTCTGGTTTCCCATAACCGCGAATTGGTAAATTCGTTGAAGCGCAGGGTCATCACCCTCGATAGAGGAGTCGTCATTAGCGATCAGGAGGTAGGAAAATATATTTTATAAAATTACAACATGTTTGTAGCGCTATTTAGAGTTTTTAAATTTTCTTCCCAGGATTTTTGGCGAAATTTTTGGCTTTCAGCGGCCACGGTTGTTGTTTTGGTTTTATCCCTTGTCTCAATAAATTTCCTGCTAACCTTGAACGTTTTGGCTAAAACGGCCGTCGCGGAAGTCCAGAATAAAATTGATGTAAGCATATATTTCAAACAGGGGGTTCCCGAAAGTGAAGTGGGCAGCGTAAAATCTTATCTTTTGAGTTTGCCTCAGGTAAAAACCGCTGAATATGTTTCTCCGGAGCACGCCCTTTCCGAATTTCAGAAAAAACACCAAAACGATCCCGTTATTTTAGAATCTTTAAAAGAGGTCGGGGACAACCCGCTCGGGGCGACTCTGGTTGTGACGGCGCACAGCCCCGAGGATTATCAAGCTATTTTGAAAGTTTTTGACGATCCTCAGTACGCCGCGATTATCCAGGACAAAAATTTCGACGATCACGCCGCGGTTGTCGATAAAATAAATTCAATTTCGGAAAAAGCAGAAAAAACCGGAGTCGGTATCGCCGGGCTTTTCGCTATAGTCGGAGTTTTGATTGGTTTTAATACCGTAAGGATGAGTATTTACACGCATCGTGAAGAAATAGGCATCATGAAATTGGTCGGCGCCGCGAATTGGTTTGTCAGGGCGCCATATCTTGCAAGCGGAATTTTGTACGGATTATTTTCTGTTTTACTCGCGGTAATAGTAACTTATCCTCTTTTGGGTTTTGCTGAACCTTATTTTGCCGGATTTTTTGGCGGTTCGAATTTCAAACTTGTAGAATATTTTACGCAAAATTTTATTCCAATTTTCGGCTGGCAATTTGTCGGAGTTGTTCTCCTGAACATGGTTACGAGCAGTTTAGCCGTTGGCCGGTACTTGAAAGTTTAGGATAAAGAAGTTAAAATACAGACAAGGGTAAAAGTCTGTTTTTTTATTGTTCCGGGGTCGTCTAACGGCAGGACAGCAGCCTTTGAAGCTGCTTATCTTGGTTCGAATCCAAGCCCCGGAGTTTTCCGAATATGAATGATTATTTAATCTTAAAAACGGGTGAGTCCCAAGATTACGAACTTTTAGACAGCGGCGATGGCGAAAAACTTGAACGCTATGGCCGGTTTATTTTTTCCCGTCCAGATCCGCAAGCTCTTTGGCCGAAAAAATTATCAGAAAAGGAGTGGTCTTCGGCCGACGGAGAATTTTTACGGAGCGCCGAGAGCGCCGAATGGAAAATAAAAAAAGAAGTTCCGGCCAGATGGCAAATAGATTTGGCTGATTTTAATTTTTGGATAAAACCTACGGCCTTTAAACATTTGGGAATTTTTCCGGAGCAGGTTTCTAATTGGGAGTGGATTAAAGAATTGATTGGCGGTGCAAAAAGAAAAATTTCGGTAATTAATCTTTTCGGCTATACCGGCGGAGCGACGCTCGCGGCGGCTTCGGTCGGAGCCGAAGTTTGTCATCTTGACGGTTCAAAAGTTGCCATAACCTGGGCTCGCGATAATGCCGCGCTCTCTGGGCTGGATAAAAAACCGATTCGTTGGATATTGGATGATGCCACAAAGTTTGTTAAAAGAGAAATTAAACGCGGCCATCGTTACGACGGTATTATTATGGATCCGCCGGCTTTTGGCCACGGGCCGGGCGGCGAGCTCTGGAAAATCGAGGATAATTTTTTGGAATTAATGGATTTGTGCTTTAAATTATTTTCCGATAAGCCAATATTTTTTTTGATTAACGGTTATGCCTCGGGATATTCCGCAATTGCTTACAAAAACAATTTATTAGCCATTAAAGATAAATTTGGCGGAAAAATCGAAGCGGGGGAGCTGGTAATTGAAGAAAGCCAGGGATTGCGCATGTTGCCCTGCGGGATATTTGCGAGATGGAGCTATCTATGAAAATAGCGGTTTTGTATGAGGATAATCATCTTATTGTCGTAGAAAAACTGGCAGGGATACTCGTTCAGGGTGACAAGAGCGGTGATATTTGCCTCATGGATGAGGTTAAAAAGTATCTGAAGGAAAAATACAGTAAGCCGGGTAATGTTTTTTTGGGTCTTATCCACCGTTTGGATCGTCCGGTCGGAGGGATTGTAGTTTTTGCTAAAACAAGCAAAGGTGCTTCCCGGCTTTCAAGCCAGTTCAGGGAACACTCGGTAGAAAAAAAATATTACGCGATAGTCAAAGGAAAACCGAAGAATAAAAAAGGGGAGATTGTCAGTTTTTTAAAAAAAGACGAGGAACATAACATTGTCCACGTTTACAAAAAAGAAACACTGGGAGCAAAACGCGCCGATCTTTCGTGGGAAACGGTTTCGGGAAACAAAGAAAACACTTTGCTAAAAATTAAACTGGGGACGGGTCGTTCGCATCAAATAAGGGCCCAGCTTTCTTCGATAGGTTTGCCAATTTTAGGCGATACAAAATACGGTAAAGGCTCTCCCCTGGAAGACGGATCAGTCGCGTTGTACGGGGCGGGAATTTCTTTTAAGACTGCGACCGGAAATGAGATAAAAAAAATTGAACTTCCGTGGCCCAAGTATTGGGAAAGGTATTTACAATAAAAAATATTCCGGCTTTTGAAAAATTATTTTCTAGACCGGTTTTTTAATTAAACTTCTAAACATTAAAAATTTATATGAAGGATCTTCAAGAGGTTTGGAGCCGTCTGCAAAAAACAAAACAAAAACAAAAAGAAATAAGGACGTCCTACAAGGACGCCTTGGCCGGCAGCGCCGACTATGTTAAAGCGGTAGAAGATTTAAAAACCTTGAGAGAAAAAAAGAAGCAAATTGAAATAGATGTACGCCGGGATTTTTCCTCGGAGTTTAACCAGCTTGAAACACTGAGGGCCGATGCGGAAACTGATCAGGAATTATTGAGCGATATAGCCCTGAATACTTTTGTCAAGGGCGAAACAGTCAGGGTAACTGATGAGTATGAAAATAATTATGAGCCGATTTTTCTCGTAAAGTTTAAAAAGGTTTATTAATGGTTCGATAAAAAAAGACCCGCAATTTGGCGGGTCTTTTTTTATCATTGTTGCTAGAATTTCACCATATCGCCTATTCTTTCTAGAAGCTCGTCTTTGGGCAAGGATCCGACAATCGTTCCGAGCAGCTCTCCCTGCTCGGACAGGACGAAGAAGGTTGGCAGACTGGTCACCTTGTAATTTTCGTAGAATCTATCCGTCGGTTTCAAGAATTCGATGAAATAATTTCCTCTTTCCGATTGAGTGAGGTTGACATTGAATGGTTCGAGCGTCGTGAGATTTATCAGGCGATATCTCTCTTGGAGAGAAGCGAGCATTTCTTTATAAACATCCAATTGTTCCTGCGCCTCGGTATTCCAGTTGTTATAGAGGAATACAACGCTTGGTTTATCTCCAAGATTACGTAAAAGATCGACCACCCTTTTGTCTTTTGTGACTGCGCTTATTTCCGGAACAATCTTTCCGATAGGCAGCAGGGAGTCAGCGGGGAGCGGGGCGACCTGAAGAACAAAATTTTCTACCTCATTTCCCGGCGTTACTAATTCGGCAAGCCGTTCAAAAATAGAGCCGCGCCTTAGAAGCTTTAGATTTGCCGTTACGACACTTTGCTGTTCGACTCTCGCGATCAACGAATTAACTGATTTATATCCTCCGGCAGCAATATTGATATAGTATTCCCCCTTGGGAAGGACGACCGAAAGGCCCTGAGGTATGGCGAAAGGATTATCACGCTGGAAAGCCGATCCCTGCCATTTGTTGAATTCTCCTGTCGCCGGATCCTTGACATAAATTGTCGCGACTGAGTGGCTTATCGCCTGGCTGGTCCGCGCATCAGAAACAGGGTATTTTTGGGAGACGAATACGGTGTTGATTTGGCGAGTCACCGATTCCCCAAGATCGTTAGCGATGACAGCTTCCAGATTTTGGGAGCCCGGTTGATTAAAGACCAGTCCGGTCGTCCAAAGTTTAAGCGCGGTGTCGTAAGATAGCGGATATTCTTTTTTTGTTGCAACATCTCTTATTAACCCGGTGCTCGGGCACTTGGCTTCGAGGTAAAACTTTTGAGTTTTGCCGACCTCAAACTGAACTACGCCGGTTTCGGACATCGGCGATTGACTTGCGCCCAAGACGAACTGGTTGGCTCCTATTACAAGATTGCATTTGACAAGGAAACTGCATGGCTGGGAGGCGAGAACTGTTCCAGCGGAAGAAGTAGCCCTTATAACGGCCGTGTAGCTTCCCGCGCTAAGATCAAAGAGCGAGAAGTTGAATAAGGTCGTCGAAGGGCCGGTACTGGTAAATTGGGTGATTGCGTTCCAGCTCGCTCCGTTGTTTATGGAGTATTCAAGGTAACGCACGTTATTTATCGGCAAGTCAACAGATCCAGCAAAAGTTATACTAGAAGTCGAATAAACCTTTCCGCAAAATTGGCCGAAGATTCTAATACCCGGAGTTGGAGTAGGAAGAGGGGAGGGAGTTATGACAAGAGGAGGGATAATGATCGGGGGAGGTGACTCAAGTGTACAGGTAGCGGAACAGCCGTCTCCGGAGGCTGTGTTTGCGTCGTCACATTCTTCTCCCGTTTCCACGGCTCCGTTCCCGCAGACTGGCAGCGAGGGAGGGGCAGAAACCACTACCGTAACAGTCGCCGTCGCGCAAAGGCCGTCATTGTCACAAACTTGGTAAACTAATGTATCAATTCCGACGAAGCTGGGGCTAGGAGTGTAGGTGGCCAGACCATTAACAATTTGTACTAGGCCGTGCTTAGGCTCTTGGCCGGCTACGATAGCGGCAGTGCCGGGGACGATAAATCCATCCAGGTCAAAATCGTTAGCCAAGATTTGAATATCTACGGGGGTATCAAGAGGAGTGGCGGCTGAATCGTCTTTCGCTATCGGGGGGAGAAGACTCCCGACGCCGATTGCTACGAGCGCCGTATCACAAAATCCATCATTGTCGCATACTTTGTATTCGAATGAGTCGGTTCCGCTGAAATTGGCATCAGGTGTGTATTTAGCCGAGCTTGCCCCGGCATTAAAAGTAACATTGCCGTGCCCAGGAGGGGTTAAGATAATGACTGATGAAGGAACTAAGGATCCGTCGGGGTCGTTATCATTATTCAAAATTTGAATATCAACAGGTACGCCCGGTTTAGTTGCTGAGAAATCGTCATTGGCGATAGGGGGAGCAAGGACTTTTACGGTTACCGTGGTTTCTGAAGACATTCCGGTAGTATCAAAGATTTGATAGCGGAATGAATCTGTTCCGTAAAATCCGGAGTCGGGCGCGTAGGTAACAACTCCGTTGCCAATAACGCTGACGATTCCGTGCGAGGCGAAAGGCCCGATTAACGTTACGGAATTTTTATCCAAATTTCCGTCCGGATCTGAATCGTTGGCCGCCACGTCAATATTTACCGGCGTATTGGGAGGAGTGGCAGCAGTATCGGGGCGAGCGATTGGAGGCAAGCGAACCGGTCCGCCGCAAGTTGTCATTTTAACCGAAACATCAGCTTCATCGCAGAATGGAGTGCTGTCGCAGACCTTGTATCTGAAAGAATCATTGCCAAAAAATCCGACATTAGGAATATATTTTATTTCCCCCAGAGCCAGATTAATTGAATCAATCGATCCGTGGATGGGGTTTACTACGACTGAAAGGGCAGTTGGCGGGATAAAATTTGGCGAGTCGTTCGCAACTACGGTAATTGTTGACGGAGTATTTCCGCAGGCGGTTGCCGCGTCGTTATTTGCCGTTCCGGGAGGCGCGCCGATTGTAATATCAACCCTGGCCTCGTTAGACCAAAGATCGTTACTGTCCTTAACCTTGTAGAAGAAAACATCAGTACCCGTAAAATCGTTACTTGGGGTATATGTTACGGCTCCGGTAAGCGGGTCGACCGAAAAATTTCCGTGAGCGGGAGAGGATGTGATTATCACCGAAGCCGGGTTAAGAATAGCTGGAGCGAAAGGAGCGTCATTATTTAGGATGTCAATAACTTTCGGAGTATTGGCTTGGGTGGTTGCAGAGTCATCGTTGGCAACGGGGGGGAAGAGAGACTGGCCAACGCCGATTGTAACAGTAGCGCTGGCGCAGAGGTGGTCATCAAGATCGCAAACGGTATAAGTGAAGGTGTCAAGCCCCGAAAAACCGCTGTTCGGCGTATAGGTTACGGTTCCGTTGATGGGGTCGTAAACAGCCATACCGTGGCTTGGCGGAGAATCTATTGTTACGGAATTCAAATCCAAGCCGCCTCCGTCCGGATCGCGATCGTTGGCAAGAATCGACACAGCCACGGGGGTATTGTATGGGGTAGCGGCGTTGTCGTCGTTCGCTATTGGTCCCAGACTGATTATTTGGCCGCAGAAATGGGTCTGAACGTCCGTGTGGTTGACTACGTAGAAATCATCAAAACTTTTGTCAACGATGCTTTGGGCGCAGGAAGTCGGTATTACAGTATCGGGTAATCCTGAACCAGAAATCTCAAGGTAAGTATTGGCTCCGAGTTTTCCGCCGGGGAGACCCGATCCGTTAATTTTTAGAATATCGCCATTTTGGACGTTGGCAAAAGAAACAATAAGCCCGGAATGATCCATCTCGGAGTAGATTTTGATGGTAACGCCGTCTTGTGTTCCGTCGTATCGCAGGGTAAGTTTGCTTATTCCTTCCTTGCAAATACATTTGCCGCAAAAATTTACTGAAGCCTCGGCGTAACCTCCGGTAGGATGTCCGGGGCGCTGGTCGGCTTGGATTGTTATTTCATCTCCCATGGGATTGTCAAAGATAACCGGCAGGCTTTGGCCGCCTGCCAATTGGAAAGATGCGGTTTGCTCCAGAGTTCCGTTACGATAAATACGGTATTGGCTTGGCCCATTCATATCTCCGATTACGGGGTCGCCGGTATTTGTAATAGTAAGGAGAACGTTCGGTTCAACGCAAATTCCGCCTACCTCGATATTTGACCTGTCCCAAACTTGCTCAATCGTGCAGGACGAGCTGCACCCATCCCCGTTAGTCAGGTTTCCATCGTCGCATTCCTCGCCGGATTCCTTAATATTGTTTCCGCAGACCGGGGGGGTCGTCGGACAGCGATTATTCTCGGTTACGACGCTGTT
>JBGSRW010000002.1:0-6145 GCA_041737355.1 Patescibacteria group bacterium | reverse complement strand
AGAACCGCCGTGCCCGAGAGAATATTTTTTAATCTTGAGGCGCTGTAAAGTCCGCCGGCTGCGCCATCTCCGACATCGCGGACGGTTATGACTGCTCCGCCGATTCCGTTCGTTGCCAAATCAACGTAAATATAATTTACGCTGCCGCCGTCTGCTGAAGTCGCTACTGCGCCCGTGGTAAGTGCTCCTAAATTAACGGCATACGGTGCGGGGTCGTCTCCGCCTGTCCAAGCTGTTGTATTGGTATCAAGATCAAATGTCAAAATCGCATCAATATTGGCTGTAACAATGACCTGGTCGGAATCAACAATATAGACGGATAAAGAGCCGGAGTCGATTGTTGTCAGGACGCTGTTCGTCGTCCTCAAATTGAGGCTGTAAATGCCGGTAGCCAGGGGGTTGACAATTTTATTGGTGCCGTCTTCCACCGTTTCCGTAGTAAAAGCTCCGGCATAAATTTTGATTGTATCTCCGGCTGCAAGACTGCCCCCGTCGCCGGGACAAAATTCCAGAAGAATTACTTTTCTTGTTGGTTCAGAAAAGATGCGGACATCCATTTCTTCAGTCCCGATGTTGCATTCGAGACTATCCGTGTAGGTATGGGCCGTAGTTTCGTTGTAGACTTCCACATCCGCGTCGCTGGAAAAAACCCCAGGGTAAGCGTAAGCCGCCTCCGGAACCAGGCCGGCGTATTTTAAAAACCATAAAAATCCGCCCCCACCCATTCCCGGAAAATCCTGCCAGGCGGTAGAGTAGACAATTTCTATATAGCCGCCGTTTGGAACATTGGACCCAACCGTAAATTCAATCGTCTGGTTGGCCGGAGTATTTTTCTTAAGACGTTCCATGGTGTCGCTAACGTTTGTCAGGGAACCCGCCGCATTGGCCGGAAAAATTTGAAACTGAAAAAATATCGCCGCCAGCAAACTGACAAGGACGATTCCGATGAAAGTTTGGGAAAGTTTTTTCCGCATAAATTTTTTATTCAGCTTAATTTTATATAAAATTACTCTATTTTCGGTTTGTCGACCAAAAGCGGTTCGATCGCCGATTCGCCGCCGGAAATTTTTACCACATCCTTGTCTATTTTTTTAAATTCTCCGTAAGCCGAATTGTAGGCGCCTACCGTTGTCCCGAGATGCCCTCCTAATTTCTGGAGATATGAATCATAGGCGTTCATGTGTTTGCCCAAGTCCCCTACTCTTTTTATAATATCTTTTACCGACTCGCTGATTTTCATCCGGCGCAGACCTTCGGCAAAGAGCTGGAGATAAACGTGGAAAGTCGTTGGGGAAACGATAATTACGTGCTTCTCGCGGTTCGCGTATTCAATCAGATCGCGGGTGTTTATTTTTACCGCGCCGATTTGGTTTACCAGAAGGTCGTAATAAATCGCTTCGGCCGGAATGAACATAAAGGCATATTCGGTTGTTTTTTCGTCCGGCCTGATGTATTTTGAAGTTTCGTCAATTCTATTTTTCAAATCTTGTTTGAAAAGTTTTTCCAGCCGTTCGCGTTCGGTCGGATTGTGCTCTTCGACAATGCGGTTGTAGTTTTCCAAACTGAATTTGGAATCAATAGGGATAATCTGCTCTCCCATAAAAATTGCCGCGTCGACAATTTCCCCATCTTTGAATTTGTATTGCATCTCGTAGGAGGTTGGCGGCAGAACATTTTTTAAAACCGTCTCCAAATAATATTCGCCGAGTATCCCCCGCTGCTTTGGGTTTTTTAAAATATCTTCCAGGCTTTGCAATTGGCCGGCGAAGTTCACAATCTGTTTTCCCGTTTCGTCGAGCTTGGTAAGTTTTTCCGTGACATCCTGGATTATTTTTGTGCTTTCACCGAATTGGGTCTGGACGGCCCGCTGGCTTTCGGCGAGCTTGGAGTCAACGGCTTTTGTTAGTTCGCTGATTTGGTTTTGGATAAGGACAAGGGATTGGTCGTTGCGGCTCCCCTCTTTCAGGTCACGGATTTTTTGGTTTAAGAAATAAAAAATAGTTGCCAGAGCGGCAAGGATTACGGCAGCGGCGATAAACAGGTAGGTTTCCATTTTGACTTCTTACGAATTATTTATTAGAATTATATCAGAAAAAGATTTAAGTGGCAATGAGCGGTTTTGGGATAGAGCAAGAAAAATGTGCCAGACGCACTTTTTTGTTTAGAAGGATTTAGGGGAGAAGAGTAAAAAGGGGAAGGCTGGTATTAAAACATTTTACGACGCTTGATTTTATTTTAAATTAAATAAAAAAGCCGTAAAATGTTAGAAGTTTCAATCCCCTGCCCTGGTTAAATAATCTTTCCATGCCCCTGTAGCTCAACGGATAGAGCAAACCCGTCCTAAGGGTGAGATGGGGGTTCAATTCCCTCCGGGGGCAAATTAGATAAAATTTTTAAACGATCAATAATTTAGGTGGGCCTGGGCCTATAGTAAAGTGGTATTACGCCGCATTCGCATTGCGGAGGCGGGAGTTCGATTCTCCCTAGGTCCACCCAAATTATTGATAATTAGCCATTGCGGAGGCGGGTTTTAAAAAGTGCTTCTGCGCCAAAGGCGCATCCGCCTCAGGCGGAGATTCTCCATAGGTCCACCAAAATTATTAGGATAAAAAAACACCCATAACCGGGTGTTTTTAAAATTGTTTCGCGCGAAACAATTTTAAAAGAAACTGGTCAGTATTGGAAAATGTTTCGCGCGAAACATTTTATTGCTTTATGGTTAATTTAAGAGAAAGTGGTTAATAAAAAATTTAATTAGCAGATACTTATTTAAAAGACATGTCTGATTGAGTTGTTGTATTAGGCGCAGCGAAGGATTTTTAAGATTTCCTCCCAACGTCAATTTTATCGGAACGATAAAAGATAAATTGTGATCGCGAGAAAGAACCCGGAGAAAGGGGAGGCGGATCCCCTTTCTATATATTTTGATTTTTTGGAGAGGGGAGTTGGGTTTTGCTGTGGATAAATTAGTTGTTCAGACCGGTTTATAAAGTGTGGAAGGAGTGTGGAGAAGGGGATTATGAGGAAAAGATGACGGAAAGATAAAGAGCAAGAGGTCTATAATGTATATAATATCTTTAACAAGTAGTAGATAATAATATACACATTTTTGAATATGAGGAAATCGTCATAAATATTGGCCTTTGACTTTTTCGTAAAAGCGTGATATAATATTAATGTAGTAACAGAAATGAACAAGGAAATTTGATCTTCATTTTTCCTTAATCATTTTTACTCACAATTGAAGAGAAAAGGCGAGTCTGAGGTCGAGGTTCCTTTCCCAAAATATACCCAAGTACCCAATTGCCCCGCACCAATATTTGTGCGGGAGGCGTACATATGCTACCTTTATATAATATAAAGCTGGGCGTACCCTTGGAACAGGAACCTTAGTCTTATGGCTTTGCCCGATACGAAGGTGATAAAAAAGATTTATGAAATTTTTCATAAAAACATCTACAGTCACTCTGATTTTTATTTGTATTGGCTGTATATCTGGGGTTCAAGATAGTTGGGCTTACATGAGTTCGACGAATTATATAAATTGGATGGATTCTTTGAATTTCGGCGGGGAGGAAAGCTCTTCTTCGGCAAGCTATAAACTGCAGGATACTTTCGGCGAAATCGGGACGGGGATAGTCACGAGCACAAACTTTACCGGCCTTATCGGTTTCCGGCTGCCGGAAGGAGTGGAGCCGACATTTACTTTCACAATTTCTAAAAATTCCATTGACTTCGGAGTACTCACGGTTGGCACGGTCTATACCGACAACGTCGTTGTGACGACCTCGACCAACGCGACTGACGGATACTTTACAACTATTGTTGAAGACGGGGAACTAAGAACGGGGTTAGGCAGCGACATCGACGACGTAACCGACGGAACGGTCAGCGCCAATAGCGAGGAGTACGGAATCCGGACAACGGGGGCGAGCGGGCAGATGAACGGGGCGGATACGGCAATTCTTTCCACCGCGCAAGAAGTCGCCGATTCGGCGGTCGCGATTGATTCGGACGCGACAACCATCACTTTCAAAGTTTCAATCGCGCCGGTAACCGCCGCCGGGATTTATGAACACACCGTCACTCTAATTTCCACCGGAAGATTTTAAAAAATAAAATAGTTAAAAGTCCGGAAAAGAATATGACAAAAAAATTTTTCAGGATCAGCGTGAGATTTTTACTTATCAGCTTTGTTTTGGTAACTTCATTTTTTTGGGCCAACGTTTCTTTAGCCGCGAAAATACCCTTGTCCGGAATGTCCAACACTTTTGAAAGATTGAAAGTGAGCGAATTTTCCAATCAGACAGTCCAATTCACTTCAACAAGCGGAGTAATTAATGGCGACATGATGTCTATTATTTATCCGACCGGTGAATTCGGTGGGATTGGGGGTAAGGGAACACTGGGTCAGGACGACGTTGAAGTAAAAAATATTACCACGGGCCATGTCTATATCGACGACAGTGCTGGTTGTTCGGGGGAAGAAATTTATATTCAAGTAGGAGCAAGTACCATTAATATGTTTTTTTGTGCCGGAGCTGGCGGATTTGTTTCGGCGGGCGACGTCATAAGAATTTATGTCGGAGCTTTTACAACCGAGACGGTTGAGGACGGAGATTTTAAACTCATCAACCCGGCTGTCGCGGGGACAAAAGTTATTTCCCTCTATACCGGACCAAACGGTCTTGGTCTTACATTTGACGGAGGCACATTGGCAGTTCCGATTGTTGATTCCGACCAGGTCATTGTCACCGCCAATATTGACGCGATTTTGACATTTGATCTGGATACTTATGCCACTGCCACTGCTTTTCCGACTTATACCGAGACCGCTGCTCCTTATTTGGTGGATTTGGGCTCTCTGTCAATTAGCGGGATAACAAGCTCAAATGGAGCAGGGGGTATCAACTCCATATGGGTTGACCTGTCAAGCAATGCCGTAAGCGGAGTTGTTGTCACTTCTCTGGCAACCGGCGGTCCGGGCACTGATCCCGGTTTATATAGCGCGGCGACTGGCAAAACTATAACTTCGGCAAGCGGGCCTCTGATGAGCGGCTGGGAAGGTTATGGCATTTGCGTTGCTAACGTAATTGATGATGGTAGTGTTTTGACTTGGGGCGGCGCTTATGGCGGAGCCGGAGATTTCGACGGCTGTGATTATGCCTTAGACCATACAGTCGGCATAGCGCAAGACAACCTTGCAAGAATAGTACTGCATTCATCATATGGCCCAATAGCCAACGGAAGGGCCGAAATTTTAGTGAAAGCTTCAGCCGCTGCCACAACTCCGGCTGCCAGCGATTACACCGACACCCTGACTTTCATCGCGACCAGCACCTTCTAGATTAAAAAGTTTCAAGTATAAAGTTCAAGTTTCTAAGAAAACTTTTATGAAAAACAAAATTTTCCGAGCGGTCGTGAAAATTTCTCTTGTCAGTTTGCTCCTGGCCATCGTTTTTCAGTTTAATATTTTGCCGGTCAAGGCAGCGGCTCTTACAGGGATGTCCGCTACTTTTGAAAGATTGAAAGTGAGCGAATCTTCCAACCAGACAATTCAGTTTACTTCAACGAGCGGAGTTGCAAATACCGATATGATTGAAATTGGTTACCCGGCTCTTGAGTTTGGCGGATTGGGCGGAAAAGTCGGTTTGGGCGAAGATGACGTTGAATTTTATAATGTAACAACAGCCCATACTTATACCGACGACAGCACCAGTTGCGCCGGAGCGGAAGAAGTTTATGTTAATGTCGCGGCAAGTTCCATCAGATTGTTTTTCTGCCCCGGCCCCGGCGCCTCGGTCGCGGCGGGCGACGTCATAAGAATTTATGTTGGGGCTTTTACGACCGAAACGGCTGAAGACGGAGATTTCAAACTTATCAACCCGGTCGCGGCGGGGACAAAAGTTATTACTCTTTTTACCGGGCCGTTTGGCATAGGGATTAATCCGCCAGATATAGGCACCATGGCCGTTCCGATCGTTGATTCCGACCAGGTCATTGTTACAGCCAATATTGACGCTCTTCTGACATTTGATCTTGATACCAATACAACAGCTTGGACAGGCGGAGACGACGCCGCACCGTACAGCGTTAATTTAGGAACGCTTACTGCAGGCGCGGTAGCGACTTCAGCAGACGGCGG
>JBGSRW010000008.1:0-268902 GCA_041737355.1 Patescibacteria group bacterium | reverse complement strand
CGGCCCGGTTACTTCTTCGAGCGGGCGTAATGTGCAATCCGAGACCGGTTCGCTGCCGAATTGGTAAATTCGTCCCTCACGGTATCCGGACGATTCGCCGCGAGTTACGAATTCTGTGTAGAGGGCGTTTTCGCATTCATTACTGGTAGATGGGCCCCAACTCGTGCCGTCAACGCGAGTTCCTCCGATAGTCTCGCAGGAAATACAAGTCAGAGCCTGCGCTTCGGAAGCGAAAAAAAATAAAACAAAAAAAATGTTTGAGATAAAAAATATTTTTTTTGACATGGTCATCTTTTTATTTTAATTGAATTCTCTCCAATACCCCGGTTTGTTGATTTGTGTAAGTTAAATAACTGCCATCAGCGGAAACCATTGGATTTTTGGCCGTGAAAGAGCCGTACGGAGTGGCTATCAAGCTTTTAAGTCCGGTCGTCAGATCAATTTTGTAAAAAGAATCGGGGATACTGCTAAAAAGATTCGGTTGAAAACCGGCGCCGCGTTCCATGCTTTGGGGAACGGCGCAGTAAACGGTAGTGTTGTCCGAGAAAGTGCACTTATCTGCCCAGGTATTTACTGAAAGACTTTTCCGGCCGGAACCGATGGAATCGCCCTGCGCTCCGACAATCCAGAGAGTCGGCTTATAATCGGAGGCAGAGTTGTAAACCGAATAAAGCAAATGATCTCCGGTTGTCGACCATTGCGATTTGAAACCAAGACCTTCAACCGTCAGGCCGGGGAAATTTTCATGATTTTTTCCGACAAGGAGAATCTGCTGGCGGTCGAAACCCATGGCCTGGCCGGTGCGGGATGTGGCGATAATTTGATTGTTCGGAGACCATGTAACTTCTACTTTGTCTTCATTATTTCCGAGAGGCTCTATTGCCTGCACTCCCGAACCGTCGGGGCTGGAAGTAAAAAGCCAGCGGTTATTGGGATCGATACCCATGCTTTTCCCGGCAATTTGCGTCCCGTCCGGAGAAAAATTAAAATCCTTCCAGTGTTTCGGCAGGGTTACCTGTTTTTGGGTCGTGAAATCGAAAAAAATATTAGCGCCGTCGGGAAATTCTACGATAGCTTTGTTGGTATCCGGCGCCCAAGCAATATTTTCCGCGTTAGGAAACATTTTGTCGGAAAGGGCGACGGCATTTCCGTTTTCATCAACCTTATAAAATTTTCCGTCGATTTTATCGTAATAGGAAATATCTTTGCCGTTACTTGAAAGCTGGGCCGCGGCGGTGGATTTATTAACTAAAGTGCCAACCCAGGTCGAGCCTCCGCTGGCTACGGAAGAAACCTCGGGAGGAAGTTGGGGCGGGGGAGTAATCGAGGGAGCGAGCAGAACGGTCGGGGAAATAACAGTTTCCGTCGGGCGGGGCGGGGTTGTGAGAGCTTGGGGTAAAGTTCCGCCAGGTGCGTTTACTCCGGGTTCCGTTACCTCGGTTGGCGGAGGCGTTGGCCGAAAAAACATAAAGTAAAGAAGATAGCCAAGGCCAATCGTGACTGCGACAAAAAGCACGGCAATTAGAATTTTTTTTCTGTCCATATTTATTATTTTAGATATTAGGTACTATAAATTCAGTTTAGGCCATTTCCCGCAGCGTTTTAACGCGCTCCTCGATCGGAGGATGAGTTGAAAAAAGTTTATGGAAAAATTTTTGTGTTTTCCCGCCAAAAGGATTGGCAATATAAAGATGGGCGGTCGCGTCGTTTGCCCGCAGCATTGGCTGGTTGGATAAAGAAATTTTTTCAAGCGCCCTGGCCAAGCCTTCGGGGTAGCGGGTTAAAAGCGCTCCATCGGCATCGGCTAAAAATTCCCGTTTGCGGGAGACAGCCAGTTTTATGATTTGGGCGATAAGAGGAGAAAGAATTGCCAGAATAATTCCGACAAGCAAAAGTATCGCGCCGAGCTGTCCGCCGCCTTCGCGGTCGCTTCTTTTGCCGCCGAAAAGACGGAAACGCAGAAGCCAGTCGGAAAGAAGAGCGACTACTCCGACAAGAATGATTATGACCATCATTAGTCTGATGTCGTAGTTTTTGATATGGGAGAGTTCGTGGGCAATAACACCCTCCAATTCTTCGTTTTCAAGCTGTTCCACGATTCCGGTTGTCAGGGCGATGGAAGCGTGGCTTGGGTCTCGTCCGGTAGCAAAGGCATTGGGAGCCGGATCGTCAATCAAATATATTTTTGGTAAAGGCAATCCGGCCGTGATGCAAAGATTTTCAACCATCCGGTAAACGTAAGGATTTTCGTCTTTGGTAATAGGTCCTTTGGCGCCGGCAGTTAAAAGGGCGATTTTATCCCCGCTGTAATAGCTTAAAAGAGCCATCAATAAGGAAATGACAATTGCGGCGACCAATGGCCCGTAACCGTATCCCGAAACTTCACTGAAGACCCAGCCGAGGAGAACGATAAAAATCACAAAAACAAAAATCAGCAAGATTGATTTGCGCTTGTTGGAATCGATTTGTTTATACATAAACGGATAAGTGATTAGGGAATTGAGAGAAGTTTTTTAAAATCTCAATTCCCGTTTCCCTGATCCGTTTTAGAATTGGACTTTTACCGCTTCTCTTTGGGCCGGTTCGTCTATCTCGAAAAATTCTTTGGTTTTGAAGCCGAGCATGCCGGCAATCATGTTGGTTGGAAATTTTTCCATTTTCGTATTGAAGTCGCGGACATTGCCGTTGTAAAAGCGGCGGGCGGCCTGGATTTTATTTTCCGTATCGGACAGTTCATCCTGGAGTTTCATAAAGTTTCCCGAAGCTTTGAGGTCGGGGTAACTTTCGGCGACGGCGAAAAGGGATTTTAAGGTGCCGGCGAGCATGTTTTCCGTTTTTGCAATCTCCGCCGGGTTGCCGCCTTTTTCCGCGTCGATAGCCGCGGTACGGGCTAAAGTAACACGCTCAAAAACTTCTTTTTCGTGTCCGGCGTAACCCTTAACCGTTTCGACAAGGTTAGGGATGAGGTCGTAGCGGCGTTTTAATTGAACGTCGATGTCCGACCAGGCCTCGTCAGTCCGGTTGCGGAGAGTAATGAGGCCGTTGTAGGTAGCGATCAGCCAAGCAATGATTAGGCCGATTGCACCGAGGGTAATCCATAAACCGATCATAATTTAATACTGGCGACAATCGTCTCGCGAGGAACGGGAAACGCCGTTCGTCGCGGGCGGTAAGTCGTCGGTTAGATTTGTCTTAGTTCTCTTATTATTATATAATGGAAAAAAGCGAAAGTCAAAATAGGCGAGAGAGAAACGCTTTCGGTGGAAAGGAGCCAATTTTGGCTTGTTAAAAAGGCACAAAATGCCGAGTTTTTATGATAAATTCTTCAATTTTTAAAGCTTACGATATCCGGGGAGTTTACCCCGAAGATTTGAATGAAGAGATTGCCTACCTTGTCGGGAGAGCCCTGGTCGTATTTACCGGGGCCAAAACTGTAGTTGTCGGCCGCGACATGCGCTCCTCTTCCGGGTCTTTATCGCGCGAAGTTATCCGCGGAGTTACTGACCAGGGAGCCAATGCCGTAGATATCGGCCTTGTTTCGACTCCGATGTTGAATTTTTCCGTAGCCGAATACGATGAGCACGAGGCGGGTATTATGATTACCGCTTCCCACAATCCGAAAGAATACAACGGCCTGAAGCTATGCTACGGCAACGCCTTGCCTATTGGCGAAAAAACCGGGATGAGCGATCTGAAAAAACTGGTAATTGAGGGAAAATTTGCCGCTGCGTCAGTTGGCAAAATTACGAAAAAGAATATCCTGGATGTTTATGTAAAAAAAGTTTTGAGTTTAGTCGATACAAAAAAAATTAAACCGCTGAAAGTGGTTGTTGACACGGCCAACGCCGTCGGCGCGATTCCGTTGCCTGAAATTTTCAAAAAAATACCGTGCGAAATAATTCCTCTGTATTTCGAGCTGGACGGAAGTTTTCCGAATCATGAGGCAAATCCGCTGAAAGAGGAAACTTTGGTAGATTTGAAAAAGAAAGTTCTGGAAGAGGGTGCGGATATCGGGGTAGCAATTGACGGAGATGCCGACCGGATCGGTTTTGTTGATGAAAAAGGAGAAACGGTTCGCGCCGATTTAATCGAGGCGCTCATTGCTGTCGAATTGCTCAAAAAAAATCCCGGAGAACTCATTCTTTACGACGTCCGTTCGAGCCAGGTTATAAAAGAAGAAGTGTTAAAAGCGGGTGGCCGGGCGGAAATGTGCCGGGTTGGCCACGCATTGATAAAAAAACAGATGCTTGACAGTGGAGCTCTCTTGGGCGGAGAATTTTCTTCTCATTTCTATTATCGCGATTTTTATAGGGTGGAGTCCGGAGATCTGACCATGCTTAAATTGCTGGAAATTATCAGCCAGTCCGGAAAAATTTTTTCGGAGATCGTTGCTCCGCTCTTGCGCTATTATCATTCCGGAGAAATAAATTTTGAAGTTCGGGACAAGGAGGAAAAAATGCGCGAACTTGAAGAAAAATATTCAAAAACGGCCGAGGAGATATCGCATCTTGACGGAATCCGCCTTGATTTTACCGACTGGTGGTTCAATGTTCGTCCTTCAAATACCGAACCGCTCTTGAGATTGAACCTTGAGGCCAAGACAAAAGAGATGATGAATTCCAAAAGAAGGGAATTGGAAGAAATAATCAGAAAGGACTAAAATATGATCGGTATTTTTGATTCGGGGGTGGGGGGATTGACCGTGGTGCGGGAAATATTCAAGAAATTGCCGGATTACAAGATTGTCTATTTCGGGGATACAGCTAGAACGCCTTACGGTACAAAAAGCAGGGAGACAATCATAAAATACGCCCGGGAAGACGCTAAGTTCTTGTTGTCGCACGGTGCTAAAGCGATCGTTATCGCCTGTAATACCGCTTCGGCGGTAGCCGCGGATCTTTTGCGGCAAGAATTGGACGTTCCGGTTTTTGAAGTAATCATGCCGGCCGTGGAAGCGGCCCGCGCTTCGACGCGGAATAAAAAGATAGGTGTAATCGGCACGCGGGCGACTATTACGAGCGGGGTTTACGAAACCATGCTTAAAAAAGATGGGCGGGATATTGAAGTCGTGAGCCAAGCCTGTCCTTTGCTTGTGCCGTTCGTTGAAGAAGGCTGGCTTGCCGAGCCGGAAACCAAAAGAATAGTCAGGAAATATTTGCAGCCATTAAAAAATAAACATATCGATACCCTGATTCTCGGCTGTACTCATTATCCGGTAATAAAGAATATCATAAGAACGCGGGCCGGCCGCAAGGTGCGGCTCGTTGATTCGGCCGAAGAAATAGTCAATGAATTAAAAAAATTTTTAATTGTCCATCCCGAACTGGGAAAAAAACTAGAGAAGGGGACAGACCACAAATTTTACGTTTCGGATCTTACGCCGCAGGTTCCGGTTATCGCCCGGAAATTATTGGGTAAAGATATAAAATTGGAGAGGGCGGCAATAGAATAAAATTTAAGAATTATTTTTTCTCTCATGATAGTTACTTTAATCGTTTTCGTCTTCATTCTTGGTCTTCTGGTTTTTGTCCACGAACTGGGACATTTTGTGGCAGCCAGAAAAAACGGAGTTAAGGTTGAAGAATTCGGTTTTGGATTTCCTCCCCGGATGTTTGGCGTAAAAAAAGGCGAAACGATTTACTCGATCAATTGGATTCCTCTCGGAGGATTTGTAAAAATTAAGGGAGAAGCCGGGGAAAACAGAGAAGACAACGACAGTTTTGCCCATAAAAAAATTTGGCAACGAACACTGATTCTAGCCAGCGGAGTTTTAATGAATTTTATTTTGGCCGCGGCCCTTTTGTCGTTCGGTTTTATGATCGGACTGCCGCAGGCAATAGACGGAGATACCGACGGAGCGAGAATTCGTGACGCGAAAATTCAAATCATCCAGATTTTGGATGGAACACCTGCCAAAGAGGCCGACGTCGAAACGGGGGATACTCTTATTTCCGTTGATGGCAAAAAAATTAAAGAGGTTGCCGAAATGCAGGATTATGTTGCGGGAAAAATCGGCGTTCCCGTGAAGATGATTTTTGAACGGGGCGGAAGTGAAATAGAAAAGGAAGTTGTTCCTATTTTTCTTCCGGAAACCGGCCGCGGAGGGATCGGGGTAGGTTTGTTGAAATCGGGGATTGTTTCTTATCCCTGGTATTTGGCATTGTGGAAAGGAGCCGAGGCTACGGTCTTTTTTGCATGGAATGTGATTGTCGCCTTCTACGAATTGATAAAAAATTTAATTATTACTCAAAAAGTTTCGGTTGATTTGTCCGGACCGGTCGGCATCGCCGTTTTGACAGGACAGGTTGCGAGGATGGGGTTTATTTATCTTCTTCAGTTTACGGCCATGCTTTCGGTCAACCTGGCGGTTATTAATTTTTTGCCGTTTCCCGCACTGGACGGAGGACGGATACTTTTCCTGATTATCGAAAAAATCCGCCGCCGGCCGGTCAGTCAAAAAATAGAAAATGCCGTGCATAATATCGGCTTTGCTCTGCTCATGCTTTTGATTTTACTCGTGACTTACCGGGATATCGCCAAATTCAGCGATAAATTTATAGGGCTTTGGGATAAAATAATAAAATAGTTAAAATTCAAATTATTATAAAAAAACATGATCAAAGATAAATTGCAACAAATAAAAAATTCGGCCCTTGAAGAAATAAAAAAAACCGGGGGCGAGAACGAGCTGCAATCTTTGGAGATAAAATATCTGGGCCGCAAGGGAGAATTAACCCAGATATTAAGATCTATTGGTGATTTGCCCCAGGAAGAGCGCGGGAGCATGGGCAATCTTGCAAACCAGGTTAAAAACGAAATTGTCGCGGCAATCGGCCTGGCGCGTCAGGCGGCTGGAGGCCGTTCTGTCGACACAGAAAAAGAATGGATTGACGTAACCGCTTCAAAATTAAAACATTCGATCGGTCACCTGCATCCCATCTCCACCATTCAATATAAACTTGAAGAAATTTTTTCGTCGATGGGTTTTATGGTTTTGGACGGTCCGGAACTCGAATCAGATTATTATAATTTTGAAGCGTTGAATATCCCGGCCTGGCATCCGGCGCGGGATATGCAGGATACATTTTATGCGGAAGGGGAAAATCTATTGATGCGGACGCACACTTCGCCGATGCAAGTCAGGGCCATGGAAAAATATGGCGCGCCGGTAAGGGCAATCGTTCCGGGAAGATGTTTCAGAAATGAAGCGACGGACGCCCGTCACGAACATACTTTGTACCAAATGGAAGGCTTTATGGTCGATAAAAATATTTCTTTCGCCAATTTGAAAGCCGTTCTCGAGGTGGTGGCAAAAAAATTGTATGGCGAAGAAACAAAAGTCCGTTTGCGTCCGAAGTTTTATCCGTTTGTCGAGCCGGGCGTTAATGGGGAGGTAACTTGTTTTCTTTGCAAGGGGGCCGGCTGCCGTGTTTGTAAAAAAACGGGATGGCTTGAGATTTTTGGCGCCGGGATGATTCATCCCAATGTTCTTCGCGCCGGCGGAATTGATCCCGAAAAATGGAGCGGCTTTGCCTTTGGTTTCGGCTTGATGCGCTTGGTCATGCTGAAATACGGCATTGATGATATAAGATTATTTTGCGGCGGAGATTTAAGATTTTTAAATCAATTTTAATTTATGAAAATATCGCTTAATTGGTTAAAAGATTTTGTCGCCGTTCCGTCTAAAATTTCCGCTGAAGATATCGGATCGAAATTGATGCTTTCTACCGTAGAGCTTGAGGGCATAGAAAAAAGGGGAGAAATTTTGGATAAAATATTGGTCGGCGAAGTGAAGGAATGTAAAAAACATCCGAATGCCGACCGGCTTTCCGTTACCAAAGTTGATATTGGCGGCGGAAAAATTTTAAATATCGTTTGCGGTGCTCCGAATGTTGCCGCCGGGCAAAAAGTCGCCGTTGCCCTGCCGGGGGTTGTTTTGCCGAACGGTTTAAAAATGGAACGCCGAGAGGTTAGGGGAATTATGTCCGAGGGAATGATTTGTGCCGAAGACGAGCTCGGACTCGGAACTCTGCATGCCGGTATTATGGTTTTGCCCGCCACGGTAAAAATTGGGAAAAAGTTGAGCGAAGTTCTGGAAGCGTCTGATGTTATTTTTGAGGTTGACAATAAATCTCTCTCGAACAGGCCGGATCTCTGGGGCCATTACGGTATGGCTCGCGAAGTTGCCGCGCTGTTAAATCAGAAATTAAAAAAATATAATCCGCAAAAAATTAAAGCACCGGCTAAGCCGGCGCTGAAGTTTGAGGTTAAGGTGCAGGACAAAAAATTATGTCCGAGATACGTCGGCGTAGTGGTGGAAAACATTAAGATAGCCCCGTCGCCGGAATGGCTTAGGTGGCGGCTGGAGGCGGTCGGGGTGCGTGCTATAAATAATATCGTTGATATAACGAATTATGTGATGATTGAGCTCGGCCAGCCTCTCCACGCCTTTGATTTCAATAAAGTGGAAGGAGACAAAGCCAAAACAATAATTGTACGGACCGCGAAAGAAGGGGAAAGGATCGTTTTGCTCGACGGAACAGAAAAAAATCTTAAGGCGGGAATGCTTGTTATCGCCGACGCCAAAAAAGCGGTGGCTCTTGCGGGAATTATGGGCGGGAAAAATTCCGAGATTGACAATCAAACGGTAACTATCGTTTTGGAATCGGCAAACTTCGATTTTACCAACATCAGAAAAACTTCGGGTGTTCTGGGGCTCCGGACCGAAGCGTCGATGCGTTTTGAAAAAGGTCTTGATCCAAATTTGGCCGAGTGGGGGATAGGGAAAGCTTTGGCTTTGATTTCGGAAATTATTCCCGAGGCAAGAATAAAAAGCAAAATTGTCGATGTTAAAAACTTTAAACTGAATCCGCCGCCGGTTAAATTGAGTATTGATTATTTCAGCAATAAGGTCGGCCAGCTTATCCCGTCCGGAAAGATTGCTTCAATCCTGAAGGGGTTGGGTTTCGGAGTAAAAATTTCAGGCAAGAATTTGACGGTAAAAGTCCCAACATGGCGGGCGACCAAAGATATTTCCGCGGCGGACGATTTGGTTGAAGAGGTGGCGCGTATTTACGGTTACGACAATATCAAGCCGGAAATGCCGAAAGCCTCGATTATTCCTCCGGAAATTAATAAAAGCAGGACGGTTGAAAAAATAGTTAAAAACATTTTGGCTAAAGGACTGGAGATGAATGAAGTTTATAATTATTCTTTTGCCGATGAAAAAGTTTTGAGGCAGGCAGGGTTTGATCCGGGAAAACATATTAAATTGAAGAATTCCATTGCCAAAAACCTTTCTCATTTGAGACAAAGCCTCTTGCCAAATCTTATTTTGAATATTTCGCAAAATCAGTATTTTTCTGATAAAATTAGATTGTTTGAGCTGGGGACAATTTTTTATCCGCAGGCCGGACAGTATCGCAAGGACCGTCGGAGCGGGGAGTTTCTTCCCCAACAGGATAAATCTCTGGTCGGAATGATTTTGGATAAAGGAAGCGAAGCCCCTTTTTACGAGGCGAAAGATACTCTGGCGGCAGTTCTTTCGGACATGCATATAAGTTGTCAATTTTCTCCATGGAAGGGAGAAACACCGCCGTGGGCGCATCCGGCGAGGGCATTGCAAATAAATGTCCAAGGTAAAACTCTCGGAATTGTTACCGAGTTAAATCCGAAAATCCAGAAAAATTTTGGAATCAAGCACCGTGTAGGATTGTTTGGGATTAATTTTGACGAACTTGTCCGCCTGTACTCGGACGATATAATTTACAGTCCGGTGCCGAAATATCCGGCGATAGAGCTTGACCTCGCAGCGATTATCCCACATAAAACCGCCTGGGCGGAAGTTTTAAAATCAATTTTTGAAGTAGAAAATAATTTGGTTAAGGATGTCAGACTTTTTGACGTATACGAAGGAAAGGGAGTAGGAGAAGGTATGAAGAGCGTGGCCTTCAGGGTTGTTTATCAGTCGGAGGGGCGGACATTAAAACTTGAAGAAGCGAAAAAAATAGAAGAAAAAATTATTCAAAAATTAAATCAAATTTTCGGAGCCAAAATAAGGGCTCAATAGGGGGAGCGGCCGAATATCCGTAGCTTACGCTTTCGGCGTTTGTTCCGGACCATTAGCCGTAATTAAAATATGATCGAGACTAGCAAGGACTTGCTTTACGTAGTTCTCGCGTTTTCCGTTCTCTGGCTGACAATTTTTATTTCATGGATGCTTTATTATGTTATAATGATGCTCCGGCAGGCTAATCTGCTGGTAACGAGCTTCAAAGAAAAAGTTGAAAAAGTCAGTCAGGCGATAGAAAGAATAAGAGAAAAATTCGACCACAGTTCGGCTTACCTCGGAATAATCGGCAAGGCGGTGGAGAAATTGGTTGAGTTTGTTGGGGAAAGAAAAAAGAAAAGTAAAAAATAGAAATTAATAAGACTCAAGGATAAAAGTCAAAATTCCTGTTCATTGGCAAGCGGGCGGCGGCAAGGAGGAATTTTGACTTTTGATTTTAATATTATGTTTGTCCATCTCCATACCCACAGCCATTACAGCCTTTTGGACGGTTTGGCAAAAATAGACGATTTAGTCGGAAAAGCCAAAGCGGAGAATATGCCGGCGCTCGCCCTCACGGATCACGGCGTGATGTATGGGATAGTTGAGTTTTATCAGAAATGCAAGGCGGCGGGAATCAAGCCCATCCTCGGGGTTGAGGCGTATTTGGCCAGGAACGGCAGGCAAAACAAAAGAGCGAGAATCGATGAACGGCCTTTTCATCTTATTTTATTGGCTAAAAATAAGGCCGGCTATCAAAACTTGATTAAAATTACCTCCATTGCTCATTTGGAGGGTTTTTATTACAAGCCGCGTATTGATTGGGAGATTTTAGAAAAATACCACGACGGCCTGATTGCCACGACTGCCTGCATCCAGGGAGAGGTTCCATCGGCAATTTTGGGCGGGGACCTTGCTAAGGCCCAAGATTTAATTTTTAAATATCAGAAATTATTTGGGCAGGAAAATTTTTATCTTGAACTTCAGCACCATCCCTCGAGCCAGGAGCAGGGGGTTGTTAACCGCGAATTGATTAATCTTTCCAAAAAATTGGGGGTGCCTCTTATCGCTACGAACGATATTCATTATCTCAATTCGGAAGACGCCGAAGCCCAAGATGTTCTGTTGTGCCTTCAAACCAAGAAAAAAATTGGAGATAAAGACAGGATGTGCATGCTCGGCGAAGATTATTCCATGCGTCCTGCCGAGCAAATGGAAAACGATTTCCGCGATGTTCCGGAGGCGATCTCAAATACTTTAAAAATAGCCGAGATGTGCAACGTCGAACTTGATTTGGGAAAGATCACTTTGCCGCATTACGAAGTGCCGGAGGGAAGGACAGCCAACGATTATTTGCGTGAGCTTTGCTATAACGGGTTGGAGAAAAGATATAATATTTTGAAAAACGGGGAGGGGTTTGTCTTTGCCGAGGGGGCGCGGCCCGAAGATCGGAAGATCGGAGTTGATAAAATTATAGAAAGGCTGAATTATGAGCTTTCAATCATTGATAAAACCGGTTTTGCCTCATATTTTTTGATAGTTCAAGACTTTGTCAATTGGGCGAAGAATAACGGTATCGTCGTAGGCCCCGGACGCGGCAGCGCCGCCGGATCGATTGTTTCTTATCTCGCCAATATTACCAACATTGATCCCTTGGTCCACAATCTTTTGTTTGAAAGATTTTTGAATCCCGAGAGAATCAGCATGCCTGATATTGACTTGGATTTTACCGATACGCGCCGCGACGAAGTCATCCGTTATGTCGAAGGTAAATACGGCCGCGATCACGTCGCCCAGATTATAACATTCGGGACAATGGCCGCGCGGGCCGCCGTGCGCGACGTCGGCCGGGTTTTGGATTTGCCCTACAGCTATTGCGACCAGGCAGCAAAACTTATTCCGATGGCCTTTACTCTCGATGAGGCGTTAAAAAATATTTTTGAGTTTAGGGAATTTTACGAAAAAGATCCCAGCGCAAAAAAACTTATTGATACGGCGAGAAAACTGGAGGGAGTAGCGAGACACGCCTCAACGCACGCCTGTGGGGTAGTTATTACCAAAGAACCGCTTGATCGCTACGCGCCGCTGCAATTCGCTTCGAGCGGTGATCAGACGGTTGTTTCCCAATATTCGCTGCACCCTATAGAAGACTTGGGTCTTCTTAAGATGGACTTTCTTGGTTTGAAAAATTTAACTATTTTGGAAAATACGCTCGGCATCATTGAAAAAATTCACGGACAAAAAATAAATATAGATAATATCCCGCTCGAAGATCCAAAAGCTTTTCAGCTCCTGAAAAGAGGAGAGACTACCGGCGTCTTTCAGCTTGAATCTTCGGGGATGAAAAGATATCTCAGGGAATTAAGGCCGACCATCTTTGAAGATATTATCGCCATGGTCGCGCTTTATCGGCCGGGCCCAATGGAGTGGATACCGAGCTTTATCAGCGGAAAAAATTCAAAAAATAAAATCAAATATCTCCACCCCAAGCTTGAACCTATCCTTGCCAATACTTATGGCATTGCCGTCTATCAGGAGCAAATCATGCAGATTGCCCGGGACTTGGCCGGCTTTACATTGGGCGAGGCCGATATTTTGCGGAAGGCGGTCGGTAAAAAAATCGCCAAACTCCTGGGAGAACAGAAGGAGAAATTTATCAGCGGTTGCGTCAAGAGCGGAGTAGGGAAACAAACTGCGGAAAATGTTTTCGCCTTTATCGAACCTTTTGCTGGTTACGGTTTTAATCGGTCGCATGCCGCCTGCTATGCCAGGATCGCCTACGAGACGGCTTATTTCAAGGCAAATTATCCGGCCGAATTTATGGCTTCCCTCCTTACTTCCGATCAGGGAGACATAGAACGCATTGCCGTCCTCGTCGAGGAATGCAAGCAAATGAAAATAGAAGTTTTGCCGCCGGATATAAACGAAAGTTTTTCTACTTTTACGGTAGTTGCCGCCTCGCTCGCTGAAGGAAAACCTCGTATTCGTTTCGGACTTTTGGCGGTGAAGAACGTAGGGGAAAATATTGTCAAAACCGTTATTCGCGAGAGAAAGCAGAATGGCCAATATAAAAATTTGGAAGATTTTTTGAGCCGCGTCCAGACAAAAGACTTGAATAAGAAATCTCTCGAAAGTTTGATTAAATGCGGAGCGCTGGACGGATTCGGAGAGAGAAACCAGATGCTTCAAAATTTAGATAAACTTCTTGATTTTACAAAAGGGCTGGGCCGGGAGGTCGCGAGTCAGCAAACGAGTTTATTCGGCATCATGGCCGCGGAAAGCGGTATCCCGGCATTGAGACTGGATGCGGCGTTCGAGGCGACCAAAGAGCAAAGGCTCGCTTGGGAAAAAGAACATCTTGGCCTTTACATTACGGAACATCCCTTGAGCGAATTTTCCGCCGACTTGAAAGACGCGGCCGTACCGTGCATGAAGCTGGGGCAATGCCCGCCTAACAGCAAGGCCAGGGTCGCCGGGGTAATTAACGAGATTAAAAAAGTAATTACCAGGAGCGGCGAACCGATGCTTTTCGTCAAAGTCGAAGATACCTCCGGGTCGACCGAGCTTTTGGTTTTCCCCAAAGTTTTAAAAGGCATGGCGGAAATCTGGCAAACCGGAAAAATTATTGTTGCCGCCGGAAGAGTTTCGGATAAAGACGGTGAGATGAAATTAATTTGCGAAGTCGCCAAGGAGATCAACAAGGATAACGTGCAGAAAGTTTTGAAGAGTTGCGGTTCCGGTACGATGAAATTTTTCAACTATAATAATTATTCCGGGCCAAGCGCTTCTTTTTCGGGAAGAACGGGGGATGTAGCAGGCGGAGCGGGGGTTCCAGTCTGCAACGCAGTATGCGTACGCCTTAATTCTTTGGCCCCGGACAAGGTCCAGCGCTTAAAGGAAATTTTTTTTCAGCATAAGGGGGACAGGAGGGTTCTGCTTTCGGTTTTGAGCGTCAACGGCCGTAAAAAGATAGAAACCAATTACTCGGTCGTTGCCGATGAAAGCTGCAAAAAGGATCTCGAGCAGATTGTCGGCGAAGGAAATGTTGAAATGCAATAATTTGTATATAAATAATTTTTGTGGACAAAGCGGATTTGCTAAAAAATCCGTTTTCTTTTATAATTTAAGTGTAATGTTTTAATAAAATAAGAGAGGAATTTATTAAAATTCCTCAAAAATATGGGAAAATTCTCAACAAAAGTCATTTTTTCCGGTACCTTGATTTTAGTTTTGGCGGTTTGTGGACAAGCTGCCGGCGCCCAAACGCTGACTTATGATTTGGGAATAAGTTCCGGTGATATTTTTTTCGCCGGATCACCCCTGATCGTCGGTCAGCCTGTAAGACTTTACGCGGCCATCAGAAACTATGGAACAAAAGACGTTCTTGGCTCAGCGCAATTTTTTGCCGGTCCGACTTTGATCGGAACATCTCAGATTATTTCTGTCAGGGCGGGCGGTTTGAGCGACGAAGTTTTTGTTGACTGGGTTGTCCCCGAGGGGAGTTTCAATATTAGAGTTGATATTCTCGGTCAGCAGCCGAGGGACGATAATTCGGCAAATGATTCGGCGCTGACAGGGTTTTTTTATCCGGAAAAAGACGGTGACGGTGACGGGATAATCGATAAAAATGATAATTGTCCCAACGCGTCCAACCCGGATCAGGCCGACACGGATGGCGACGGTGTCGGTAATGTCTGCGATTCCGACGATGATAACGACGGGTTGCCGGATACCGATGAAGGCACAATAGGAACCAATCCGGTTGATCCCGATACCGATGATGATGGCATAAAGGATGGTCAGGATAACTGTCCTCTAATTTCTAATCCAAGCCAGACCGATACCGACCGGGACGGCAAGGGCGACGCCTGCGATACGGTTGACAACAGCAGCCCGCCTCCTTCATCTGACAGCGACGGAGACGGAGTTCCCGACAGCCGTGACAATTGTCGTTCAATAGCGAACGCTTCCCAGACCGATACCGACCGGGACGGCAAGGGCGACGCCTGCGATACGGATGACGACAATGATTCTTCTTCGGATACCAACGAGGGCGATATCGGTACTGATCCTCTCGACGCGGATACCGATAACGATGGCGTTCTTGACGGAAAGGATAATTGCCCCCTGGTAGCCAATTCAGACCAGGCCGATAATGATAAAAACGGGAAGGGCGATGTTTGCGATGCGGTAAACGGCCAAGATGTTGTTGCATCAGACGGGGCTGACACCGGGACATCCGGGGGGAGCGAAGGAATTTTTGAAGAGGAACCCGGAAACGGAGATCTGTCGGGGGATGATGCTTTTAAAAATATTTTTGTTGAGTCGGCCAAGATAAGCTGGAATACTTTTATTTTTAAAGTTAACGGCGGTTCGGCGGTCAGCCAATTGAACTATACGTGGACTTTGGGTGACGGTACGAAAGTCAGCGGCAACCAGGTAAAGCATTCTTACGGCAGATCGGGCAGCTACATCGTAACCATGGAGGCGAAAAACGAAAATGGCTATACTAAAAAATACGCAACGACCGTCCGCGTCAGTTTTTTAAGCGCGCAAAATCCGTTTTTCTCTTTTCCTATCGGCGCGTTGGTCGGTTTGACTATTATTTGGGGAACGAGGAAATGGCTTAAGAAAAGGGACGAGAATATCAACGACATTTAATCATCATAAGATAATAATTTTAAGGAGGAAGTATGGTAACTAAAACGAAGACTCCGCCAAAATCGGAGGCGCCGGTGAAATTTTACAGAAAAATAGCTTTTGGATTTATAGCCCTGACGGGAGTTTTGGTCGTACTGGCGGTTTATTTTGTTTTAAGCAAGGCGGAAATAACAATTTCCCTGGCGAAAGAACCGGTTAGCGTCGATTTTATTGCTGATCTCAAAAAGACGGGGGGCGAGGCCGGCATCCCGGCGGTAAGAACCCCCGGCTCTGTTTCAATCGACGGCCAGTTAGTCGAGACAACCGTTTCCGGGAGCAAGGAATATCCGGCGAGCGGGAAAAAGACGATTGAGAGCCAGGTTGGGGGAAAAATTACAATCATAAATAATTACAGCAAGGATCAGCCGTTGGTTGCCACAACCCGTTTTCTTTCCAAAGAAGGGATTCTTTACCGTTTGAAAAAATCGGTTACCGTGCCGGCAGGAGGAAGGGTTGAAGGAGAGGTCTATGCCGACCAACCCAGCGAGGAAGCAATGAAACTCGGGCCGACAAGTTTCACAATCCCCGGCCTATGGTCCGGTCTCCAGGATAAAATTTATGCCCAAAGTTCGGTTTCGATGAGCGGAGGGAGCAAGGAAGTTAAGTTTGTTACCGAAGCCGATCTGGATAACGCGTATAACGATTTGACTCAAGCTCTTTCAGCCCAAGTTATAGACGGTCTGAAAAAAGAAATGAAAGCTGCAGGCGAAGTTTTTGGCAAAGTTATGATTAAGGAGATAAATGAAAAGCGCAGCAGTCTCGGAGCGGGGGAGGAAGGGGATACTTTTACCGTCATCATGAAATTAAAAGTGGTAGGAATAGCTTTTTACAGGCGGGATCTGGAAGGTCTGGCCGCGAGTCAAATACAGGCGAAAGTTCCGACCGGTAAGGAATTGGCGGATGTCGATTACAACGCCCTTACTTTCGTAGTTGAAAAATACGATCTGGCTACCAATGAAGCGAATATTATGGTTCACCTCGAAGGAGAGATGTCCCTCAAAACCAATAATTCGATTTTCGATACGGAAAAATTTATTGGCCTCGACAGGGAACAGATTATCCAGTACCTTTCCACTTATCCGGAAATAGAAAGAATAACTATAAAATTTTCTCCGTTCTGGGTTAAAAAAGTTCCGCAACTGAAAAATAACGTTACGGTAATAATTAAAAAATAAATAGTAAATTTTAAGGGGGCGGAGGATATAAAATTTTCTTATTGAAAAAATGATTTTGAAAATTTTATTCCCTCCGCCCGCGATTTGTTTTATATGGATAAAGAAAAATTAGAAATTATTAGGCACGGAACGGCGCATCTTTTAGCGGCGGCTATTTTGGAAATGTTTCCCCGGGCTAAATTCGGAGTGGGGCCGGCCGTTGAAAACGGTTTTTATTACGATTTTGAACTTGATAAACCGTTAATCGCAACCGATTTGCCAAAAATTGAGGCCAAGATGAAGGCGATCGCGGAAAAGAATCTGCCATTTGAAAAAATGGAAATTTCGAAGGACGAAGCAATAAAAATGTTTGAGCAATACAAGCAGGATTATAAACTTGAATTATTGAGAGAGGGGACAAAAGGAGAGGGCGGGGATATGGAAAAAATGGGAGAGGTTGTCACGATTTATAAAACGGGAAAATTTACAGATCTTTGTCGGGGGCCTCACGTTTCCTCGACGAAGGAACTGGGTATTTTTAAATTGACTTCCGTTGCGGGAGCCTATTGGCGCGGCGACGAGAAACGCCCGATGCTTCAGCGCGTTTATGGTGTAGCTTTCCTGAAGCAATCAGAGCTGGATGAATATTTAAAAATGCGCGAGGAAGCGGAAAAAAGAGACCATCGGAAAATCGGAAAGGATCTGAAAATTTTTGCTTTTAGCGATCTGGTCGGTCCTGGATTGCCGCTTTGGTTGCCGAATGGCGCGGTAATCATTGAGCAGCTTGAAAAATTGGCCCATGAAGCTGAGACCGAGGCCGGCTATGTGCAAGTCCGGACGCCACACTTGGCGAAAGAAGAGATGTATCTTACTTCTGGGCACCTTCCTTATTATAAAGAAAGCATGTTTCCCCCGATGGTGATGACCGAAGAGGGTGGACAAAAATCAACTTATTACCTTAAAGCAATGAATTGCCCGCATCATCATCAGATTTATGCGGCCGATCCGAAGAGCTACCGCGATCTCCCCTTACGCCTCGCGGAATATGGAACCTGCTACCGATACGAGAAGAGCGGAGAACTTTTTGGCTTGATGCGCGTCAGGATGCTTTCAATGAACGACGCCCATATTTATTGCACCGAAGAGCAGTTTGCAGATGAGTTTATGGGAGTTATAAAATTATACGTAAAGTATTTTAAGATTTTTGGCATCAAGAAATATGTCATGCGTCTTTCTCTCCATAGCAAAGAAGGATTGGGAAAGAAATATATTAACAATCCCGAGTTGTGGGAAAAGACGGAAAATATGGTCCGCGGGGCGATGAAAAAGGGAAAAATTCCATTTGTAGAAGTTGCCGACGAAGCCGCTTTTTATGGCCCTAAAATTGATGTGCAAATCTGGAGTGCCATCGGCCGGGAATTTACCTTGGCAACTAACCAGGTCGACTTCGCTGTGCCGGAAAGATTCGGACTAAAATACAAAGATGCTGACAATAAAGATAAAACCCCGATTTGCATTCACCGGGCGCCTCTTTCAACCCACGAAAGATTAATCGGATTTTTGATTGAACATTACGCCGGAGCGTTTCCAGCTTGGCTCGCCCCGGTCCAGGTCGATGTTATACCCGTCGGTAAGCGGCACGTTAAGCCGTCCTTCAAGCTGGCTAAAATTTTAAAGGAAGAAGGCTTGCGGGTTCATGTCGACGATTTCAACGAAACCGTCGGATATAAAATAAGAAAAGCGGAGAAGAACAAAACTCCTTACATACTTGTAATAGGGGACAAGGAAATGGGCGGGAAAAACTTGAACGTCAGAATCCGCGGTAAACAGAAAACGGTGTCCATGACCTTGAAGAAATTTATTGAAAAATTAAAAAAGGAAATTGAAAAAAGAAAATAGGTAAAATAAAAAAATCCCGCCAGAAGGCGGGATTTTTAGTTATCTTTATAGTCCAATTGCTTTTCTTATTTCTTTTATTTTTTTCTCGCTTTTTCTTTTGTCCTCGGCTTCCATAACTTCAATCGGGACGGCCTCAACGTCTTCCTCTCCTAATTCAACAATCTCTTCCGGTTCTTCGGTTATATCCTCGGCAGAAATTTCCTCTATTGCCTCAGGAACATCCATGACAATAGCCGTTTTGTCGTCTCTTTTCGATCGCATCGTCCCTTCCGCTACCCGTTTTTTTGCCGAATCGACAATTTTTTGCGCCGCTTCGGTCGAGCTGCCGCTTTTCAGGAGTTGTTCTATTTCCTGGTTGGTCAGGTTGTCGTGGATTCCGTCGGAAGTGAAAAGAACCCGGTCGCCCGGCTCCAGATCAACCGTACCGATTTGGGGGGTGATTTCCTTTGTTAAGCCAAGTTCTTGAGTAACCGACCGTCTGAGTTGCGGAAAATAGGCCTGCAAAACTTCGGCCCTGTCTTTGCCGAATTTTTTTTCCAGAATTTTTTGGTCGGAAGATTGATCGAGAACTTCAGCCTCGTCTTTTGTTATAATTTTATGTTTTATGGCCTCCTCGAATCCGCCCTGATCCTGGGTAATTTGTTTTATTTTCCCGTCTTTTTTTAGGACGTAAATACGGCTGTCGCCGATATGCCCGTAAACCATCTCGGTTTTGCCGCCGGGACGTTCAAATAATTTTGCTATTGAAGCAGTTGTTGCAGTGGGCGTAGTAAATCCCGCCGCTTCTTGCGCTTTAAAAATTTCATCCTGCGGTTTCCCCTTGAATTTATCGGCTGCTGAAATTTTTGGTTTCCATCCGGTTTTTGCTATTTCCGCGTCTATTTGAGCGGGGTCATCCCACAAGAGGTTGCCGGTGTCCTGCTTCCAGGCATCGCGGTCCAAATATTGGAAAAACTCATTATTACCAAGATTCAGTACGGACTGGTGGGCGCTCTCAAGAATCGAGGAGATGGCCTTACGGCAATCGATTGCGCTGGCGCCATCGGGTATTTTTTTTAATTCCCGCGAAACAATTTTAGCGGCTAAATCGCTGGCTTTTTCACCGGCCATGCCGCCGCCGGCGCCGTCCAGAACGCCAATCGTCTTTTTTTCTTGATTGAAAAAGGCCCGATCTTCATTATGGTCGGGATGGCTTTCCGAAGATTCGGTTGCTCCGTCGATTTGCGCAACGGCTTCTTTGGCTTCGGGCGTAATTTGTTTTTGTAAATCTGGACTCATTTCAGCGCGCATAATAATTATTTTTTATAATAAAGTTTATTAAATTATAACATATAAATATACCATATTTAAGCCGAAAAGTCAAGGATAAAATAAAACGGGACCAAAAGCGGTCTTGCGCAGTTGGTCCCGGAGTCTACGAGGCCTTCTTGACCTCGAAATGCTTTTCGACGTTTCCATCAGCTTGGATCACGACTTGCAGCGTGGTCCAGTCTCCGAGGGTTTCCTCCTTGGCCCTCGTAGAGAGATTTTGCAGTCTAACTTCAACGAAGTAAGGCGGTTCCGGTTCGTGCCGGAAGATATGCCAGTGCTTTCCTTCGAGAATCCGCGCGCCATTGTCAATGACGAAGCGGTAAGTTGGTACGCTGTTCAGCCAGTCAAGATGCAGATCGCCAGTTGAAAGGTCGAGCCGCAGAGCCATTCTGCCGTTGATTTCGGTAAGGCTCACGGCAGCGATTCTCTCGAACATCGCCCGGTTGTAACGGGCGTCCTGGAAGAGCCCGTGAACTTCGCCCATCGGAACACTCCTTTCGGGAACTCTCTATTTTACATGATAATGCTAATTTGTCAAGGGTTGAAGAAAAAACATTTTTTTGTTAAAATATTTTCATGGCTAAGAAAAAATACCACATTATCACCTACGGCTGCCAAATGAATAAAAGCGACTCTGAGCGGGTGGCGACGGTTTTGGAGAAAATGGGCTATGGGTCGGTCAGTGAGGCCTCTGAGGCCGATTTAATCGTTGTGGTGGCCTGTTCCGTGCGCCAGGCGGCGGTTGACAGGATCTACGGCCAGGCCCGGATTTTTGCCAAAATGAAACGGACAAAGCCCGGGCTTTTCACGATTCTGACCGGCTGCCTTTTGCCTGCGGACAAGAAAAAGTTTTTGGGAAAATTTGACGCGGTTTTGGATATCAAACAGATTACCAATATCAAAGCCTTTCAGGCCGAATGCCGCGATTGGAATACTCATTATTTTAAAATCGAGCCGAGATATTCAACGCAGTATTCCGCTTTTATTCCGATTATGACCGGCTGCAATAATTTTTGTTCGTACTGCGCCGTGCCTTATGTCCGGGGAAGGGAAACGAGCCGCGACGTTTCCGAGATCCTCGCCGAAGTGAAAAATTTAGCAAAAAACGGCTGTTTGGAAATAACTTTTTTGGGGCAGAATGTTAATGCCTACCGGCCGGCCGATATAAAAAATTTTTCCAAAAAAAATCCATATAAACATCCTTTTGCCGCCTTGCTTTGGGAAGCAAACCGGATTACGGGAATCAAGCGGATTCATTTTACCGCGCCTCATCCGCGCGACATGAAAGATGAGGTAATTGACGCTCTGACTTTGCCAAAGATGGTGAATTATCTCCATCTGCCGCTTCAGGCAGGGGATGACAAAGTTTTAAAACGGATGAATCGCAGTTATACCGCTGCCGATTACCTAAAGCTTGTCGCCAAAATAAATAAAAAAAAGCCGGGGATGGCGCTCGGCACGGATATTATTGTCGGGTTTCCCGGCGAGACAAAAAAAGCTTTTCAAAACACGGTGGAACTTTATAAAAAAGCCAATTTTGATATTGCATATCTCGCAGTATATTCGCCGCGGCAGGGGACAGCGGCGGCGAAAATGAAAGACGATGTTCCGCGAATTGAAAAAAAGCGGCGCTGGCGGGTGCTTCAGGATTTAATGGAAAAAATTGTTTTAGAGAAAAATCAGCAATATGTCGGAAAAACCGTGTCGGTGCTCGTGGATAAGTATAAAGACGGAAAATGCATTGGCAATTCCCGGGAAATGAAAATGGCTCGGTTCCCTGGCAAGAAAAATATGGTCGGCAAGATTTTTAATGTCAAAATAAAAAAATCCTTTGAGTGGATTCTAGAAGGATAAAAAAATGTCAACGCTGCCAAAACTGATTATAATTTTAGGTCCGACGGCGTCGGGAAAGACGGGTCTGTCTTTGAAATTAGCAAAAAAATTTAGCGGTGAGGTGGTTAACGCGGACAGCAGGCAGATCTACAAGGGAATGGATATTGGCACCGGAAAAATAGAAGCAGATAAACGCAGATATAAACGCGGATTAACGCAGATAACAGCCGGCGGTGTAGTGCACCATTTATTGGACATCGTTAGCCCAGATAAAGAATTCACTTTGGCTTATTATAAAAAGAAAGCCGTAGCGGCGATTAAGAATATTTTAAAGCGCGGCAAGGTGCCGTTTTTAGTTGGGGGAACAGGTTTATATATTCAATCCGTGGTGGACAATTTGGAAATTCCGGCTGTGCCGCCGAATAAAAAACTAAGGGTGCAATTTGAAAAAGAAATTAAAAAGCCGGGAGCGCTCGCAAAATGGTATAAAAAATTGTTGAAACTTGATCCGGGCGCGGTTGATGTAGTTGATAAAAATAATCCTCGGCGGATTATCCGGGCGCTTGAAGTATGCCTTGCCACCGGCCGGCCGTTTTCAAAGTTGCGGGAAAAGGGCGAGCCGCTGTTCAATGTTTTACAAATCGGAATAACTTTACCACGGGAAAAACTTTATGAAAATATCGATCAGCGCGTGGAGCAAATGATAAAAGATGATTTAGTCGGAGAAACTAAAAAATTATTAAAAAAATACAAACCAGACCTTCCATCAATGAGTGGAATTGGCTATAAGGAGGCGGAGGATTATTTGAATGGGGTGTACGGCATAAGTGAGGCGGCACAGAGGATAAAGTTTAGAACACACGCTTACGCCCGGCGGCAAATGACTTGGTTCAGACGTGATAAAAGAATAAAATGGATAAGAAATTATAAGGAAGCGGAAGGTAAAATAAAAAAGTGGGCGTGATGCAGTTAGCATTCACGCCCTTTTCGATCTTGCGCGTTCTACGTCACTAGGGACTGAACCCACGTCTTTCCATTTCCTCCTTTCCTCGGCGCATCTTTCGGATGGCCTCTGCCACCAAGTTGCCGACGACTTCCGGCGGCTGGTTCCGACCGAGTATGATGTCAAACTCGATCGCCAGCATACCGAATTTTCCCCGGCAGCAGGCACATTGGCCCCAGATCTTCTTGTGAATGCACCTCAGACCGCTCTCTTCCTGTGTTTCAGTATGTCGAGTCATGGCGTTCCTCCTTTCTTTTGCCATGGGCTCGGACCCTCCGTGGAAATCACGGAAGGGGATAGCAAGACCAAAAACTGCCCCCGAAAAGAGCAGTTTTTGATTTTTTTATCCGAGTTTCTTTTTAATGATTTCTTCAGCAATTTTTGGGTTGGCCTTTCCCTGGGTTTTTTTCATGGTTTGGCCTATGAAGAATTGTATCAGGTTGGTTTTGCCAGCTTTGTAACTTTTTACTTCGTCTGGATTTTCCGCGATAATTCCGTCTATTATTTTTTCCATTTCGTCAGTATCGCTGATCTGGCCGAGGTTTTTACTTTCCATGATCTGGGACGGGTCACCGCCGGTAAGAAGCATCTCTTCCAAAATTTTCATTGCTGTTGGCCCGGAAATTTTGTTCTGGTAAATCAGGGTAATAAATTCCGCGAAATTTTCCGGAGTTATTTTCAGGCGGCGGATATCTATTTTATTATCGGCCATCAGGCCACCGAGTTTAGTTACAAGCCATCCGGCAAGGAGGCGGGTTATTTTATGTTTGTGTTTTTCCCATATTTCTTTTTCCGTGCCCTCCACCTCTTGAAGCGAAATAAGCCATGATTGTAATTCGGAAATAACATTTTCAGTATAATTGGCCCATTTTTTGTCTTCGGTTAAAATTTTCGCTTCTTCCGGAGTAAACTCGTATTGGGTTATAAATCTTATTCTTTTGGCGCGGGGAAGTTCGGGAAGGGACGGAATAACTTTATCGCGCAGTCTGGAGAGATCAAGCGGCGGAAGATCCGGTTCCGGGAAATAACGGTAATCGTTTTCCGCTTCTTTTGTCCGTTGCTCCTCGGTAATTTGTTTTACGTCGTTCCAGCCGCGGGTTGTTTCTATTTCCGGCGGTTTTCCCTTTCCCCAAAGTTCGATTTGTCTTTTTATTTCGTATTCAAGAGCCCTCTCAACGGCGCGGAAAGAGTTCAAATTTTTTATTTCAGTTTTGGGATTAAGTTTAGGGAACCCCTTTTCTTTAGCCGGATTATCCAAGACTTCTTTCAGAGAAATGTTGGCGTCGCAGCGCAAATGCCCTTTTTCCATATCCGCTTCGGATATCCCGAGATAGCGGGCGATTTGTTGTATTTCCTGGACGAAAATTTTTGCTTCAAGCGGCGAATGCAAATCAGGCTCGGTAACAATTTCCAAAAGGGGTGTTCCGGAACGGTTGTAATCGACGAGGCTGTTTTTTCCGTCATCAGAATGGGTTAATTTTGCCGCGTCTTCTTCGAGATGAATTCTTTTTATCCTTATTTTCGCGGAAGCCGGTTGTTTCGTTTCGTCTTTCGTTGGGATATCTATTTCAAGATGGCCGTCCTGACAGACAGGCTTGTCGTATTGGGAAATTTGATATCCTTTCGGGAGATCGGGATAAAAATATTGTTTCCGGTCGAATTTTGAGTAATCCTGGATTTTGCAATTTAAAGCCAGAGCCGCGAGGCCCGCCCATTCCACCGCCTGCCCGTTTATAACCGGCAAAGTACCGGGATGGCCCATGCATACCGGGCAGACAGTCGTATTCGGCGGCTGGTTTTCCCCGGTATTGTCGCAGCCGCAGAACATTTTTGATTTTGTTTTGAGCTGGATATGGATTTCCAGGCCGATGACCGGAACAAGATGCATAAGATTAGTCTAAAAAACTAAATTGGTTGTCCGTTTATTTTTTGGCTGTTGATTTTTCTTTTCGCAAACTGTTGTAGAGAAGCACTCCGGCGATGGAGAAAAGGGGAACGGTAAAAGCGTAAATTGCGTTTGAGGCCAGAACCGAAATGAGCCAGAGAGGGGACAGGGATTCGAAATTCGGCGGCAATTTTCCTAGAAGCCATCCCATTAAATTAACCGGGAGAACCATGACAACGAAAAGTCTCCAGAGAACCGGCCAAAAGTATCCGGTTACGATTGCCTTGCTGTACCAAAGGGCGGCTCTTCCTTTTATATTGTCGAAAACAACGACATAAAAACTGAAGGAAAGCCACACGGCCAGAATAACGCTTGAAACAACAAGGAGAATTCCGGAAATTACGAAAAAAATTGCCAAGACGATGTTTTGCGCCGGCAGCCAAGACCTGGCGAAAAAAGCGATAAGGGCGGGCAGGGCGCTTACGAACATGGCGGCAACGGCAACGAGAAAAGAAAGCACGGAAACCCAGAGACAGGAGATAATTTTTGAGTAGCTCAGGCTGTAAATATTTTTTAAGTTGATTTCTTCTTTTTTGAATAAGCCGAGGGCAACGAGAGTCAGGGCTATCGAAATGAAAAGCCCAAGAAGGGCCGATGCGAAATAGAGCAGGGAATTAATCGGGGTTAGGATGAAAGGAGTAAGGCCGAGATAGGGAATCAGGGAATAAATAGTCGCCGGGATAAGAAGCCAGAGAACGATTTTGGCAAAAAGCTTGAAATTATTGCGGTAAAGATTCCAGCTTTCCCGGGCGATGGACTTGATTCCTATAAGCATATTTTTTGATTTACGGAAAACGGACAAATTTTGGAATATCCATTTTACCGCAATTTTTTTATTATTTAACTTCTTTTATAAAATCTTCCCAAAGTTTTACTGACTCCTCTATTGTATCACAAACGGTCTTATTTGTCTTTAAATAAAAGAATTTGCTGCCTTGTTTTTCCATAACCTCCCGGAACCATGGCGCGGCAAACCTTTCGGCAATTTTTTCCAAAAATGGAAGTTTTTCAAAAATAACGTTGTCTTTTTTGTCGCGTTCGGCAAGGCGCCGGACGGCTTCTTTCGGATCGACCAAAGTGATGATCAAAAGATCCGGGCGGTATTCCAGGGCCAGCCGGTTTCCGGAAAGTTCAAGTATTTTTTCGAGTTCCAGGGGCTCTTTTTGCACGGGCTGGTAAATCATCGAAGTCGTAACGCCCCTTTCCTGAAAAATAATTTTTCCCTGCTCCAAGGCGGGGATAATTACCCGGCGGTAAAGAATTTCCCGGTCCAGAGAAAACGCTTCGGCCGTTGTCCAGGCGGAATAATGGCGGTTGTTGTCGCGGACAATTTCTTCCCGGATTGCCTGGCCGACCATGGAAAAAGTCGGTTCGGCGGAGATGATTACGTCGTATTCCTTGATTTCCTCGGGTTCGGGAAAATTGTGTTTCGTTTTCCAGTAATCTTTCAAGTCCAGAACTTTCATTTGTTTCGTTGCCGCCCAATCGGCCAGAGCTTTTACGATTGTGCCCTTGCCGGATCCGTCGATTCCGTCGGCCATGACCAAAATTCCTTTTTTATTTTTTTCTTCCATATTCTTAAGATTTATCGACTTTAATATATTTAGCAAAATACGGATGGACGCGATTTATTTCGTCCCAGATTTGTCCGGCGATCCGGCGGTAGGAAATATGGCCTTTCTTGCTGCTCCGGAGCGGAATAAAATGGAAAAGTTCGCGGAGGTTCCAGGTGATAAGGACCCGTTTACGGAAGGCGAGCGGCAGGATATATTGGGCTTCCTTGGGAAATTCCGCGGCAATTTTTTGGTAAATTTCGGCAGCCCGCTTCATACACTCTTCGTATTCTTTTTGAAATCCGGCGGCGACAATGTCTTCGTGGGTCGAGTAACCGTAAGCCGGGGTGATTTCCTGGTTGGTTTGGGTGCAGATTCTATGCCGCTGGACGTCGCGGAAGGCGCCGTAGTCGATCAAAATATCGAAAGTGTAATAGGTGTGTTCAAGTTCGCGGAGCGGCCGGTCGAATTGGCTCATTCCTTCCAGTGATTCCTCAAGGATTTTTTCTTTTTCTTCTCGCGGCAAATTTTTAACTTTTTCCTTGATATCCCCGTATGAAGAGTTTGAATATTTGTAGAGCAGGGGAGCGACGACGCGGTCAAGTGCGTCTTCGTCGTAGGCGACAAGTTTGGCTTGGTTTTCTTCGGGGGCGACATTTTCTCCGCCCAAAATTTTCTTGGTCGTTTTTTCGAGAGAAAGATTTGTTTCGCGAAGATAATTATTCGCGTTGGCGTATTTGATAAGGGTCGGGGTCGCTTTTTCCGCCGCTTCTTTCAGTTCCCGCCCGATATCCTGCATTTCTTCGAGCGGATGCGACAGCAATTTCGCGATAGCGTGTTCGAGGTTCCGGGCGTTTATTGTCATACCGAGATTGGTAAGAGTGGCGGTCGGTAAAATATAGCGGACAATATCGCAGGCCTTTGCCTTGCAGACAGTTTCATACATTTTATCCGTCATCTCTTCGGTTTTTGGAATTTTGTTTTTTACGTAATTCATTACCTTGGCGGTAAGATCGGTGTAGGTATCAAAAAGAAAATTCGCCGTTTCTTCGTAGAGTTTGCCGAACGAAGAATCCATTATTTTTTTCGGTTTGTAATACTTTTCGCGATCAAAAACCTGGTAGCGTGTCGATTTTTCCGTGTAGGAGGCCAGACGGTTGTCTTCGATTACTTTGGTGGCCAGAATCGAAACGTTTTCCAGTGCCAATGATAAAATGGCGTGCTCGGCGACCGAAGAATGGCCGTAGCCGACAACCCATTTCTCGTGAAACTCGCTGGATTTTTGTTCGGTCAGTTCCTTGGCGATGTCGGCGAATGATTCCGGCGAGCGGCTGCATTTGGCAAAAGTAACGGCCCGGACTTCCGGGGACAATCCTTCCAGGGTATAAATCTTTCGTTTGTATTTTTCTTCCATATTTTTTGGAATTAGAAATTGAAAATTATAAATTTATTTCTGACCCGTGCTGCCAAAGCCGCCGCGGTTCGGCTTATCAATTTTTTCCACTTCAAGCCATTCGGCTTTTTCTATCGGTAAAATCAAACCCTGACCGATCCTTTCTCCTTTTTCAATTTTAACTTTTTTATCGGTAAAGTTCAAAACTTCGAGGCGCCATTCGTCTTCCGGTCCGCAATAATCCTGGTCAAAAATTCCCAGGCCGTTCGGAATAAGCAGGCCCTTTTTAATAGGCAAGCTGCTCCGCGGCGCCAGAATTATTGTATAGCCTTTTGGAATTTCAATAATGACGTTCAATGGAATAAGGGCAATGGCGTGCGGTTCTATTTCAATATCGATTCTCGCCGTTAAATCAAAAGCCACCGCCCCGTTGGTTTTGTATTCGGGCAGTGGCAATGATTTATCAATGCGTTTAATTTTGAGTTGCATGGATTTTTTCCAAAAGATTTTCTATCTCCAGGTATAGCTCTTCCATGGTCCCGTCGTTTTTCACCACAAAATCCGCTTCTTTTTTTAACGATTCAATCTGCTCTTCGGCTTCGGCATTGTCTTTCCGGTCGAATTCTCCGCGGGTCATCTCGCCGTCTCCGGGGTTTTCCTTTCTCTGCACGCACCTTTCAAATCTTTTTTTTGAGGAGGCGTCAATATAGACAAGAAAAAAGTTTTTTAATTGCCGGAAGTTTTCAATGTCGGTTACGCGCCGGACGCCGTCGATTACTACAAGTTTATTTTCCAAGCGTGCAACCAATTTCATCATCGCCTGAGCCAGAACGTTTCCCCCGAAATTTTGTCTGACAACGGTGGAAAGCGTCTGCATGTTTTGTCGGCTGTCGGGAAGGTCGAGGATATCAAGGATCTGGCGCAGGGGATCGGAAAATTTTATTTTTTTTCCGTCCATTTTCTCCACCAAATATTTTCCGACAGTTTCTTTCCCAGAGGCAATTTTCCCGGCAAGACCGACGATTATTTTATTTTGCGGATCGGCCATAGTATTTATTTTGCGACCTGCAATTGAACATCGCCTTCTTTAGCTAATGTTTGTTCAATTTCCTGGTTAAAAAGTTCCCGGACGGATTTATTCCACTCGGGATTTTCCTGGTAAATGTCAACTTGCACTCCGGCCTCTTTCAAATATTCCACGGCTTTTTCTCCACGATATAGTTTGCCGATAACAACTCTTTTTATTCCGGCAGCCACGACATATTTCGCGCAATGCATACAGGGGTTGAATTTCGTATACATGGTTGAGCCTTCTGTGTTTGCTCCGCTGATAACAGCCGCCTGCAAAATAACATTATGTTCCGCGTGGATTGTTCTGATGCAATGCCCTTCTTCCATCAAATGACCAACGTCATCGCAGTGAGGAAGCCCCGGAGGCGAACCGTTGTAGCCCGTGGAGATTATCCGATTCTTCTTTACAAGAACCGCGCCGGCCCGCAATCTGTCGCAAGTGCCGCGGGTAGCGACAATTCTGGTAATCGCCATAAAGTAATCGTCCCAATTCGGACGATAACATTTTTCTTCCATATTTATTTTGAGATTAGAAGTTTATTTTAATCGCCGGACCCATGGTCGAGCAGATAACGGCGGTTTGGATGTAAACGCCCTTGGCCGCGGCCGGTTTGGCCTTGCGGACGGCTTCGATGAAAGCGGTCAGGTTCGCCAGAAGTTTTTCCTTATCGTAGGAAACTTTTCCAAGCAATTGATGGATGTTTCCGCCGTCGTCGTTTTTGAAGTTGATTTTTCCTTTCTTTAATTCCCCGATAATTTTTTTGATATTCGGGTTGACCGTTTCGGTTTTCGGGTTCGGCATCAAGCCTTTGGGACCTAGGATTTTCGCGATCTGGGCGAGTTTAGGCATCATGGTCGGAGTTGCCACTGCAATTTCAAAATTGGCCTTTTCCGAGGATTTGATTTCCTTAATCAATTCTTCTCCGCCGACGATTTCCGCGCCGGCCTCTTTTGCCTCTTTTTCCAGAGCCGGTTCGACAAAAGCGGCAATTTTTTTCGTCTTGCCGATGCCATGGGGCAAAACGAGCATGCCGCGCACCAATTGATCGCCCTTTTTAGGATCAATGCCGAGCTTGATATGGATTTCAACTCCGGCATCGAATTTTTCTTTAGGTCCGTTTTTAATCATGTCCAAAGCCTCGTCGAGAGAGTAACTCTTTTTAGGGTCGATGGATTTTTTCGCCTCCTGATAGCGTTTTCCGCGCATAAGTTTTTGTGGTAATGACGACCTTATTTAATTTGGTCTCCCACGAAATTAAAATTTAAACTTCTTTATTAGTATTTTCCTTCGCTTCTTTTATTTCCTTGCTGATCATTTTCCAATGCCACAAGAACAGGGGAATGGCGACAACGAGCATGGAAATATCCCGGACGGCGTTTTTTTGTTTTCTCGCGACCTTCAAAACTCCTTGCTGATCCTGCCAGTTTTTGTAGTCAACTAGCCAATTTTGAATCTGCAGCTTTTCGTCGGCAGTTAAATCGCACTTTTCCGCGCAGCGGGCGGCAGTTTCCCCAAGCTTTACTTCGGTTACCATGTAAGGAACCGGCGGAGCCCAATCGTCGGCTTTATCGGCTTTTTTAAAAACCCAGGTTGTAAGGCCGAGGTTCGCAAGATCAACGGTTCCCCAGACAATCATCATAAGGGCAATCAGGGCGATCAGGTAGAAATAAACTGTCCGGACCGAATTTAGTTTGAATGCCATGTGAATATAAAATTATTTTTCAACTACCTCCACACCCATTTGCCGCGCTGTGCCTTCGATAATCCTCATAGCCGCTTCAATATCGTTCGCGTTCAGGTCCGGCATTTTTTTCTCGGCAATTTCCCGGATTTGCGCCCGGGTGACTTTGCCAACTTTTTCCTGCAAGGGTTTTCCTGAACCTTTTTCAATCCCCGCGGCTTTTTTTAAAAGTTCGGCCGCCGGAGGGGTTTTTAAAACAAAGGTGTAGGTGCGGTCTTCGTAAACGGTGATTTCCGCCGGGATAATGTCGCCGGCCATTTTCGAAGTGGCCGCGTTGAACTTGGAACAGAATTCGGCGATATTCAAACCGTGCTGGCCGAGCGCCGGACCGATCGGCGGCGCCGGGTTGGCCTTACCGGCCGGAATTTGTAATTTTATTACTGTCTTAATTTTTTTTGCCATACTTTTACGCTACATGGTTAAGAGCTAAACTAGAAGCATTTAGCAATATAACAATGTAATTTTATTTTATATTTTTTTAACTTGCAAAAAGTCCAATTCTACCGGGGTTTCCCGGCCGAACATGCTTACCAGTACTTTAACCTTGCCGCGGGCCTCATCAATAGCCGAAATTTTTCCTTCGAAACCCTTGAACGGTCCGTCGTTGATTTTGACCGGCGCGCCGACCGTGACGTCAATTTTATATTGGGGTTCTTCTTCTCCCATTCTTTTCTGGAGCTGTTTTATTTCTCCCTCGGAAAGGGGAGTGGGAATCGTTCCCGTGCCGATGAAGCCGGTAACGTTCGGAGTGTTCCGCACGACATACCATGAATCGTCGGTGACAAACATTTCCACGAGAACATAGCCGGGGAAGATTTTCTCGATTACCGTCCGGCGTTTTCCGTTTTTAATTTTTATTTTCTTTTCAGTCGGGATTAAGACGCTGAAAATTTTGTCCTGCATGCCCATTGATTCGATTCTCTGTTTCAAATTGTGGGCGACGTTTTCCTCGTAGCCGGAATAGGTATGGATCGCGTACCAGAGTCTTCCTCTTTGGGCTATTTGTTTAGGCATAGTTTAAAAATATATAATTTCCGCCTTTGGCGGAAAGGTTTCGGATTTATTTCACAAAGCTTGTGAAAAGCCAAGTAAAGAGAAAATCGAGCGCGCCCAAAAATGCGGCGACGCCAAGGCTGATGCCGATAACAAGAAGAGTATGGTTAGTGGTTTCCTGCTTTGTCGGCCAGACGACTTTTTTTAATTCCTGGTAGGATTCACGCAGATAATTTGTCAGTTTGTTGTTGGTAAGGGAAACAGTCATTTTAGCTGTATTTAAAGGTAATTAAAGGTTTTTTTGAGTTTTTAAAACAGCCCTTGGGGCTATTTACAGATAGTATAGCATAGGGCAAAAATAGCGCAACCCCCTCGTCCGGTAAATACGGCGAGGGGTGTTTTTTTAAATATCCAAATTTTTAACTGTTTTGGCGTGGGTCTGGATAAAGCGCTTGCGAGGTTCGACATCGTCTCCCATCAGGATGCTAAAAGTTTCGTCAACAACCTTGGCGTCATGGACATCGACTCTTTTCATAACTCTCCGCGCCGGATCCATGGTTGTTTCCCAAAGTTGTTCGGGATTCATTTCGCCCAAACCTTTATAGCGCTGGATATTGATTCCCGGGGCAACCGCGATAACTTCTCCAGTTTCTTCAGTTTGTTCGGCTCCTTCTGCCGGAATTTCTTCGGCGGTTTTTTTGGATTTTTTCGTTTCCGGCTTTTTTATTTTCTGGAATTCGGCGACAACTTTTTCCTTTTCTTCGTCGCTGTAAACGTATCTGAAATCTTTGCCCGACTGGATTTTATAAAGCGGCGGCTGGGCGATGAAAATATGACCCTTGGTAATCAGTTCCGGGAAATAACGGTAGAAAAGAGTGAGAAGCAAGGTGCGGATATGTGAACCGTCAACGTCGGCATCGGTCATGATAATAATTTTTCCGTATCTTAAACCCGTGATATCAAATTGTTCGCCAATATTGGTGCCCAAGGCGATAATCAGGGATTTTATTTCATTGTTAGCGAGCATCTTGTCCAAACGCGCCCGCTCAACGTTTAAAATTTTTCCGCGCAAAGGAAGAATTGCCTGGAAATCGCGGTTGCGGCCTTGTTTTGCCGAACCGCCGGCCGAATCTCCCTCGACAATATAAAGTTCGGTATTTTCCGGTTCGCGTTCCGAGCAGTCGGAAAGTTTTCCCGGAAGAGTGAGGCCGTCCAAGACACCTTTTCTTAAAATTGTTTCTCTCGCGACTCTGGCCGCGTTTCTGGCGCGGGAGGCCAAAATACTTTTTTCAATTACTCCTTCGGCATCGCGCGGATGCTCTTCCAAAAATGTCGCGAAGGCTTCGGAAAAAACCGCGTCAACCGCCGGACGGACTTCCGGATTGCCGAGTTTAGCTTTTGTCTGGCCTTCGAATTGCGGATCTTTTACCTTGACTGAAACAACCGCGGTTAATCCTTCGCGGACGTCTTCACCGGTTAAATTTTCGTCCTTTTCCTTCAGATATCCTTTGGTGCGGGCGTAATTGTTTAGGACGCGGGTTAGGGCCGTGCGGAAACCGACAAGATGGGTTCCGCCGTCCTGGTTGAAAATATTATTGCAAAAAGCGTAAAGGGTTTCCTTGTAGTCCGCGGTGTATTGCACAGCCAATTCCACGCCGACGCCCTCGGTTTCTTTTTGCACGTAAAAAACATTTTCCTGCTTAATTTCTTTATGATGGTTCAAATAACTGACATAAGATCCGACGCCGCCTTCAAAGTAGAAAACGTAAGACGGCTTGGTATTTTTTTTGCTTTGTCTTTGGTCAAAAACCAGAATCTTCACTCCTTTTGTCAAATATGCCTGCTGGCGGAGATGGGTGAGAATGGTTTCCAAATCAAATTCAACGGTTGTAAATATTTCCGGGTCGGGTTCAAAAATAATCGTTGTACCGGTTCCGCGGGCGTTGCCGATCGGTTTTACTTTTGCCTGCGGTTTGCCTTTGGCATATTCTTGCATCCAGAGTTTGCCGTCTCGCTTAACTTCGGCCCGCAGATATTTTGAGAGCGCGTTTACAACCGAAACGCCGACGCCGTGCAGACCGCCGGAAACTTTGTATCCGCCGGCCCCGAATTTTCCGCCGGCATGAAGGATAGTTAAAACGGTTTCCAGGGCGGATTTTTTGGTTTGTTTATGGATTTCAACCGGAATGCCGCGGCCGTTGTCGGCTACCGAGACGCGGTTTCCCGAAAGCAGGCTCACTTCGATTTCCGTGCAATGTCCGCCCATGGCTTCGTCAATGCAGTTGTCGACAACTTCCCAAACCAAATGATGCAGGCCGTCCGGTCCGGTTGTGCCGATATACATGCCCGGCCGGCGGCGGACCGCCTCAAGGCCTTCCAAAACGGTAATTTGTTTTGCGCCGTATTCTTCTTTGGATTTAACTTTTGGAGACATAACAAAAAAACTTAACCTCCTCCGCCTAGGGCGGAAAACGAGGTAAAATTGGCTAATATTTATTAAGTTATTATAGCATAATGTTTTTATGAAAACAATAGGGGATTATCGAGAATTACTATTGACAAAACATTGAAAATTTGTTATTATAAAACGTTAGTAAAATGGTTCTTTTAAAGTTGAATTTCTAGCCTTATTTTGACGGTTTTATGACCTTCAAAACAAGGCTGGGAATTTCTCTCAGCTAGGTTCTTCACTCTTTGCCAGGAGTGCGGAGCAAGCGTCTCGTCGGTTTATCAAAAGGCTGTCCCAACAATAATGTGGGGATGCCCTGGCGAATACCGAAAGATGCAAGGAGAAAAGAAAATGGCAAAGCCGACGATCGAGCAGATTTCCGAACTCCACCACCAGATCGAGTCCGGCCGGGTGACGCGTGAGGCCTTTCAGGTCTTCTTGCGGAATCCGGGTCAGTTCGCCGACCGGAGCTTCAAGGTGGTAGTGAATTACTTCATCGATCTTCCTGAGATGATCGCCGCTGGCCACTACGACTTGGTGGACAAGGAGATCACCGACGAAATCTGTCCAGTTTGTAACGAGGAGAAGCCCACGTGCGAAGACCTCTTCTCCCAATTTGACATCACAGGCGAGGGCAAGGCCGAGCGCAAGCTCATCCTTGTCTACCCGGGGCCGGATAAGATGGTGAGAACCGACGAGGTTCTCGCGGAGATGGAGCATCGCGGTCTTCGGCCCGCCAGGATTGAGGAGCTTCTTGCTCTCGGGGCGAGGTTCCCGGAGGAGCAGAAGAAGTTTCCGATCGTGGCCCTCGGTTCGTGCCGAGGAAAACCGGACATTAGCAGCAAATTCGCGGGCCTCTGCGGGAACGGTGAGGGAAAGCGGTTTTTGGTCCTGCACTCGGGCTTCGGGGGATGGGATCAGGAAGAGCGATTTCTGGCTGTTCCCAAAAAGACCCTTAGGCTCTGCGAAGTTTGGCCCTCTGACTAAACTCCGCGGCCTCTTGGTCTTTCGGTCTCTTGGCCCCGTTTCAAATCTAATGCTCAAAAGGCAAAGGAAATGAAGCGGGGCCGTTTTTTTATTTTCAATTTTTTGCTATAATAAAAGCGTAAATTATTAAGGATATTTGATTATGAGTGTGGAGAGAAATATGCTCGCCGGACTCGAGGCGCGAAAGATTTTTGGTCTTGGAAACAACGAAGAGTTTAACCGTAAAATCGCGAGGCCCCATAGAGATTCGGCTTTTCGCCCGGAAGATTTCATCGGAAAAGTTTATCCGCGCGAGGAAGTTCGTGAGGATGAGGAGAAAATCAGGCGGATAAAAAAATCACCGGATTATATCCATGAAAAAAGCAGCGAGGCGGTTGATTTGGAGTATGTTTTGATGGAAGGAATAAAAGTTAGCGGCTGGTTTGGCGAAAACGTTGAATCGGTGCGAAAAACCGCGGAGTACGACGATATTACGAATGGCACCGATTTCGTGGTGGCTTTCTTGGACGAAGATACTGACAAGTTCGTTTATTTGGCAGTTGACGCGACAACTTCGGCGGACCCTTCGGTTTTACACAGAAAAGCCGGAAAAGTTTTTGAAAAATTGAGCCAGGCGAAAATGGTTGAAATAAAATACCTTGAGGATCCGGACGGCAAGGCGGGAAAGGCGGAGATGCCGCGCGTAGTTTTGGCCTTGGGGCCGGAAAAAACGGTTGCTTTGCAAAAACTGATGGCGGAAAAATCCGATTGGGCGCGCGACGCAGGCGAAAAATATGATTTTCTCGCCTCGGCGGAAGAACAGTTGCTGGAATTTATTAATTATGTTTTAGTCCGCGCCAGATTATTAGGGGAGGGCAGAAAGCTGAAGAATTTTGACGATGTTTCAAGATTTTTGGGAGACCATGAAGACGAGATGGGCGGGAGAATTGGAGAAATTGTCAGAAAACATATGGAAGTTTTAAATTTTATTTCTCAGGCCGGAAAAAGAAAAAAACCCGCTCGAGATTTTCAGGCGGGTTCGAATTAGTCCTCCTCTGGCTTCGGCACGGCGGAGCTGGATTCCTCGGACGCGGGCGGATTGTTGGCGAGTTCGGCTTCGGAAATAAGGCGGGTGATTGTTCCCATATCGTAGACGCCGGAAGGCAGCAGGGGAATCGTCGGAATTACGACTACTTTGCCCGTCTCGGGCTTTTCTTCATGCGCCATGATTTTCACCTCCAACAGGCTAAGTTAATACAAATAAACTTTTTTGTCAAGACGTCGGTTTAAAAATAATTTTATAAAATTTTATGGCTCCACAGGATTCTTCCTCAAATTTTAGTAATCTTTCCGACGAGCAGCTTAAGGCCGCCAGCTGGTACGTCTCCCATAAGGTATTACTTAAGAAAATTCTAATAGGATTTTTGATCGCGATCAGCGCCGGCCTTTTAGGGTATGGGCTTTACGGTCTGGTAAATTATTATTTCATAGAAGGTCCGAAATTCGAAGCGGAGCTCCGGGCGCTTACCCAATCGGGAGGCTCGGCAATAAATAAGCTCCAGCCGGCAAGTTTGAGTCTTGGCCAGACCTCGATAATTTCCGGCGGAAAAGAAAAGTACGATTTGGTCGCGAAAATTTCCAATACCAATCTGAACTGGCGCGTTGAATTTGATTATAATTTCGTGCTTGACGGCCAGGCGCTCGATACGAAGAGCGGATTTCTTTTGCCGAACGAAGAGAAGTTTTTGCTGAATTTGGCGGTCGATTCAAAGGCCAAGCCGCGCCGGGCCGAAATTGAAATAAATAATTTGCGCTGGCAAAGAGTGGACGCTCATAAAATTCCCGATTATGCCGCTTGGCAGAGTGAACGGCTTAATTTTGTTTTTGAAGACGTAAAATTTTCTCCGGCTGTTGTCCGCGATTCGATTACCGTAAGCCGGGCCTCTTTCAACGCCAAGAACGCCACGGCCTTCGGTTTTTGGGATGTGGGGTTCTATATTTTGCTTTACCGGGGGAGTTCGCTCGCGGGCGTAACCTATGTAACGCTTGAGGAATTTTCTTCTGGACAAACCCGTCCGGTTGAAGTAAGCTGGTTTGAGCCGTTGCCGTCCGTAACAAGCGTAAAAATTACTCCCGAAGTCAATATTTTTGACGAAAAAGTTTATATGCCGGTCAATTAATCCGGCCATTGTCGGGTAATTAAATTTTGCGAATTAGCGGGCCGCTCGGTTCCTAATTCGCTTTTAAATCCAATGTTTTCAAGATATTTTTATTTTTTAAAACGCTTTGACTGGGTAATGGCCGGGGCCGTTTTCCTTCTTTTGGTTTTGAGTTCGGTCGCTCTTTACAGCATCTCGCTGAACAAGAGCGTGCCGGATTTTTTGAATTTTAAAAAACAGCTTATTTTTATCGGGATAGGCCTTATCGCTTTTTTTGCTTCGAGCGTTTTGGATTACAAATGGCTCCGGTTTTACAGCTGGTTTATTTACGGTCTGGCCGCCTTGCTTTTGGTTGGCGTTTTGATTTTTGGAAACGTAATCCGCGGGACCAAGGGATGGTTCGGTTTTTCATGGTTTAATTTCCAGCCGGTCGAATTCGCCAAAATCGCCCTGATAGTATTTTTGAGCAGATATTTTGTCCGCGGGGCTTACGAAATTTTTCGTTTCAGGCACATTGTCATCAGCGGATTTTTTTCCGCGGTGTTGGTTGTCCTGGTTCTGTTGCAGCCGGATTTCGGGTCGGCGCTCGTCCTTTTTGCCCTTTGGCTTGCCATGCTTTTTTTGATAGGAATGAAACGGTCCCATGTCGCGCTTATAGTTCTTGTTATCGCGGTGCTTCTTGCCGGGTCATGGTTTTTTGTTTTTCAGGATTACCAGAAGGACAGAATTTTGAGTTTTTTCGATCCGTCGCGGGATCCGCTCGGCCGGGGATATAATATCAGCCAGGCACAGATTGCCGTCGGGTCCGGAGAATTTTTCGGCAGAGGAATCGGTTTTGGCCCGCAAAGCCAGTTGAGGTTTATCCCGGAAAGCCAGACGGATTTTATTTTCGCCGTTTTGGCCGAAGAGCTCGGGTTTTTGGGGTCATGCCTGATATTGGGTTTATGGGGCGTTATTTTCTGGCGGATAGTCCATCTGGCGAAAAAAACCCGCGATAATTTCGCTCTTTTTCTCGTGGTCGGGACGGCGATTGTTTTTCTAATCCAAATTTTTGTGAATATCGGAATGACCGTGGGAGTCGCGCCGGTCACGGGGATTTCTTTGCCCTTTTTAAGCTACGGCGGCAGCGCTCTGGTTATTAATCTCGCGATGATAGGTATTCTTGAAAGCGTGGCCATAAGATCCTGAAATCGGGGCGGCGCCTTGACTTCCGGGGCGGTTTATTGGTAAAATCTAATCACATAAGTTTTTAAGCTTTATTTTTTTTATTTTTTATGACCTTAAATCTGGAAGCTCAAACAAGAAAAATTATCGGTAAAAAGGTGAAGGATCTCCGCAAGGGCGGCCTTATTCCCGCCGTGGTTTACGGAAAAGACGTCAAACCGCAGAATTTAAGCGTGCAGGCCATGCCTTTTGTCAAGCTTTACAAGGAGGCCGGCGAAAGCACTTTGATCGATTTGAAAGTTGACAGCGCCGCTCCGGTAAAGGTTTTGATTCAGGAGGTCCAGGCCGATCCCTTGACCGGCAACTTGTCGCATGTAGATTTCCGCCAGATTAAGATGACCGAAAAAATTAAGGCCGAAGTTTTGCTCAAATTTATCGGTGAGGCGCCGGCCATTAAGGAGCTTGGCGGTACTTTGATTAAAGGCGTCGACAAAATAGAAATTGAATGTTTGCCGGGCGATTTGGTTCACGAGATTGAAGTTGATCTTTCAGTTCTCAAGACTTTTGAAAATAGAATTCATCTTAAAGATTTGAAAATTCCCGCCGGTATTAAGGTTCTTTCCGATATGAACGCGACGGTAGCAAGCGCGGAAGCTCCGCTCACCGAGGAACAATTGAAAGCGGAACTCGAGACCCCGATTGAAGAGAAGGTTGATGCGGTCGGTGTTGTTGAAAAAGAAAAGAAAGAAGGGGAGGAAGAAGCCGCGGCCCCGGGAGAAAAGAAAGAAGAGAAAAAAGAAGAGAAAAAATAGTCGGAAAATTGATAATAGAATGTACGCACCAATACAGAAAATTGTTGATTTTATTAAGAAACAACCCCGGGTTTGGCTGGTTGTTTCTTTGTTTTTGATTTTGATTTGCGTAGTCATGGTCGGCGGATATTTTCTTCTGACCAAAACTTCGTTTCTCGATTTGTTTTCCCGCGAGCCGGCGGAAAATGAAAAACAAGCCGAGATTCGGGAACAAGAACCGATTTTCAATTTTTACCGTCTTTTGGACGGAGTCGGAGTCGATACGGAAGAAGAAGTCAATCCTCCGATTTTTGCAGTTCAGATTGAAAACATGGTTGACGCGAGGCCTCTTTCCGGAATTTCCCGGGCGAATATTGTTTATGAAACTTTGGCCGAAGGCGGCATAACGAGAATTCTCGCCCTGTATTCGGCGGCTGCCGAGGCCTCAGAAATCGGTCCGGTCCGCAGCGCCAGGCCATATTTTTTGGACTGGGCTGGAGAATACGGCGCGGTCTACGCTCACTCGGGCGGGAGTCCGGAAGCCCTTGCGTCTATTTCAAAGTATGACATTTTGGATTTAAACGAATTTTCGAACGGCGGCTATTTTTGGAGATCAAAAACAAGATATGCTCCGCATAATCTTTATACTTCGGTTGACCGGCTCGCCAAAGCTTTTGGCGATAAGAGCGGGGAGATTAAAAAAGATTTTGATGCCTGGCAATTTAAGGCTGAAACCGAACTTGACGGTCGGCCGAGCGATATGCGGCGTGTAAAAATTTATTTTTCAACAAAGACGTACGAGGTTGGCTGGCAATACGACCGCGAAGCCAACGACTATTTGAGATACCAGGCCGGCGTTATCCAGCAGGACAGGGACGGCCAGGAAGTAAAGGCGAAAAACATTGCCGTCCAGTTCGCCAAAATGACGGTTATAGACGCGATCGGGCGGGAAAGAATTGATACGGTCGGAGACGGCGAGGCAATTGTTTTTCAGGACGGAATCAGGGTTGACGGAACATGGCGCAAGGAAGAAAAAGGCGGCCGGACAAAATTTTACGATTCAGCCGGGGTAGAAATAAAATTCAACCCGGGAGTAAGCTGGGTTGAAGTTGTACCGGTCGTTGCGGAAATAGAATTTTAGTTTTCTATATTTTAAAAATAACCAAGCGATCTCGTCCGGCGAGGTCTTTTTTTATTTCAATTTTTGCCGCCAGAAAGATGGCGCGGATTAATTTAGCAATTGATTTGGTTTGCGAGGGATCAATTTCAAAGAGGATTGTGATTTGCAGTTCGTGATTCTCGTTTTTTAAATTTTTGATTTGTTCTAAAAGTTTGCGATAATATTTAAGTCCATCTTTGCCGCCGTCAAGCGCCGTCCGCGGCTCGTATTTTTTTATTTCCGGCGGGGTGCGGCGCCATTGAATGGTAGTTAAATAGGGGAGGTTAGCGGCAACGACTAAAGATTTTAAATTAATGATTTTTTTAAAAATTGGCGCGAGTAGATTACCACGCAAAAGTTCGACGGCCACTTTGTGGTGTTTAATATTTTTTTTGGCCAATTTTATCGCGCTCGGAGAAATTTCCGTGGCAAAAACTTTGGCGCCGGGAATATTTTTGGCGAGTGAAATAGCAATGGCGCCGCTGCCCGTGCCGACGTCAATAATGGCGGATAGTTTTTGATTTATTATGTTTTCAACCAGCATTTCGGTTTCCGGGCGGGGGATTAAGACATTTTTATCGACAAAAAAATCTAAGCCGTAGAAACATTTTTGGCCGATAATATAGGCGGTCGGTTCATGTTTGGCGCGGCGCGCGATTATTTTTTTAAATTTAGCCAACTGGCTAGCGGTTAATTTTCTTTCCGGATGGGAAAAGAAAAATTCTTTTGGTTTCTTTATAGCCAAAGCTAAAAGAATCTCGGCGTCGAGAGCTGGAGAGGTAATTTTATTTTTCTTTAATTTTCCAGTTGCCCAATTAATGGCTTCGAGGTTGGTCATCAATGGAATTATAACATAAAAAAATCCGCACTTTGAGCAATGGCTCATTGCGCGGATGGCGGAGGCGGCTCGTATAGCCGTGACGGATCACTTCCCGTCGTCGGAGGGTTCTCCGATCTCCATGACCTCCTCGTCGACGACTTCCGCATCAGCGGCAGCTTCGTCGGCACGCTTGTCGCCCTCGGAGGCGCAGGCCCGGAGGATGGCGTAAGGGGTGGCGTTGACGAGCTGTTCCCAGGTGGCGCGTTCACGCGTCTCCGTGAGCCAGAACTTGAAGAGGAGGGGGATTTCGTCGTTGGGGATGTTGCGAAGCAGCTCCTCGACCAGAGAGACCTCGTTCAGGAGAGCCTTCTTCCAGGTCTGGACGATTCCTTTCCCGTTGTCCTTGAAGACCGCCCTGGCGTAGAGATCGCCGTAGACGCTGTCGAAGCCGACAACCTTGGCGAGATTCACGATGGTGCGGGCGAGGCTGTCGCCACCTTGCAGGTGGCGCACGATGTCCTCGAAGTCCAGAAATTCGGCGGCCTGCAGGGTTCGCAGGCGGTCCGCCAGAAGTACCTTTGCCTTCTCCCTCTTGTCGTCTGCCATGTCTTCCTCCCGCTTGCCTTTTGCCCGCGATTCGCGGGGTTGTTTTGGCAAGTCCTTTCTATCCGCACCTTAATTTAAAAAATTTAATTTGTCAAGATAAAAAATACCCGCACAGTGTCTGGAAGGAGTGGGACTCTTGTCCAAGACACTGTGCGGGTTTCGCGGCCGGGCCGGGGGGAGACGGAGCCCTTGGTCGCGAATTGGGAACGGAGGGCCGGCGAGCGAACTCGCGGCTCTCACGTTTTTGGCGGGTCAGACGCGGACGAGATGCATCCGCTTCCGGCGCCGGAGGGCGACGGAGTCGGTGTACTTCTTGCCGCGCCTTTCGGAGCAGGTGTGCAGCGAGCAGTAGTTGTCCGGGTTGCCGCTGCGGAGAATCGTACCGCAACCGGGTTCCTGGCAGCGACGGAGCGGTTTTTCCGGGTCAATCCGGTTCTTGACGTGGATCGCACCGAGCGAAGAAGCGCCGATCGTACCGGTTTCCGGATCCATGCCGAGGCTCTCCAAAAACATTTCTCTCTCCTCCAACCTTCCCTATTTTTAATCCGCCGTCTATCGGCAGATGTCTAGGGCCACCTTCCTTCCCGCCTCTTTGGCGGGATGGCCACCATTTATGATATTTTCAGGGTATTACAGAAAAGCGGGTTTGTCAAGTCTTAATAATAAATAAAGCCCGAATTTTAGGGGAAATTCGGGCGGACTATTTGATTTTTGCCGGGTTATTTTACCCAGCGAAAGGCCTCCTCAAAGAGCGGGCTAACCGGTTCTCGGTTGTGAACGCGCCGGATCATTTCGGCGGCGAGCGGTGCGCAAGAAACGATGTGCATGCGGTCGAATCGCTTTTCCTCCGGGATCAGAAGCGAATCGGAAATGACGAGGGTTTTGAGCGGCGACTTCTTCAGCCGTTCAATCGAATCCTTCTCGGGGTTCTGGTTCCGGGAGAGGACGCCGTGCGAACCGACGGCATGGACCTCGGTCGCGCCTTCGGCCATGACCGCTTCGGCGCCCTTGACGAGAGAGCCGGCTGTGTCGATCATGTCGTCCAACATCACGGCGATCTTGCCTTTGACTTCGCCGACGACATGCATCACTTCGGACTGGTTCGGTCCGTCGCGGCGTTTGTCGATGAAGGCAATCTCGCAGCCAAGAATCTTGGCAATTGCCCTAACCCGCCCGACGCCGCCGGCATCGGGCGAGACAATCACCGCGCCGGTTTTCCAGGGGAGATCCCGATGGAATTCGAGCAGAGTGGAGGAGAGATAGAGATTATCAAAGGGAAGCAGAGTGAAGCCCTGGATCTGGGCGGCGTGGAGATCCATGGTCATCAATCTGTCGACTCCCATTGCCGCAAGCATTCTAATCATGGCTCTGGCGGAAATCGGGCGGTGCGGCTTGTCCTTGCGATCCTGCCGGGCGTAGCCCATATAGGGCATGAAGACCGTGACTTCTTCAGCCGAACCGCTGATGGCCGCGTCGGCCATAAAGAATATTTCGAACCAGTTTTCCGCCGGCGGGGGAGTCGGCTGTAGGATGACCACATGCTTGCCGCGGACGTTGGGCACGCCGACATCAACTTCTCCGTCGGCAAAGCGTCCTGCCCAGGCTTCGCCGAGCTTGGCGTGTAGAATTCCGCACACTTTTTCGGCCAGTAGCCGGTTGGCGTTTCCCGATATGATAACCTGTTCCATTCACCCTCCTCCTTTTTCCTCCCTTTTGGGCATCACATTAGGGTATAAAATAAAAAAGACCCTGTCAAACAGAATCTTTTTTAATTTTATTTGTTATTGCAATTCTTTTTTCAGCGTTTCGATAATCCCGTCCAGTTCGCCGTCCATAACATTATTTATATTATGCCAGCTTTCCTTAACGCGGTGGTCGGAGACGCGGTCCTGGGGAAAATTGTAAGTTCTGATTTTTTCCGCTCGCATTGCCGAACCAATTTGAGAACGACGGGCGGCGACTTCAGCTGCTTGGCGTTTTTCCTGTTCCATCACAAAAAGACGTGAGCGCAAAACCTGCATGGCTTTTTCCCGGTTTTGCTGCTGCGAGCGTTCGTCCTGGCAGGCGACAACAAGACCGGAGGGAAGATGGGTAATTCTGACGGCCGAATAGGTTGTCTGGACGCTTTGCCCGCCGTGGCCACCGGAAAGAAAAGTATCGATTCTCAAATCTTTCGGTTCAATTTTAATGTCAATTTCTTCGGCTTCAGGCAAGACGGCGACGGAGGCGGTTGAAGTATGGACCCGGCCGCTTTTTTCCGTGTCCGGTACGCGTTGGACGCGGTGCACGCCGCTTTCAAATTTTAAATTTCCCCAGGCATTTTTTCCGATAACGGAAAAAATGATTTCTTTAAAGCCTCCCAAGTCGGTGCGGTTTGAAGAAATCAATCTTGTCTGCCATCCGTGGCGTTCGGCAAAACGCGAATACATTCGGAAAAGCTGGGCGGCAAAAAGAGCCGCTTCGTCTCCGCCGGCCCCGGCCCGGATTTCCACGATAATATTTCTTTTGTCCAAAGGATCTTTCGGCGTGAGTTCTTCTTTTATTTTTGCTTCGAGTGCCGACTTTTCTTTTCTTATTTTTTCCAATTCTTCCCTGGCAATGGCAACCATTTCATCCGATTCCTGTTTGGCCATGATTTCCGTTTCTGATTCGGCTTTTTCCAGACAGTGTAATTTATTGATTTTTGAGATAATGTCTTTTAAATCGCTGTATTCCCGGGAAACGATTTTTAATTTTTCCGGATTAGAAACAACCTCGGGGCGGGCAAGTTCCGTTTCGAGTTCGGCAAATCTTTTTTCGGTTTTTTCAATTTCGGGGATCATATCAATATTTTAACATAAAAACATGATAACAATAAACGTTACCATGTTTTATGAAATTTTGAATAGTTACTTGGTTTTTTTTGCTCTCGGCTTCTTTACTTTTTTTGTCGCGGAAATAGCAGCCTTTTTGTCCATTTTTTCTTTGAACTTTTCAACGCGGCGGGCGGTATCAACCAGCTTCTGTTTGCCGGTATAAAAAGGATGGCAGGCAGAGCACAACTCAACCTTTATTTCTTTCATGGTTGAGCCTACGGCAAAAGAGTTTCCGCAGGCGCAGGTTACCTTCGCCTTGGGGTGGTATTCCGGATGGATTTCTTTTTTCATAAAATGATAATTAATAGACAGTTTATTTATGTTAGTCTTAATTTAACATAAGGGTATAACTTTGGCAAGGAGGAGGCGTGAGCTTGCGCGTTTTTCGGTTTTGTGTAAAAATAGCTTAAAGTCGTTAATTAATTAGTTATCCCACATGTTTTGCCTTTAAAACTTGCTCCTGATCCGGCGCTCGCCGGACCCGCAAGTTTTGGCGAAACAGAGGTAAAAAAGGAACTATTATGCAAGAAATTCCGTCAATGCTGGAAATGCTCCAGGCCGGTGTTCATTTTGGGCACAAGGCCTCGAAGTGGCATCCGAAGATGAAGCCATTCATTTTCGGAGAGCGGAGCGACATCCACATCATCAATTTGGAGGAAACGGCGAAAAAACTTATAGAAGCCTTGGAGTTTATTAAAAAGACAACAGCCTCGGGCGGAGTTGTTCTTTTTGTCGGTTCAAAAGACCAGGCCAAGGAAATTGTAAAGCGTCACGCCAAAGACGCCGGCGTGCCGTACGTTACAACCCGCTGGCTCGGCGGAACTTTTACAAACTTCAAAACAATTAAAAGCGTGATCGACAGGCTGATCGATCTCAAAACCAAACAGGCCTCCGGCGCTCTTGGAAAGTATACCAAAAAAGAGCAGTTAAGTTTCCAAAAAGAAATCATCAAGCTGGAAGAGTTGGTCGGCGGCGTGGAAACATTAAAAAAACTTCCGGAAGCGATTTTCGTGATTGACGTGAAAGCGGAAAAAACCGCCGTAGCCGAAGCCAAGAAGAAAAAAATTCCGGTCGTCGCGCTTTGCGATACGAATATCAATCCCGAAGAGGTTGATTATCCCGTTCCTTCTAACGATGACGCGGTGAAAGCGATTGAAATGATGGTCGGTCTGGCGGCAGGCGCGGTAAAAGAAGGAAAAGCCGAGTTTGATACAAAAAGAAACGCGGCTCCCGTCGCCCAAAATCCGGCGCCGGCCGTGAAACCGGAAGAAAAGAAAGAAGCGGGAAAGTAATTAAATAATTATCTAAAATAAAATACTATGATCGCTGATCCAAAACTCGTTTCACAATTGCGTGAACGAACCGGCGCGGGCATCGTTGAATGCAAAAATGCCCTGGATGAAGCAGGGGGAGATCTCGAAAAAGCAATCGAAGTTTTAAGAAAAAAAGGTGAAATAAAAGCGGCTAAAAAGTCGGCCGAGAGAACAACGAAGGAAGGATTGATCCATGCCTATATCCACGCCAATGGGAAGGTCGGAGCAATGATAGAATTAAGCTGTGAGACGGATTTTGTTGCGCGGAACGAGGAATTCCAAGGTTTGGCACACGACTTGGCCATGCAGGTAGCGGCGACAAGCCCGCTCTATATTAGACCGGAAGACATTCCCGCCGATATCGTCGCGAAAGAAAAGGAGATGTATCTGGAAGAGGTCAAAGACAAACCGCCGGCCGTTTTGGAAAAAATATTGAGCGGAAAACTCGACAAATATTATTCCGAGGTTTGTCTCCTGAAACAGCCGTTTGTCAAGGACGAGGATGTTACGATCGAAGAAATGATCAACCAAAAAATTGCCAAGATCGGAGAGAAAATAGAAATAAAAAAAATGGTCAGGTTTCAGATAGAAAGCCCGGCGGTTTGCTAATTTCATTATGAAGATCGCGGAAATCCAATTTACGCCATGGGGGAGAATCTATGATTTTAATTCCGGGGAGTCGGTCGTCGGTGTTGATGATTTTGTTATCGTTAAAACCGATCTCGGGGTAGAAATGGGAAGGGTTGTCGGAATGAAAGAAATGAACGAGAAAGAACTCGCCGAGGCCAAATTGGAGATAAAGCCGATCTTCAGAAAGGCGAACACCGCCGACTTGGTAAAACTGAAGGAAAAGGACAGCCAAAAAAAGGAAGCGATTTCGGTTTGCAAAAAAATTATAAAAAAATATAATCTTCCGATCAAACTGATCGACGCCCATTTTTCTTTTGACGGAGGACGTGTTACTTTCGCTTTTGTCGCCGACGGCCGGGTTGATTTCAGGGAACTGGTTAAGGATTTAACCAAAACTTTTCAAAAATCAATCCGCCTTCAGCAGCTCGGGATACGCGACGAGGCGAAAATTTCCGGAGACATCGGGTCTTGCGGAAGAAATCTTTGCTGTCAGAAATTTAAAAAAGATTTGGGGAGCATTACTTCCGATCTCGCCGACCTTCAGCAGATTGCCCATCGCGGGAGCGACCGGCTGACCGGCGCTTGCGGCCGGCTGATGTGCTGCCTGGCTTATGAACAGAAAAATTACGAGGAGGCGGTAAAAAAATTACCCCCCATCGGAACGGTTGTCCGGACCGAGCATGGCCGGGGAAAAGTTATAGGCTGGCATACCCTAAAACAGTCGGTTGTTGTAAAATTAGATGAAGGGACAGTTATTGAGGTCCCTATTAAAAAATAATTTTTTTTTAAAATTTAACTTAAGGGGAGGAAATATGCCAAAAATCAAGGTCGCGGTTAACGGTTTCGGGCGGATCGGCCGCCAATTTTTTGCCATCGCCAAAGATTATCCGGCGCTGGAAATCGTAGCGGTAAACGATCTGACCGATCCGGCGACTCTGGCTCATTTGTACAAATACGATTCGGTTTACGGGGTTCACTCGGGAAAAGTTTCCGCCGGCAAGGATTTTATAGAAGTTGACGGTAAAAAAATAAAAATTTTCGCGGAAAAAGATCCGTCGGTTCTTCCCTGGAAAAAACTGGGAGTTGATATAGTAGTAGAATCAACCGGCGTTTTCACGGATTTTGAGGGCGCTTCGGCCCACATCAAAGCCGGCGCCAAAAAAGTTATTATTTCCGCGCCGTGCAAGGGCGAAGACATCCCGACTTATGTTATTGGCTGCAACGAAGAAAAATACGATCCGAGAAAGGATTTCGTTATTTCCATGGCTTCCTGCACGACAAACGCCATGGCCCCGATCGCCAAAGTCCTGAACGATAAATTTAAAATACTGAAAGGTACGATGACAACCTGCCATAGCTATACGAACGACCAGCGCCTACTCGATCTTCCGCATAAGGATTTGCGCCGGGCCCGCGCCGCCGCGCTCTCCATGATTCCGACGACAACCGGGGCGACCAAAGCCGTGGAAAAAGTTATTCCCGACCTGAAGGGAAAATTGAACGGTTTATCAATCCGCGTTCCGACACCGGCAGTTTCACTTCTAGATTTTTCTTTGGTTATCGGAAAAGACGCGACGGTTGACCAGGTTAACAATACTTTGCGCGCCGCGGCGGGAAAAGAATTGAAAGGTATTTTGGGCGTAAGCGACGAACCGCTCGTTTCGGTCGATTACAGAAAATCGCCTCTCTCCTCGGTAGTTGACGCAGAGCTCACCATGGCAGTCGGGGGAAATTTGATAAAAGTAATCGCCTGGTACGATAACGAGTGGGGATACAGTACGAGACTGGTTGAGTTCACGGAGATGGTCGGCAAAAAAATAAAATAAGAATAAACTATAAAAACAGACGGCGGAAGGCTGCCTGTTTTTGTTTTATTTTTTATGTTATAATCTCTTAATATGACCCACGGACAACTGCAAAAATTTATTAGTTTTTTGATGAAGCGGAGATATGATGTTTTCGCACCGGAAAAACAAAAAGACGAAGTGGCTTACGCCAAAGTTGAAGACGCCTCAAAAGTGAAGCTCGTTAAAGAACCGCCGCTTCATTCTTTCAAACGGTTTTTGCTGCCGCCGGAAGAAGTTATTTTTGAATACAAAAAAGACAGGATGATCGAAGTGAAGAAAGCGAGGAAGCAGGTAATTTTTGGGATAAATCCGATTGATCTCAAAGCAATAGTTTTGTTCAACCATATTTTCGAAAAAGATCTCTGGTATCAGGAGCGGATGAAAAATACTTTGATTGTCGGGCAGAGTTTGATTCCTGCCGAGGCCGAGCATAATCTTTTTCATATTAAATACGAGGAAGATATTTTAGAACATCTGCAGTTTGATATTTTCCTTGAAGTCCAAGGGAAAAATTATTTTGTTTATACCGGTTCGGAGGATGGGCAAAAGATTCTTGATGAATTCGGTTACAAGGATTACGAGCATATCCAATTTTCCGGGCCGATAAGAGAAGAAGGAAAGGATCCGCAAATGATAAAATACCGCGACGCCCTGAAAAAGATTTATAAAAAAGAAATTTGGGAAGACGATCTCGGGGCGCGTTGTATTGAGTGCGGAAAATGTACCATGGTTTGTCCGACCTGTTTTTGTTTTGATGTTAAAGATCAGCCAAATCTGACAGACGATGGCGGAGTCAGAAAGCGGAGCTGGGGAGCCTGTTTTTACAATGATTTTTCCGAAGTGGGGGGCGGGCAAAAGTTTTTAAAAACTACCGCCGACCGGATCCATTTCTGGTATTACCATAAATTCGTCCGAATTCCCGACCAATTGCAAATTATGGGCTGCGTCGGCTGCGGCCGCTGCGCCAAGGTTTGTCCGGTGGGAATAAATATTTTTAAAGTTCTGGCAAAATTATGAAAAATCAATACGCGCCGCAAACGGTAAGGATTTTGAAAATCGAGGACGAGGGTTCAAATTCAAAATTGTTTACCCTTGAAGCGCCAAAAAATTTCAAATACCAGTCGGGTCAGTTCGTGGAAATATCTTTGCCGGGATTTGGCGAGGCGCCCTTTTGCCTTTGCTCCGACGCGTCAGAAAAAAATAAATTTCAGGTTTGCGCGAGAAATGTCGGAACGGTAACCGCGGCAATGCATTCCCTCAAGGCGGGGGACAGAGTCGGCGTCCGCGGGCCGTACGGCCGGCCGTTTCCCGCGGAACTGGCGAAGAAGAGGAATCTCTTAATCGTTGTTGGCGGACTTGGCCTTGAAACGGTCCGGACGGCGATTTTTGAAATCGTAAAAAACAGGAAACAATATAAAAAAGTCCAGATTTTTTACGGGGCAAAAACCGAAGACGACCTGCTTTTCCGGAAAGAATACGATTCATGGATGAAAAATGATGTTGATTTTCATTTGTGTCTTGATAAGCCGACGGATAAATTTAAATTATCTTGTCCAATAATTCAGGGTTTGGTTACGGTTTTATTTGACAAGGCGCCGCTTGCCGAAAACCCAGTCGCGTTTCTCTGCGGCCCGCCGGTTATGTATAAATTTGTTCTGGAAAAATTAAATAAAGCAGGGTTCAAAGACGAAGATATTTTTATGTCACTCGAACGGCGGATGCACTGCGGGGTCGGGGTTTGCAACCATTGCGCGGTCGGAAGTTTCTTTGTCTGCCAGGACGGTCCGGTTTTTTCCTGGGACCAAATAAAAGATATCCGCGGAGCGATTTAAAAAAAAATAACAAGTGATTATGAATACCAAAAAAGGATATTTATTGGTTCTGGGAACAGCAGTTATTTCCGGTGTTTCTATTTTTATTAATCAATTCGGGGTTAAGGTTATTAGTCCGTATATTTTTGCCGGTTTGAAAAATTTGCTCGTGGCAGTTGTTTTGCTTTGCTTGATTTTTTTATTCAGGGAGTGGAAATTGTTGGCGAAATTTAAGGTTAAAGAATGGTTGACTTTAATCTTGATTGGTCTGTTCGGCGGAAGCATTCCTTTTCTGTTTTTTTTCAAAGGTTTATCCCTAACAAGCGGGGCGAGTACATCTTTTATCCACAAAACACTTTTTATTTACGTGATAGTTTTGGAGGCGATATTTTTGAAGGAGAAAGTAAGCAAAAAGCTGATGACCGGGGCGTTTTTTATTTTGATCGGCAGCGCCCTGCTTTTAAAAATTTTTGATGGATTTCAATTCGGCTACGGTGAATTACTGGTCTTGGCTGCCACACTATTTTGGTCCGCCGAACAAATCATTTCAAAAAAAGCCCTGGAAAATATTTCACCGAAAATTGTTGCCTGGGGGAGAATGTTTTTCGGATTTTTATTTATTTTGATTTTTTGGGCGGCGACCGGGCAGATGAAGCTGCTCGGAAGCATGGGTGCAGCGGAATTAAGCTGGATTTGGATAACGGCAATTTTTCTTTTAGGTTATGTTTTGACCTGGTATGCAGGCCTGAAATATATTCCGGTTTCGTCGGCTGTCTGCATCTTGTCGCTCGGCGCGCCGATTACAAGTTTATTAGAAATGGCGCAAAAAGGAATTTTCGACTGGCAGATTTTTAGCGGAAGCTTGCTGATGTTTTTGGGAGTAGCCGCGGTTCTGGGTTTATTTTCAAAATTTAAAAAGATGGAAATAGATATAACAACAAGCCATTAGATATCAGGAATTAGAAATTTTACATCATGTGCTTCGGTATTCCTTGTAAAATTGAAAAAATCAAGAAAAATAAAGCCGCCGTTAAAAATGGCGGCAAAGTTTTTGATATTGACACTTCACTCTTGCCGGAAGCGGCAAAAGGTGATTGGATATTGGTGCAAGGCAGCATTGGAATGAAAAAAATTTCCGAAGAGGAGGCGAAAAATTGCCTTGCCGTCCTGGACGAATTCCAAAATCAGGGGGAGAGGAGGAAAAAATAGATGGGAAAGAAATACGAGCGGGCGGCGCGTTACGCGCTTTACCCGAACGAACTCGGCCTTTGCGGGCCGCGGGGCAGTGAGAAGGGCAAGCTATACCAGTATCTCACGACCAAGAGCAAGGTCGACGACAATCATGCAAGGCGGCTCTTGGGGCAGTTTACCGCGGCCACGGCCTACCTGAAGCTCATTGCCGCGGCAAACGGAATCGAAGACTGGCTTGACGACCGCGTGGTTGACGCCTACTGGATTGGCAACGAACTCCTCGGCCGTGTCCGGCCGGAAGATCTGAGGGAGCTGATATTCGGTTTTGTCGGCGAGGGCCGGATGACCGAGGCGGCAGCGAAAGAAACCACGGACCACGTCCACTATCAGCACCGGCCGCACCACAGTTTTCATGTTCTCGCAATCGGCGGAATTTCTGGTCAGGTGGATCGCGAATCGGTCGGCTGGGAGCTTTGTCGCATCGGCTGGGGAAAAGTCGTCTCGGTTGGCAAGGGGCCGGAGCTTACCGTTTCGGCAAGATCTCTGAAGCACGAGGGTAACAGATTCCTGGCAGAGCTGGAAGAAAAAGAAAAAAAGCGTCTTGTCCGGCGCGATCCGCAGATTATTCCGCGTATCAGAGCTGGCGACTTGGTTGCTTTTCACTGGGGCAGGGTAGTCGAAGTCATCACGCTCAATGAAGCGCGCCGGCTTGAACACTGGACCGAAGCGACTCTCACCGCCTGCCGGAAGATAGCCGAGAACGGCAAGCGCAACTGATTCTTTTCTTTTCCTTGAGCTGGCTTTTGAAGCTAGCTCTTTTTTATTTAAAAAGGTGTTGACAAAATATCCAAAGAATGATTTAATAATTCGTTGGCTGGGAATTTCTCTCGGCCAAAGACAGCAACGGGGTTCGGATTGAATCGGTTGCGAGAAAGAAAGAGAACAAGTCATGAGTGACGAGTTCAAGATGACAACTGGCCAGGCCCATGAGCTGGCAATGGCTTTCGGCCGGAACGGCTGGACCAACGCCGACGTGAAGCGGCTCTCCGAAGGAGACCTGCTCGCGCGGTTGCTGCCTCTCGTCAAGGGCCAGGCGGAAATCGCCATGGTGAAGGCGGCCCTCCCTTCCGACGCGACCTTCAAGGTCGAGGTCGACTATGGTCAGAGCCTCGAGGCAATGATCGCCTCCGGCCGCTACGACTTCGTGAACGATGACATCACCCCCGGGTTCTTCCCGATCTCGGGCGAGGGCAAGGTCCTCCGCGAGCTCGTCCTCGTTCACATGAACAAGATGGCCTCGACCGACGAAATTCTCGCGGAACTCGCCCGTCGCGGCCTCCGTCCGGCCAAGATCGAAGAGCTCTTGGCCCTCGGCGCCGCTCGTCCCGAGCTCCAGAAGGAGTTCGGGATCGTGGCTCTCGGCTCGCACTTCATGGATCGGCACGGCGGCCGCTTCTTCGCCTGTCTCGACTGGCGCCTCAACGAGCGGCACCTTTTCGTACTCTGGGTCGGCATCGAATGGAGCGATCATTACCGGTTCTTGGCCGTCCACAAGTAGTGGTTCTTGAAACCTAGGCCCTTCTAGGTCTCTTGGACAAAACTGCTGCTTTCCCGCGTGTTACGCAAGTTTCATGCGGGATTTTTTTACCTCCACACCTGCAAGGACAAGTCTGGGGGATAAACTTTAAAACTCCGCGGAGCGGCGGAGTTTTTTTGTCATTCTGGAGGAGCGAAGCGAAGGATGACAGAGAGTTTTTACTTTCCAAACTATTCAGATTTTTTCAACAAATCAATCACTTCTTCATCAGTCGTCTGGCCGAATTCTTTGTAAAACGCCCCGACGGCGCCGAAGAGCAGGGGAGCCTCAAGATAAAATATTTCATCAGTTTCTTTTTTTATCAATTCCACTGTCTCGGGCGGAGCAATTGGCACGGCGACAATAATTTTTTTCGCCTTCATTTTTTTGACGCTCGAAATAGCCGCCCGCATGGTAAGCCCGGTGGCCAGGCCGTCGTCAATCAGGATAACGGTTTTGTTTTCTAAATCAAGCGGCAGACGGCTGCCGCGGTAGAGTCTTAATCTCCGTTCCGCCTCGGCCCTTTCCTTTTCCGTCTCGCTTTTCAAATAACTTTCCGAAATTCCAAAAACTTCTTCATTCAAAATCATTTCGCCCGACTCTGTTATGGCGCCGATGGCAAATTCGGGATTGCCCGGCGCGCCGATTTTTCGCGGCACGACAATATCCAGCGGGAGATTTAGTTCTTTTGCCACTTCGAAGCCGACTACAACCCCGCCGCGCGGCAAGGCGATGATTATTGTTTCTTTGGCGTCTTTGAATTGTTTCAGCAATTCAGCCAATTTTTGGCCTGCTTCAGCCCTGTTTTCTAATAGCATACGATAAAATTATACCAGTTTTAAGAGGTTCCCGAAATGTGCTATAATAAAGTTAAGTTTAATCAACCAGAATTTAAGATTAAAATCATGCCCGTTTCGCCCGTCTTCAAAGGCAAATTTTTATTTCAGGAATTGGTTGTTTTCGGCCTGGTTCAGATCATCGGGCTTTGGGCCGCCATGCGCTTGATGAGCTATGAGGCATTCGCAGAAATAAAAATAGCCACCTCTCTTTGGGAATTCTTGATTTCTTTTGTTATTGCCACGATTCTTCTGATCATTTCCCTGAGATTTATAAAAGGCGGTTCTTTTTTCAGGGGAATTTTCGCTTTGATAATTTTTTTAGGATCCCAGACGGTTTTCAGTATTTTTTTGCCGACAATATTTTCGGTTGGCTTGGCAATAATTTTTGTCGTTCTCCAGTTTGTCCTGCCTCGCGTCTGGTTCCATAATCTGGCGGTTATTTTAGGGGTTGCCGGCATTGGGGCCGCCTTTGGCTTGTCTCTGCCTATTTCGGCGATTCTTGTTATTTTATTTTTGATTTCCATTTACGATTACATCGCGGTTTATAAAACGGCCCAAATGGTCATGATGTTCAAAGAGCTGGTCGTGAGGGGAGTAATCATGGCTCTGATTTTTCCAATGAAGTGGCGGGGCTGGGCGGTTAATTTGTCCAAGGTCGCGCCGGGCAACGAGTTTATGTTTTTGGGAACAGGGGATTTGATTTTGCCCTTGATTTTGGCGGTTTCTGCGATTTCCTACGGTTTGGAGAGCGCGGTTTTCACGATTGCCGGATCGCTTGTCGGTTTGGTGGTGCTCCATGTCCTTTTCACGACCCAGCCGCAAAAAACGCCCATGCCGGCCCTGCCGCCCTTGGCTTTTTTCTCGGTTCTGGGATTTTTGTTTTCAATTTTTATAAAATAGATTTTTATGAAAATTTTAATGGTTGTCGCGCAAAAAGATTTTCGTGATGAGGAATTTTTTGAACCGAGGGATGTTTTTATAAAAAAAGGGATTGATGTCGAGGTCGCGAGCCAGGAATTGACTTTGGCAAAAGGGCGGCTCGGCGGAACAGTAATGCCGGATCTGACGGTTGACGACGCGGAGCTTGATGATTTTTCGGCGATAGTTTTGGTTGGCGGACGGGGCGCGGAAGTTTATCTTGATGACGAGAGGGTTCATGATCTGGCGCGGGAGTTTTTTGATGCCGGGAAAATTGTCGCGGCAATTTGCCTTGCTCCGGCGATTTTGGCCAAAGCCGGCCTTCTCTCGGGGGTGAAAGCGACTTCGACGCCCGACGAGGAAGAAACTCTGGCGGCGGGCGGGGCGGAATACACCGGCGCGCCAGTAGAGGCCGACGGGAAAATTATTACCGCTTCAGGACCGGACGCGGCGCGAAGTTTTGGAGAAAAAATAGTTGAATTATTAAAATAGTTTATGAAAAAACCGACGCTTGCGATTGCCAGCATGACTTGCTGCGAGGGATGCCAGGTTGAGATCCTGAATTTGGGGAAAAGAATGCTCGATCTTTTTCAGATTTTTGATTTGGGAAATTTTGCCTGGGCCGAGGAAAAGCGGGAGAGACCGAAATACGACGTGGCGTTGGTTGAAGGCACGCCGCTCACCCATGAAGATTTTAAATATCTAAAAGAATTGCGGAAGAAATCGAAAATTTTAGTAGCGATCGGTTCCTGTGCCCATTTGGGCGGTGTTCAGGAAATAAAAAATTATACCGAACATGGGAAAAAAGAAAAAGTTAAATATGTTTACCCAAAATACCAGCGGATTGAAAATCCGGCCGTCGTGCCGCTCTGGAAGGTGGTAGAAGTTGATTACGCCGTTCCCGGTTGCCCGATTGACCAGGACGAATTTTACCGGATAGTTTCTGATTTAGCTTTTGGCCGGAAACCGAAAATTCCCGTCCGCCCAATCTGTTTTGAATGCCAGACGCTAGGATATGAGTGCCTCCTGCAAAAAGGTGAACCATGTTTGGGGCCGATTACGCTTGGCGGATGTAAGGCGGTTTGTCTTAGGAGCAAAAGATTCTGCTACGGCTGCCGCGGGCCGCTTCCTGGATCCGGACCGCAGATTAAGAAGCATATAAAAAATTTGGAAAAATTAGTCGGAAAAAAATATCTGGCCGAAGTGATGGAAACATACGGCGCAGAAGACGATTTTTTGAAACTTGAGGAATAGTATTATGAAAATAAAAATTTCACATCTTGCGAAAATCGAGGGACACGCCAGTTTTTTTGCCGATATGCTCCGGGGCGATATCACAAGCGCCAAGATTAAAATAAAAATTGGAGCCCGGCTCATCGAGTCAATAATTCTCGATCGTCATTTTATCGAAGCGCCGATTGTTACTTCGCGCATCTGCGGAATCTGCTCAGTCGCCCATAATCTTACAAGTATCAAGGCGATCGAGCAGGCCTTTGGCGTGAAAATTACACCGCAGGCAGAGCGACTAAGGAAAGTTTTAGATTTAGCAGAGCCTATCCAGAGCCACGCCGCCCATCTTTTCTTTTTGTCCTTGTCGGACTTTTTTAAATACGAGAGCGATATTGATTTGATTAAAAAATATCCAGATCTCGCCAAACAGATTATTTTAATCCGTGATTTTGGCAATAAAATAAAAGACGTGGTCGGCGGGCGCGATATGCATTTGCTAGCCACGGAAATCGGCGGTTTCCGGAAAATTCCCGACGATAAATTGCTGCAGGAGTTAATTGACGAGGCGGATGAAGTTTTGGCGGCGGCAATCAGCGTGGCAAAATTTTTCCGCGCCCTTGATTATCCGAAATACGAACGCAAGGTTGAATTTGCTGGACTAGTTTCGCCGCGCGAGTACGCTTTTTACGACGGGAAAATGGGTTCAAGCGTTCAGCCGAAAACTTCAGTGGAAGAATTTTATAAAGAACTTTCAGAAAAACAATCCGAAGACGACCCGACAAAACGCGCCAGCCACGAGGGAAAAAGTTTTATGCTCGGGGCGATTGCCCGGCTTAATTTGAGCCATAAAAATCTCGGCAGCGAAGCAAAAAAGTTTTTGCCGTTTTTTGAAAAATCGGCGGGCGAAAAAGTTTTGACTTATAATACTTTCCACAATATTTACGCCCAGGCGGTGGAATTAGTTAGCTGCGTTGAGGAAGTTAAAAAACTGCTTGGAGAATATCTTAAGGAAAAATCAAGAATTTTATCCGTGAAATATACAATGAAAAATGGCGAAGGGCTGGCAGCCACCGAGGCACCGCGCGGAACGCTTTATCATTATTACAAAATCGACAAATACGGGGTGATTCGCGCCTGCAACATCATTACGCCGACCGCCCAATTTTTGGACAATTTGGAAAACGATTTAAAAAAATATTTAAGCGAAGCGAGGGTCAAAGACGAGCGCGACAGAAAGTGGAAAATCAATATGATGGTTCGCGCTTACGATCCTTGCATGACCTGCGCGACACATTAATATGCACGATTTACACGAAGCCGACAGAATTTTAAAAATGGTTTTGGAGCATGCCAAGCAGAACGGCCTCAAGGAAGTGACAAAAATTAAAATCGGTTTGGGAAGCGTTATTGAACACGGTTCGGAAATCGATCCGGAAAATTTAAAATTTAACATCCATCTTTTGGCAAAAGATAGTTTGGCAAAAAACGCCGAAATCATGGTGGAAAAAATTGATAAGCCGTCATGGGAACTCGAAGAAATAGAAGGTGAGAAATAATGTTACCAAAAATATTTTTATACGTATTAATTTTAAGTTTATGAAACTCAAAACAATAAAGGAGATTAAGGAGCTGAAGGGCAAAAAGGTTTTGCTCCGGGTTGATTTTAATGTGCCACTTGGAAAAGCCGGCGGAAAAATTACTGTCGCAGACGATACGAGAATTGTCGCGGCCGTTCCGACTATAAACTATCTTCTCGCGGCAGGAGCAAAAATTATTTTGATAAGCCACTTGGGCGACCCGGGCGGAAAAATAAAAGCGGATTTGAGTTTGAGACCGGTCGGCGCGGCGCTTGCCAAGATTTTAAGAATGCAAGGGATTGCTCCGGCCAACTGGGAAGGAAAAAAAGCTTTGGAAAAAATTGACGCCATGGCAAATGGAGAATTGATCTTGCTTGAAAATTTACGTTTTGATCCGGGTGAAGAAAAAAACGATCTGAAATTCGCCAAGGGGCTTGCGGGCTTAGCCGATATTTACGTTAATGACGCTTTCGCCGCGGCGCATCGGGCACACGCCTCAATCGTCGGTGTGACGAAATTCTTGCCGAGCTACGCCGGATTTCTCATGGAAAAAGAAATCAATGTTTTAAGCGGGCTGCTTACTAAGCCAAAAAAGCCATTTATGGCGATGATCGGCGGAGCGAAAATTTCCACAAAAATCGGAGTCATAGAAAATCTTCTTAAAAAAGTGAACAATATCCTTCTTGGCGGCGCGCTGGTTAATAATTTTTTCAAAGCGGCCGGATACGGCATCGGCGGTTCGGTCTTTGAAGAGAAAGAAATTAAAACTGCGAAAAAATTGCTGGCCAACAAAAAAATAATTTTGCCGGTTGATTTTGTCGCCGGAGATTTCAAAGGCAAAAAAGCCTGGGTAGTCAAAGTCCCGGGCAAGAAGGCCGAGCTTTGCAAAAAACCTTACGCTCTTTTGGATGTTGGCCCTGAAACGGTAAGGAAGTACGCGGAAATTATAAGACGCGCCCAGACCATCGTCTGGAACGGTCCGATGGGATATTTTGAAATTCCTAAATACAGCCATGGGTCAATCGCCCTCGGTCAACTTGTCGCGGCGCGGTCAAAAGGCAAGGTTTTCGGGGTTGTTGGCGGCGGAGAGACAATAGAGGCGATAGAAAAAACTGGTATGGCCGGATATATCGATCATATTTCCACGGGCGGGGGAGCCATGCTTGAATTTTTGGAAGGGAAAATATTACCAGGAATTAAACCGTTAATAAAATAATTAATTTTTTATAACTTTTGGCATGCAACTTACGGCCTGTAACGTAAAGCGTTAGAGGTTGCCCGTTGCCTGTTAACAAAAATGTATGGACAATTTTTGGCCATCGTGGAAAACAAATAAACTTTTTACCGTCGTCATCGTTTTTGTGATGCTCGGTATTTTGGCGGTGCTCGGCACAGTTGTGGCAAAAAATATGAAAAGCTATCAGTACATCGGAAAACCGACGGCTGAGCGCGACACGATCGCGATTTCCGGGCAGGGGAAGATTACTAGTATTCCGGACATTGCTTCAATCGAAGTCGGTCTCCTGACCGAGAAAGCCGACGTGAAGAGCGCGCAGAAAGAGAACACGGATAAGATGAATCGCTTGATCGCGAATCTCAAAACTCTAGGCGTGGAATCAAAAGATATCCAGACGAGTTATTACAATATTTATCCGCAGTACGATTGGCCGAACGGCAAGCAGGTTTTGCGCGGTTACCAGGTTAGCCAGGGCGTTTCCGTAAAGATCAGAAATTTGGCGAAAATTGGCGATGTTTTGGCGGCTGCCGGGGAGAATGGCGCAAACCAGGTAAGCGGCCTTTCCTTTAACATTGATGATCCGGAGACGTTACGTCAGGAAGCGAGAATCAAGGCGCTTGACAATGCCAAGGAAAAAGCGGAAGCTTTGGCAAAAGTTGCCGGAGTGAAGCTCGGGAAAATCGTTTCTTTCAGCGAGTATTCGGAAGCTCCAAGCTATGCCTATAAGTCGGTTGACGGGCTCGGTATGGGCGGAGGCGGAGAAATGCCGGCACCATCGGTTGAACAAGGGAGTATGGATGTTATTGTCAATGTGACGGTGAGTTACGAGATTAAATAAAAAATAAAAAAGATAATCTCGCCTTGTAATTCGTTCGGTCGGATTACAAGTTTCGAGTTTAATAATTTTTATGCCCAAAAATCATAAAAAACCTACGGTACTTGTAATACTTGACGGCTGGGGAGTGGCGCCGCCCGGGCCGGGGAACGCCGTAACTCTTGCGAAAACTCCGACGATGACCGCACTCTGGAATGAATTTCCCTGCGCGCTTCTCGCGGCTCACGGGAGAGCGGCCGGTTTGCCCGGGAATCAGGAAGGCAACTCGGAAGCCGGGCATATGAATTTGTCGGCCGGATGGATAGTAAAGCAGGATTCGGTTTATATAAATGAAAGCATCAAAGATGGTACTTTTTTCAAAAATACGGCTTTTATCGAAGCCCTTAAGCACGCGCAAAAAAATAAATCAAAAGTGCATCTTATGGGGTTGCTTTCGAACGGCGAGTCGGCTCACGCTTTTCCAAGCCACCTTTATTCCGTTCTCGATCTCATAAATCAGCAAGGGGCGGATAAGGTATTTTTGCATCTTTTCACCGACGGCCGTGATTCTTCAAGATTCGCGGCTATCAAACTTTTACCGAAACTAAAGGCCCATTTTCACGGTACGGAAAAAATCGCGACAATAATGGGGCGTTTTTACGCCATGGACCGTATCAAGAAGTGGGAAAGGATTGAGGCGGCATACAATGCCATGGTTTTGGGACAGGGGGTAATTGCCGAGTCAGCCGAGGCCGCGATTGCCTCCGCCTATAACCGCGGAGAAACGGATGAATTTATTGTTCCGACAGTTATCACCAACGACCATAAGCCGATTGCGACTATCGGGGATAACGATGTGATAATTTTTTTCAATTTGAGATCCGACCGGGCCAGGGAAATTACGAAAACTTTTGTCCAGAAAGATTTTACGGAAAAAAACAGCCGTTCGTTCATAAGAAAAAAAATAGCCAAAAATATTGTCTTTGCCGCCATGACCGATTTTGGTCCGGATTTGCCCCACATTATGACGGCTTTTCCAGCCCGCAATATTTTAAGCGCCCTGCCGGCGGTGCTTCGCGACAAGAGACAAATTTATATTGCCGAAGCGGAAAAGTACGCCCACATAACTTATTTCTTTAACGGAGGTAACGCTGATCCTATCTATGGCGAAGAAAGAATAAGGGTTCCGTCTCCGCCCATGGCGCATTACGAAGAAAAGCCGGAAATGAATGCGGAAAACGTTACCTACGAAGTAAGAAGATGTATTGACAGCGGCCGTTATGATTTTGTCACTGTTAATTTTTGCAATCCGGACATGATTGGGCATACCGGTAACCTTGCCGCCGGCATCAAGGCGGTTCGGGCGGTTGACGCTTGCGTTGGGAAAATTATTAGGGGCGTTTTTCGCAAGGATGGAACGGCTATAATCACGGCCGACCACGGCAATGTAGAAGAAATGCTCAATACGAAGACCGGAGAAATAAATACTGAACATTCAATTAACCACGTGCCGCTTATTGTAGCCGGGCCAAATTTTAAAAATAAAAAGAAAAGAAAGCTGCGCCACGGAGTTTTGGCCGACGTAGCCCCGACTATTTTGGATATAATGGATATCGTTCAGCCAAGAGAAATGACGAGAAAAAGTCTTTTTGAATAAAAATAAAAATCAAAAAATTTTTTGATTTTTGATATAAATTTATCTATGAGTCAGAAACCAGTGGTGTTGGCTATATTGGATGGATGGGGTGTTGCCCCTCCGGGGCCGGGGAATGCCATCATGCTCGCCAAGACGCCGAATATCGATAGAATTTTTGCCAATTATCCGACAATGACCCTCCGGGCTTCGGGCGGCGAAGTAGGTCTTTCCTGGGGAGAAATGGGAACTTCGGAAGTCGGCCACCTTAATCTCGGGACCGGCAGAATATTTTATCAAACTCTTCCAAAAATAAACAAATCCATTGGTGATGGTTCTTTTTTTGATAACCCGGTTTTGCTTGACGCGGCCAGACATGTGAAATACAACAAATCAAATTTGCATCTCATGGGGCTTGTGAGCAGCGGAAAGGTCCATACAACAATAGAACATCTTTATGCGCTTTTAAAATTTGCCGCCGATCAAAAAATAAAAAAAGTTTTTATCCATGCGTTTCTAGACGGACGTGATACGATTTTTAACAGCGGCATAGATTTTATTTCAAAATTGGAGGAAAAAATAAAGGAATGCGGGGTAGGAAAAATAGCGACACTTTCGGGACGCTTTTACGCCATGGACAGGGACAACCGTTGGGACAGAGTCGAAAAGGCATATCAGGCTATTGTCTTGGGGAAAAGCGATAATTATTTTTCCGATCCTAAAAAAGCGGTCAGGGATTCTTACGAAAAAAAAGTTTATGACGAAGAATTTGTTCCGGTCGTAATTTCTGAACGTAAAAAACCGGTCGCTACCGTAGAAGATAACGATGCGGTCGTTTTTTTCAACTATCGCGCCGACCGCGCCAGGGAAATGACAAAAGCTTTTGTCAGCGATAATTTTGATAAATTTCCGGAAGTAAAAAAATTCCACAATCTTTTTTTTGCGACAATGACGGAATATGAAAAGGGCCTGCCGGTCAAGGTTGTTTTTCCTCCGGACGAAGTCAGGACTTGTTTGGCTAAAGTTTTGAGCGAGGCGGGATTAAAACAGCTGCATATCGCCGAAACGGAAAAATATGCTCATGTTACATTCTTTTTCAACGGTATGAGGGAAGAGGAATTTCCCGGGGAAGACCGTATTATTATTCCCTCACCGCGCGTCGCTTCTTACGACCAGAAACCCGAGATGTCGGCGACGGAAGTCAAAAATTCATTGGTAAAAGCGATAAGCTCGCAAAAATACGATTTTATTGTCGTTAATTTTGCCAACGCGGATATGGTCGGACATACCGGGAATATCGAAGCGACGGTCAAGGCGGCGGAAGCGGTCGATTTTTGCGTCGGAGAAATAGCAAATATAATTTTGCCTCTCGGGGGAGTTCTTATGATGACCGCCGATCATGGTAACGCCGAAGAAGTAGCCAATTTGCAGACGGGTGAAATTGACAAAGAGCACAGTACAAATCCCGTTCCTTTGGTTATTGCCGGACGGGGGTTTGAAGGGCAGGCCGGAGGCACCTCGGGGAGAGATTTGAGTTTGGTTTCCCCGGTCGGAATTTTAGCCGACGTGGCTCCGACGATTTTAAAAATTATAGGCGTACCGAAACCGGGAGAGATGACCGGTACGGAGTTAATTTAAATATGGACTGGCACGCCGTTTCTAACCGCGAAATTTTTGCCCGCCTTAAAACCGCCGAAAGCGGTTTGAGTTTTGATGAAGCGGGAAAAAGGTTGGCAAAATACGGCCCGAACGAATTACCGGAAGAAAAAAGGCTGACAAAATTTAAAATTTTTTTTAACCAGTTCAAGAGTCCGCTGATTTACATTTTGCTTATAGCCGCCGCGATCACTTTTTTTCTTAAAGAGTTTGTCGATTCCGGAGTGATTACTGCGACGGTTTTTTTGAATACCGTTGTTGGTTTTTTTGAAGAAAATAAAGCTGAGAAAGCAATCCAGCGTTTGAAAAAGGTATTGAAATACAGGGCGCTTGTTATAAGGGGCGGGCGAGAGCACAAAGTTAATTCCGAAGATTTGGTTCCCGGAGATATCGTTTTACTTGAGGCCGGAGATAAGGTAACGGCCGATATCCGCCTTGTTGAAGCAAAAAATCTGCAAGCCGAGGAAGCCGCATTAACCGGAGAGTCTTCGCCCTCCGCTAAATCGGTAAAAATTTTGGGGAAAGGGACAGTGCTGGCTGACCGGGAAAATATGGTTTACATGGGTACAAGCATTATCCGCGGCCGCGGCAGAGGGATGGTTGTTTCCACGGGGGAAGATACCGAACTCGGGAGAATAGCATTAACGCTTAGGGAGATAGAAGAGGAAAAAACTCCGCTTCAGGAAAAATTGGTTAAATTCAGCAAATGGCTTGCTTTTTGGTTTTTTATAGCGGGGATTTTTTTATTTTTAGTGGGATTGGCTCAGGGAAGATCGCCTGTTGACATGTTTTTAATAGTAGCGGCCGTTGCCGTAGCGTCGGTTCCCGAAGGTTTGGCTATCGTAATGACAGTGATTCTGGCGGTTGGGATGCAAAGAATTCTTAAAGCGAATGCGCTGGTAAGAAAATTAGTAGCCGCGGAAACCCTGGGAAGCGTTTCAGTTATTTGTTCGGATAAAACGGGGACATTGACTCTGGGCAAGATGCTCGTAGATCACATTTTTACGGAAACGCAAAGCGAGGAAGCCAGGATGAGAGTTTTGGAAATAGGCCTTCTCTGTAATAATGCCATCGTAGAAAATCCGGAAAACGAACTGAAGGATTGGGTTATTTCCGGGGATTCAATAGATCAGGCTTTATTTTTGGCGGCGGTTCAGGCGGGCATGGATAAAAGCGAACTGGAAAAGAGTATTTTCCGAATAGACGAGGTTCCGTTCGACGAAGAAAAAAAATACATGGCGACCCTGCATGAATTTAAGAAAAAAATTTTGGGGAGAAATTTTTCGCCAGGGCAGAAAATTATTTATCTGAAAGGGGCTCCAGAGAAAATAATCTCAATGTGCGAAGAAGTTGAGGCCAACGGCCATATCGAGAAACTGACTCCGGAAGGAATAAGAAAATTTAAGAAAAAAATAGACGAACTGGCATCAAGGGGGCTTAGAATTTTAGCAACGGCTTATAAATTGAACAGTGCGAGCGAGGAATTCGGAGAGAAAAATCTAAATGGCATGACTTTGGTCGGGCTGGTTGCCCTTAAGGATCCGGTAAGGGCGGAAGCCAAAGAAGCAATAAAAATTTGCCTTGGCGCCGGGATAAGACCAATTTTGGTAACGGGCGACCATATGCTTACGGCTCAGGCTGTTGCCGGGGAAATAGGACTGGCGGCCGAAGAAAAAAATATTTTGGAAGGCAAGGATCTCGATAAAATCAGCGACAACGAGCTGGATAAAATTTTAAAAAATATTGATATTTATGCCAGAGTTGAACCAAGACATAAACTAAGAATAATAACCGCCTGGCAAAGAAGAGGTGAGGTTGTAGCCATGACGGGAGACGGCGTTAATGATGCCTCGGCTTTGAAGAAAGCTGATGTCGGCGTGGCGCTTGGTACGGGGACGGATGTTGCCAAGGAAGTTGCCGATATTGTTTTATTGGACGATAATTTTAACGGTATCGTCCGGGCAGTAAAGGAAGGACGGACGATTTTTGAAAACTTAAGAAAAATTCTTGTTTATTTTTTTTCCGATGGATTCTGCGAGGTTGTTTTGGTTGGGATAAGTCTTTTGGCGGGGTTGCCTTTGCCTGTTTTAGCCGCCCAGATCCTTTGGATTAATTTTATAGAGCACAGCACTCCGGCAATGGCTCTGGCGCTCGAGCCGGAGGAACAAGAATTGATGTCAAAAAAACCGGTAAAAAGAAATGCCCCGCTTCTTGATCGGGAAATGAAGGCGATAATTTTTTCAAAAGGAGTTTTTACCGTATTGGCTCTTTTCTCGCTCTTCTATTATTTTTGGAGTTCAACGGAAAATTTGGTTTATGCCAGAACCATGACATTTGCCGGATTGGCCGTATATCCGCTCTTTTCCGCATGGAGTTTGAAGAGTTTGCGCTCGGCGGTTTGGGAAAAAAATCCTTTCAATAATAAGTTTTTTAATATGAGTATGGTGTTCAGTTTCGCGGTTTTATTGGCGGCGCTGTACATTCCATTTTTACGCGATATTTTAAGATTAGCGCCCCTCCGCTTTGTTGACTGGTTTATATTGATTTGTTTTGGAATTTTGAATATACTGCTAATTGAGGTTGTTAAATATTTTTCCCTTTCGAGGGAAAAACGGAAGGCGGTTTAAAAGGAAATTTTTTAATTATGCCGGAATTACCGGAAGTCGAGACAATCAGGAGGCAGCTTGCCGCAAGGATAAAAAATAAAAAAATTGAATCGGTCGAAGTGAAGTTGGCCAGGATGATTAACGTTCCAGTCGCTCAATTCGAAAAAACGGTAGTCGGAGCCATAATAAAAGATATCGACCGGCGGGCAAAAATTTTGATTTTCAATCTTTCAAACGGTTGGAGTATTATTGTCCACTTAAAGATGTCCGGCCAGTTGATTTACAATGGCAAGGGAGGAACCGGCAAGCCTCACATTATTTATACTTTTTCGGACGGTCATCAACTAAAACACTACGATTTCCGCCTTTTTGGTTATGCGAAACTTGTAAAAACCGAAGAGGTTGAAAAAATATTTATTAAAGAAAAATTAGGGCCGGAGATCCTTGACGAAAAATTTACCCTAGCTGTTTTTAAGGATTTGTTAGAACAAAAACCGAATTCCAAAATAAAACCTCTGCTCATGGATCAGACTTTTGTTGCTGGAGTAGGAAATATTTACGCCCAGGAAGCATGTTTTTGCGCGAAGGTTTTGCCGACGAGAAAAGTATCTACCTTAAAAAGCGGAGAGATTGAAAAAATTTATCATTGTTTGAAAAAAATATTGGAAACCGCCCTGGAGCGCGGCGGGTCCTCGGTTGATGCTTACGTCAACGCAATCGGAGAAAAGGGCGGTTACGTCCCCCTGCTTAAAGTTTACGGACGGGAAGGGGAGAGTTGTTTGGCATGCAAGGGGAAAATAAAAACAGAGAAACTTGCCGGACGGGGAACAAGTTTTTGCCCCGTTTGCCAGAAATAATTTTTTATGGATTTTTATTTTTTTAGACTCATCAACGGTTTTTCGGGTAAGTCAAGCATTTTAGATTTGTTCGGTATTTTTTGCGCAAAATACCTGATTTTTTTCATAGGGTTTGCGGCGGTCGGCATATTGATTTTTCGGGGAAGGGGAATAAAAAATATTTTATCAGTTTTTAAAATGGCGTTGGCGGCTCTTCTCGGTTATCTAATAAAAATTATTATAAATTTATTTGAAACCAGGCCGCGGCCGTTCCTGGCTCACGATGTAAATCTTCTCGTCGGTAAATTGACCGACGGCTCTTTCCCGTCGATGCACACTCTTATTTCTTTTGTAATTGCTTTTTCCATGTACGGGTACGATAAAAAAACCGGCGTCTATTTTTTTATGGCGGCGGCTTTGGTCGGTCTTTCCCGCATTTATGTCGGCGTTCATTACCCCCTGGATATTTTCGGAGGAGTGCTATTGGCTTGGCTTGCCGTTTACGCGGTCGGAAAAATTAATTGGAAAAAAATATTCTAATTATGAAAATCGTTATTCGCGCCGGCGGGACAGGAACAAGACTTTGGCCGATTTCCCGGAAGGACAATCCAAAACAATTTCAGGCGATCACTAATGAAAAATCCTTAATTCGTAATACGGTTGATCGCGTAAAGCCGCTCTTGGCTGGGAAAGACGATCTTTTTATTTCCGTGAGCCGTGGTATGGCGGGAAAATTAAAAAAAGAAATTAAGGAAATAAAAAATAATAATATTATTTCCGAGCCGGCCGCCAAAAATACTGGTCCGGCAATTTGCTTGGAAAGTTGCGTTTTAGCAAAAAGATTCGGTGAGGATATTATTGTTGCCAGTTTGCCGTCAGACGATTATATTTCAAACAAAAAGTCTTTCTACGGCATGCTCCGTGCGGCTGAAAAATTTTTGAAAAAAAATTCTGGATATATTATTACGCCAGCCGTAAAACCAGTTTACCCCGATATGGGGTACAGCTACATAGGGGCAGGAAAAAAAATGGCCGGGAACGGAGAAGGAAAAATTTTTCAGGTTGCCGAATGGATTGAGAAGCCGGATGTTTCCAGATGTAAAAGAATAATTAAATCAAAAAAATATTTTTGCCATACGGGAATGTATATCTGGAAACTCGGGACGATTCTTGATTTGTTCAGAGAATTTCAGCCAAAAACATATGCGATATGTGAAGGAATAGTGGCTGGACAAGACGTAAGAAATTACTCTAATCTGGAGAAAATTACTATTGAAACTGCCATCACAAAAAAAGCTCCTAAAATCGCCGTTATTGTTCCGGAAAAGATTGGATGGAGCGATCTTGGAAAATGGCACGTTCTCGCCGGAATAATCGGGCAGGACGGCCGCGGCAATGTGGTTGAGGGGCAAACTGTCGCGTTGGACACGAAAAATTCTTTGATTTACGGCCCGAAAGATAAATTAATCGCGACAGTCGGCCTGGACGGCATGGTCGTAGTTTTAACCGAAGATGCGTTGTTGGTTTGCCCGAAAGAAAGATCGGCCGACGTAAAAAGCATAGTTGAAGAATTGGAAAAAAGAAAATTAAAAAAATTTATTTGATAAATATGAAAAAAATTTTTTCTTTAGCAATCATAGTCGCCGTCGCTGCCGTCGTTTGGTTTTTACTTACTCCGCCGAGCGGGGAGTCTGGCGAGAAAATTTTTGTTATAGCAAAAGGCGAGGGAGTTAATACTATAAGTCAAAATCTTGAAAAAGAAGGATTCGTCAGGAACAAAATATTTTTTGAAACATACGTTTGGCTAAAAAAAATTCAAAGCAATTTTCAGGCCGGTGAGCATAATCTCCGCAAAAATATGCGCCTTTGGGAAATTGCGGACGTTTTGACGAAAACAAGCGGCCCCGACGAGAGGGATATAAAAATACTTGAAGGGTGGAATAACGGGGAGATAGGGAAATATCTGGAAAAGGAAAATATTTTAAGTGAAGAAATTTTTCTTAAAGGATTAGAAAATTTTAAGGCGAGCGAGACGGATTATGATTTTCTGAAAGATAGGCCGGGCGGGGCTGGGCTTGAAGGTTTTCTTTTTCCGGATACTTATAGAATTTATGCCAAACTGCCGCCCGAGCTTCGGTCCGAGGCTGGTGAAGAAAATGATTTGGCTAAACACATAATAAAAAAAATGCTGAATAATTTTGGTGAGAAATTATCGGCTGAATTGAAAGAAGAGATTATAAAACAGAAAAAAACAATTTTTGAAATAATTACCATGGCTTCTATTTTGGAAAAAGAAGCCGTAGGTAACGACATGGCAATGGTTTCGGATATTTTTTGGAGGAGAATAGACGAGGGGATTGCCTTACAATCTGATGCCACGGTAAATTATGCGACGGGAAAATACGAAACTCAGCCCAGTTTGGACGATTTGAAAATAGATTCTCCATACAATACTTATAAATACAGAGGTTTGCCTGAGGGACCGATTGGTAATCCCGGTCTTTTGGCGATTAAGGCGGCAATTTATCCCAAGGCAAATAATTATTGGTATTTCTTGCATGCGAAGGACGGCCAGACAATTTACAGCAGGAATTTTGAAGAACACAAGGCCAATAAGGTGAAATACCTGCAATAAATTTTTAACTTAGTGAAAAAGGGGTTGACGACAACCTCTTTTTTGTTATAATAATTTGACCGAGAGGAGGACGGAAATGAAAGAAGGAGAGACCCCGGATCTTCGGCAAAAAATCCGGGCTAGGTTCAACGATGCTCCTGACGACCTTCTTCTCGCGGCCATATCCATCTATGTCGAAATTGTGAAATGGCACGAGAGGAGCGTCAGGTTAACGGTAGCTGAATTTGCTGCCGCCAAGCAAGACCTGGAATTCTTGAGAAAAATTGTTATTTTTTTGCTGGCAAGCGATTTGGCTTCAGGGGAAAGAGTCCCGATACTTTGCCATCTCTGGCTTATTGACGAGCAGGGCGGAGGGCACGGTTGGGCCAGAATGAAATTGAAGATGCTTAAGAACGGTCTTCCGCCGAGAGAATGACTCCTTACGCGAGTAAGGAGTTTTTATTTTGACTTCATGTTTTTTTTCTGTTAAAATTAAAAAACAGGCAAATAAATGCCATCTTTATGGTTTCAAAAGAAGGTATCGCCCGGGAGGAAAAATTAATCCGGGCCGAAAAAGCATATAAAAAGTTTTCCGAGATTATGGCCGGTCTTACCGCGCGGCAAAAGGAGGTTATTGAAGGGGCAATCAGGAAAATAGAAAAACAGCAGATGGAAAAAATACGTAAAAAACTCAATCTGAGTTAATATTTTTTTAATTGTTTATTAATTTTAATACTATGGACGAGAAAAAAATCGGGGTTGGAGAGGCCGCCGAACCGCAAGAAAAAACTAGGGCCGAAGAGGAAAAACCGGCGAAATTGGAAAAGCCGCCGAAGAAGCCGGGCGCCGTTTCAAGATTTTTTAACCAATTCGGGATAGGCAAATATTGGGAGCGCTTGAACGATTATTTTGAACACGAAGAAAAAATGGAAGCGGCCGCGGCGGAAAAGGAAGCGGCCAAGGAAACCGCGGAAGGGATGGAAAGCGTTGCCAAGGAAGAAATAATTTATATCAAAAACAAGGGCGCCGAAATTCCGGCCAAGATTGAAGAGAGCGCGACGCGGGCCGGGGCGGGAAGCGCCGAGGCGGCCCCGGTTGTGGCCGAAGCAAAAGCGGAGGAGGCGAAAATTGAGCAGGAAGCGGAAGCGGCAAAAGCCGACCTGGACGAGGAGATAAAAGTTTTTGTTGCCGAACCGGCAAGCTTGAATCTTCCATCCACGGAAGAGATTATTCGCGCTCATGAATCGGGCAAAGGGGAAAAACTTCCCCCGGTTGAGGAATTTGAAGCTATAGCTAAAGAGCATGAAGCAAAACAGCCGCCTTCAATTGAAAAAATTAAAGCGGTTGAAGTCTTGGACGAGGAAGTGGAAGAAGCGGAAGCCCCACCGTCGATTGGTGAGGTCAAGCCGGTTGAAGTTATTTCCGAGGAAGTAATTGAGCCGGGCGAAGAAGAAATGGAGAAAGCAAAAGTTGAACCGGTGTCTTTGAAAAAAATTAAAAAGACGGGCGAGGTTAGGGCTGTGGCTTCCTGGGACGACATTGAACCGATAAAATCAAAAGAATTAGAGAAAGCGGTAAAAGCCGGAAAGTTTGAACCAAAAATTTCTTCCGGATTTAAGGCGCGTTTGCCGGAACTCGCGGGAATAATGGAAGAGGCTTTCTTCGCCAAGGGGGAGAAGGGGAGCAAATTGCAATTGAACCGTATGGCTAAATCATTGGAAAGAGTGAGAGAGGCTTATGCGGCGCAAACGGCGGCTAAAGAAATTTCTCCTCAAGACGAAAAAGCGTTGAAAAAATGGATTGCCGAAACAAAGGGGGCGACCGAAATTATCAGCGCGGAGCCGGAAAAAGCGAAGCCGGCTAAAGTTATAGAATTAAAAAAATCGGCTAAAAAGAAGGCGCCGGGAAGGAGAGTTGCTTAGGGTCTTGCCAAAACCTTGATTTTGTGTTATTATAGAATGTTTCTAAGTATTAACTTATAAAATATGGGTTTCGAAGACGAAGTTCCGTCAGAGGTCATGGCGGAATATAACAAAATGGAGAAAACTAAAAATATGGATAATGAGCTAAAATTAGAAGTCGTCGGCTCAAAAGAGGAAGAAAAAAATTTGGATGTTGGCGGTCTGCAGACGGGGTCCATAACTCCTGAGCAGTTTGTAAAATCGGTTTTGGCCCGCGAAGGCGGGGATCCGGCAAGAGCCGAACAGGCTGCGGACAGCATAAGAAAGTTTTGGGTTAATGAACTGGAGGAATATATTAAGTGGGAAAAGAGTGGTAAAATTGGTCCAAAAATAGGGGTATCGCCCGAAGAATTCAACGAGGGGGTTTATAAGTCGGCGATGAAAATGTTGAAGAAAAGGGAAGGCCTAACAGAAAAAGAGAAAGCCAGGGAAGCGGCTCACAAAGCGACACTGGAAAGGATAACCGGCAAAAGAGCGGCGTAAATTTTAGAAAATAAAAGAAAGCATCCTCGCGAGGGGATGCTTTTTTTGTTTTGCCTCCTTTTAGTAGCGGCTCTAGCGCGAGAGCCGGATCATCCTGAAAAGTTTCGCCAGCTCGTTGTAGCAGTGGGCGCGGCCGCCTTCGTTCTCGAGCGGCAGCCCATCCAGGGTTGCGCTGAAGAATTCGAGGATTCCGCACAGCGAAGTGTTCATAGCGAAGGTCATTTCGCGCTGAACCATGACGCGCGCGTCGGATCCGTCCCATTCACGCTTGGCCTGTTCATAGGCATATTTGCTGATCATCGGGAGGAGGCGTTCGGCCTCCATCTTACCGACCGTTTCAAGCATGAGGTAAATACCCGCGTCGAAAGCCATGATATCCCAAAGCTTGGTCGGGTCGGCCCCGAAGATTTTCGCGAAACTGTCCCTGAAGTCATCAAGCCAGTTGGCTGCGCAAGACTTCGTGTCCCTTAGGACAGTCACCTTCTCGTAGAACCTGTTCATGAGCCAGTGTTCGCGCCTTTCGGCGCTTGGACTTGCCATTTCGCCCTCCTTTCGGAATGGACACTAAACCTTAGGACATTTTGTTTGTTTTGTCAATAGGCAAATAAAAAAGAGGCCTTCCCCAAAGGGCGCCTCTCGTAGCGGCGGTCCTCCCGTTTTTCTAGCCGGATCGTCTCATTTTTTCGGTTTGGATCATGCGTAGGATGGTGGCGAAGAGCAGCTTCGCCTTCCGGTTCGGTTCTTCTTCCCTTACCGAAACATCAAGGAAAAAGGTGAAGTGGCGGACTGATCCGCGGAATTCATCGAATATCGGAAGCTCGAGAACGTCTTCTCCGGCTCCGCGAAGTTCGTCCTTGGCCTTTTGGGCCGAATCAGCCGAGACGCGGGGAACAGACGCGCCGTCCTCACCGATACTCCTCAAGGCGTAGAAGACCGGGAACATCACCCGCGCCGATTCGTTTCGTCCGGCGCCGCAGCAAAATTCGTCGATAGCCTTGGTAATTTCCGGGTTGTTTTTCCGGTGGTACTCAAACTGTTCGAAGGCAAAATTGAAAAGGCCTTCGCCTTCATGTCCGTTCTCTTCCATGCCTCTCCTCCTTATCTTTCCAAGATTAAACTTATTCCCCGGAGCCGTTTTTGTCAAGGCGTATTTGGTGATATAATAGCTGAATAGTTTAATCAATTTTAAGTTATAAAACTATGAAATTTTGGAAAAAAATTGACTGGCTGATACTGGCCCTCCTCCTTCTCGTTCTTGTTTCCAGTTTTGTCCTTATCCCGTCTTTGCCGGACAAGGTTCCCACTCATTGGAATATTAAAGGGGAAGTTGACGGGTGGGGTTCGAAATATATCAATTTATTCCTGACGCCCGGCATAGCTTTATTCTTCTATCTTCTGATGTCTTTTTTGCCGGCGGTTGATCCTCTCCGGAAAAACTATGAATCATTTGCCAAACCGTACGGATATTTCAAGATTTTTTTGATTTTTTTCTTTATTTACATTCACGCCTTTTTGGTTTACGCCTCGATGCGATCCGCACCGCCCGGAATAAATTTGGTATTCGCCATCCCGCTTTCCTTGCTCTTTTGCTTTATCGGCTGGATTTTGCCGCAACTTAAAAGGAATTTTTTCATCGGTATCCGAACCCCATGGACGCTTGTCTCCGACGAAAATTGGAAAAAGACGCACTATTTCGGCGGAAAGATTTTTACTGTTGCCGGGGTTATCAGTTTTTTAGCCGCATTTTTTGGCGGAGTGGCAAGTTTCATCGTTTTAATATCAAGCGTTTTATCGGCTGCCGCCATTACAGTAATTTACAGCTACCTGGTTTTTAAAAAAGAAAAAAAATAATTTTATGAAAAAAGAGAACCTTAAGACAAGTCTTCATTTCCTGGCGGGGGTGATTCTAATTACCTGTTGCGGTTTCGTTTTTCCCTTTCAAAAAATCAGGGCGGCTGGAGATATGTGCGATAATCCTTATTTTCCGCTCCGGGCGGGGGACGAAATTGAATATAGAAATTCCGGAGCCGGCGGGGAAAGTTCATACACCATGAAAGTTCTTGAAACGGCTACCGGCTCGGCCAAAATAGAATATATTTTCGGCACAAAAAAAGGCATGACAATGACGCAAAATCTATTTTGCGAGAACGGTCGTATAACAACCGATACATACATGAATTTGACTTCGGGAACGGGAGGAGTGGAGATGAGAAGCGATACGGAAGGTGTGGAAGGGGATTTAATGCCGAAAGACGTCAAAGTTGGTTCGGTCTGGACCACTAAATATACCATGTCATCTAAATTTGAAGGAGCGGAAATGCCCGGCGGTTTCGGCGGAATTAAAATGACCGTTAAATCCACAAACAAGGTGGTCAAGGAAGAAAAAATAACTGTTCCCGCCGGCACTTACGTGGCCCTGAAGATAAGGGTAGAAAGTTCCATTGATATGTCTATGCCGGGGATAAAATTCCCGACGGCGTCGGGGAGAGGGTCTGCCGGCACGTCAGACCCTTCAATAAATTTTCCCGCCTCATCGACGAGTGTAGTTATGGACGAGTGGTGGGTCAGGGGAATCGGCCTTGTCAAAGTCGCCTCGGCCGGAGGTTCCGGAAAATGGGAAACGGTAGCAATAAGAATCTCGGCTTCCGGTGGAAATTCTTTTTTGGATAATCCGACTGTTGAAGCTATAGCCGAAAAAGGCGTCGCTCCGGCCGCCGCCGCCGTTGCGGTAGCCAATTCGGCGTTCGCCGCCCAAGCCACTCTTTCCGTCGATTTTTTGCGGTACCTTTTGTTTTTTATCAGCCAGCCGCTGCTTTTATTCAGGAGACGGAAGAGGAAAGCCTGGGGAACGGTTTACAATTCCCTCTCGCGCCTTCCCGAGGATTTGGCTATTGTCAGATTGCGCGAAGCGGAAAGCGGAAGGATTTTAGCAAGCGAAGTAACCGACAAGGCGGGGAGTTTTTCCTTTTTGGTTCCTGCCGGAAAATACCGCCTGGAAGCTGCTAAGAATAATTTTAATTTTCCAAGCGTTTTCACGAAAGGCAAAAAAGAAGAAGGTCAATATTTAGATTTATATCATGGGGAAACGATTGAAGTCGGGGCCGAAGGAGCCGTGATTACTCCGAATATCCCGCTTGATCCGACTGCGAAAGATTTGGAAAATTCCGCGATCGTTAAAAAAGACCGCTGGCATAGAATTCAAGGATATGTAGCTTTAGCCGGTCCTGCCCTCGGATTTATTTCTTATATAATAAAACCGTCTTGGTTCGTCGGTCTTTTGCTTTTTTTAGGAATTGCCGTCTATCTTTTTTTCCGCCGCTTCGCTACGGTAAAAGCTCCAAAAAATTGGGGGCTGGTCCGCGCGGAAAAAGAAAACGAACCGGTCCCGGGAGCGGTTCTCCGGATTTTCGCTATGCCCTATGATAAACTTCTCGATTCAAAGGTGGCCGACGGCCGTGGACGGTATAATTTTATGGTGGGTAAGAGCAAATTTTATCTTACCGTGACTAAGGACGGTTACGAAAAAAAACAAACCGATCTTTTTGATTTTTCCGCCGCGAAAGAGCCAGAAGTGATAGCTGAAGATATATCAATCAAAAGCGTTAAATAATAATTTATTAAATTTTATGCCAAAAGAAACTTTTACCGCTGAAGAAGCTAAAAAAATCGGCGAGGAGCTGGGAATCGATTGGAGCAAATTCGATGTTGAACAATTCAGAATGGGAATGGACGTGGAATTGGAGCACGGCACGCGCGATCCGCATACCAACGTGACAAACGACGATCCTCTTACAACTGGGAAGATAGCTCTGGCACATCTGAAGGAGTTTTCCGATTATTACACCCGCCTTGAAGCAATGGAAAAAGAGGCTGAAGCGTTTTGGAAAAAATAAAAATAGAAAGTATAAAAAACACGGCCCTTGGCTGGGCCGTGTTTTTTATACTCTTATTGAACTGTTATCGAGTAGTCGTTGCTGTAGAAGACGCATCCGCCACCGCCGTTGTAGGCGCAGACGCGGAAATGGTATGTTCCGGGATTCTTGACATCCCAAGCGTAGCCGCCTTTCAGGTCGGTTGAGGAAATATATATGGCTTCATTGCCGGGATAAGATGGATTGGCAATAGTTGATTTTACGAGTTTGTACCCATAAGGGGCGTTGCCGGAGAGAGCCCAAGAAAGATAAATAATTCTTTCGGTTTTAACCCATCCGGTAAGAGCAAGGGTGCCATAAACATCGCTGTTACCGGTTTCTTTTGATGATTTTGATGTTACCCTAATGTCGTTGCTGTAGGCACCGCAAGAACCGCCTTCGTAAATGCAAACCCTGAAATGCCAAGTCTTGCCGTCGTTGATTTGCCAGAGATAACTTCTAGTTTCAGGATTGAGATAAACCGCCGAATCGCCGGGGTATGCCGGGTAAGCGTCCAGAGACTTAACAAGCTTGAATCCTTTTGGCGCCGTTATTCCCGAGAGAGTCCAAGATAAATGGATCCCGTCCGTTCCGGTCCATCCCTTCAGATAGAGAGGCGACACCTGAACCGTCGGTCCTTCTTTTATTACGGTAATCGTTTTCTCGGCGGTATTGCCGGAGTCGTCTTTTGTCTTAACCGTGATTTTATTTTCTCCGGTTTTTAAAGTTATAATTTTTTCAAAATTTCCCTCGGCATTTTTTGTTTCCATTCCGCCGACCCATATTTTTGCGTCGGACTCAGTTGTACCTTTAACGGCGACTTTGTAGAGTTCGGTTTTGATTCCGTCGAGGGGCTCGGAGATTTTTATTTCCGGGGGAGTCATGTCACTTAAAATTCCCAGGGGGTAGGATTCCTTATTATCCTCGTCGCGGTTCCATGCGAAAAATCCGTCTTGCACCGTTTCCTCTTTAGGAAGCGGTATTTTTTTCGCGGAATCTTCGATTGGTTTGGCCATATCGACTATGAGTTCCTCGCCTTCGCTGACTTCTTTTTCAAGAGCTTCTTCGTTTTTGATAATTTTTACTTTAACTTTACTTTCAACAACCTTGACTATTACTTTTTTTTCGCCTTTTTTGACCCAGTTGGAAGCTTCGGTGGCTACTCCAAAGGCGGTTCCCACGGCGACCGTTTCGGTATTTCCCGTTTTTACGTTATAAGTCAGGTTTGATGTTTTGTTGACTCGGCTATAAGTTTCTCCGGCAACCTGAAGAACGGTGATTTTTTGGTTGTTGATTTCTTCAAGAATAACGTGAGTGTTTTCGTCGAGACGCAGGGCGCTTCCTTCGTCAAATTCCAAAACCGCTTTGGCATCCTTGCCGGTTCTAAGTTGAGATTGGCTGCCCAAAGTTTCCCCTGAGACGACAGCTTTCCATCCGCTGCCGTCCCACGTTTCAACGGAGCCGTCGGCAACTGAAAGGTGCGCCGCTAAAGCCAAATTTCCGTTATCCTCCGCCGGACCGCGGGTGAAATAGTAACCCAAAGCTAAAGCCAGGACGATCACAGCTACTCCGGCGTAAAGAAGGGCCATTTTCATTTTTGGTTGAATGGTCATAGTTTCTTTTTCTTTTGGTTCCGCCAGCCTTGAGTCTTCCTTTTCGAGAAGATTCTGGGCGGTTTGGCGGGAGCCAATAAGATTAAAATATTTTAAATAAAAATTTTCCTTGATGCGGTTTTGCGCGTCGGAAGGGATAGTAGCTTTCTCCGGCGGCATAATTCTTGTTTTTCGGAGTCCGTTCGCCAAGGAATACAGCAATTTTTCCCGGGCGCCGAGAGTTTCCGGTTTTTTGTCTTCCCATGCTTTATCCAGGGCGTCGGATTTTTTTCTAAAAAAATTAAACATATTTTTATTGGAGATTTATTTCCATGAATTCAGGATTGTTGAGGAGGTATTTTTGCATCATTTTTAGGGCGCGATGGACTCGGACGGCTACGGCGCTTTTGCCGCATCCGACAATTTCGGCGATTTCATCGTTGGAAAGTTCTTCAAAAAATTTGAGCGACAGAACGGTCTGATATTTTTCCGGGAGATGGCCGAGTGTTTTTCTGATCAAAACATTTTTTTCGTCCTGTTCGAGGCTGCCGATCGCGCTCTGTTCGTGGCGGCTGTTTTCCGGTTCGTAAATTTCGGTAGAGTCAACAAGTATTTCCTTTTTCTTTCTTGAAAAGTCAATCAAGGAGTTTCGGGCAATTTTGAAAAGCCAAGCGGCAAAAGTTATACCTCGGTCGTCGTATCGGGGGAGATTGGCCAGGGCCTTGGCAAAAACTTCCGAAGTCAGGTCCTCGGCGAGTTCTTTTTGGCCGGTTCTGTTCAGAAGAAATCCGTAAATTCTCGGTAGATAGTGGTTATACAGCTCTTCGAAGGCGGCGATATTCTCCTGGGCCTTTTTGATCAATTGTCTTTCTAATTCGCGGTCCATATTGGTATTTGTTAGCCTTTGTTCGTATAACGTTAAAAATTAATAAAAATTACAGTAGAAAAAAGGAAGCGTTTATGTTATAATTATCAAATAAATGGCAGATAGTCAATCTTCAAATAAACAGGCTAAACCATAAATAATATTTTTTATGCACCTTTTGATCCGTTGGCTGATTTACACCGTGGCGATAATGCTTCTTGCTTATATCGTTCCCGGTATTTCGGTCAGAAATTTTTATTCAGCGATGATTGCCGCCCTCGTCTTGGGTTTAGTCAACGCCGTAATCCGGCCTCTCCTGATTTTGTTAACTCTGCCGGTCAATATTTTAACTTTGGGGCTTTTTACTTTTGTTATTAATGCCCTGATGTTATGGCTCGTCGCCTCAATCGTTAAGGGTTTTGATGTTAAGAATTTTGTTGCCGCGCTTCTTGGAGCGTTGGTATTATGGGCAATAAGCTGGATAACTAACATCTTAACTAAATAGTAGTTAAGGAAAAAAATATGAAAAAATTATTATTTTTGACGGGGGTTATTTCTTTGGTTTTTCTAACTGGCGCCGGATGTGTCAGTATTAAAATAGAAGACAGGGAAAAATCGGACGTAGGCTCGCCTGAAGAACCGGGTACGCCGCCGGAAGCGAATATAAATGAGGAGATTGTCCAGGTGGAAAATATTAATGTCCCAATTGATCCGACCTCCGGCTGGGAAGTTTTCCGTGACGAACCGTGGACTCTAGAAATAAAATACCCCGCAAAATATAAAACGATCCACAATACTTACGGCTGGCCGCACGCCTTGATTCATTTTGTGGAGGTCGCCGGTGCCCAATCGTATCGGGCTCAAATTGAAACTTGGGATAATGAGGGGGATTTTCGCGCAACTTATAGCCGGGAGCCGGCATTTATCGCCGAGCATCCAAACGGGAAAAATTGGGTGACGATCGACCACACCGCGGATCCGTCGGATACCGTCTTGAATGAAGAGTGGCGGAATATTATTTCCACCTTCCGTTTTACGGCGCCATAAATTAATAATTTTTTTAATTATTTATGACCGACGTAGATTTAATTTGGGAAGAAATCCTTTTACGTTTCGAATACAGTCCGCCGGAGAGCAGGGAGGCTTTTCTCGAAGAAGCTGAAGATGTTGTTAAGGAATTTACGGAATATGGAAAAATTTCTCCCGACGAGGACACGAAAGAGATTATTGAGGGGCTCGAAGTAAGGTGGGAGGACTATCTGAAAGAGAAAAAAAATTAAGTATGGATAAGGACAAGTTTAAAGAAAGCAAGGAATTTTTTTGGACAAAAAACGCGGTAGGAAAAATGATTTTCTACAGCCTTGTTCCGAGCCGGATTAAAAAGATTTTCCGCGCCCCGGACCGGACGGAAGAGGGGATTGCTCCGGGAACGGCTGCCGCGATGCAAAAAGTCGGGAAGGGAAAAAGGCAGACGGAAATTTGGGTAATGTGGCAGAAAGGAAAAGGCGGGCAGAAAAAAATAATCGCCGCCTGGCGGTATCCGGGAATCAGTCCGATAAGAGAAGTTCCTGTTCCGCCGGAAATTTTGGAAGAATTAAAAAAATAAGGGTTATAAAACCCCTTGATATCTTAGCTCGTTCGGAAATGAAATTAAAATTTCATTTCTCTCACTCGCTTGATAATAAAAAAATCCGGGCTCCTTGCGAGTCCGGTTTTTGTTTTTTCCCTCCTAATGAATTGTGAGTTGGCCCTTGCGCTCAAGGGCCTGCGCTTTTGAGTTGGCACTCGCGATTTGCTTTTGCAAGATATGGAAGTCGTGGTAGACCGGGCAATTTTTGCACGGACCGAAACAGAGGTCGATCCTTTCGCATTGGAAAACGATAAAGACGCGGCTGTCTTTTTCGGGTTCTTCGGTATTGTCATCCTCGGCTTCGTTCGTCTCTACCCGGGGCAGGTAATTGATTTCCCGGCCGTATATGGCTTGCCGCTTTTTGTCGTAACGGCCGATCAGCCAGATTTCCAGAGTAATCAAGCCGACACCAGCCGCCAAGGACCAACTGCCGATACGGTTGTAGAAAACAACAATGAGAAGAAGTGCTGGAAGCGATAGAGCGGCGCAGACCAGGAGGCCCACAAAGGCCATTGTCGCGTAGCCCTTGGCTCTTTCCAACCACGAACTCCCCATATTAACCTCCTTCGATAAAGTTTAGATTTTTTTCGACAAAAGTCAAATTTTATAAAAAAAGACCCGAACTGGATTTGGCGGGCCTAATCGTTAGGCCGGACAATCAGTCCGAGTCGTTTGTGCGTTCAGGGTTCGAGTCCCGGCTTGAGCGGGGTGCCGCAGATGCCGCAGAAGAATTCGTTTTTCCGCGAGCCGTGCTTGGGGCAGGCGGCCTCGAAGTGGAGTGTACCGGCCGTCGGTTCGACGACCTCTTCCTTGACTTCGAGCGACCAGCCGGGCGGCAGGAAGGCCTCCAGAGCGCTGACCTGCCGCCGTGCGTCGGCGAGCGGCATGAGGGTTCCGTCTTGGTTTGTGAAGAGAAAACGCCCCTTGCCCATCGGCGTTCTGCCAAGGATCTTGCCCTGAGGGTTCTTTTCCTCCTTGAGGAAAGCGACCCAGAACACTGTGAGACCCATTTGCCTCTCCTTTCTGTCTTGGGACCCAGGTTTTGCCTCGCCTTATCTTGGCACCAAGTTTAATAATTGTCAAGGGTTTATGGCTAAAAAAAGAAAAATTTAGTATAATTGATAAAAGGAGGAAGATAATTTTTAATCTAAATTTATGTGTAAAAAAGTCATTTTCCTTTTCGTGGCCTGCGCTCTTTTTTTATTTTCCGGCAATCCGGCTTTGGCCCAGACGGATGCGAACAAATGGTGGGATTTTGAAAAGTGGGCGGTGGATATCAATATTAACAAAGACAGCACCTTTTTAGTCAGAGAGACCCAGACTTTTAATTTTCACGGCAATTATCATTGGGTGAAGAGAGATATCGCCAAGAATAAAGTCAGGGCGGTTGGCGAGGTTAAGGTTTTTGATGAAGACGGGAGAGAGCTTGTTCCGCCGGAAATTGAAATTGTTGAAGACGCGACAATGGTAAGCGTGAAACTTAATTTTGATTTGGTGGATACTCAAAAAACCTGGATTTTCCAGTACAAAGTTATTGGCGGTCTGGGCTATTTTGACGTGACCGAGGAATATCCAGCTCACGACGAGCTCTACTGGAACGCGGTTTCCTCGGAGAGGGACGTGCCCATCGGATCGGTTGAAGTCTTGGTTCATCTTCCCGAAACGGTGGATAAGGAAAGGATGATGCAGACGCTTTTCACCGGACCGGCTGGCAATAATATTCCTTCGAAAACTTATCAGATTATGGATGGAAAAACTTTTAAATTCTGGGGCAGTAATATTGGCGCTTATGAAAATTTTACGATTGTTGCCGGCTGGCCGAGAGGGGTTGTTTTCGAGCCAGGTATCTTGAAAATAAACTCCGATCCTTCCGCGGCGGTTATTATTGACGGAAAACGTTCCGATTTCAGTACGCCGGCCGTTCTCGAGGAAAATTACGAAGTTTCAGCCGGTGAACATAAAATTTTCGTGAAAAAATTTGGCTGGAACATCAAGGGAGAAAAAGAGAAGTCCGCCGTGGTGGAGCAGGGCAAGGTCGTTACCTTGGATTTTGAGCTTAATAAAGCCCTTTGGTTCGTTATTCTCGATAAAATGTTTTATTTGATACCGATTTTACTGGGGATTTTTCTTTATAAGAAATATAAGTCGGTTCCAAAATTAAACAAGACCGTTATCGCCCAATACGAACCGCCGGACAAACTTTCTCCGGCCGAAGTCGGCGGTTTGGTATACAACGCGGTCCGAACAAGAGATTTTACGGCTACCATGGTTGATTTGGCTTACCGCGGGTATTTGAAAATCGTGGAAAGGGAAGAAAAAGTATTGTGGAAGACGATGAAAAAATATACCCTGGTAAAAAGAAAACCGTTTCTCGGAGACGGGACATTGCTTCACCATGAAGCGAAATTTTTAGAAGCGATTTTTGGATTGAGTTCGGAGAGCGTCGAAGTCAGTGAGCTGAAAGATAAATCTGCCTTCCGTAGCGCGATCATGAAATTGCCCAAGGAAATCTTGAAAGGACTGGTCGGGGAGGGTCGGTATTTTTCTTCTGTTCCTGCGCCGAAAATGGCGGGATGTATGGTTAGCATAGTTATCGCCGTTTTTGCTTTTAGCTTAGCTCCTTTTGTCATAGCTCTTTCTCTGGGTTCATCTTTGGGAAAAGCCTTTGTTCTCTCAATTATTTTCTTGGTTATATATCTTGCCATTAAACCGCAGCCTTTTACCGAGAAGGGACTGGAGGCAAAATGGTATGCCATGGGTTTCAGGGAATATCTTCAGGTTGCGGAGAGATTCCGTTTGGGCGCCTGTACGCCGGAAACTTTTGAAAAATATTTATCTTACGCCATGGTTTTCGGAGTGGAAGATAAATGGGCTGCCAGATTTGCCGATATTTACAAAAATCAGCCGGATTGGTACGAGAGCAGCCGTCCGATAGACGGGTTCAACAGCGTTGTGTTCGCGAGCGTTCTTTCGTCAATGACTTCGAGCGTCAGCACGGCCGTAAGTTACAGCAGCCCGTCCGGCTCGTCGGGTTTTGGCGGAGGCGGGGGAGGCGGCAGTTCCGGCGGAGGCGGGGGAGGCGGCGGATCCAGCGCCGGATAAAAAAATCCCCGACCGGGAGTTTCCGAATCGGGGGTGCCTGCTATCCGAAGATTTTTATTTTTTTTCTTCTTCCTCCTCGATTATTTTCATGAAGCTGCGGATGGTCGGCAGCATAAGCGCCGAGCCGACCAATATGACGGCGGCGAGCAAAAAGAGGAGAAATCCAAGGACCTGGCCGATGTTTCGCAGTACCTCTTCAAACACCCAACCCTCCTTCCCTTTTTGGCGTCCTGCCGCAAACATCCGTGTTGTCCTAGAATAGCAGTCAATGAATAAAGTTAAGATAACATTAAGATTTGATTAAGTCAAATTTTAATATATATGAAAAAGAAAATTATTTTAGGAGTTATCGGGTTTGCTTTATTGGCTTTTGCGGGCGTAATGGTTTGGAATTACTTCCAAAAATCCCAGGAGGCCACTAGGGCTCTTCTCGTAGCCCAACAACAAGCACAGGAACCGATTCAGACGGAAACAACGATAAAAATTTATTTTGGAAACAAGGGTTTGAGCCAGAATCCTGTTGATTGTGCGGCTGTTTTTCCTATAGAAAGAGTCGTTCCCAATGATCTTATTATCCGGCGAAGGGTGGTTGAGGAGTTTCTCAAAGGTCCCGCTCCGGGAGAGGCGGCCGCAGGATATTTTTCCAGTCTTCCGACGAAGGAGGAAATCATTGCTTTCCGCGATAAAGTGAAAGCGGAAACCGGCCAGGCGCCCTACGAAGGAGAGGAGATAAAAATCAAGAGCGTAAAAATATTGGCCGGAACGGCCTACATTGTTTTTTCCAAGGAATTCAAAGCGTACGGCGGAGATTTATGCCGGCTTGATATGATAAAAGCGGCCCTGAGAGAGTCATTGAAACAGTTTCCAAGAATCGGTGGGATCATGATTTCTCTCGAGGGCGAAGAGGGGAATAATATTAATCCTTAGATATTTTTATGAAAAAATATTCCTGCGCGCGCTGCGGAAAGGGGAGGACAAGATACCGCACGCCGTCTATGTTCAAGGTTATGGCTTCCGAACGGGCGAAGAGAGACAAATACAATAAAAAATAGCATGATTGTTATAAATACAAGGTTGTGGACAAACCGGTTTGACAGATTTCAAGCGTTACTGTAGTATAGATTAATTACCGCAGACAGCAGGCGTCGCCCGATCGGGTGGCTTAATTACCTGCCGAGGTATAAATCCGTTTTTTTGTTTTAGATTAGCGGATTTAATGACTGTCTGTGGTTATTACCACGGATTTTTTTATCATAAATAATTTTTTAAAAATATGGCCAAGACAAGAGAACAGAAAGAAAAAACTCTCAGGGGGCTTGGGGACAAGTTCGCCAAAATAAAGGCGGCGGTTTTTGTCAGCTTCAAGGGTTTAAAAGTTAAAGATGCAACTAAGCTAAGAAATATTTTGCGTAAAGAAAAAATAGATTATGAGGTAGCCAAGAAGACTTTATTGAAGCTGGCTCTCCAGAAAACCGGCCTGGAGGGAATTGACCCGAAGGGCATGGAGGGCAATATTGCCGTCGCCTTCGGATATGATGACGAGGTTGCCCCGGCAAAAATTCTCAATACTTTCAGGTCGCAGAACGAAGCTTTAAAAATTCTTGGCGGAATTCTCGAGAATAAATATATTGATTCGGCCAAGGTAGTCGAGTTGGCCAATATTCCGAGCAGACCGGAACTCTTGGCTAAACTTGTGGGGAGTATTAATTCCCCGGTTTCCGGATTTGTGAATGTTCTGGCAGGAAATTTGCGTGGTTTAGTCCAGGTTTTGAAAGCGGTATCCGAGAAAAAAACGGCGTAGATTAAAAAAATAAAATTTAATAACTAATAATTTAAAAACATATGGCAGACGAAAAAAAAGAAATACAGGTGCCTGAAAAATTCAAGGCGCTTGTCGAACAGATTGAAAAATTATCGGTTCTCGATTTAGCGGAGCTGGTAAAGGTTCTCGAAGAAAAGTTTGGAGTTTCAGCCTCTGCACCGGTTATGGCCGTAGCCGCGGCTCCGGCAGCTGGTGCCGCTCCGGCGGAAGAACAAACCACTTTCAATGTTGAGCTCACCGATTCGGGAGCAAACAAAATAGGAGTAATTAAGGTAGTTCGCGAGTTGACCCAGATCGGCCTCAAGGACGCCAAGGATTTGGTTGACGGCGCCCCCAAGATGGTGAAAGAGGGTGTCGGTAAAGCCGAAGCCGAAGAGATGAAAAAGAAATTGGAGACAGCTGGAGCAAAAGTTACCCTGAAATAAATTTTCAGAAATAAAAAAACTGCCCATTTCAAAACGGGCAGTTTTTTTAACTATTTTTTTATTCAAGATGGGCAGCAACAATTCCGTATATCTGATTTTCGGAAAGAAGATATATTTCTTTTTTATCTTCCAGCACGACGAAATCCCGCAGGTCGGTTAATTGACCGGAAACATATTGAGCTTTTAGCTTGCCTTCTTTATCGAGAACAACCAATCTTTTCCCGGCAGGTTCGAGTATATAGACGAAAGACGATTCGGGAGATGTCCAAATTTTTGAAGGTGAGACGAGAGGAGGATCGATTGAATAAGAAAAGTCGGTTTTTTTGCCGTTATCAAATTTCACGATTTCCCCGTTGGATTTGGCTAGGTAAACCGACCCGTCAATTGCGAAGCTGACGGCGTTTTTGATGTCGGTTCCATCCTTAATCCAAGGTGTACCGCGGGTAAATCCAGACTCGGTCGGAGTATGCTTGAATATTTGGTTGTTAATCGCATCCAAAATATACAATTTTTGGTTGTAAAGAGCCAAATCGTCAATTTTTGATTCGTTTTCGTTAAGGGTTACGCCTTCCTGTTTCAGAATATCTTCATTTAAATCAAAATTAAAGAATTTTTTTTCCGGCTGATAAAAGAAAGCAGAATTTTCGTTTTCCAGAAAGCCTAAGCGCAGAGAAAGACCCGGGGCGTTTTTATTTATTATTTCTTTCGTTTCGATGTTCATCTTGTAAACGGCCGAAGCCAGGCGGTCAAAGGCGTAAAGATTGTTTTTAGAAATTATAAATTCGTTAACAGCCGCGCTCGGGTTATGTTCAGAAAAATTAACGAGCAGGGCCGGGTTTTCGATGTTAACCAAATGCCTTATTTTATCCCGCAGGGTGCCCAGCTCTCCGGCTATATCTTCGTAGGCATTTTTTTCTTGGGTGTTATTTTGAGGGAAAACAGCGAGAAGGGAATCGGCTTCAACCAGCAATTTCGCCGCCCCGACTTCATCATTATAAATAAGACTGGCCTCGGCGGCATTTTTTTTGTTTTGTATAATTTCCACTTTTTGTCTTAGGGATTCTGCCGCTGATTCCTTTTCGTATTTGAAATGAAGGAAAACAGTGCCGGAGGCAAAAAGGCAGAGAACAACGGCCGCGGCCGCCAGGAGAGCTTTCGACGGCCTTGGCAATTTGGGGGATTGCTTTTTTGATTCTACGTATTGCGGTTCGGGCGGAGTAATTGTTTCCGTAACTGGTTTGGCGGGAACCCTTCCTTTTCCGGTAATAAAATTAAAAATAGCTCTGAAAAAGCCGAAGAAAGAAACTACGACAGTCTTTAATATCAGGTATATGGTTCTGAAAACAGCCAAGAAAATCCAGTAAAAAGGTTTAGCCAGTTTGCCAAGCCGGCTCGGAGGTGCGAATTGCGAGGAATAATATTCCAATTTTGCTTTATTCTTAATTTGTTTTTTTTCTTCGCGGGAATTTTTAATTCCGCGGAAAAAAGAAGAAATTCCCGAGCCAATGTTGAGCCGGAGAGACGGGGTAAGCATTTTTTCCGTGTTATGGGCCGTTTTCATCAGATCGTCCATTGAGCTTTGCGGCATAGAAATTTGGCTCTGGCTTTGATTTTGATCGGGGATCCGGATCGGTTCGGGTTTTCTTGCTTGTTCTAGTTTTACGACTAGAACGGCAAACGATGTTTTCGGGTTGGCTGATTCGGCGAGAAGCGAACCGAAACCGTTGATCGAATCCTTAGGATCATACCCTGAAACCATTTTGCAAATTTTTTCTAGTGAAAAATAATCGAGTATGCTCTCAGTCGAGAGCATAAGATAATCATCGGTGTTCATTTTTCCGCTGACGATGTTGGTAAATAGATTAATATTTCCGCGCCCATCCTTGCCCGATGCCGTCTCGGAAATATTGATGATTTTATAGTTCTGAGGTTTCGCCTGATATATCAAAAATGGAAAAATTCTACCCCTATAAGTTAAATATATGTTTTTACCGTCCTGAAGGAGAAATAGGGCGTTAATTTTAGGAATGGGAGCTTCTTCCTCGCCAAAAGTCGACTTATTTCCGATTAAATCCAAATATTTATAATTTACTTTTTGGACTAATTTTTCGAATATGGCTTCAGCCGTTTCTCCGGAGTCTTTCGGCCGGAAATTTTTTATTTCTTGGATCAGCAATCCGATAAACGAGTTTACCTTTCGGCTGGGGGCGGACTCTACCTCAATAAGTCCGAATATTTTTTTATTCGCTTCGGGGGAAATTTGTCCGCTTTCTTGATTTTCTTCAAATAAATCTATAACAAAAACCTGGCAAGTTGATTTGCTTGCCCCAGGCTGAATAATAAGTTTGTCGTATTCAATCTTCTGCATTTCTGATACCGGGCATAACTTGCTTTTTGGCCCGATTGTATTATAATAATTATAACGGTTTTATGGATTAAAGTAAACCCTTGCGCGAATGAGCGAATGTCCGGATAAAATCAGCATTTTTTTAGAGATTTGGTCGATAAATTTAGCGAGTTTTTATGGCAGCCAAAAAAGATACCCCCAAATTAAGCAATGCCGGGCTTGAACAACTCTTTGGTTCAAGGACAAGAGTAAAGCTTTTAAAGCTTTTTTTAAACAGCGGAGGCAGGCTTTATTTTGTTAGGGAAATAGCCAGGGCGATTAATTCTCAAATTAATTCTGTTAGGCGAGAACTTTCCAATCTTGAGCTTTTAGGCCTGATCCGCGAGGTTGAGGCGCCAAAGGATAGTTATCTGATAGCCGCGGGGAATGGCAAGGGAAAATTATCCAAACAGCCGAAACAAATTCGCCGCCCCGAAATGTTAAAGAAGTTTTTTCAGGCTAACGGAGATTTCGTTTTATTTTCCGAACTTAGGGCTTTAGTTCTGAAGGCGGATTTTCTTCTGGAAAAAAGTTTTGTCAGGGCCTTGCAGCGTACGGGAAGCGTGGATTACATGGCTTTGACGGGAAATTTTGTCGGAATGCCCGGAATTCAGACGGACCTTCTTTTGGTTGGGCGCTTTAATCGCCGCCGCCTTGCCCAGCTGGTTAAAAGTTTTGAAAAAGATTTTGGCCGGCCAATCAACTATTCGGTTATGAGCCGAGGAGAATACCGCTACCGTAAAGACATCACCGACAGATTTTTGTACAGCGTTCTGGAAAACAAAAAAATTGTCATGCTGAACCATCTAGACGGGATATAATTTTGCGGAATATGATTTTATTAAATTTCAGGTTAAAAATTAACGGACGGGGCCGCAAGGCTCTTTTTTATTTTGACGGGTTTGATTTAGAGGGAATAATTTGTTAATCTTAAATAAAAGTTTTAATCTACTTTGAATACACGATTATGCGGAGTTTTTTAGAAAGTTTAGGAAGCGGAGGAGCAAAATTGGCCGTAGCTATTGCGGCAGCTGGATTTTTTTTGGTTGTCCCGGCGTTGTGTTCTGCCGCCGGCGTTACGCTGGAAGTGAAAACATTCGATCCCGTGAATTTTTTCATGGAGAAAAAGATTGAGATAGATTTTCTCGGCCCGGATAAAACTCCGAGTCTCGGGATCGTCGATCTCGGTGGGGACGGTACCAATGAGATTCTAATAGGGGCACCAAAGGGAGAAAAACCGGAGATAAGGATTTATCGGGAAGACGGATCGGCCGTAAATTCTTTTTTAGCTTATGACGATAAGTTTTTAGGCGGAGTTAAGGTTGGGGCAGGGGATTTGGATGGCGACGGTAAAGACGAAATAATCACCGTTCCCGCTTCGGGAGCTGCCGCGGAGTTAAAAATTTTTGATGGTTATGGCAAGGCCAAGGTTTCTTCGGGATTTTTTGCTTTTGATCAAAATTTGAAAAACGGCGCAAATTTGGCGGTTGCTGACGTGAACAACGACGGGAGGGGCGAAATTATAATCGGAGGCGGATCAGGCCAGGAGGCCGAAATTAAAATTTTCAAAGGTACGGGGGAAATGATTTCAGATTTTAAGATTGACGGAATTTCTAAATGGAGTGGCGTTCGGGTTGCCTCGGGCGAAATCAATGGAGATGGCGATACGGAAATTGTTGCCGCTCCCGGCTGGGGAAGTTCTCCTGAGGTCAGGGTTTTTAGCACTGACGGGAAACTGTTAAATAAATTTTTAGTCTACGAAAAAGGTTTTCAGGGGGGAGTAAATTTGGCCGTAGGTGATACGGATAATGATGGTCGGGAAGAAATTGTTGCCGGCGCCGGTTTCACCGGCGGACCTCACGTCAGAATTTTTGACGGCAGCGGAAATTTTAAGGATCATTTTTTCCCTTTTGATAAAAGTTTGCGTAGCGGTGTTTCGGTCAGCATCGGGAAATTCGGCGGAAAAAATAAATTAATTACAATGCAAAATAATACCGGCCCGGGAGCGGACAGGGAACGCTATAAGTATCTTGAGATAGATATAAGTGAACAGAAACTTAAATTCTATGAAAACGGTTTTCTTTTGGGAGAGCACCCTGTTTCAACGGGAACCTTAAAAATGCCGACTCCGCTTGGAAGTTTCAAAATTCTTTCGAAATCGAAAGTCGCTTACTCCAACGCTTATAGTCTTTATATGCCTAATTTTATGCTTTTTACGAAAAGCGGCGCTGGGATTCACGGGCTTCCATACTGGAAAAACGGCGATAAATTCGTTTACGAAGGCGTTAATCATTTGGGCAAAAGAGTTTCCCATGGCTGCGTAAGATTGGCTCTGGATGTCGCAGAAAAAATTTTTACTTGGGCGACTGTTAATACTCCGGTAATTGTCCATCAATGAAGTTAAAAAAACAAAAAATTATTCTTTTTATAAATACTGCCGTCCCGGGTGAAGTTTCTGCCGGCCTTTCCGACGGAAAAAAAATTACGCATAAGAAAGCTAAAGGAAACTCGGATAAGCTCCTGGTTCTCGTCGATCAAGTTTTGAGGGCCAATAAAATCGGGCCGGAAAGCATAGGCGGAATCGCGGTAATTTCCGGACCAGGATCCTTCACGGCTGTCCGCCAGGGGATTGTCGCGACCAATGCACTCGGCTTTTTGCTTCGGATCCGAGTCGTTGGCATAAGGATTGGCGAGTTTAAAAATGACAGGGAGTTGTTTATGGTTGCCGGAAGCAAAATGGTAAAAGCAAGGGTGGGCGAGACGGTTTTGCCTTTTTATGGAGGTAAACCGAATATCACCAAGCCAAAAGATTAGTTATCCACAGGGTTTTTTGTTAAAACAAAATCCGCTTATGCACAGGAGCGGATTTTTTTGTTTTATTTAAAGGAAAATATTGTGGCCGGTCAGGTGGTTGACAAGATCGGAAAAGTGGTGTAAAATGGAAGTGTAGGATATAAAAGTGGATAAAAGTGGGGATAGATAAGGTTCTTTGTGGATAACTTCCTCTTTAACCAAAGCGGGAAGACAGATTAGCCGAGATTTTCCGCGCTAATCCCACAAGCCTTTTGAACCCTTCTTTCCACTTTTTATTCTCCTCTCAAAATTATTATGTTTATCGGCGAATACAACCACACAATAGACGAGAAAGGGAGACTGGCCGTGCCGGTTAAATTCAGGGTGAAATTAGCTAAGGGGGCAGTTGTAACCCGCGGCTTGGACAACTGTCTTTTTTTGTACACGGGGGCCGAATGGAAGGATCTTGCCGAGAGACTGGCAAAATTGCCGATAAGCAAAGCCAACACAAGAGCTTTCGCCCGCTTGATGCTTGCCGGGGCGATGGATGTTTCTTTGGACAAACAGGGAAGAGTAATCTTGCCTGATTATTTGAGAAAATATGCCGGCATGGATAAGAATGTTGTCATTGCCGGACTTTATAACCGTTTGGAAATCTGGGATGAGGCAAGGTGGGAAACCTATAAAAGCGGTACGGAAAAATCAAGCGGAGATATTGCGGAACAATTAGGCGAATTGGGAGTTTAGTATGGCGGGAGATGCCAAACATATCCCTGTTCTTTTGAGCGAAGTTATTGAATGTCTCAACCCCGGGCCGAATCAGAATTTTGTCGATTGCACTTTGGGCGGCGGGGGGCACGCCGGAGAAATTTTAAAACGGACGGCTCCCGCGGGAAAAGTTTTGGGTATTGATCTGGACGCGCGAGCTATCACTATAGCGGCTGCGAAGATTGGCAGCGACAGATTGATAACGGTTGAAAATAGTTACAAAAATTTGGAAGAAATAGTTCTTCAAAATAATTTTGAAAATATTTCAGGAATATTGCTTGATCTCGGTTATTCTTCGATGGAAATATCTGATCCCGAGAAAGGTTTTTCTTTTCTCCTTGATGCGCCGCTCGATATGCGCTACGGGAAGGAGGGAAAAACGGCGGCGGAAATTGTCGGAAGTTTTCCGGAAAAAGAGTTGGAAAGAATTTTTCGGGAATACGGGGAAGAGAGGTTTGCCGGAAGGATTGCGAGAGGAATATGCGCTGTCCGCAAAGTTAAGCCAGTAACCACAACCTTTGAACTTATCGAGATAATCGCCAGAGCGGTTCCTAAAAAATTTCATTACGGCCGGACCCATTTTGCGACAAAAGTTTTTCAGGCGCTGCGAATCGCGGTAAACGACGAATTGGAAAATATTAAGATAGTTTTGCCTCAGGCGGTCAAATTGCTCCGCCCGGGCGGGCGTCTCGCGGTAATTTCTTTTCATTCCCTGGAAGACAGAATCGTCAAGCAATTTTTTAAAAAAGAGTCGTCAGGTTGTATCTGTCCGAAAGAGATCCCTGTTTGCCGCTGCGAACACGAGCCAGTTCTTAAAATCATTAATAAAAAACCAATAATACCAAAAGAGGGGGAGGCAAAAATAAATCCCAGGTCCCGCAGCGCGAAGCTTCGAGTGGCCGAGCGATTATAGCCGGGGATAGCGAGCGAAAAAGCGCTAGCGCTTTTTCCGAGCGTCGCAGGCAACATAGGGCGAAAATCCCTTTATAGTTTTTGACCCGAAAATTATGTCGAAATTTCTAATGATGATTGGCAACAAAGCCAGACAAGAGAATTGCAGCATCAAACAAAACGGATGCCGCAAGTTCAGCATAGACGGCCGGGTAATAAATATTGCGGTGGTTGTAATGATTTGTTTTGCCGCAGTCGTCTATCTGGCGGAAATAAACGACATGGCCATTCAGGGGTTCAAAATGAAAGAATTAGAGGAAAAGCAGACACAGCTTAAGGACGGGGTAAAAAAAATAGAGATGCAGGTTGCCGAAATGCAATCAATGCAAAAAGTTCAGGAAAGAATCGGCCGGCTCGGAATGGTTGGGGTGGCCGAAGTAAAATATGTTTCGTCCGGTGGAGCGGTTGCTGTAAAGTAATTTTATAAAAATCATCGCACAATTTTTTAGCTTTCTTTTTTGCCAAGAATTGTGCTATAAACGGCTTTTTCTCTCCTTTGTATAAGGGCGAAAAAGCTGTTTTTAGTTTATTCATTCTTGAAAAGAAGCGCCGGCATGATAAAATAAGGTTATGCTTAAAATAAACAAAAAATCGAAGATTTCTTCGGCGCGGACGGGACGGATAAATCTGGCCCACGGCTCTGTCGAGACGCCGTTTTTTATGCCGATCGCTACCAAGGCTTCCGTCAAAGCAATCGACAGTTTGGATCTGGAAAATCTTGGAGCGGAAATAATTTTATCAAACACATATCATCTGATGCTCCGGCCGGGGACTGAAGTTATAAAAAAGGCCGGAGGGCTTCATGGATTTATGAAATGGCGCCGGCCTATTCTGACCGATAGCGGCGGGTATCAGATTTTTTCGTTGGCTTCGAGGAGAAAAATTAAGGAGGAGGGGGCGGTTTTCAATTCTCACATTGACGGAAAAAAAATTTTTTTAACTCCCGAGTTTGCCTTGGAGATTCAAAAAAATCTCGGTTCCGACATCGCCATGATTTTGGATATATGCGCGCCGTACCCGTGCTCGCGTAAGGACGCCGAGGAATCGGTGCGTCTCACGACCAAGTGGGCAGAAATTTCCAAAAAACAAAAAATGGCCAAGGGACAAAAAGTTTTTGCAATTGTCCAGGGCAGTGTTTATAAGGATTTGCGTCTTAAGAGCGCCAGCGAGCTTGTTGATCTCGGATTCGACGGATATGCGGTCGGCGGTTTGGCGGTCGGAGAGCCGCGCGAAAAAATGATGAAAATATTGGACCATGTTGTGCCGGTCCTGCCCGAAGACAAGCCCCGTTATCTGATGGGCGTCGGCCAGCCGGAGGAAGTTGTCGGGGCGGTTCGGCGCGGAATTGATATGTTCGACTGCGTTCTTCCTACCCGGAACGCCCGCCACGGCCTCCTTTACGTTTTTTCCGGAGTGTCCGGTTTTTCGGGAAGTAAATTTTATAAGAATATCCATATTACGAACGAAAAATTTAAAAAAGATTTTAAGCCGATAGATAAAAATTGTTCGTGTTTTACCTGTAAGAATTATACCCGCGCGTATCTGCGGCATCTTTTTTCCGTTGGAGAGCCGCTTGCCTTTCGGCTCGCGACAATTCATAACGTAAATTTTTATCTTGAGCTCATGAAAAGAATAAGAAAACAAATAGCCGCCGGAAAATTTTAAAAGTACCGCAAAGTAGAAAATTGTGCTAAAATAAAATAATATGGCGCAAAAGATAACAGGAGGTCTCGGAAGGGACATTTTGCTTGAAACAGCCAGGGAGATTTTATATTTTCCCGCTTGGTGGTATACCGTAGGCTTGAAAAAAGCCGCGGGATTTTTTTGGCAAAGAATAAGAAATATGGAGATAAGGCTCGGAGTAAAGATCTGGATTACCAATCTTTTCACTCCGATGTTCGGCCAAAGGGATATTGCCGGCAAGCTGATCAGTTTTTTTATCAGGTTTTTCCAAATCATCGGACGGGGGATTGCCATTGTTTTATGGAGCCTGCTTATGGCGGGATTATTTTTTATCTGGATCATCCTTCCTATTGTGGCGGTTCTGGCAATCGTTTTAAATTTAGCGGCATTATAAACAAGTATGGCCAATAATGAAAATAATTTAATGATTTGTCCGGCTTGCGGAGGGCGCGGAAAAGTCGGAGCGGGAAAATGTCTCGGCTGTTACGGTTTTGGCGCCGGTTTTTGGCGCGAAGGAAGGTTTTTATATTGGAACAAATCGATTACAAGCCAGAAGCTACAGAAGAAAAAGATAAAAAATTTCTTTAATTTGTTCTCGGCTGGGGTATTGTTCTCTTTCGGGCTGGGAGCGTTGGCATTTTTAATTTTTAAAATTTCCGAAATCGGTTTCGCCGAAATTTTTAAATTTACTTTTTGGACGAGCGGACGTCCCGACGTAATTGTTTTTTTCTTTTCTCTGCTCGCGGATATGTATCTTGCCTACCGCTTGCTTGAAGCGGCGGATCTGAAGGGCATGGTTGAGGAAAAAAAATATAAGGGAACCGGCCAGGAAAAAGAAAAAAATGTTCCTCTGCCCGAAGTTTCCGACTGGATGGCCGTCAGGCAGCTGCCCATCAATACAAAAATCGATGTTGCGAAAACTTTCAGCCCGGAGGCCGAGAAGGTTCTTGTTGACGCATGGAAGGCGGCCCTGAAATTCGGCCACGGCGAAGTCCGGCCGCTCCATATTTTTGGCGCGCTTCTTTTCTCGGGAAAATCGGCGGTCGTTTTCAGCCGGCTGGGTGTCGGCCTAAACGTTTTACAGGAAAAAATTATAAAACACCTGGGCATGTTTGAAACCGATCTGCCTGAACGCCAGGAGCCCGGTTTTTCGCCGGCAACGGTTCGGCTTTTCCTGGATGCCTATTCCGAGGCCTACGCCGCTCGCCGCCGCCAGATTGATATTGCCGAACTGCTGCTCGTGTCTGCCCGGCTCGAACCGATCGTCCAGGAAATTTTGTACGCTTTCGAGGTGGATATGAAAAAATTGGAAAATGTGGTCGCTTGGCTCCGGATTTCCGAGCTTCTTCGTAAAAAATGGAAAGAATCGCGGGCTCTGGCAAGACTCCGGCCGGGCGGAACGATGTCGCGGGCTATGACCGCCATGGCCACACCATACCTTGATCGCTTCAGCGAGGATTTTACCCTGATGGCCAAATACGCCTATTTTGCCCCGTGCATTGACCGGGAAAAAGAAATAGAAGAGATATTCCGGATTATCGAAGGCGGGCGGCAAAGCGCGATTCTGGTTGGTCCGCCGGGAGTCGGGAAAACAACGATTATCCAGGGCATTGCCGAGATGATGCTCGAGGAACGCGTCCCGAAAATTTTGCAGGATAAAAGATTAATCAATTTGAACGTCGGGCAACTTGTCGCCGGGGCGACTCCGGCCGAAGCGCAGGAGAGGCTTTTGATAATTTGTGATGAAATTGCCCGGGCGGGAAATATTGTTCTTTGCGTTTCAAATATAGAGGGTATGGGCGGAATCAGCGCCGGCGGGGAAGAAAGCGTCGACCTTTCCCGCGTTCTCGCGGACGAACTTGCCAAGGGATATTTTTTCGCCCTGGCTTCTTCGACCCCGGCAAACTACAGCCAATATATTGAGAGTTCGTCGTTGGGAAATATTTTGCAGAAAGTCGTGATCGAGGAACCGGAGGTTGACGAGGCGATACAGATTTTGGAAGCCAAGGCAGGAGGGATTGAATATCAAAACGACGTGGTTTTTTCCTACGACGCCCTGGAAAAAGCGGTTAAGCTTTCCGACCGATATCTGCATGAGCGGTATTTGCCGGAAAAAGCCATAGAAATTTTGCGCGAATCTGCTCATTACACAAGGACAAAAAACGGCAACGGCGCGGTTGTCCGGGGAGAAAACGTTGCTGAGGTAATTTCCCAAAAGACAAAAATTCCCGTCACAGCCGTAACCGAGGCGGAATCGGAAAAATTATTGCGTCTCGAGGAAGAAATGCATAAGCGCGTCATCGGCCAGGACGAGGCGGTGAAGATGGTTGCCGCGGCGCTTCGGCGATCCAGAGCCGAACTCCGCGAAGGGAAACGGCCGATTGCCAATTTTCTTTTCTTGGGGCCGACCGGGGTCGGTAAAACGGAGACCGCGAAAACCGTGGCCGAAGTTTATTTTGGCAACGAAGAAAATATGATCAGGCTCGATATGTCGGAATATCAGGATCCGACGAGTCTTTATCGTCTGATCGGCATGCCCGGCGGCGGATCGCCTGGATATCTTACCGAGGCGGTACGCAAGAGTCCGTTTACCTTGTTACTTTTGGACGAAATCGAAAAAGCCCATCCGGATATTTTAAATATATTTTTACAGGTGATGGATGACGGACGGCTGACCGACAGCATGGGGCGGACGATTGATTTTACAAATGTTATTTTGATTGCGACTTCAAACGCCGGTTCGCCGGCCATCCAGGAGGGGATTAGGGATGGTTTACCGATTGAACAAATCAAGGACCGCCTGATTAATGTGGATCTGAAACCCTATTTCCGGCCGGAATTTCTAAACCGTTTTGACGGAGTCGTTGTTTACAAACCCTTGGAGTCCGGCGAGATTCAGACGATCGCCTCGCTTATGCTTGACAAAATAGCAAAACGGCTTGAAGATAAGCATGGAATCGTTTTTGAAGTTACATCCGAGGCCGTTGCGGAGCTTGCGGCTGCCGGTTTTGATCCGGTTTTCGGAGCAAGGCCTCTTCGCCGCGTTATCCAGGAAAAAGTGGAGGACGGTTTGACAAATTTGCTTTTGGCGAAAAAGATCGGCCGGCGGGATAAGGTTGTTATGGAGGCGGGCATGAATTTCAGAGTGGAAAAAGCGCAAGAGTTATAGACCCGGAAGAATTATGTATTACATACCTTTTATTATTGCTTTGGTTCTCGCGGTTTTGCTGACCGGCGTTGTCCGTCGGTTGGCTTTACGGGCAAACATTGTTGACGAACCTAACGAGGAAAGAAAAATTCATAAAAAGCCGATTCCGCTTTTGGGCGGGTTGGCTGTTTTTGTATCATTTTTTGCCGTGCTGGGCTATTATTTTTTCTTTACCGACAAAATGGCCGGCGGCGAGATTGTAGGGAAGCACCTTGTCGGTGTATTTATCGGCGGCCTTTTGATCATGATCGGCGGATTCTTGGACGATAAATACAAGCTTGCCCCGAAGTGGCAGATTATCTGGCCGACTCTCGCGGCAATTGTCGTGATCGTAAGCGGAGTGGGCATAAATTATGTCAGCAATCCGATCGGCGGACTCGTAACTTTGAACAATTGGCAATTTACTCTTTTCCATTTCAATGGCATTCCATACAAAATTACTCTGCTTGCCGATCTTTTCACTCTGGTCTGGCTTTTGGGAATGATGTACACGACAAAATTTTTGGACGGCCTGGACGGTCTGGTTTCCGGGGTGACGACCATTGGTTCAATCATTATCTTTTTCGTCAGCTTGATGGCCGAAGTTTCCCAGCCGGAAACGGCCTTGCTTGCAATAATCTTTGCCGGCGCCTGTTTGGGATTTCTCGCCTGGAATTTCAATCCGGCGAAAATTTTCCTTGGTGAAGGCGGAAGTTTGTTTACGGGATTTATTTTGGGCGTTCTCTCGATTATTGCCGGCGGAAAAATCGCCACCACTTTGCTCATCATGGGTTTGCCGATTCTGGATGCCTTTTTGGTTATCTTGCAGCGCCTGGTCGCAAGACCGAAGAGTCTGGTCCTGGCCGACCAGAAGCATTTGCATTTCAGGATGCTTGATGCCGGACTTTCCCAGCGCCAGGCCGTTCTTTCGTTGTATTTTGTTACCCTGGTTTTCGGGACTTCAACCCTAGTTTTAAAGTCGGAAGGCAAGCTTTTCGCTCTTGGTGCTCTCTGTTTCCTGGGCGTGATTTGGACAGTTGTTCTCCTGAAAAGCTATCGCAACAGGAGAAATTCAGTGGAGTAGGGGAGTTAAAAATCGCTTAAATTAGCCAAAATATAAAAATATCATAAATAATCTGTCAATAACTCTTGACAGATTCTTGTTTTTATGCTATACTTAATTGTTAAGATAGAAGAGTGCGAAATCGTACCTTACAAGCTGAAGATAAGTGGTTTGAGAGAGACCCGCCAATTCGGCGTGGAAAACCACCCTTAGATTATTTTTATAAATAATTTATAACGGGCGGATTCTCTCTGCCCGTTTTTAGTTGCCTAAGATGACTTGAGCCGGCGATCATTCGCCGATTCAAGCCAGGACAGAAGCGAAAGTTTCTGTCCGAGGGGCGTCGCCTAGCCAAAAAATCCCGAGGGGAGCCCGCAAGGGTGAGCTGGGGCCAGAGTGGGGGCGGAACCCACCGGCGCCACTGAAAGTATCTCTGCCGACGATGTTGTCGACAGAGACAAGATCTTTACAATCAAGGGAAGAAGGAGAAAGAGATGAAGAAGTACTTGGGCGTGATCATTGGCGGTCTGGTCTGCGGGGCAGTCGTTGGCGGCGCCGTCACAATCCTCGCGGCGATTTTCTTCGGTGTCGTTCTGTCGGGCGAGGAAGATGGCGACGTGAGCAAGTCGGTCGTCATCGACGAGCCGGCCGGGACGAAGATCGCTTCGCAGCCGGAGGAAGTGACCGAGTGCCATTCCTACCACGACTGCAACGACGGGTTCGCCTGCCACCGGGGCCAGTGCGAGAAGGCCGTGATGATGATCCAGACCCAGTGTTATCCGGGGGCCATTCCTCTGGACCTCGACTGCGACGCAGTCGTCGACCAGGTCGACAACTGCCCCTTCGTGGCCAACACGATTGTGCCCGGCATCGGCCAGCCCGATCGGGACCACGACGGTGTGGGTGACGCCTGCGACCTCTGCGTGGAGCCCGGTTCCCCGTCTTTCTCCGGTGCAACGCCGGGAACGGCCGAGTGGAACGGCTGCCCGCCTAGCACGGTGGACGCCTTCGTAACGATCCAAGTCAACTCGAGCGACGACCAGCCGGCCGAGATCCAAGTCTTCCATGCCGTCGATGCGTCTGATCCCTCAAGGACTGATGTGTCCTACGGCCCGGCTCTGTTCGAGATGAAGCTCACCAAGGAGCAGGCCTGCAGTCGGGAAGTTGAGATCAACGCTCGGCGAATGGCTGGAAGTTTTCCTTGGTACAGCGAACTCGGAATCCTCGACCGCCTGGAAGTCAGCGTCAATGGCCGAGAAGTCGAGCCACCCACGGTCCGTCACGCTTGGACCGATCCGGTGGGCAATCTGCAGCTCACGCCGCAGATGCTCGGCTGCAGCTCCTAGTTTCTTCCCAAGTAGTGGCTCGTAGATTTTCCTAAATCACCGCAAGGTGACAGCAAGAAAAGATACGGGCTTGCGGAACTTGCAATGAGTTCCGCCCTTTTTCGAGGGCATCACAGAAGTGGTGAACTCAAAGAAGGAGGGTGGAGGGTGGTGAAATGAAAATCGTTCTTTACATTTTGGTTTTCGGTTCCTATGTCAGCATTCTGCTTCGGGCCGTAAAGGGCTTCGAACGGCGGAGGCTGGCAGTGGTTGGTGAGGCGGGAGACGGCGGTGAAGACCGCGTCTTCCTCTTCATCGTGTTGTTCGCTTTCGTCGGGACCCTTGTCGTGCTCGGCGAGTAGAAGAAGGAGGAGGAGTGCTCGCGAAGATTGCGAAAGCGACGTGGGGGATTACCAGTACGGCGGTTCTCCTTTCCACGGTAGCGGCGTTCGGCATTGCCGATCGGATCGCTCCGTGGCCGACGTATCGGTTCCTCGCGCGGCATGAGTCGCAGATGGACCGGTTCGTCAACTTCCTGCTTCGCGAGTGGTGATTTCGATCGCTTCGCTCGCAGAAGAGGAAAAGGAGGTAGGCGTGAGATAAGTTTTTCCCACCGCACCAAGTTGCCCGGCGGCCGGAACGCGTCACCTGCGTAGTGGTGAGCCACGAGGAAGCAGAGCCTCAATGGGGAGTGAATCAAGTAGCTCCCCACATTTTTCGAGGCCGTCATGGAAATGGCGGACTCAAAAGATGGAATAAAATCCTGAGGCGAGTGAATAGTCCTCGTTCAGCAAACAACTCTCTCTCTGTTTCGCTGGACATTCAGGGATTACTCACTCACCCCAGGATTTTTTGTACCAAAAAAATACCGCACCTGCTTGCGCGAAGTGCGGTTCCGATACTGATGTTGTGAGGTTGGATCTAGCCTACTGCCTCCCTGGCTCGCCGCGGCAGGTAGCGGCTCTTGCCGTGCCCGATCTGGCACGGGGTGTTCGTCGGACCGTGGAACTCGTCGCGAGCGAAGTGGTGGACGAGTTCGTCTACCGCCTTACGCTCCTGCGGCGAACCGTGTTCCCGGATTCCTCGGACGAGCTGGTCCCAGTAAGGATCCGCAGATTCTTCCACCGTCCTTTGTTCCCGCGCCCGGTTCTCTTCTGCCATTCCTTCCTCCCTTTGCCCTTTTTCTTCGGGCAAAATCGACTTGCGGTCCTCGGAAAACCGCGTTATAATGAACAGAATAAAGGATAATTTAAGCATTGTCAAGTATGAACAAATTATATTCAATCATTTTTATTTTAATTTTAGCCGCGGCGGGGGTAATGAGGGTCGGCCAGTATATGCAGTCGCACGGAAAAGTTGAAATCGGCGGAGAGGCGGTTAAGGTTGAAATTGCCAACAATCCGGCTGAGATGCAGAAGGGTTTGAGCGGCCGGGAAAGCCTGGAAGACGGACGCGGGATGCTTTTTGTTTTTGGCGAACCGGGCCAGACGGCTTTTTGGATGAAGGATATGAATTTTCCCCTGGATATTATTTGGATTCAGGACGAGACAATTGTCGATATCGCGTCAAATCTGCCGCCCTTGGCCGGAGATTATGTTTCAACCTATTCGCCGCGCGTTCCGGCAAATTATGTTTTGGAAGTTAACGCCGGTTTTGCCGCGGAGCACGGGATAAAAGAAGGAGATCAGGTAAAAATTAATTTCTAAGTTTTTATTTTATGCGCGGTTTAACTCCGGTCGGGAGAGAAGAAAGCCAAATCGGGAGAATCGAAGATTTGATGGCTACTCCCGAAAGAAAAATTAAAAAAATCGGAGAAAGAGCGATTGTCGCGCGTTCTTCCGGCGCCGTTGAGGCGGATTGGATTATTGAAAAATTTGATCCGGAAACAGGCGCGGCGACCGTGAGCAAGCGGGATGAAAAGGGGAGAGTATTGAGAAAAGAAATTCCGCGGGAAGATTTTTTAGCGGTAAATTTTCCGGGAAGCGAAGAAATGTTTTTTGCCCTCGAGAACGAAAGAACAAAAATTTCGAGCAAAGCGGCTTTCAGCGAATCGTCAAGAAAAGCGATAGACAAGGAGGCTCAGGGGGTTTTGGAAACCAAGAGAGCTTTTATTGAAGGAGATATTGAAACGGTTCGCGGCCATTTTATTGAACTGGCAAAGAAATTGGAAAAACGATACGAGGGCGAAGATGAAGCCCAGAGAGACACAAGAGAGAAAGCCCTGAAAGAAATGGAAAAAGCCGAAAAAACTTTGGTAAAATTGGAGCGGCATCGCCTCGGCTCCAGAGGGTCGGAGAGGGATGCGGACGAATTGGCAATAATCAACGCAAAAGAAGATTTACAGGGCGCCAAAATAAGGTTTGAGGACGCCAGCCGCCGGATTGGAGCGGGGCACCGCGACTTGGATAAATTGAGAGAATTTGTTGATACGCTTGATCGGGAAATAAAAAAAAGAGGAGAAAGGGCGGCGGCCTGAGATTGACAGATTTTTTGTTTGGTGTTTTAATTGTTAAATGTTAATTTTTTAATACTCAAGGGAATATTATGATCGCAGTAATTAGAACAGGCGGAAAACAGTATAAGGTTGAGGAAGGACAGATTTTAAAAATTGAAAAAGTCGCCGGAGCTGCCGGCGATAAGGTTGAGTTTGAGGTTTTGCTTCTTTCCGACAAAGAGGGGAAAGATATTAAAGTCGGAAAACCTTTGGTTTCCGGAGCGAAAGTTGCCGCGGAGGTTTTGGAGCAAGGCCGGGCGAGAAAAGTTAATGTTATAAAGTATAAGCCGAAAGTCCGCTACCGCCGGAAAAATGGACACAGGCAGATGTTCACGAAAGTGAAAATTGAAAAAATTGGTTAAATAAAAAACCGGAGCCAACGCTCCGGTTTTTGTATTGGTTAAATTTCTTTTCTGCCCTTCAGAGCGTCGGAGACGGTTATCTCGTCGGCGTATTCAATATCCGATCCCATCGGCAGGCCTCGGGCCAGCCGGGTTATTCTTATCGGTCCGCCAAAAGATTTTATAAGTTTGGTAAGGTAAAGCATCGTAGTTTCGCCTTCGAGATCGGGATTCAGGGCCAAAATAATTTCTTTTATTTTTCCTTTTCCGTTTTGTATCCGGGCGACCAGTTCTTTAATTTTCAACTGATCCGGGGTAACGCCGTGGAGCGGATCAAGGACGCCGCCCAAAACGTGGTAGGTTCCGTGGTGCTCTCCGGTATTTTCAATAACCGGCAGATCCTGGTGTTCCGCGACGATGCAGATTGAAGAATGGTCGCGGCGGGGGTCGGCGCAGATCGGGCACGGATTTTTTTCGGAAAAATTCTGGCAGACCTGGCAGACGGCGATATTGTTTTTTACGGAGCCCAAAGCGGCGGAAAATTTAAGCACTTCTTCTTTCGGCTGTTTCAGCAGATAAAAAACAAACCGGAGAGCGGTTTTCGGGCCGACGCCGGGCAGGCGGGAAAAATATTCGATTAAATTTTGCAGGGCGGGAGGAAACTTGGACATTTATTTTTTTACTATTGGATTGAACCGTCGTCCTGATGCCTTTCCAAATTTTTAAAGCTAACGCGGGCTTCGTCGAAAAACAGGTTAACGATGCCGGTCGGACCGTTTCTGTGCTTGGCGATATGGATTTCAGCGATGTTTCTTTCTTCCGGCGTTACTTCGCGGAAGTTGCGGTCCATGGCCTTGCGGTAAATGAAAAGAACAACGTCGGCATCCTGTTCGATGGAGCCGGATTCGCGCAAGTCGGCGAGTTTCGGGATGGCCGGAGTGCGCGATTCCACGGCACGGGATAATTGAGACAAGGCAAGCACGGGGATATTTAATTCTCTGGCGATACCTTTTAATGACCGCGTGATTTCGGAGATTTCCTGAACGCGGTTATCCGTTTTGGTGCGCGATTCCATAAGCTGCAAATAGTCAATAATCAGAAGACCCAAACCCTGCTCAATCTGGAGACGGCGGGCTTTTGTCCTGATTTCCATAATATTGGAAGTTGCGGAATCGTCTATATAGATTGGCGCCTCGGAGAGGACTCCCATGGCATGGCCGATTCTCGGGAAATCATCGTCTTCGTCGCGGTCGGAAAGCCGTCCGGTGCGCATTTTCCAAAGATCAACTCCGGCCTCGGAACAAAGTAAACGGTCGACAAGCTGTTCCTTTGACATTTCCAAGCTGAAAATTCCGACCGGAACTTTGGCGCGGGTCGCGGCGTGTCTCGCGATATCCAGGGCCAACGAGGTTTTCCCGACGGAAGGTCTGGCGGCCAAAACCACAAGATCTGATTTTTGGAGGCCGGCCAGGACATTGTCCAAATCATTATAGCCGGTCGTAAGACCGCGCAGCTTTCCCTTTTCCCGGTGCAGTTCGTCGATGCGGTCAAAGGCTTCGGTCAGGATGCTTTTGATCGGGACGAAAATTTGTTTTAAGTATTTTTGAGAAACGGAGAAAAGTTTTTGTTCGGCTTTGTCCAGAAGATTGTCAACGTCCTCTTCTTCGTTGTAGCCCAAGGCCGTTATTTCTCCGGCGGCAAGGAGAAGCCGGCGGAGGGTCGCTTTTTTCTGGACGATGTTTGCGTAATGGACGACGTGCGAGGCGGTCGGGACGGAGTTAGCGAGCGTCATCAAATAACTTCTTCCGCCGGTTTCCTCGAGCTTTCCGGTTTCTTGGAGTTTTGTCGATAAGCTTAAAATATCGATCGGTTCGTGCCGGCCGAACAAATCCAAAATGGCGGTATAAATCGTCGCGTGGCTTTCTTTATAAAAATCCTCCGGCTTCACGAGGTCGGCAACGCGGATGACGGAATCTTTATCAATCAGGAGAGAGCCCAAAAGAGATTGCTCGGCTTCGAGATTTTGCGGAGTGATTTTTTCGTTAGCCATAGGTTCTTTTGGTATTATTACGTTCTAATATCTTATCCCAACCTTTTTTAAAAAGCAAGGCGATTTTTCTACAATTTGTCCACTTTTTGGTCCGGCCTTATCTTTTTCCCGTTTTTGTGGTAAAATAGGATAAATTAACATAAAAATATTTATGAATAAGCGTTTTTGGCATGCGGTAGCCATGATGGTCGGAATGATCATCGGAGTCGGGATTTTCGGCGTTCCGTATGCGATTACTAAAGTCGGGTTCGCCCTGGGAATTTTTTATATCGTATTTCTCGGGGGAATTTTGCTTTTGGAGCATTTGCTTTACAGTGAAGTAGTTTTGCGTACCGAGGGGAAACACCGCCTCGTCGGTTACGCGGAAATTTATCTCGGAAAATACGGTAAAACATTGGCCGGAGCCGCACAGATTTTGTCTTTCTACGGCGCGCTCATTGCCTATATTATTATCGGCGGCCAGTTTCTCCACGCCATCCTTCTGCCGATTTTCGGGGGAAGCGTTTTGATGTATCAATTCGCATTTTTCGTATTGATGTCGCTGGCAGTTTTAATCGGATTGCGACTCGTGGCGTCGATTGAATTTTTGATGACGATTATTTTGCTCGCGGTAGTGGCGATCATTTTCTTTTTTGGATTGCCTTACGTCTGGTATCCAAACTTATACATAATGAATCTGAAAGAAATATTTTTTCCTTACGGGGTGATACTTTTCGCCCTGGGCGGCGCGGCAGCCGTTCCCCAGATCAGAGAGCTATTGCGGGGCCAGGAAGAAAAGATGAAGAAGGCGATCGTAATCGGCACGGCCGTTCCGCTTGTCGTTACCGCCCTTTTTGCTTTTGTCGTTATTGGCATCAGCGGTTCCGGTACGACCCAGGAAGCGATCGCCGGTCTCTCGGGAGCCTTGGGCAGCAAAATAGTTCTCTTCGGGGCGATCTTCGGATTTTTGGCGATTGCCACTTCTTTTCTCGTTCTTGGTCTTAACCTCAAGGAGATTTTTAATTTTGATTACAAACTGAACGGTTTTTTGTCATGGGCGCTGGCCTGCATTTTGCCGTTTTTGATATTTCTCGCCGGCCGGCCGGAGTTTATGTCGGTTATCGCTTTTACCGGAGCTGTTTTGGGCGGGCTTGAGGGAATTTTAATAATTCTTATCTGGCTCAAGGCAAAAGAGAACGGTAAACGCCAGCCCGAATACAGCCTCAAGGTTTCAAGGCTTATTCTTGACCTGGTTGCTTTTATTTTTATTCTTGGTATTCTTTATAAACTCATTTATCCGGAGTTTTAAATGGCGGCCGATTTGAAGCGATACAAAGAGAAAAGAAAGTTTGACATCACCCCCGAACCGAAGGGCAGAGTTGAGGCGAAAAATAAAAATCGTTTTGTCGTGCAGGAGCATCACGCGAGCCATCTGCATTACGATTTTCGCTTGGAAATGGACGGCGTCTTGAAATCCTGGGCAGTGCCAAAAGGTCCGCCCGAGGAACCGGGAGTGAAAAGACTGGCTGTAATGGTTGAAGATCACCCGGTTGATTACATTGATTTTTGTGGGACAATCCCCGAGGGGCAGTATGGGGCGGGGACAGTGAAGATTTGGGATAAAGGGGAGTATGTGTTAAAGTCGAAAGAACCCAAGGCGTTCAAGTTGGAGTTGTGTGGCAAGAGGCTGAAGGGGAGTTATGCCTTAGTTAATTTTAAAGAAAAGAATTGGTTATTATATAAACTATGAAAGACATGTTTTCAAACAATAGAAGAGCTGCCTTGTTATTTTCGGTTATCCCATTTTTGATTATAGTCGGCGGAATAATTTACGCGCCAAGGTCTTTTCGGAAACCGGAAACAGCTTCTCTTTTGTCAAAGGGTGATGAGGCAAGAGCAATAGAAGCGGCGCAAAAAATTTTTTCCAATAAAAGAGCAGCCGGGGTCAGCATGTCGTCCGGACCGTGTCTTGCCGATGAGGTTATTCCCGGATGGGCGGCCGATGTAGCCCATTCTCCGCGCCAGCCGGTTGATGATTTGTCGGAAAACCAATGCGGATCTTTCCGCGAGGGAACAGTCGAGCATTTTGTCGAGCTTGATATGGAAGGAAAATTTTTAAGATCATATTAAAAAAACACGGCTTCGCGCCGTGTTTTTTTTCGAAAAGAGCCTAGGCTCTTTTTTGTTTTGCCAAATTCAAAACTGTTTTCAGAAGCATCGCCACGGTCATTGGTCCGACTCCGCCGGGAACGGGCGTAATCCATCCGGCTTTTTCCACAACTGAATTGAAATCCAGATCGCCGACGGTTTTACCATCTTCCAATCTCGTTGTCCCAACATCAATTAAAATCGCGCCGGATTTAATCGCGTTGGCTGTAATGATTTTGGCTCTACCGAGGGCGGAGATAACAATATCGGCGTCGGAGATTTCAGTGGTTAATATTTCAGGAGCGATTAGTGCCTTGACTTCGTTGTCTTCTAAAATTTTCGCCAATGGTTTTGTTAAAATTTCGCTGTTTGCCAAAATGGATATTTTTTTATTTTTCAATTCCGCGCCGGTTGATTCAATTAGTTTCAAAATTCCAGAAATGACCGGCGGAATAATTTTCGTTTCGTCGGAGAGAAGTTTTTTTATATTTTCCGGATGGAAACCATCGGCGTCTTTTCCTGGATCAATCGCGGCAATGATTTTATTTTCGTCATAACCTTGGGGTAGGGGAAGCTGGACAATAATTCCGTGGATGTCTGGTCGGGCATTTAATTCCTCTATTTTCGCAATAATTTTTTCTTCCGGCTCGGTGGCAAAAAACAAATATTTTTCAAAATGGATGCCAACTTCGGCGGCGGCTTTTTCTTTCAGGCCGACGTAAAGATGCGAGGCCGGATCGGCGCCAACCAAAATCGCGGCCAAGCCTGGTGTAATTTTAAGTTCAGCGATTTCTTTTTTTATTTCCGCACGAATTTTCGCGGCGATTTTTTTTCCGTCAATAATGTTCATAGTACCGATAGTCCCGGATAGATTGGGAATTTTGCCACAAGTCCGCGAACGCTTTCGCGGACTTCTTTTTTTATATTTTCGTCGTTGATATTTTTAATAATTTTCAAAATCATCTCTCCAACCAATTTCATTTCTTCTTCTTTCATGCCGCGGGTCGTTAAGGCCGGAGTGCCGAGGCGAATACCGGACGGGTCAGTCGGTTTTCGTGTATCATATGGAATCATATTTTTGTTGACATAGATTTCCACTTCGCCAAGTGCGTCCTCAACTTGTTTGCCGCCAAGACCGGTGTCGGTGAGGTCAATCAAAATCAAATGGTTATCCGTGCCGTCGGAAACGAGTTTTAATCCGTCGACGAGTAATGTGTCTGCCAAAACTTTGGCGTTTTTTACAATTTGTTTTTGGTATTCAATAAAATCAGGTTGCAATGCTTCAAGAAATGCCACGGCTTTGGCGGCGATCACGTGTTCAAGCGGACCGCCCTGCATTCCCGGGAAAACGGCTGAATCAATTTTTTGCGCCAGATTTTTTTTATCTTCCGGCCGCAATCTGTCGGCAATTTTTGAAAGGATTAGGGCGCCGCGCGGACCGCGAAGAGTTTTATGGGTTGTGGTTGTGACGAAATCGCAAGTAGGAATTGGATTAGGATGAATTTTTGCGGCAACGAGTCCTGCAATATGGGCGATATCAGCCATCAAATACGCTCCGACCTCGTCGGCAATTTTCCGGAAAGCGGAAAAATCAATCTCGCGGGGATAAGCCGAAGCTCCGGTTAAAATCAGGCGTGGTTTTTCGCGAAGTGCAATCTTGCGGACTTCGTCCATATTTATCCGGCCGGTATTTTTGTCCACGCCGTAAAAAACAACATTATAAAATTTTCCGGAAAAATTTACCGGCGAACCGTGCGAAAGATGTCCGCCGTGCGCTAAATTCATGGCCAGGATTTTGTCGCCGGGATTTAAAAGTGCTAGATAGGCCGCGGCATTGGCCTGGCTTCCGGAGTGCGGCTGGACATTGGCGTGTTCGGCGCCGAAGATTTTTTTTGCCCGTTCAATCGCCAGATTTTCCGAGACATCAATAAATTGGTTTCCGCCGTAGTATCTTTTTCCCGGATAGCCCTCGGAATATTTGTTGGTGAGTGGGGTGCCCATAGCTTCCAAAACTGCGCGGCTGACAATATTTTCCGAAGCGATCATTTCCAAACCGGACCGCTGGCGGTTGATTTCTTTTTCAATTGCGTCGGCAATTTCCGGATCAAATTTTGATAAAAAAGACATGGATTTTTAAATTAGAATATTTTAAAAAGTAGTTTCATTTTATCATCAATCTTGACAAAAGGCAAAAAATGTAGGATAATTTTATATTCGCCAAAAATTTGGCGATTGGGGCAAGAAGGAGGAGAAAATGGGGCACGGTGGAAGCGTCCTCGGTTTTTTCGGCCTGCTTTTCGTTGTAGCTGGACCGGCGGCATTTTTCGCAACCGTCATGGAGAACTGGAAGATCCGTTGGCCGGTCTGGGATAGAAGCGAGCAGTTCTGCTGTGTCGGCGGCGTAGTCGGCTTGTTTGTCGGAGTTCTTTTCCTGGCTCTCGGCTGCGGCGGGAACCCACCCCGACCGGTTGATCCGGTTCACGTGGAAGTGGTCGTCTGTGAGCCGACGCTTGGGACAGACGGGCAGTACTATCAGTTGATATCTTGGCGGAGGGAAATCGGCGTTTGTGCGGCGATGCGGGCCGACCTCTGGGAGCGCGAAGAAATTCTCGGCAGAGCCGAGAGCGATGTTCTTCGGTTGGGTGAAGAATACGATGCCTACAACAAGGCTGGCCGGACCGACTGCTATTGCGGGCCGGTTTGCCAGGAGATGGTGGACTTCTTGGAGCAAGCGCGCGCAGACGGTCTCGTTTGCGGGCCATGAGCTATCGGGCTTTTGCGGTTGAGTGTTGCGAAGCGTCGTAATACTTACCGCAGGAGCCCTCTTTTTTATCTCAAAATTTTAAAAACCCGCCGGGGAGGTGGGTTTGTTTAGATGTTTTTTACCATGTACGTTCCTTCTTTTTGGTATCCTAGTTTTTTGTAATATTCCCGGACGCCCACGCCGGAGATGACGGCCATTTTTTTGATGCCTGATTTTCGGGCGATATTTTCCGCTTTGGCCATTAATTTTTTCCCGAGCCCAAGATGCTGCGTCGCGCCGGGAGAATTTTTATCAATTGGCACAAGGTGGCCGTAAGTGTGCAATTCACGGATTAAGGCGGCGTCTTTCAGCTCCGGCAGAACGGGCTGATTTTTTAAATCGGGGATTCTCAGCCGGACGAAAGCGTAAAGAATCTTTTGGTCCGGAGATTCGTAGCTTATAAAATATTCCGTTCCGCCGGATGCTTTATATTTTTTAATAAATAATTTAGGAGCGGTGATTTTAATATTTTTTTGATGCCCAACCTCCCGGCAGCGGATGCATTTACATCGCAGATCTTGCCGTGCCATCTCGGCGGAAATAATTTCCCGCAGATTGGAAATTTTATTTCCCGCCTCAATACTTGGGCTCGGGATATCGCGAATCAGGCGGTTTATGCGCACATAGGGCGGAATAATTTTTTTGATATCGATAAGCAGGTTCGACAGTTGTTTGTCCGAATATGGTTTATATTTATCTTGTTTCCACCATCGGTAAATTTTTGAGCCACGGGTGACGACGCAAGGATAAATTTTAACCATGTCCGGCTGAAAATCAGGATTAGAAAAAATTTCTTTGAACATTTTAAAATCTTTGGCCGGCGTGGAACCGGGAAGATTCGGCATCAGATGATAGCAGATTTTAAATCCGGCATCTTTCAGGAGTTTTGTTGCTCGGATGGTTTCTGCGACATCATGTCCGCGGAGATTTTTTTTGAGGATTTTATTATCAATTGCCTGTACGCCAAGCTCGACTCTTGTGGCACCGAGTCCGCGCATCTGTTTTATTTCGGCGGGAGTAATTTTGTCCGGTCTGGTCTCAAGAGTAATACCGATAATGCGGTGCGCTGCGGTTTCGTTTTTTTTCTGTGCCGCGGCTAAATTTTTAGCGGTTTTTTTGTTCGCCCCGTCAAAGCACCTTTTGATAAACCAATTTTGGTAAGAGCGGGGGAGAGCCGACCAGGTTCCGCCAATAACAATCAATTCCAGTTTGTCGGTCGGATGGCCGTTGGCCTCGAGCGTTTTAATTCTTCCGACTACCTGGCGGTACGGATCAAAGCCGTAGGCAATCGCCCGCATCACGGCCGGTTCGTTGGATAAATAACTTTTTGGCATGCCCTTTTCGGTCGGGCAATAAGCGCAGCGGCCCGGACAGGGATATGGTTTTGTCAGGACGGCGATCGGCGCGACTCCGGAAAGAGTTCTGATTTCCCGTTTTTTGAGCATGAGTTCCAAGTTTTTGTTTTGTTTGATTTTTCCCTGTTTTAATAATTTCTGATAAACTCTAAATAGAGCGGCGTTCAGGGGGGAAGCCGATTTTACCGCCCCGGCGATTTTTCTCTTTGCGGAAGCGATTTTTTCGCGGGTGAGGTTTTTCTCCGAAAGGAGATTTTTTACGATTTTTTCGAGAGTATCCATTTTATGAAAAAAGAAACAGCGGAGAAAATTTTAAATAAAGTTAAGGCCGACTACTCCCGCATCGCGCCGGATTTTTCGCGGACGCGCCAGAAATATTGGGAAGAAATGCGCGGTTTTGCCAAACGCCTTAAACCGGGAGACCGGGTGCTGGATTTGGGTTGCGGCAACGGAAGATTGTATGAAGTATTAAAGGAATTGTCAATTGATTATCTCGGAGTAGATAATTCGCCGAAGCTCATCGAATTTGCCAGAAAAAAATGGGGAGAAAGCGAAAAAAGAAAATTTTTGGTGGGCGAGGCGACAAATCTTGATTGGCGGGACGGCGGGAAATATAACGCGGTTTTTATGATTGCCGCGCTGCATCATATCCCGGGAAAAGAGTTGCGGAAAAAGGTTTTTCAAAATGTTGCAGAGATTTTGGAGCCGGGCGGATTTTTTATTATGACCAACTGGAATTTAGTTGAAGGAAAATATCCCGGCTATGTTCTGAAAAATATTTTCAAGAAAATCTCCGGAAAAAGCGAATTTGATTTCACGGACGCCCTTATTCCATGGAAGAATGCCGAGACCGGAGAGGTAATGGCAGAGAGGTACTTCCACGCTTTCACTTTACGGGAATTAAGGCGCTTCGTCAAAGAAGCCGGTTTGGAGATTGTAGAAAATTTTTATTCAGCAGGAGGAGAAAAAGTACATTGGTGGAACGGCAAAAATATTGTCACAATCGCGAAAAAGTGATAGAACAATTAGATATGGATTTAGCCAGCGCGAAGAAAATTTATTTTATCGGGATTAAGGGTGTGGGAATGACGGCCATTGCCCAGGTTTTGAAATTGCGCGGAAAAGAAGTTGTTGGATCCGATACCCACGAGAAATTTTTTACTGATGAAGTTTTAGCAAAGAGCGGGATAAAATTTTATGAAGGGTTTGCAGCGGTCAATTTGGAAAAAGAAAAAGCGGACTTGGTAATTTATTCAACGGCTTACGGCGATGACAATCCTGAATTGGCAGCGGCGCGGAATATTGGCACCGCGGTTTTAAGTTATCCCGAAGCGCTCGGGCAGCTTTTGAAAGAAGGATTTGGAATCGCGGTTTGCGGGACGCACGGAAAAACAACAACAACGGCGATGCTCGGTTTTGTTTTACAGGAAATCGGCGTTGATCCGACGGTAATTGTCGGCTCGGCCGTGCCACAACTGGGCGGCAATGCCCGGGCGGGAAAAGGCGAACACGTGGTTGTCGAAGCTGACGAATATCAGAATAAATTTTTATATTATTTTCCGCGCGGAGTAGTTTTAACCAGCGCCGAATACGATCATCCCGATTTTTTTAAAACGCCGGAAGAGTACACGGACGCTTTCCTAAAATTTGTGGCAAAAATTCCGGCGGATGGATTTTTGGTTGCTTGCTTTGAGGATAAAAATGTTTTGGAAATTGCGGAATCCGCGTCATGCAAAATTATTTCTTACGGCTTGACGAGCGGGGACTGGCAGGCGAAAAATATTGTACAGAAAAATGGCGGAATGGAGTTTGAGGTTTTCGAAAAAGGGGAGTTGTGCGGAGTTTTCGGAATTCAGCTCCTTGGAAATCATAATGTGGCTAATGCTTTGTCCGTTATTGCCACGGCGAGACAACTCGGTTTTGATTTGGAAAAAATCCGCGAGGCGTTGGAAAAATTTTCCGGTACGGTCCGGCGGTTTGAAATTAAAGGCGAAATTAATAGTGTGACAATTATTGACGATTATGGCCATCATCCGACGGAAATCAAGGTGACTCTTAAAGCGGCGCGGCAAAGATACCCGGATAAAAAAATTTGGTGCGTTTTTCATCCGCATACTTTCACCCGGACCAAGGCGCTGCTCGGAGATTTTGCCAAGTCGTTTGGCGCGGTTGATAAAACAATTGTCATTGATATTTACGGCTCGGCGCGCGAGATTGTGGGCGGAATTCATTCGCGAGATATTGTTGAAGCAATAAAAAAAGAGGGCAGTGACGCTCTCTATATTCCGACAATCACCGAAGTGGCGGATTATTTAGTCCGGGAAATTAAAAGCGGTGATGTGGTAATTACGATGGGCGCGGGAGATGTCTGGAGAGTAGGAGAATTATTGTTGGAGAAATTAAAATAGTTTAATATAACGGTTTTTTGCCGCGGTGCGGCGAGTCGACAACATAAGTTGGCAGGCAAATACCAGAAATTTCTTTGCGCAATCGGCGCATTATTTTTTTACCTTTTTTTATATCCACCCAATATTTTTTTGTCCCGCGGGCCGGATCGCATTGGTGCAGATAATACGGCTTGATGCCGAGCTCCACGAGTCTATAAAATAATTTTTTTAAAGTTTCAAAGTTATCATTTATGCCGCGGAGCAAAACTGATTGGGAGAGAAGGGGAATGCCGGCCGTTTTAAATTCAGTGACGGCTTTTTTAAATTGCGGCGAGATTTCCTTTGGATGATTGATATGAATCACAACCCAAAGCGGCGCGGTAGCGCGGAGCGTGGCCGCCAATTTTTTCGTGACGCGTGAGGGTAGAGTGACAGGAATCCTGGTATGGACACGAATTAGTTTTATATGTGAAATGGCACGCAGTTTTTTTAAAATAGCAGAGAGTGTTTTATTATCCAAACATAACGGATCTCCGCCGGATAAAATTACCTCACGGATAGTTTTATCTTTTTTAATATAATCAATCGCCGTGGCCATTTCTTTTTCCGAAAGTTGGCCATTAATTCGGTTAACTAAATTTTTTCTAAAACAAAAATCGCAACGCGAGGGGCACTCGTAAGTCGGGCAAAAAATCACCCGGTCGGGATATTTATGGACAATTCCCTTGACCGGCGAATATTTTTTTTCTGTCAGCGGATCGTCGGATTCATAACTTTTCATATATAGAGAGTTTACATAATTTTTAATTAGTAATCAATCGAGGTTGTAAATTATCTGGATTATTGATATAACAAAATTGAAAGAGAGGAGAGTACCATGCGCAGTTCCGACGATCTTTCTCCGGAGGAAAGAAGGAGCTTGAAGGAACGGAACAGGAGTGCCTGGAGAGAAGAATGGTTCGGCGAAAGTTTGCCGCGATCTCCCGATCCCGAACCGCCGCGCCGCGGATCGTGGATAGCCGGTTTCCTCGGAATGATTTTTGAAATCGGGATGAGAGTTCTTTTCGCAATCGCCGCTCTATACGTTATCGGCCTGGTAATCAAGACTCTCTCTCAATAAAAGCCGCGCGTAAGGAGTGCTAACTGCCCAAAACCAGGGGCAGTTTTTTTATTCTTGTTTTTATAAGTAATTTCTGTTAAACTTGATGATGTTATGATAGATAAACTGAAAGAAAAATTAGGCGAGGGAGTTTTGGAGAATGAATCGCTCGTCAGTCATTGTACTTTTAAAATCGGCGGGCCGGCCAGATATTTTTTTGTCGCCAAAAGTGCGAAGGAAGTCAGGCGCGCCGTGGAAACGGCAAATGAATTGGGATTAAATTTTTTTGTTTTCAGCGGCGGAAGCAATATTTTATTTTCTGATAATGGTTTCGACGGTTTGGTAGTAAAAGTAGATAGTTCAAAGTTAGCAGTCTATAAGACTAATTGCAGAATTGTGGCGGACTCAGGAGTACTGCTCTCTAAGATAGTGGAAGCGGCGGCGGAAAATGGCTTGCCCGGTCTTGAGTGGGCAGCCGGAATTCCGGGAAGAGCGGGCGGAGCAGTGCGCGGCAATGCCGGAGCTTACGGCAAGGCAACGGGCGATGCAGTGGAAGAAGTTGAGGCTTTGCGATTAGTAAGTCATAAATTGAGAATTAAGAATTATGGGAAGAAAGAATGTGGATTCGGATATAGGGATAGTATTTTTAAGCGTGAAGGAGGAATTATTTTGAAAGTTGTTTTAAAATTAGAGAAGGGCGACAAGGAAAAAATAAAAGAAGAGATGAAAAAAATCTTTAAAGCCCGCGGAGAAAAAATTCCGACAGAGCCGTCCGCCGGATCATTTTTCAAAAATATTGAAATAACCGACGAGATAATAAAATCTTTCCAGTCGCATTTCAAGGAAGATATCCCGGCCGATTTTATTCAGAAGGGGAAAATCCCTTCAGCCTGGCTTATCGAGAAGTGCGAGCTTAAAGACAGAAAAATCGGCGGAGCGAAAATTTCCGAGAAGCACGCCAATTTTATCGTGAACACGGGCAAAGCCACAGCCGATAATGTTATAGCTTTAGCGAGTTTGGTTAAAATGGAAGTCAGAAATAAGACCGGCATTCAGCTCCAGGAAGAAGTTGAATATGTCGGGTTTTAGCCGGACCCTTTGCATTTTGCTTTAAAATGTTCTAATATACAATAATTATTCTTATGAAACTCTCTTTAAAGTGGACAAATTTGGAGCCGATCGAAAGTCTTGATGTTTTTGTTGAGGAAAAAATCGGCGGATTGGCAAAATTTATTCGGAACTATGACGCGACCGGTGTGGCTGAGGCATGGGTTGAAATAGGCCGCACAAGCCAGCACCATAAGACCGGAGAATTTGTTTATCGGGCCGAAGCGGATATCCGTTTACCGGGAAAAATTTTGCGGGCAGAAGCAACAAATAAAGATTTGCGTCAGGCGATAGTTAAAGTGAAAGATGAATTGCAGCGCCAGATTGAGGAATACAGGGAGAAAAAAGTTAATAGAGTGAGAGATGGGGCGCGCAAGGCAAAAGAATTAAAGTAATTTTAATTTTTCCGCCCAAGGCGGATCCGCCTCTGGCGGATAATTACTAATTTTTAAAGAGATGGTACCAACAAAAGTATTCTTTACCAAAGGTGTGGGTCGGCACAAAGAAATGCTCCAAGCCTTTGAGGCGGCGCTTCGTGATGCCGGAATTGAGAAATTTAATATTGTCTGTGTCTCGAGTATTTTTCCGCCAGGATGTAAAATGATAAATAAGACACAGGGTTTGGCGGAATTGAAGGCCGGAGAAGTAGTTTTCTGTGTTATGGCGAGAAACGCGACTAATGAGCCGAACCGGCTTATCGCCTCGTCAATTGGTTTAGCTCTGCCGTCCGATCCGACGCACTACGGTTATCTTTCCGAGCATCATCCTTTCGGAGAAACGGATCAGAAGGCCGGCGACTACGCGGAAGATCTGGCCGCTTCAATGCTTGCTTCAACGCTCGGCGTCGAATTCGATTCCAATCAGGCTTGGGACGAGAGAGAGCAGATTTACAAAGTCAGCGGAAAGATAATTAAAACAACCAATATTACACAATCGGCCATTGCGGACAAAAACGGCCTCTGGACAACGGTAATTTCCGCCGCTGTATTTGTCCCTTAATATATCAACATGTCTTTTCTTGAAAAGATATTTGGTGATCCAAATAAAAAAACTATAGAAAAGATCGAGCCGACAATAAGGCTCATTAACGACCTCGAACCAAAATTCGAGTCGTTTTCTAATGAAGAGTTGAGAGGGCAGACTGCGAAATTTAAAGAGAGGGTTGGAAAAGGAGAAAATTTGGATGATCTTTTGCCGGAAGCTTTCGCCGCGGTAAGAGAAACATCAAAAAGAATTCTCGGCCAGCGCCATTTTGATGCCCAGCTTATTGGCGGAGTAATTTTGCACCGCGGACAGATTGCCGAAATGAAAACTGGCGAAGGAAAAACTTTGACCGCGACATTGCCGGTGTATTTGAACGCTCTTTCCGGGAAGGGTGTTCATATTGTTACAGTTAACGATTATCTGGCGAAAAGAGACGCGGTCTGGATGGGAAGAATTTATCACGCGCTCGGCCTTTCGGTTGGTTGCATCCAACACGAAGCGGCTTTTGTTTATGATCCGGAATACAAAAATGAAGCCATTCCGGAAGATGGTTCCGAACAGATCGCAAGTTTTAAGATTGTCCAAGAATTTTTACGTCCAGTGCCGAGAAAAGATGCATATGCCGCGGATATTCTTTACGGAACCAACAATGAGTTCGGTTTTGATTATCTGCGCGACAACATGGTGACGAACCTCACCAACATGGTTCAGCGGGAACTTCATTACGCAATTGTTGACGAAGTTGACAGCATCTTGATCGACGAAGCGCGGACTCCTTTGATTATTTCCGCTCCGGCCGAGGAATCCGGAGAACTTTATGCAAAATTTGCCGATCTCGTTAGGCGCCTCAAGGAAAACGAGGATTATAATATTGATGAGAAAATGCGGGCGGCAACTTTGACCGAGGCCGGTATCGCCAAAATGGAGAAATGGCTCGGGGTCGAAAATATTTACACTTCCGGCGGAATCGAAATGGTCCATCATATCGAGCAGGCCTTACGCGCCGAAACTTTGTTCAAGCGGGATCGCGATTATGTTGTCCGCGAAGGCGAAGTTATTATTGTCGATGAATTTACCGGCCGGATGATGATGGGGCGGCGCTACAGCGAGGGGTTGCATCAGGCGATCGAGGCCAAAGAGGGCGTCCGGGTCCGCGAGGAATCGAAAACTTTAGCGACCGTTACTTTTCAAAATCTTTTCCGGCTTTATAAGAAATTGGCCGGCATGACCGGCACCGCTCTTACCGAAGCGGAGGAATTTTCAAAAATTTACAATTTGGAAGTTGTTTCTATCCCGACCAATAAACCGATGGTCCGGGCAGATTCCGCCGACCGGATCTATAAGAGCGAAGAAGGAAAGTTTATGGCCGTGGCGCGGGAAATAAAAGAAAGGCATGAAAAAGGTCAGCCCGTTTTGGTCGGCACGATTTCAATTGAGAAAAACGAAATTTTGGGGCAAATTCTTGAACGTGAAGGAATTCCGCACCAACTATTGAACGCCAAGCATCACGAAAAAGAAGCGGAAATAATCTCCCAGGCCGGGCGTCTCGGGGCGGTAACCGTCGCGACAAACATGGCGGGCCGCGGCGTTGATATTATTTTGGGAGGAAATCCGCCGTCAAAAGAGGAAGCGGAAAAAGTTAAAGCTTTGGGCGGGCTGCATATTATCGGCACTGAGCGGCACGAATCGCGCCGTATAGACAATCAGCTGCGCGGCCGGGCCGGGCGCCAAGGAGATCCTGGCTCCTCGCAGTTTTATCTTTCGCTCGAGGATGATTTGATGAGAATTTTTGCCGGAGACCGGCTGAAAGGGCTGATGAATCGTCTCAATATGCCGGAAGATATGCCGATTGAGAACCGGATGGTTTCCAAATCCATTGAATCTGCCCAGCGCCGGGTTGAAGGACAAAATTTTGATATCAGAAAACATCTGCTTGACTATGATGATGTTTTAAACAAGCATCGCGAAGTTATTTATAAAAAACGCCGCGATATTTTGGCGGCGGAGAACAGCAAGGAAAAAGTTTTGGAAATGATTGAAGACGAAATCGAGCAGGTCGTTTTATTCCACACCGCTTCGGAGCAGGAGGGGGACTGGAATCTGGAAGAAATTTACGAGGTAGTCGGAACAATTTTTCCGGTAGCCAAAGAAACGCGGATAAAAATAGACGATCTCCGCCGCTGGGCGGGAGACAAGGCGCACGACGCGGCCGTCCGGACGCGCATCATCGAATATTTGATGGAACTTGCCAGAAAGGCTTACGGGGAGCTGGAAGGGAAAATCAATGAGCAGGCGGTAAAGCTTAATCAGGACGGGTCAAAAATGATGAGACAAATTGAGCAAGGCCTTGCGATCCGGGCGATTGATACGCTTTGGGTTGATCATTTGAGCGCGGTTGATTATTTGCGCACAGGAATCGGTTTGCGCGGTTATGGCCAGCGCGATCCGCTCGTTGAATATAAACGGGAAACATACCGGATGTTCCAGGAATTATTGCACTACATCAACAAAGAAGTCGTTTACAGTATTTATAAAGTCGGTTTATCCGCCGAACCGGCGCCGTCCATGATGGAACGCCGCGGGGTAAGGCTTTCCGCGCCGGCGAAAGACGCCGATAGCCGGAACCAAGTTGCCGATATCAAAGCCAAGCCGCGCACTGCGGAAGGCGACAAAATCGGGAGAAATGATCCGTGTCCTTGCGGGTCCGGGCAAAAGTATAAAAAGTGTTGTGGAAAATAATGAAAAGCGGATATAATAGTATCTTTATACATTAGTCTCTTTGCACTAAAATATGAAAAATTATTTTATTTCAGCCATTATAAATATAATTATACTTTGCATTGTTATTTTTGCAGTCAGTTTTTATTTTATTTATGATTCTCAATTGATAGGTTTGGTAATTTTAGGATTAGGTATTCTTTGCCTTCTATCCTTAATTCCTTTTAAAATACCAATCAATACAATTTGGGCAGATATTGTTTTCGGGTTGGTTGATAATGGTATTTTGGCAATATTGGCGATTTTTGGCGGTGAGATGGCAGGAGTAATTGGCGCAGTAATAGGGGGTGTCGTTGGCAATGCTGTAACAGATGGCATCGCTGGAATATTTGAAGGATATATAGCTGAGAAAATGAGAAAAAATAATATTTCTGACCAGCGTACTATGTTGGGTTCAGCTGTAGGTAAAATGGCTGGATGTCTTTTGGCCGCAGGAATAGTTTTAATTATTGCTAGTCTGTTGAAAATTTAAATCTGGTATCTGGTATATAGGTATCTTCGTTACAGGGTTCTAACGTCCTCTACAACCCTCTCCTGCCAAAGGAGGGAGTAAAAAGGCTATAAATTTCTTAGTGAGAGTTAACCTTTACACTTTAATCAATTTGCGCTAAACTATAAAAAATATCTGTAGGAGGATAATTTTTTTATTGCCGAGGATAGCGAGAGGAAAAGCGCCAGCGCTTTTCCCGAGCGACACAGGCAACACAGCATGTATTTATGAACAAAATCAAAAGATTCTTCGCAAACGCGGGGAAAAAGATCTTCACAACTCCGAGAGCCAAAATTTGGTGGCTCATTGTTTTAATTCTTGCCATCACGACCCTGTCCGGGCTTTTGGATTATCCGAATTATTACGACAAGGGTGTTGATTGGTTAAAGAAAACAACCGGCATTGGATTGCCGCAGTTTTATAAATTGCCATTCCATCTTGGCCTTGATTTGCAAGGCGGAACCCATTTGGTTTATGAGGCCGATACTTCGGCTATTCCGAGCAAGGACCAGGACAGCGCCCTTGAAGGCGTGCGGGATGTTATTGAAAGAAGAATCAACGCTTTTGGCGTAGCCGAGCCGGTCGTGCAGACAACAAGCGCCGGAGACAGCCAGAGGGTTATAGTTGAGCTCGCCGGAGTCAAAGACGTTTCGCAAGCTATCAAAATGATTGGTGAAACGCCGCTTTTGGAATTCAAGGAAGAGGGGGTGATTGAAACGCGCGAACTGACCGCGGAAGAGAAAAAGGAAATGAACAATTATAATGCCGAAGCCAAGAAAACGGCCAATGAAGTGTTGAAAAAAGCTAAAGCCAAAGATGCAGATTTTTCCGCCCTGGCCAAGGAATATTCTTCCGACGAGGCGACCAAGGGGGTCGGCGGAGATCTTGGTTTTATTGCTAAAGACGGGCCTTATGCCGCGCTCTATGAAGAGGTGGCCAAATTGAAAGTCGGCCAGACAAGTAAGCTCATTGAAACAGATGCCGATATAAGCATAATCAAACTGGTTGGCGTGCAGGATGCGAAAGAAGTCCAAGCCAACCATTTATTGATTTGTTGGAGCGGAGCGCAGGGCTGTACTAGCGAATTGTCGAAAGAGGACGCCAGAAGAAAAATCGACGAACTTAAGGCGCAAGCGACCAAAGAGAATTTTATTGATTTGGTTAAGACCAATTCAACCGAGCCGGGAGCGTCCGAGTCGGGCGGCGATTTGGGATGGTTTAGCAAGGGAATGATGGTCAAGCCGTTTGAAGATGCGACTTTTGCCGTGAAAGTAGGGGAAATTTCCGAGGTGATCGAAACAGATTTCGGCTATCACCTGATTTATAAAACGGACGAGCGGGCGGTTCCGGAATACAGAGTTTCTAGAATTCTTTTTGATAAAAAAACCAAAGAGGAAATTCTGCCTCCGGCCGATGAATGGAAATATACCGGTTTGACCGGTAAACAACTTGTCCGGGCCCAAGTCCAGTTTGATCCGAATACAAACGCCCCGGAAGTCGGTTTGGAGTTTAACGACGAGGGTAAAAAATTGTTCGGTGAAATAACCGAGCGGAATGTCGGGAAAAATGTGGCTATCTTTCTGGACGGCCAGCCGATTTCCATACCGCGGGTCCAGGAGCCAATTAAGGAAGGCAAGGCGGTTATTAATGGTAGCTTTACCGTTCCGGAGGCAAAACTTCTGGCGCAAAGGCTTAACGCCGGCGCGTTACCCGTTCCAATTAATTTGATCAGCCAAGAGACGGTTGGCGCGGCGCTTGGCCAAGAATCGGTGGCGAAAAGTTTAGTTGCCGCAATGATAGGATTTTTAGTGGTTGTCGTCTTTATGATTTTGTATTACCGTTTGCCGGGTTTACTTTCGGCGATTGCCTTGGTATTTTATGCTGCGATTATTCTCGCTATATTCAAATTGATTCCGGTAACCCTGACCTTGGCCGGTATTGCCGGTTTTGTCCTTTCGGTCGGTATGGCTGTTGACGCAAACGTTCTTATCTTTGAAAGATTGAAAGAAGAATTAAAATGGGGTAAGCCGCTTGGCTCGGCGATTGATGAGGCTTTTAGACGCGCTTGGCCGTCAATCCGCGACGGAAATTTTACTACCCTGATTTCTTGTCTCGTTCTGTTCTGGTTTTCAACCAGCATGATAAAGGGTTTTGCTCTGACGCTTTCGGTTGGTGTTATCCTGAGCATGCTTTCGGCGCTCACGGTGACAAGAATGTTCCTGAAGCTCATCGTGCCTTGGTTTCATGGCACCTGGCTTTTTGGAGTAAAAAGAAAAAGTAATTAATTTGCATTATACGTATGATCAACATTATTGGTTATAGAAAATTATGGCTTGGCATTACCGCGGCGCTTGTTATTTTAAGTGCCTTGGCTGTAGGTCTCTGGGGACTTAAGTTCGGCATTGATTTTACCGGCGGATCACTCATGGAATTGACTTTTAAAGATAACCGTCCGGCTATCTCGGAGCTGGCTTCTGACTTGGCGACTTTTGGCGCGGAAAACGCCAGTCTTCAGCCGGTCGGGGACCAGGGCGCGATTGCCAGATTTAAAACGGTGGATGAGCCGAAACATCAGGAGATATTGGGCAAACTCAAGGAAAAATTCAGTAATGTCGAAGAAAGCCGTTTTGAATCAATCGGTCCGACAATCGGTAAGGAACTCCGGACGAAAGCACTTTACTCCATAGTTGTAGTGTTGGTTTGTATTATCGTTTATATCGCCTGGGCATTCAGAAAAGTTGCCAAACCGATCGCTTCGTGGAAATACGGAACGATTGCCGTTCTTGTTCTAATCCATGATATCGGAGTTCCTATCGGGGTTTTCGCGGTACTCGGAAGATTTATGGGGGTAGAAATAAATAGTGCTTTTGTCGCGGCGATTTTAACCATCTTGGGTTACTCGGTCAATGATACGATCGTCGTCTTCGACAGAGTCAGGGAAAATCTATTGCATTCCGGCGGCGATTACGAACATTTTGATAAAATTGTCAACGAAAGCGTCAACCAGACTTTTGCCCGCTCTATCAATACAACTTTCACGACTTTGCTCGCCCTCGTAGCCGTATTTTTCTGGGGAGGGGAGTCGGTGAAGTATTTTGCTTTGGCTTTGATTATCGGTATCGGGCTTGGCGCCTATTCTTCGATTTTTATCGCGAGTCCGCTGCTCGTAACCTGGGAAAAGATAAATATGCGCAAAAGATAATTAATAAAAAATATTATAAAGCGCTCCGGAAAATTCCGGAGCGCTTTTTGTAAAATAAAAAAGGTCCGCCGTCTGGCAAACCTTGGAGCGATGGTCCTCACCGGATTTTATGAGCGTTTTTAACTCGGCTGAGATTGATATGGAGTGCGGAGAAGAGTGAGCCGGAAGTTCGTGTCGTTGTAGAGTTTGCCGACGAAAGCGCCGACAAGATTGGTGTAGCAACCGAGGCAGAATGGGCACTCACCGAAGTGTTTCGGATTGCGATGCGCTTCAGGCGACGGATGCCCCTCCATGGCAAGCATGGCCATTTCGAGCAGGTTTTGCGCTATTCCGACGACGTCCATTTCTTGCGGTTCGGCGAAAATTTCCGGCCGCGAAAAAGGGAACGGCTGGTGATGAGCCGTGAGCCACACGTAGAGTTCTCGGAGCGTGTGCCAGAGCTCGTGGCTCGTCACTTCATGCGGCGCCTTCCAGAATTGCTCCTTCTTCGGCCAGGGAAAATGGTAGGGCTGCAACTTGACAATGCGGTAGGCGGCGGAATAGAGAAGGAAGGGGAAATCTTTTCCGTAAATAACCATCGCTTACCTCCTACTCTAAGAGTGAATTAATTTTTATATTTTGTCAAGGTGGAGAGTCTTTGTGGATAACTTTTCTTGACGCAGTTTTTCCTGAATGGTATGGTATACCCATACCCCATGGGGGAGGGTTTGAGAAAAAATAATAATATTTAATTAATAATGACTGATAAAAATTATGAAACCAGCGGTGAAAAGAGAGTGTCTTAAAAGAATGAACTATCTTAAGGGGCATCTCGACGGAATCAAAAAAATGCTTGAAAAAGACGCTTATTGCATAGATATCATCAAGCAAAATAAGGCGGTGATTAATGCTTTGCATAAAGTCAATGAATTGATTTTGTCGAGCCATCTTGATACATGCGTGATGAATGTTTCCCTCGGAAAAAATAAGAACAAACAGCGGGCCATGGCGGAAGAGCTCCTGGGTATTTATAAAACAAGCAGTAAAGTATGACAGATAAACAAGTAGAAGAAAATAATTTTGAATTCAGGACAATAAAGTATATTTTGGTCGGTTTGGTAGTTATTGCCTTAGTCGGTTTATATTTTATTTTGCAAAAAAACGGAGCGCTCGAAGTTTTTTCCCGCTTGAACGAAGACAAAATCGGCTATGGCCTGCTTTTTCTTATTGGTTTTTTGGCGAGCTTTCACTGCATTGGTATGTGCGGAGGATTTGTAGTTTCTTATACAACGGTCTGTAATTTAGAAAGAAGGGAGAAAAAAATTGCGCCGCATGTTTTGTATAATTTGGGGAGGATAATTTCCTACACCGCCGTGGGCGGAATTTTAGGAGGTGTTGGGTCTTTCTTCGGGGTCAGTCCAGTTTTTTCCGGGGTTTTAACTCTTGTGGCGGCCGCCTTTATGATCGCGCTCGGTCTGTCTCTAGTGAAAAAAATAAATTTTATTGAAATACTGAAGTCAAAAGTACCGACATCCGTCGCAAATTTTTTGTTTTCCCAGAAATATGAATCCAAGCCGAGGGGGCCTCTGATTATAGGTTTGCTGAATGGTTTAATGCCCTGCGGTCCGTTGCAGGCGGTTCAGTTTTACGCTCTTGGCACGGGCAGCGCTCTGACTGGCGCTTTGAGTATGTTTTTTTTCGCCCTAGGCACAGTTTTTTTAATGTTTAGTTTTGGCTACTTTGTTTCATCGATTTCCGGCGAAAAAGTAAAAAAAATGATGAGAGTTTCCGGAGTCGTGGTAATTCTTTTAGGGCTCTTTATGGTCAATCGCGGACTCGCTAATTTTGGCTGGAATTTGAAAAATTTATTGCCGCGCGGGCAAGAAACGGTTGGCTCTGTTAATGAGGAAAAACCAGTCGGAGAATACCAGACAGTTAGAATGAATTTAACTTACCGTGGATATGAGCCGAATGTTTTATATGCCAAAAAGGGTATACCAGTCCGTTGGGTTATTGATGTCAAGCAGCTTAGCGGTTGTACCAGCACAATTTTGATGGAGAAATTCGGGATAAAGAAAAACTTAAGGGTCGGAGAAAATATTATTGAGTTCACTCCGACCGAAGCAGGCGAAATTACTTTTTCCTGCGGGATGAAAATGGTCTGGGGAAAATTTATTATAACAAATAATTAAATTAATAATTTTTAAATATGAAACAACAAATTTTTGAAGTTTCCGGGATGGATTGCGCCAGTTGCGCCATGAATATAGAAATATCGCTCAAGAGAATAAGCGGCGTGGTAAAAGTCAATGTTAATTTTGCCGCCGGAAAAGCCGCGGTTGATTATGACGAAACAAAAGTCGGCGAAAAAGAAATCGTAATCGCAATTAAAAAACTTGGTTACGGAGTCGTCTCGGCGGCCGCCGGAGAAATACAGCATCCTCCCGGACACGATCACGAAAAGATGCTCAGGGACCAGGAGGTGAAAGCTCTTCAAGGAAAAGTTTTTGTTGGAGGAATTTTAAGTCTGTTTGTTTTTTGGGGCAGTTTTCCGGAGTGGTTTCCCTGGACCCCGGAAATATTAATGAATAAGATGGTAATTTTTCTTTTGGCAACGCCGGTGCAATTTTGGGTTGGCTGGCAGTTCTATCGGAGATTTTTTATCGCGTTAAAGAACAGAGTCGCCAACATGGACACCCTGATTGCCGTCGGCACTTCGGCGGCTTACGGCTACAGCGTTGTAGCGATTTTTTTACCGGATTTTTTTCGGAGCGCCGGCCTGGAAATCAATATTTATTTTGATACGGCGGCAATAATTATTACCTTGATTCTTTTAGGCCGTTTGTTCGAGGCCAGGGCCAGGGCGGGGACTTCGGCGGCAATCAAGAAATTGATGGGGCTGAGGGCCAAGACAGCCCGCGTCCTTCGCGACGGCGAAGAAGTTGATATTCCGGTGGAAGATGTGGCGGTTGGAGATATTGTTGTTGTCCGGCCGGGCGAAAAAATTCCCGTTGACGGTATTATTGTTTTGGGGAAAACTTCGATTGATGGATCGATGGTGACCGGCGAATCAATGCCGGTTACGAAAGAAACCGGCGATTCGGTGATCGGCGCGACAATCAATAAATTCGGTTCATTCAAATTCCGAGCCACTAAAGTCGGCAGAGACACGGTTCTTGCTCAAATTATCGAATTGGTTCTCCGCGCCCAAGGATCAAAGGCGCCGATTCAGAGATTGGCCGACAAGGTTACGGCGATTTTTGTTCCCGCGGTTCTTTCAATTGCCGCCGTTACGTTTACTGTTTGGATTATTTTTGGTACGGCACCGGCCTTTACTTTTGCACTTTTGAATTTTGTGGGAGTCTTGATCATTGCTTGTCCCTGCGCTCTGGGGCTTGCTACGCCTACGGCGATTATGGTTGGGACCGGAGTCGGAGCGGCGAACGGAATTTTGATTAAAGATGCGGAAAGCCTGGAGATTGCCCATAAGGTTAACGTCATTGTTATGGATAAGACAGGGACGATAACACTTGGCAAGCCGGTTTTAACCGATATTATGTCGTTTGGTGCGTTGCCGGAAAATGAAATTCTTTATCTTGCCGCCAGTGCGGAAAAAAATTCCGAGCATCCTTTGGGTGAAGCGATAGTCGGGGCAGCTAAAGAAAAAAATATTTTCCCAGGAGAAGTTTTTGATTTTGAGGCTATTGCCGGAGCGGGAGTTAAAGCGGTAATTAACGGCAAGAAAATTTTAGTCGGGACAAAACAACTCATGGTTGGACAAAGAATTTCTACGGATGGCGGAGACGAAAAAGCTTCCGAGCTTGAAGGGCAGGGGAAAACGGTGATGATTGTGGCGGTTGACGGCAGGGAGGTCGGCTTGATCGCCGTAGCCGATACACCCAAGGCAAGCTCGAAGTCGGCCATAGAAAAAATTAAAAAGATGGGCATCGAAGTTATTATGATGACCGGCGACAATCAAAAAACCGCGGAAGCTATTGCCAAACAGGTTGGTATCGAGAGAGTAATCGCAAGGGTTTTGCCGGAGAACAAATCCGAGGAAATAAAAAAATTGCAGGATGAAGGCAAGGTTGTCGCTATGGCCGGTGACGGGATTAACGATGCGCCAGCTCTCGCCGCTGCAGATGTCGGAATTGCCATGGGCACGGGAACAGACGTAGCTATGGAGGCGGGCGGCATCACCTTAATGAGAGGAGATTTAAGCGGTGTTTCCGCGGCAATAAATTTGTCCAAAATGACCATGCGAATAATCAAGCAGAATCTCTTCTGGGCATACGCCTACAACACGATTTTAATTCCAGTTGCCGCCGGCGTTCTTTATCCGATTTGGGGTATTTTGCTCAATCCGATGATCGCGGCTGCAGCCATGGGACTCTCCAGCATCAGCGTCGTAGCTAATTCCTTGAGATTGAAAAGAGCGAAACCGTGAAGTCTGGGCGTTTTTCAGTATTTTGACTAATTGGCTATTTCCCTGTAAAATTACAAAATATGTTTAATTTTAAAAGAAATTTAATAGTTGCGTTTATTTTTTTCCTAGCACTGCCGGTTGCCGTTTCCGCCGCCGGAAAACCGGTTGAGTTGTATTTTTTTGAAGGTCAGGGCTGTCCGCACTGCGCCAGGATGAAAAGTTATCTCGATGGGTTAAAAGCTGATTACCCCAATCTGATAATCAAAGATTTCGAGGTTTATTTCAATAGTGAAAACCAGGATCTTTTTGGCCGGATGGCGGCGGCTTATGGATCGGACGCGGAGGGAGTGCCAACTCTTTTTATCGGAGAAGAAGCAATTAGGGGCCAGGCCTACGAAGCACTCAAAAATGCCGTGATAAAGTGTTCCGAAGAAGGATGCATTTCTCCAGCGGATAAGCTTGAATCTGGCAGTGCAAATACAAATACGGTTATAAATACTAGTGAAAACGCGGACACCAATCAATCATCGTCCGGAAGCCAGAAAAAAAACGAAATGGTCGGATGGATTGTTATTGGTTTTATTGCAGCTGCCGGTTTAATCGGGATAATTTATATTATAAAAAATAAAACTTAAAATAGTGTTTGAACAATTAACAATCCCGGCCCTTATCGGAGGAGCGGCGATAGATTCAATTAATCCTTGCGCTTTCGCGGTTCTTATCTTTCTATTGGGTTATCTTCTAGCCATTGGTTCGCCAAAGTTGATTTTAAAAGTTGGCCTGGTTTACATTTTTACGGTTTTCATAGTTTACTTTATGGCGGGATTCGGTTTGTTACGGGCTTTAACGGCATTGAATGTTGCTTATATTATTTACAAAATTGCGGCAGTAGTTTTAATTTTTGTTGGGCTCGTCAACGTTAAGGATTTTTTTTGGTACGGGAAAGGTTTTACTTTGTCTATTCCCGAATCAAAAAAACCTCTGATCCAAAAGTACGTCAGGCAGGCCTCGATTCCCTCGGCAATTATTCTTGGTTTTTTAGTTTCGGCCTTTGAGTTACCCTGCACCGGAGGAGTATATCTTGCGGTTTTGGGGATGCTAGCTAACAAAGAAAACCAGCTTTCCGCGGTTCCATACTTGCTTTTGTACAATTTAATTTTCGTTTTGCCGCTTTTTATTATTCTTGGTTTGGTTTATTTTGGCATATCAGCCAAGCAGATGGAGGAGTGGCGGAATAAAAACAGGAAGTGGCTGAGATTGGTTCTGGGTGTCGGATCATTAACGCTAGGCGTTTTGATGATTTTAGGAAAAATATAATTAGATATTAGAAATGAGGAATTAGAAATTTTCGAGTATGATTCCATGGTTTCAAATACAATCAATAGAAGTTGGATTCGTAAAATTGAATGTTTGGGGCATGCTTGTTTCGCTCGGATTTATGGCGGGCATGGCCGCGTCTTATTTTGAATTGAAAAAAAGAAAAATGGAAGCTAGCCGGGTTTATGATTTAGCCTTCTGGATAATTTTGTTTTCAATGATCGGCGGACGACTGTTTTACGTCGCTGAACACTTGAATATTTATCTTGCCGCGCCGCTCGATATTTTAAAATTATGGCAAGGGGGAATGTCAATTTATGGCGGATTTATTGGCGCAGTTCTTGCAGCGATAGTTTATTTTAAAAAAAATAAACTTAATTTTTGGCAATACGCCGACGCCTCCATTTTGGGATTGCCGTTGGGTCTTTTTATCGGCCGGTTGGGATGTTTTTTGATTCATGATCACCCGGGAATCAAAACTAATTTTTTTCTGGGCGTAGCTTATTCCGACGGAGTAAGGCACGATTTGGGTTTGTATGATTCGTTGGCTGGACTGATTATTTTTCTGGTGTTTTTAATTTTCAACCGCAAGGCACGGTTTCCCGGATTTTATTTGGCGGTTTTTTCCGTTTTTTACGGCATAATAAGATTCTTTCTTGATTTCTTGCGGATAGAGAATTCCGCGGGGGCTGATCCAAGATATTTCGGGTTAACCCTGGCTCAGTACGTGTCTTTGGGTTTGCTATTGCTAGGTTTGTTTATTTTTTATAAATGCGGAAGACATCGTCCAGTTTCGGAAAATATAGCTTGACAGTGTTATTTTTTGGTAATATAATTCTCTAAACATTTAAATCTTAATTTATTAAATTATTTATGAACGAAGAAATGCAAAACAATGGCGTGGATATGGTCCGTGGCACAAGAAGGACGTCGTTTGTTCTTGGTTTGATGAGCGGTATTTCCGGAACAAGCGTTTTGGCCCTGATCGGTCTGTTTGTTCTTATGTCTGCTGGACAGGGTTTATCAGGATCGAAAAATACCAACGTAAATTCGGTAAATTCTAACGCAAACACCAACCAGGCGGCAGTGAATCAGGAACCGACACCCGCCGGAGAAGTTCCCCCTATTACTGGTGATGATCACGTTAAGGGCGGTAACAATGCCAAAGTAACCTTAATTGAGTATTCTGATTTTCAATGTCCTTACTGTTCGAGGCATAATGACACAATGGATGAAATTTATAAGGCTTACGGAAACAAAGTTAAAATAATCTTCCGCCATTTCCCGCTGTCCTTTCATCCGGAAGCACAAAAGGCCGCGGAAGCCTCTGAATGTGCTGCGGAGCAGGGAAAATTCTGGGAAATGCATGACAAAATTTTTGCGGCAAACACGGCCGGGACAATGAGTGTGGCCAAATGGAAAGAAGAAGCCAAGAATTTGAAACTCAATACCAGCAAGTTCAACGATTGTCTTGATTCCGGGAAATATGCCGACAAGGTCGGCCAGATGGCGGCAGGCGGCAGCACAGCCGGAGTGGAAGGAACACCTGCGACTTTTGTGAACGGCGAACTAGTTTCCGGCGCCTTACCGATTGAACAGTTCAAACAGATTATCGACGGAAAATTATAACAATTAGGCGTAATTGATAAGACCCCCCGCCGGAAATCTGGCGGGGGTTTGATTTTTAGAGCAATTTAAGGTAGAATTTAAAAAATGGAGAGGTCGCATAGTGGCCTAGTGCACACGCTTGGAAAGCGTGCATACCGCAAGGTATCGCGAGTTCGAATCTCGCCCTCTCCGCCAATTTTCAATTTTTATGAATTCAAATCAACAATCATCCAGCCAGAATTTTTCAGGGCTTGGCATTGCGTCCAGCCTGATGGGAGTATTAGCCAGATTAAATTTTCAAACGCCGACCGCGATTCAGCGTCAGGCAATCCCCGTAGCTTTGCAGGGAAAAGATCTAATCGGTGTCGCTCAGACAGGCACGGGTAAGACCCTGGCTTTTGGCATACCCATGATTCAGCGCTTGAACCAGGTTAAAGGTAACGGACTGGTAGTTTTACCTACCCGCGAATTGGCAATCCAGGTTGACGAAGCATTAAAACAGGTGGGAGCAAGACTTGGTCTAAAAACAGCGGTGCTTATCGGCGGTACGCCAATAAATCCCCAAATCCAGGCGCTGAAACACAGACCGCATATTATTATTGCCACACCCGGCCGGCTGAATGATCATATTAACCAAAGAACGGTGCGGTTGAGAAACACCAAAATAGTTGTTTTAGACGAAGCTGATCGCATGCTAGATATGGGTTTCGCTCCGCAAATAAAAAAGATATTTCAGGAACTGCCCGCTGAACGCCAAACAATGCTTTTTTCCGCAACTATTCCTCCGGAAATTATGAAAATGGCGACCAGTTTTTTAAAATTGCCGATTCGCATTGAAGTCGCACCGACCGGATCAATCGCCGAACATTTAACTCAGGAAATATTTATTATTTCCAAAGATGATAAAAACAGGCTGGTAGAAAAACTTTTAGGGCAATATTTGGGTCCAACGCTTATTTTTACTAGGACAAGATACGGAGCTAAGAGACTTACAAAAGCAATCAGAGACATGGGGCCCGCGGCAGCCGAAATTCATTCTGATCGTTCTCTTTTTCAGCGCAAAGACGCTCTGGCCGGCTTTAAATCGGGTAAATACCGGGTTTTAATTGCTACCGACATAGCTTCCCGCGGCATTGATGTCACGGGTATTGAATTGGTTATAAATTACGACTTGCCAACCAATGCTGAAGACTACGTACATCGGATCGGCCGCACGGCGAGAGCCGGGGTTTCCGGTCATGCAATTTCTTTGGTGACACCGGAGCAGCGCAGAGAAGTACGCGATATTGAACGTTTAATAAGAAAAACTTTGCCGATTTCTTCGCTGCCGGAATTACCGCCCAAACGGCAGCCTAAATTTGTGCCGATGTCACAACCTGGCCGAAGATCATTTCCGGAACAGCGGCCGGAAGGCTCCGCCTTTGGTTTTTTCGAGAGAAGGCGTCCCGCCCGCTATCAAAGCCGCGGTCAAGACCGAAGGGGTCAGCGTCCGCAGGGTCGTTTTTCCCCGAGAAGAGGGCAGGCGCGGAGGGCAGGAGGAGGATCCGGAAGAAATTCTCCCCGTCCCAATAATTTTTAGAAAAATTATTTTTTATGGGTAATTTTAATTTTTTTGAAGCCGTATTGGTTTTTCTCGCGACTACAGTTTCGGATATAATTTGGGTTTTCTATATTCGCCGGACAAGTTCAGGCAAAGCACTGTCTGCCGCTTTTTCTTCATCGATACTCATACTGGTCGGCGGTCTCGTGATTGTCGCTTACGTTGGCAACCAATGGTATCTAATACCAGCGGCAATGGGCGCTTTTCTGGGTACGATTCTGACGATAAAATTTGATTCAAGAGATAAAATAAATAAATAAATCCTATTATGGCAGAGCAAAATACAAACAGGGAAGAATTCAGAGTTTCCGGAGAAGAGATACTGGTGAAAGTTAAAGAGATAATAAAAGAGGGGAATGCCAGGAGAATTATCGTCAAAAATGAAAAAGAAGAAACGATCGTGGAAATTCCTCTTACTTTTGCCGTAGTCGGCGCGGTACTCGTTCCGGTCCTGGCCGCCGTAGGTGCTATCGCCGGTATTTTAACAAAGTGCACCTTAGTGGTAGAGAAAAAATAATAAATAAACTTTATGAAAAATAAAAAAATTTTGCTTTGGCCGTTAGTTAACGCGCTCGGAGTTTTTATTTATGTAATGGCAGTAGCCTGGGTTCTGACGAACGGCGAAAGAATTTTCGGCCAGATGCAAAATTTTTGGGGACCGGTCGCCTTTCTTCTACTTTTTGTTTTTTCCGCTTTGGTAACCGGGCTTTTGGTTTTCGGCCGGCCAGTTTATCTTTGGCTGAACAATTTAAAAAAAGAAGCGGTTGAAATGCTTCTTTGCACGGCCGCTGCCCTGTGCATTGTAACCGTGATTGCGTTTGTTATAAATATTATTTTGAAATAGATTATGGTCCTTGTTTTTAAGGTCTTGCGAGCCAGCGCATGGCTTTTGGTTTTGGCGACACTTCTTACTTTAATGTCTGGTTTTTCCACGACCAAATATTTTTTATTTCCCTGGCTTGGATATAATTTTTCTTATTACGTCCACACGATAATTATTCCGCTCGTCTTCGCGCCGCTTTTTTATCTTCATTCGCTCTTAGGCCTTTTCAGTCTGATGATGCGGCATAAATTTTTAAATTACAGATATTTGAAAATAATTTTTGGCATCATCTGGACAAGTTTTTTTGTTTCTTTCGGCTGGTTCTATCTGGCAAAAAATCCTGCGAGTGCCGTCGTCAATATGGGAGCTCTAAAATCCGATGCTGTGGCAGTCGGTACGAGCAATATTAATTTAACTGTCGAAGAAATAGCTAAGCATAATTTGGCTGGCGATTGTTGGATGATAATTGACGGAAAAGTATACGATCTGACAAATTATCTTATGGCTCATCCCAGCGGGGCGGGGACAATGACTCCGTATTGCGGCAAGGATGGCTCGCAAGGTTTCGCGACAAAAGACAGGGGCCGGCCACATTCGCAAAACGCCGCAGATCTTTTAAATTCATTTTATTTGGGAGATGTCGGCGGGACGGTTTCGGGGCAAATAATTCAAAATATCCAAGGTCAGCCGGTTCAGAGCGGAGGCGGGGAGTTCGAGGATGATTAAATATAAAAAATATATTTTTAAAACGGGCCATTCGGCTCGTTTTTACGTTCTTACTTTTGTAATATTTTTTTGATCTCTTCCGGCGGGATCGGTCCGGGGCGGAGAAGAGTTGGCGGTGAAGTGGTACAATCCAAAACAGTGGACTCTACGCCGAGTTTTGTTTTTCCGCCATCCAGGATAAGGTCAATTTTGTTATTCAGATATTTTTTTGCGACGCTGGCGGTGGCTGGGCTAGGTTTATCCGATATGTTTGCCGAAGTCGTGGCAAGAGGTCTGCCTAGAGCGCGGATTAAGGCGAGCGCCACGGAATTTTCTGGCACGCGGATACCCACGGAATTTTTTCCGGCGGTAACTACGTTAGAAATTATTTTTTTCTTTTTTAAAATTATTGTCAGCGGACCGGGCCAGAATTTATTGACTATTTTTTTTGTTTTTTTCGATACGCCAAAAATATATTTTGTCAGGTCATTTTTTCCGCCAATAAGAATCGGCAAGGCTTTAGTCAAGGGTCTTTTTTTTACTTTATATATTTTTTCGACGGCTGTTGAATTTGTGGCGTCCGCGCCCAAGCCGTAAACCGTATCCGTCGGAAAAGCAACCAAACCGCCCATTTTTAATATTTGGGCGGCTTTCATTATTTTATCTTTTTCAGGTTTTTTCTGATTTATTTTTAAAACCAAAGTTTTCATTCGTGGAAATAGGTTTTTTTCTTGCTGAACCCGGCTTCGATAATTTCTACGCCGTGAGAGGTTCCGAGGCGATTGGCGCCGGCGGCTAAAAAAGCCAAGGCGGTTTTAAAATCCTTGATTCCTCCCGAGGCCTTGATTCTAATTTTGTCGCCAACGACTTTTTTCATAATCTTAACATCACTAATTTTAGCGCCAGCCTTGAGACCAACCGCGGTTTTAACAAAATCTGCTCCGGAAGCCAAGACCAGACGAGAGGCTTTATAGATTTCCTTGTCGGTTAATTCAGGAGATTCAATAATGACTTTCATTACTTTTCCACCCTTTGCCTTGGCCAGAGTTTTTAATTCCTTGAGGACAAATCCGTAATCCTTATTTTTGAATGCCTGTCGGTTGATGACAAAATCTAATTCATCGGCAAAAGGGAAAACCTTCCTCATTTCGGCGAGTTTTGCCTCGGTGCATTGCGCTCCGAATGGAAATCCCACAACAACCCCGACTTTTATTTTTGTTCCGCCGAGTAATTTTTTTGCGAGTGGCGCGTAATACGGTAAAACCATCACTAAATAAAAATTGTATTTTTTCGCTTCGGCGCAAAGTTTTTTGATGTCCTGGGCGGTAGAATTTGGGTTAACTTCCGTGTGGTCGATGTATTTAGCGATAAGCGACGGTTTTTTTCTTATTAATTGTAATTCCTGTTTTTGCATATTTTTATAGATAGGCATAAAGGACATAACGTCTCATCATGCGATGGGTATTAAAATAATAGGCTATTTTACTGATGGAATTTTCCATCATGTTCATCCATTCGTCGCGTTGGTTGTAATACATCGGAAGAATGGTGTACTCCAATTTATTATACAAATCGCCGAGTTCTCTTTTTTCGGCCGTCCGCGGGTTGATTTTTTCTCCCGGTCCCGGTCCGATCGACCAGCCGGTAACGCCTTCGACAAATCCTTCGAGCCACCAGCCGTCGAGAATGGAAAAATTGATTACCCCGTTATGGGCCGCCTTCATTCCGGAAGTTCCGGATGCCTCCATCGGACGTTGGGGTGTATTAAGCCAAATATCGCAGCCGGAGGTCAATTTTTTCGCCATTTCGATATCATAGTTGGCAAGGTAGACTATTTTTATTTTTTTCTTAAGTTTTTGTATATTATGAAAAACCTCTTCAATAATTTTTTTTCCATTCTCGTCCTGGGGGTGGGCTTTACCCGCGAAAATTATTTGGATGGGAAATTTTTCGTTTATATTTTTCAGTCTTTCAAGGTCGGAAAAAATAAAATTATGTCTTTTGTAAGCCGTGGCGCGGCGGGCAAAACCGATTGTCAACACATCTTTTTTCATCCCAACTCCTGTTTTTCTGTTGACGTAATCAATCAATTCTTTTTTCGCCTTATCGCGGGCTTGCCAAATTTTTTCGTTGGGAATAATCGGCGCCCGGATAAAAAGTTCCGGTTCGTTTGCCCAACCGGGAATGTATTTATCATAAAGTTTGCGGAAGGCGGGATGGGTCCAGGTATAAGAATGAACGCCGTTTGTGATGGCGTGGATTTCGTATCCGGGGAACATTTTTTCCGAAACCTCGCTGTGTTTTTTGGCAACGCCGTTTACGTATTCGCTCAAATTGAAAGCGAGTTTGGTCATGTTCAATCTTTCTTTTCCGCCCAGTTTTTTTAATAGCGCGGGATCAACAAGCGGTTCCATCTGTTCCCGGACAAGATCATAGTCAAACTGATCGTGTCCCGCGGCAACCGGAGTATGGGTAGTGAAAACGCAGGAACGGCGGGTTTTTTTGAGATCGTAATTATTTGTCTGTAAAAGTTCCAAAGTCAGAAAAGCGGCATGGCCTTCGTTCATGTGGTATTTTCTTACTTCCACTCCGAGGGCCCGGAGAATTTTTACTCCGCCGATGCCCAGGACAATTTCTTGTTTTAAGCGATATTTCGCGTCTCCACCGTAAAGAAAATAGGAAATTTGCCTGTCTTTTAAAATATTTTCTTTGAGATCGGTATCCAAAAACAAAACATGGACAAGTCCGCCGGTAGCGCTTTTTATCGTGTAAAGCCATGGCTGGATGGCGACTCTTCGTCCTTTTATCCTGACCTCGGTTTTTATCGGAAGGGGAACCAGATATTTTTTGGGATTCCAGTTGACGGGCTGTTCGGTTTGCCGGCCGGTTTTTGAAATTTTTTGGGTGAAGTAACCCTTGCGGTTCAGAAGCGTTACCGCGACAAAAGGAAGTTCAAGATCTGCGGCCGAGCGGACGGCGTCTCCGGCCAACATCCCAAGCCCGCCGCTGTAAGTCGGGATTTCCTCGCCGAGGCCGATTTCCATTGTAAAATAGGCAATTTTCGGTTCGGAGGTCAGGCCTTTTATTGCTTGTTGAATTTTGTTTTTCATACTTTACTTTAAGTTGAGTTTAAACTACAATATTAAAGCAAATAACTTGTATTCATTGTAGCATAAATTTAGCTCAAAAGCGACTGGAATTATTTTAAAATAAAAACCCGGGTCATAAGATGAGCCCGGGGTGAACTATGTCGCGGTGCGCGTCAGCGGCAGGACTGGTACAGGGATTTAAGGGATTGCAGGCGTCGCAGAGCGCTGTCCATGGGGGCGTGCCCCTTGCACCAGAAGTTGTAACAGTTGCCGTTTTCCTTGTGGGCGATCGCCTTCAGGACGAGCCTCGGCCAGTAAGGGCCAAAGTCAATGACGATTGTCTTGCCCTCTCGCTGTCCCAGCTTGATTTGGCCGTTATCGATCGCCCGGTAGATAGCCTGGAATTTCGCACACTTGTCTGCCATGCTGTCCTCCTTTTTAGCAGAGATTGTCCGCATGATAAAACCATACTATGATGTTTAATATTTTTTGTCAAGACGAATATCGTTAACTATGCCAGATTCGCAAGTTGAAGAAATTAAAAACCGCCTGGACATCGTTGAGGTAATCGGCGAATATGTCCCGAACATGAAGCAGGCGGGCGGTAATTGGAAGGGTCTTTGTCCGTTTCATAATGAGAAGACCCCTTCTTTTATGGTTTCCAAGGATAAGCAGATCTGGCATTGTTTCGGCTGCGGTGAAGGAGGCGACGTTTTCAGTTTTGTCCAAAAAATAGAAAACATGGAATTTCCCGAAGCCTTAAAAATTTTAGCCAAAAAGGCAGGCGTAGTTTTACACTATGAGGATAAAAGTTTATCCAATCAGAAAACAAAATTACTCGATATTCTTGACGCTGCTGCCAGGTTTTATCATCAAAATCTACTCGGCGCTCCGGAAGCGGCCGCCGCCCGCCAGTATCTTTTCGGCAAACGCGCTCTGGCCGAAGAAACCGTGGAGAAATTTTTTCTCGGGTTCGCTCCCGACTCGTGGGATGCCGCATTGAAATTTTTGCGCGGTAAGGGTTTCGCGGAAAAAGACATTTTTTTGGCCGGTCTTTCCGCCAAGAAAGAAAGGGGGCCGGGATATTACGATCGTTTCAGGGGGAGAATAATGTTTCCCATCCGCGACGTTCACGGCCATACGGTCGGTTTTACCGGACGCGTGATGCCCGAAGCGGAGAAAAAGGAAAATGCCGGCGGCAAGTATGTCAACACTCCGCAAACATTGGTCTACGACAAGAGCCGGGTAATTTACGGTTTGGATTTTGCCAAGCAGGAAATCAAAAAGGAAAATTTGGCGGTAATGGTCGAAGGTAACATGGATGTTATCGCTTCGCATCAGGCCGGCGTCAAAAATGTCGTTGCCTCATCCGGAACAGCCATGACGCTCGACCAGGTCCATTTGTTGAAAAGATATTCTGATAATCTGGCAATTTCTTTTGATGCTGATCTTGCCGGCGGAGCCGCGGCCGTGCGGGGGATAGACGTTGCTTTGCATGAAGGGATCAACATAAAAGTTATAATGTTAACTCCCGAAATCGGGAAAGACCCGGACGATTATATCAAAAAGGATCCGAATCTTTGGCGTGAAGCTATCGGCAATGCGATGGCTTTTATGGATTATTTTATTAAAAAAACTTTGGCCGGTCTCGATCTCCGGAAGATAGACGATAAAAAGAAGGCCGCCCGCCTGCTGCTTGGCGAGCTTATCAAAATACAGGATAAAGTCGAGCAGACATATTATTTGGAAAAATTGGCAAACATCCTTGGCGTATCTGAGCAGGTTTTAAGGGAGTCAATGCCAAAGGAAAAAAACCAGACAATTCAAGATTCTCAGGTGAAAGGAGGATCGGTTCTTCGGGACAGAAGTCGTCCGTCTCTTCTGGCGGAAAGATTTCTCGCCTTGATCTTAAAATATCCCCGTTATCTGGGCAGCGCCATAGATTATCTTGAGCCTTTTATGATGCCGGAGGCGGCCGCCAGGGAAATTTACAAAAACATTATTTTGTATTACAATAAAGCTGTGGATAAAAACGATTTATCCGATATTATAAAGCAGTTTGGGGAGAGCCCGGCGGAAAAGAGGTACGCCGAAAAACTCCTTCTTCTGGTGGAAAATGATTTTGTGGATTTTGGGGAAGAAGAAATAAAAGAAGAAGTTTTGACGAACGCAAAGGCTCTCAGGGAAGACTACATTCTTCGTGAGAGAAAACGTCTGGAAGGCGAAATGAAAAAAGCCGAAGAAAAGGGTGATTTTTCCGGGATCAGGACGTTGGCTGAAGAATTCAACAAACTTATAAACATTTGAGTTTATAAAAATAATAAAGTTGAACCAACCGAGCGGGAAGGGATTTTGTAATTTGGCTGCTGACGATTAAATTTTCATTAAAATTTATTTTTTTAAATAATGGCTACCAAAAAGACGCGCCACGCCGTGAGCAAGACAAAGAAGGAAAAAAGGAGCAAGACCAGTAAGGGTGGCGCCGGGAAAAAAATAAAAAATCGTCTTTCGAGGCGGCCCCAAAAAGCAAAAACTGCGGGGCGGATTTTGGCGCCAAAAATTTCCCCTCCGTCCGAAGAGGTGATGAGAGCGCTCTTGGAGAAGGGGAGAATGAGGGGTTTTCTGACTGATTCGGAAATTTTGTTTACTTTTCCCGATCTTGAAAATTATGTCAGGAAATACGAAGAATTTTTGAACATGGTTGACGAGTCCGGTATTTCCGTTGTCGAAGTCAAGCAGGATATTTTGGGCAGAGAAGAAGAAAGAAAAAAAATTCTGGCCGATATCGGAGTCAGCAAGGAAAAGAAGAGACTTGACCTCGGTGATATTTCGGCCGATTCGATTCAGATGTATCTTCGCGAGATCGGAAAAGTTCCCTTACTTTCTACCGAAGAAGAAATGTCTCTTGCGAGGCGGAAGGATTTGGGAGACCAGGAAGCGTCGCAGCGATTAATGGTAGCAAATCTGCGCCTTGTTGTTTCCATTGCTAAAAAATTCGTCGGTAAAAATTTATCCCTCGCGGACTTGATACAGGAAGGGAATATCGGCTTGATGAGAGCGGTGGAAAAATTTGATCCGAGAAAGGGCTATAAATTTTCAACTTACGCCACCTGGTGGATCAGGCAGGCGGTAACTAGAGCCCTGGCCGACCAGTCAAGAACTATCAGGATTCCGGTGCATATGGTAGAAACCATCAACCGTTATCAGCAGGTAGCCCGCCAGCTTATCCAGGATTTGGGCCGCGAACCCTTGCCGGAAGAGATCGCTTCGGAAATGGGGGAGGATGTGGAAAAAATAAGAAATCTTATTCAAATTTCCCAGGATACGGTTTCCCTGGATACTTCGGTTGGCGATGAAGACGAAGACAGCGTTCTTGAAGATTTCATTGAAGATTTTAAAAATGTTTCTCCTGACCGGGCGGCGGCGTTGCAGCTTTTGAGGGAATATGTTAAAGAAGCGATCAAGGATCTTCTGCCGCGCGAACAGAAGATTTTGGAGATGCGTTTCGGTTTGGTTGACGGCGTTTCTCATACTCTGGAAGAAGTCGGAGAGGAATTCGGCGTAACCCGCGAAAGAATCAGGCAAATTGAGGCTAAGGCGCTGGAAAAAATTCAGGGGTTCAAAGGTATTGAAAAATTAAGGGATTATTGATATATTGTTAGGGCGGAAAAAAATCGTTTATTCCGAGGTAGCTCAGCGGCAGAGCAACCGGCTGTTAACCGGTTGGTCGTGGGTTCGAATCCCACCCTCGGAGTTTTCTAAAGCATCCCCCTAAAGGGGGTGTTTTGGTTTTAGGGAAAACTAATTTTATGGTATAATTTAAAGGATGTAATTATTAAATTTCTCCTATGGAAAATCCAAATCCCCAAGCTCAAAATAATCAACCTCCAGTCACAAAAAAGAAAAAGACGCGCATCGTATTTTGGGTGATTGTGGCAATTATTTTTATCATTGTTTTATCGGTAATATACTTTTGGAATAAACCTTTTTCTATTACCGTGCTTTTTAAAGAGAGGTGGTATTGTGAAAGCAAGCCAACGGGAGAATGCCCCAAATTTTGGTGCAAAGAAGTGTCGAATCCATGTGTCGATGTTTACGAAGAAACTGGTATTATCGGTGAATGTTGGCAGCCAACACTCTGTGTGCCAAGATAATCTACGTAGCAGATTTAAGTTAAATCAGGTATGTAAATACACCCCTTTTGTCTCTGGATTATTATTCTAGTGTCCTTCACGATGCGGAGCCATGAAAAAACTAGTACTATATATTGAAACGGGAAAAAATAATATGGACGATAAAAAAGCAGCTACAATATTATTAAGTCTGCTAGACAAGCGCTCGCTTGATAATGAAGAGCGGGAAGCGATCAAGACGGCTGTCGGGATTCTGAGTTGGACTTGCTTATCGAAAAGCAGGATAAAAGCGCTCAAAGACAAGAGGGAAAAGGACGCGAAATGGCAGTAAAAAAATCCGACTTTTGTCGGGTTTTTTCTTTTTGTGGAATATTTGGCTAAAATTTGTTTGGTCGAAAGTTAATTAAAATGTTATAATTTAAATGAATTTAATAATTTTTTTTGATCATGTTTATCCAAAAGAAGTTTTTGTTGCTAGCAATCATTTTTTTAATTACGAATTTGATTCCGACGGGATCCGAGGCGCTTACCCTGTCAGAACGTTTCAAGGGTTACATTCTTTTGCAGGTTGATTCGCACGGCGAGGCTTGGTATGTTTATCCAAATGATTTAAAAAGATATTATCTCGGTCGTCCGGACGACGCTTTCGAGATCATGAGAAAATTGGGGTTGGGGGCAACTCACGCCTTTATTACTGGTTATACAATTTTCCCAGCTTCGGTCAGCGGAAAAATTTTGCTGGACGTAGAATCGCACGGCGAGGCATATTATATTTATCCGAAAGACAGAAAAAAATACTATCTCGGCCGGCCGGCAGACGCTTTCTCCATTATGCGGCAATTGTCTTTGGGCATTACGACGGCCAATTTGTCTCTAATGCCGGTTGGCAGTTTGCCGGGCGGCGGGACAAGCGACAGCTACTCAAGCTATGAAGAAAAACAAGTAACAGCCGGCGGCGGAACTTTCACGGTCAAGATTGTGACCATCGATCTGGCTTCGTCCGGTTTGGAGATAATTACCGATACAGCCAGCGACAATGACTGCGAAACCGATTGTCCGGTAAAACCACTGGAAGATTACGCGAGTGCAAACGGCGGTTTTGCCGCTATCCACGGCAGTTATTTCTGCGCGGCCGACTACGGTTCCTGCGCGGCAACCAAAAATTACTTTTTTTATCCGGTTTATAATTCCCGTTTGGGAAAAATGATTAATGATGATCAGCTCAAATGGCCGACTACCGGTCCGATTTTGGTTTTTGATACCAACAACCACCCCTATTTTTTGCTGAGTACGCAATCGTTCAAGGATGTTGCTACTTTCGAGAATACCTATAGCGCGAAAATCCGTGCCGCGATAGGTAACAAACCCGCTTTGATTTTTAACAGCGCAAATATTGTTGGAACCCAAGAACTTGATGACAACCAAAGGACAGTTAAAAGTTATCGCGGCGGAGTTGGTATTAAAAGCAATAAAGTCTATTTGGTTGTGGCAAGCAGTGCAACCGTCATAGACTTAGCGAACGTTATGGAATCTTTAGGCATGGAACAAGCCATGAATTTGGATGGTGGCGGTTCGGCTGCTCTTTATTACCAGGGTTTCTATAAAGTTGGACCGGGCCGTAATCTGCCAAACGCGATTATTTTTAAAAAATAGGTGCAGGGTCATAAAAAACGGTACAGATGGTATTCGTTTTTTTATTACCGGGACGAGGGGAGTTGGCGACATTTATGGAACATTTAGCACAAATTTGTTATAATTAAAGAACGATATGCAGATCAGGGACTTAAATCTTCCCAATATTTTAAGCCTAAGCAGGATAGCTTTGGCCTTTGTTTTCGCCGTACTTTTGTTCAATTCCTATAAATTTTGGGCGGCGGGAATTTTTCTCTTGGCGGTTTTAACAGACGTAGCAGACGGATATTTGGCTAGAAAATTCAAGCAGGTTACCACTTTGGGTAAAATCCTTGATCCAGCCGCCGACCGGCTCTTGATGCTTTTGGCTTTTTTGATTTTATTTTTGAAACACGGCTTGCCGGTTGGATTAGCAATTTTCGCGATAAGCTATCATTTGTTTATTATTTTTGGCTGGGTGATGGTTTTTCAGGTCAAGAATATAGCAATTTCCCATACTTTTTGGGGAAAACTCAATTCTTTTCTTCAGGCAGCCATGTTCTTCGCGGTTATTTTTGATTTTTACCCGCGAATATTTTTTGGCATAGTAACATGTTCGCTTGTCGCGGCCCTTTCAAGTTATATCGTTAAGGGAATAAAAATTTCAAGAGAACAAAAAGCTTTATGATATTTGTCCTGAGATGCCTTTATTTTATGCTGCCGGCGTACCTAGCGAATATGGCGCCGGTTTTTGCTCAAAAATTGGGAATATTAAAGTTTCTGGATAATCCGGTGGATTGCGGAAGGGCAATCGGCGGTAGGAGAATTTTTGGCGATCATAAAACCTGGCGCGGATTTTTTGTTGGCGTGGTTCTCGCGATCGCCGTTTCTTGGCTGCAATATTTTTTATACTCGCTTTCGGCTTTTCAAAAAATTAGTTTGATAAATTATCCTGAAGCGCATTGGTGGCTTCTGGGCTTTCTTCTTGGTTTTGGAGCCCTATTCGGAGATTTGATAAAAAGTTTTTTCAAACGAAGGGTAAATATCGCTCCCGGCGCCCCATGGATTCCTTTCGACCAGCTTGATTTTGTAATCGGGGCCTTGGTTTTCGCGGCTCCGGTTTATTTTCCCGCTTGGCCTGCCGTGGCGGTGATCTTAATTTTTAGTCCGATCCTGCACATTGCCACAAATAACATCGGCTACCTTTTACGGATTAAAAATACGAGATGGTAATTTTCCTTGAATTTTAAAGATAAAATTGGTACAATCGGCTCATGAGCAATCTATACATAATCGCTACGCCAATAGGAAATTTGGAGGACATAACCTTTCGGGCAGTCCGTATTTTAAAAGAGGTTGATTTTATTTTATGCGAAGATACCAGGCAAACCAGAAAATTACTCGATAAATACGATATCAAAAAAGCAACTCTTAGTTATCACGAACATAGCAAATTGCAGCGGATAGAGAAAATCGTTGATTTATTGCGTAACGGTAAAAATTTGGCTTTGGTTTCCGATGCCGGTACGCCGGCTATTTCCGATCCGGGCGGAAAATTGGTGGAGGAGGTTTTGCGGACTCTGCCGGATGAGGTAAAAATTATTCCAATTCCCGGACCGTCCGCGGTTGCGGCCGCAGCCAGTATTTCCGGATTTCCGACCGATAAATTTTTATTCCTGGGTTTTCCGCCGCACAAGAAAGGAAGGAATAAATTTTTTCAAAAGATTGTTGAGTCTGAATTTACAACGATATTTTACGAATCAACCTACAGAATTTTAAAATCTCTGGAAGAGTTACGGGCGGCGGCGGGGGAGAGAGAAATAGTTGTTTGCCGGGAACTGACTAAAATGTTCGAAACAACTTACCGGGGCACGGTAAGCGAAGTTATTGAAAAATTAAAAGCCGATACCACCAAAGGAGAGTTTGCCATAGTGGTTAAGCGCTAAAAATAAATTTATATGAGTAAAAAAACGGATAAATTTTATATCACTACCCCGATTTATTACGTGAATGCCAAACCGCATATTGGCCACGCTTATACGACGATTACCGCCGATGTTTTGGCGCGTTATCACCGGATGCGCGGTGAGGATGTTTATTTTCTGACCGGCACCGACGAGCATGGGGCAAAAATCCAGCAGATTGCCGACAAAGCCGGGAAAAAACCCAAGGAATTCGTCGATGAAATTTCCGCCTCTTTTTCCGCCGCCTGGGATACCCTAAATATTACAAATGACAATTTTATCCGGACGACCGATCCGGCGCACGAAGAGGCTGCGGCCGCGGTCGCCCAGGAGCTTTTTGATAAAAAATTGATTTATAAAGGAAAATACGAGGCTCTCTATTGCGTCGGATGTGAACAATATAAAACTAGGGCGGAGCTGGTTGACGGGAAATGTCCGGACCATAAATGTGAGCCGGAAATACGTTCCGAAGAAGCATATTTGTTTCGGATGTCTGAATTTCAAGACGAATTACTGCGGCGGATAAAGAGCGATGAACTGAGAATCGGCCCCGAAACGCGTAAAAATGAAATGATTTCTTTTTTTGAGAAAGAAGGGTTGAAAGACATAGCAATTTCCCGGAAAAAAGAAAACGTACCCTGGGGCATAGAGTTGCCTTTTGACAAGAACCACACGCTCTATGTCTGGATTGACGCTTTCCTTAATTATTTGACCGGGCTCGGTTGGCCAAATAATAAAGACAATTATAAAAAATTCTGGCCGGCGGACGTGCAACTCATGAGCAAAGATATTTTGCGCGTCCACGCCACAATCTGGCCGGCAATGCTTCTGGCTTTAGGTATAGATACTCCGAAGCAAATATTTGTTCACGGATATTTTACGATTGACGGACAAAAGATGAGCAAGTCGCTTGGGAATGTTGTCGATCCCGTGGAACTGGCCGGAAAATACGGCGTAGACGAAGTCCGCTATTTTCTCTCCAGGGAAGTTCCCCTTGGAGAAGACGGAGATTTTAGTTTTACGCGGCTGGAAGAAAGATATAACGCGGAGCTGGCCAATGGCCTCGGAAATCTCGTAGCCCGCGTTTTGGCGATGTGTGAAAAATATTTTGACGGGAAGGTGCCGGAGAAAACTTCCGGCAGTGTCGAGCGGACTTGGCAGAGTTACGAAATAAATATGGAGAAACTCGCGCTTCATCTGGCCGTGAAAGACATCTGGGATTTAATTTCTTTTTGCGATCAATTCATTAATACCGAAGCGCCTTGGCAGCTCGCTAAAATTGACAAGGAAAGACTGGCCAAAGTAATTTACACCTTGCTTGAAACCTTGCGCCATATCGGGTGGCTCGTTGCGCCGTTTATGCCAATGGCTTCAGATAAAATTTTTGAACAGCTTGGGCTTTCTCCGGAGGAAGAAAAGAAAAAAAGTTTTGAAGAAGCAAAATTTTGGGGCGGCATCTTACCCGGCACACAAATTAAAAAAGGCGCAGCATTATTTCCAAGACTTGCGAAATAATATAAAAAACTTATGGTTCTTTTTGACCTTATTCTTCTCTTAATCCTTGGCGGGTTTGTGCTCTATGGTTTGTGGTTCGGACTGGTTCATATGGTCGGGGTTTTGATTGGCACGATTGCCGGGGCGTTTTTGGCAGCCCGGTGGTACGACAGCGTCGCTTCCTGGCTCAGTTTTATTTTTGGCCGGGACAGCAACGTTGCCAAAGTTGTCTGTTTTCTTTTTCTTTTTATCATTATCAACCGCCTTGTCGGTTTGGCTTTCTGGCTTGTTGATAAAATTTTTTCCGTTCTTACAATTATTCCTTTTCTTAAAACCATAAATCGGCTGCTTGGTGCCGCATTTGGATTTTTAGAGGGCGTTTTGGTTTTGGGTCTGACATTGTACATGGCTTCCCGTTTCCCGCTGGGGGATTGGTTTACATCCTCCCTGGCCGACTCAAAGGTAGGATATATCCTTATGACTATCGGAAAAATTTTGAAACCGTTTCTCCCGGAAGTTGTTAAACAGTTAAAGTCTTATGTTATTTGATACCCACGCCCATCTTAATTTTGAAGCATTTGAAAGCGACTGGCGGGAAACGGCAAAAAGAGCGCTTGATGCCGGGATTAATATAATTAACGTCGGCAGTAATCTAGAAACCAGTAAAAAGGCCGTGGAAATTGCCGAAGAATTTCCCGATGGTGTTTGGGCGGCGGTCGGCTTACACCCCATTCACGTTTTGGATGAAGATTTTAATATCGGTGAATATGAAAAACTAGCGGCTCATTCGAAAGTTATTGCCCTTGGCGAGGTAGGTCTGGATTATTACCGTCTGCCGACAACGGCCAGGCCGGAAGGCGCCGGCGGCGCGATGCAGGACAAACGGGTTAGAACTCCCGACGAAATAAAAAATTTGCAAAAAGAGCTTCTGGGTAAATTTATAGGACTTTCAGAGACAACAAGGCTGCCGCTTATTGTTCATTGCCGCGAAGCCCATGCCGATATGATCGATCTTCTGGAAAATTTTAATCGTAAGTCGGTCGGTTTTGACGCCAAGGGAGTAATGCACTGTTTTTCCGGAAACTGGGATGAGGCAAGACGTTATCTCAATCTTGGTTTCTTGCTCTCTTTTACCGGAGTTATAACTTTTTCCAATTACAACAGCGGAGTTTTAGAAAAGGTACCCCCCAACAAGGTTATGGTAGAAACAGATTGCCCGTATCTTACACCCGAACCATACCGCGGAGGGCGTAACGAGCCGCTGTACGTGGAATATGTTGCTCGTGAGGTTGCGAGGGTGAAGGGAATTTCTTACGAGGAAATTGTCGGTGAAACAACAAAAAACGCTTTTGAACTTTTTAGAAAAATTAAGCATGGAATGGACAAGCCCCGGTAAAGCCGGGGTTTTAAATTAGGGAGGGGATTGACTTATTCATTAGGCGGGCTTAAGATAAGAGGAAAGTTATAACTTAATTTTATCGTAATCTTTTCATAATATAATATTAATAGAAGATAGGTTTTTCCTCTTGAATTAAATAAATTTTAAAAAACTATTGTGAAGCAAAAATTCACAAAAAGGAGAAAAATATGACCATCCTAGTAGTCGAAGACGAATACAAAATCACCCGCTTCATTCAAAGGGGCCTTGAGATGGAGCATTATACCGTTGACGTGGCTTATGACGGAGAAGAAGCCTTGAAAAAAGTCGGGGTTAATGATTACGACCTGATTATTTTGGATCTGATGTTACCAAAAAAAGACGGGATTGAAGTCTGCAAAGAGATTAGAGAAAGAAAAATAGACGCACCCATCATAATGCTTACTGCCAGAGACACGATTGAAGATCGTATCCGCGGGCTTGACCAAGGCGCTGATGATTATGTTGTTAAACCGTTCGCTTTTGGAGAACTTCTGGCCAGAATCAGGGCTCTTCTGCGTCGGGAAAAAACCGTCAAAAGATCGGTTTTACAAATTTCAGATTTGATTTTGGATCCGGCTACTCACGAAGTGACAAGGGCCGGCGAAGCTGTGCCCTTAACGAGTAAAGAATATCGTTTGCTTGATTACTTTATGCGTCGTCCGGGGCAGGTTTGTACAAGAACAATGATCGGCGAACACATCTGGGGATATAATTTTGTTGATAGCAGCAATGTTATTGACGTATCGGTGAGCAACCTTCGCAAAAAAGTCGATGGCGGTCGCTCCCTCCAATTGCTCAAAACGGTCAGAAACGTAGGCTATAAAATAATTCAGGATGTTAAATAATGTTTTGGCATCCGAAGATAACGACAAGGTCAGATGAAACCTTGGCCTAAAATTGATTTGCAGAATTCCTGCAAGAATATTTTTGATAGAACCAGGACGCATTTTAGCGACTACTGGCTCTTTTATCTTTTAAGCAGCGTTGGCTGGGTTTTGGGAATATTTTATTTTCTGGAACTTTATGCGGAAAATGAATTTATCGCCTGGGAGAATTTGGAAGTTTTTGGCCGGCAGGTTCCTTTTCTAACTTTCATCAATCATTTCTGGGTTGGCTTGTCTGTCTTGACGCTCATCCTGAGTTCGCTTCTTTATTGCAAGGGAAGACTAGCTATGAGGAGGCGGCTGCAAACGGAAAAAGAATTGCAAAAAATAAAAGAAGAGGGGGACAGAATAAGTGAATTTTACGAAAAAATAATAGAAAATGTTCCGGTAAGTATTGTTACCCTCGACAAAGGCGGGGGAGTCGTTTCGGTAAATCCGTATTTTTATATTCTGGCCGAGAAACCTCCGACCGGAAGAACCGGCAAAAAAATTTTTGATTTTTCTTTTGTCAAAAAATCAAACGAACTGCACGAAAAATACAAAAATCTCCTGGAGCATGGCATCGCCTTCAGGCATTATAATTGTCATTATCAGGCTTCTTCCGATAAGCTGGCTAAATATATAGATATCTACGCAGTTCCCCTTAAAGATAAAAATGGAAATATTGAGGGTGCAATTTCAATCGCTCAGGACAATACCGAGGCGTTTTACGCCATGGAGGCAGTCAAGAATCAAGCGAGGCAACTTTATCTGATTAATCAGGTTTCGAGAGCGATCAACTCCGTCTTGAATCTCGGAGAAGTTCTCTGGCTGATTTTAAGAAATGCCGTAAAACTGACCAACGCTGTCAGTGGTGCGATTTTGCTGCTTGAAAATGAAAACGAGCTTACCCTCAAGGAAGCGTACAATATGCCGCCCGGCTGGCAAAAAATAAAAATAAAAATAGGGCAGGGTCTTTCGGGGCATGCCGCGTTTATCAAGCAGCCGTATTGCAGCAACGACGTAAAAAACGATCCATATTACATAGGTCAGCCGGAAATGGAGAGCGTGAGATCGGAATTAGCCGTGCCGATTTTATTAGATAAAAAAGTTATAGGGGTAATAAAAATAGACAGCGACGAAGTTGAAAGATTCAAGGATACGGATATGGAATTGATGACTACCCTGGCTAACAACGCAGCTATCGCCATCGTAAACAGCCAACTTTACGAAGAAGTCAAGGATCTGAATAAAACCCTGGAAGAAAAAGTCCGTTTAAGAACCGGGGAATTGGAGGTAGCCAATCATAAATTAGCGAAGGCCGTTGAGTTGAAATCCCAGTTTATAGCCGATGCTTCGCACGAGCTTCGGACTCCTCTCACAATAATCAAGGGTAATCTGGATATAGCTTTATGGGACGAAAAGGCAACAGGGAAGGAATTGAGAGAAACACTGAAAGTAATCGATGAAGAGGTCGGGCATATGTCGGGAATTTTAGCCGACTTGATGATTCTTACTCACGCGGGAGCGGGAAAGCTTAATTTAAAAAAAACAACCGTTAATTTGGAAAATTTGATCAAGACCGCGGTTCAGTCAATGGAAATTCTAGCTAAAGAAAAAAATATAAAAATAGAATCGGCCGCGGCCGGAGACAGGATAAATGTTTTGATTGATGAAAATAAATTTTTAAAGATGCTCCTAAACCTCGTTTCTAATGCCATAAAATACGGCAAGGAAAACGGGTGGGTAAAGATTAAGGCGGAGACAGACGCCCGAGAAACTAGGGTTACAGTGGAAGATAACGGGATAGGAATTCCCGAAGAGGAAGCTCCTTTCGTTTTCGAGAGATTTTATCGCGTTGACAAGGTTCGCACCAGGGAATCTATTGGCGGCAGCGGTTTGGGGCTTGCTATTTGTAAATCAATCGCCGAGGCTCACGGCGGGTATATCGATGTGCGGAGTAAATTGAATGTTGGAAGCCAATTCACGGTTCATCTGCCGGATAACAAGGTTGATTTTGTTGAAGGTTGACAGTTAAGATTTTAAGTATCAAGATAAAAGGTCAAGTTCTTTATAAAATTAAACGGAAGCTAAGTAGTCTGTCCCGCCACCTTTGACGGGTCGCGAGACAGGCTACTTAGGTGGGGGTCGGTTGTGGGTTGTCCTGACCCCATGTTTCTCAGTCGGAGAGCAATCATGAGTAGGGCTAGGACTACGCAGAAATGCGTAATCATCACACATAGCCGGCGCGCGACCGGTCTCGTCGGATTGTTTGAGCGCAAGGGCTATGAAGTACAGACGATCGGGAACGAAGAGGAGCTTCGGAGAATCGCTGAAGGCGGCAAGCTTGACGCAAACGTGATTCTCGCTGATAAAGATTCACTCTCTCCCGAAAGTATGGCCATCATCGGGGAATTGCGGGAAAAAAATCGGCGAGCCGACATTTTCGTCCTCGCAGAGGACGGAAAAATTCCTTGGCTCCGCGAAGCGGCCATGGGCGGAATGATTGAATTCATCACGGGCCCCTTTCCTCCTTTCAGCTACTTTTGGACAATCATCCAGAGGAAGGAAAGGCTAGGGATCGATCGCGCTTTCCGCAGACTGCCTCACGATTCGCTCCGACTCGTGGCAAGGGCTGTCAGCTTGGGAGCGGAAAAATTCGTTTTCGCTCTTCAGGACAATCAGCTGATCGAAACTGTCGCGTTGAAACTGACCTATCGTGATGTGCAGCACGTTATCTGCGTTTCCGTGCAGGTAGGCTGCACTATCGGCTGCCGTTTCTGCGCGACCGGCCGCGTGAAATTCGGCCGCAATCTCACGGCCGAAGAAATCGTCGGACAGGTCAGGAAGACTCTTGGACGGAGCCCTTTCGGCCAGGAAGTTCTGAATGACCGGAAGCCTTTCCATATCACATATATGGGAGAAGGCGAGACGATGTCTAACTACGGCGCCGTGGTGAAAGCCACGAAAACTCTCCGCGAAACTTTCAAGGAGAGGATTTCCTTTACCATTTCCACTGTCGGGCTTCTTCCCGGCCTTAGGAAGTTGGCGGAGGAGGGTTTCGGACCGTGGGCTACTCTCCAACTTTCACTGCATGCTCCGACGGACGAGCTACGCTCGCGGTTCGTTCCGGTTCGCGGACCGCTCAAAGAGACGATTGAGCTGGCTCGGAAATATGCGGAGGTGACCGGACGTGATCAGTCAACACCAAACAAAGTATGCGTGAATTACGTCTTGGTCCAGGGCAAAAACGACGCCCGCAAGCAGGCCGAAGAACTAGCGGCGCTGCTTGACCCGAAGCACTTCTATGTCAAGCTTTCGCAGCTCAACCCGCTTAAGGGATCGGACATGAAACCGTCTTCGAGGAAAGCGCGGAGCAGATTCCGCAAGGTACTCGAGGGGCGGGGCTACGCCGTGAAGTATTTCCTCTCCAAGGGAACCCCGATCGGAAGCGGCTGCGGCCAGATGATTGGAGATACGGTTTAAGATCAAAAATAGTCGGCTTACCTAAGAGGGAAAGGTAGGCCTTTTTTATAGAAAATTTGGCAGGGTTGACTGTTTTTAGAAAATCATCTAAAATATCTTAATTAATTAAGTATGTGGATAAAACCTTCAGCCGCCCTTATTGGTGACGCGGTTCAAGGTTCTTTTGGCGGTTTATGGATAAAAATGACGCTCAAAAAATTACACCTAAGAAAGAGGGAACTTGGTCCGCCCTTTCGCTGGCTTGGCAGCTCGGATATTCCATAGCTATACCATTGGTTCTCCTGGCGCTTCTGGGCAGATTAATTGATAAAAAAATTGGGACTTCGCCATGGTTTCTTTTAACTGGCGTCATTCTGTCTCTGGTTGTTTCCACCATTTTAGTATACAAAAAAACTATAACGATTATGGATGATTCGGAGAATAAAGAAAAACAGGATTAATATATGAACATTTCCTTGGCTGCAGAGCCAATTTTCCATATCGGGACTTTTCCTATAACAAACACACTGCTTGTTGCTTGGATTATTGTCTTTTTATTGGTCGTTGTTGCTTTTTTGGTCAGAAGAAACTTGAAGGAAATACCTCGAGGTCTTCAGAACGTAGCCGAAACGGTCATAGAAGGCGCTCTCGGTTTCATAGAAACCATTACCCATGACCGTAAACAAGCAAAAAGATTTTTTCCGGTCGTCTTTACTATTTTTATTTTCGTTATTCTCTCCAACTGGGTGGAGATTGTGCCCGGCCTCGGAACAATTGGAATTTGGGAGGAGCTGCATGGCGAAAAAGTTTTAGTTCCTTTTATTCGTTCGGCGTCGGCCGATCTGAATGTTACGCTGGCTATTGCAATATTTTCAGTTTTTTCCGTCCAGATTTTCGGTATAGCAACAATAGGTTTTTTTAAATATTGGAAGAAATTTTTACCTTTCGGAGGATTGTTCAGGATAGAGTACGGTTTTTTGCCTGTGCCCTCCTTCTATGGTTTTATTTATTTTTTCGCCGGAGTTTTAGAACTTGTGGCCGAACTGGCAAAATTCATATCCTTCTCTTTCCGTCTTTTTGGAAATATTTTCGCCGGAGAAGTTCTTTTGGCGGTAGTGAGTTTCCTGATCCCGTATGTAGTCCCGCTGCCTTTCTTATTTCTGGAAATTTTTGTCGGATTTGTGCAGGCTCTGGTTTTTTCGATGCTGACTTTGGTATTTTTGAAAATGGCGGTTACCGAGCACGAAGCGCATTAAATTATAAAAAATTAAAATAACGACAGTCAATCGCCGACGTTAAATAAAATATTTCCGTCGAAAGCGGATAGCTGTCGAATAAATTTATGGAAGAAACAAAAGCAGTCGCCGAAGGATTGCTTGGCAATCTGGACGCGGTTAAAGCTATCGCTGCGGCATTCGCGATTGCCGTAGGCGCCTTTGGTCCAGCCATGGCTATTGGTAAGCTGGCGGGCAAGGCTATGGAATCAATCAGTCGTAACCCGGAAGCCGCTTCAAAAGTGCAAACAGCCATGATTTTAGCAATTGCCTTTACTGAAGCTATCGCGATTTACGCCTTGGTTGTTGCCCTGATTATCAAGTTCGTTTAGTTTACGGTTCACAGCCCGCGGCCCTAATAAATGTCGTGGGTTGAAAACTTTGAACTAATAAAAAAATTATGGAATTATTACAAAAACTAGGTATTGACTGGCGTTTACTCGTCGCCCAACTTATAAATTTTCTTATTTTATTTTTTGTTTTATACAAATTTCTATACAAACCAGTTATAAATTTTCTTGAAAATCGCAGGGAAAAAATAGAGAAAGGTCTTCGCGACGCGGAAAAAATAGGTGAAGAATTGGAAAAAACTAAGGAATTGCACGATAGGGAAATAAAAAAAGCAAAACAAGAAGCGATGGCTATAGTTGAGGAAGCGCAAAGAGTAGCCGAGGCTTCGGGACAGGAAATAAAAACTAAAACGAAAGCCGAGGTTGAAAAACTGATTACCGCCGCAAAAAACCAAATAATCCAAGAGAAGGACAAGATGATGGTTGAAGTTAAAAAGGAGGCAGCAATTTTGGTTTTAGCGGTAGCCGAAAAAGTCGTAGGGAAATCTTTTGACGGGAAAATGCAGCAAAAATTAATAGAGGAAAGCCTCAGAGAGGCGGATAAAAAATAGTTTTATGAAGATAAAACCAAAACAGTACGCAATATCGTTGTATGAGGCGACCAAAGATCTTTCCGGCGAAAAAGCCAAGGCTGTTTTGCGTAATTTTGTGAGTCTTCTGTCGAGAAATAATGCACTAAGATTCGCTCCCCAAATTATAGAAAATTTTATTAAATATGCCAATCAAAAAGAGGGGATCGCTAATTTGACAATAAGGTCGGCTCAGCCGATGAAAGAAGATTTGATAGAAGTGTTAAAAAAAGAAGCGCCTGATCTTTTAAGGAAAAAGTTCAAGACGGCAAGCGTTGAGAAAAAAACAGAATCGGATTTGATAGGCGGCTTTATTCTTGAATGCGAAGACACGGTTTTTGATGCAAGTTTAAAAAATAAATTTAAAATTTTGAAAAATAATTTACTTACTAAACAGTTTTAATTTTATGTCGGAAGTAAACTTTATTATTGAAAATCTTAAGAAACAGATTGCCGAAGCTAAAATAGCGACTAATACCGAAAAAGTCGGAAGGGTCGCGGAAATAGGAGACGGCATCGCGAGGGTTTCGGGTTTATCGGATTGTATGGCTGGAGAAATGCTTGAATTTTTAAATAAAGACAAAGATGGTGAATCGGTTCTTGGAGTTGCCCTGAACCTCGAAGAGGATATTATCGGCGCTATGATTTTGGGCGAATACACTCATATTAAAGAGGGCGATACCGTTAAAAGCTCGGGTAGGATCTTGTCCGTTCCCGTCGGAGAAAATCTTGTCGGCAGAGTCGTCGACCCCCTTGGTCAGCCCAAGGATGGTAAGGGCGCTATCAAAGAAAATAAACTTTATCCAATTGAAAAAATCGCGCCAGGCGTTATTGCAAGACAAAAAGTTGCAACCCCTCTTCAAACTGGTATCAAAGCCATTGATTCCATGATTCCAATCGGCCGCGGGCAAAGGGAGCTTATTATAGGAGACCGCCAGACAGGCAAAACCGCGCTCGTGATTGATACTATTATTAATCAAAAAGGAAAAAATTGCGTTTGTATTTATGTAGCAGTTGGCCAGAAAGAATCAAAAATTGCAAAGATGGTGGCAAAATTAGAAGAGTTTGGAGCAATGGAACACACAATTGTCGTAGCCGCTGGCGCTTCCGACCCGGCTTCGCTTTCTTTTATAGCTCCTTATGCCGGCTGCGCCATGGGAGAATATTTTATGGATCAGGGGAAAGATGCGCTTGTGATTTATGATGATCTTTCCAAGCACGCCGTGGCATACCGGCAAATTTCGTTGCTCTTACGCCGGCCTCCGGGACGCGAAGCTTATCCCGGCGACATTTTTTATCTGCATTCTCGTTTGCTTGAACGCGCCGCAAAAATGAATCCTGATTTGGGCGGCGGATCACTGACCGCGCTGCCTATTATTGAAACTCAAGCCGGCGATGTTTCCGCTTACATTCCAACAAATGTCATTTCCATTACCGACGGCCAGATTTATTTGGAATCGGATTTATTTTACAAAGGTATTCGTCCGGCCTTAAACGTCGGCCTTTCTGTTTCCCGTGTCGGTTCTGCCGCTCAGACAAAAGCCATGAAAAAAGTTGCCGGCCGTTTACGTCTGGAATTGGCGCAATTCCGTGAGCTCGAAGCTTTTGCCCAATTTGCCTCTGATCTCGACGAAGCTACAAGAAAACAAATTGAGCGAGGCAGGAGATTAACTGAAGTTTTAAAACAAGGTCAGTATGTTCCGATGCCAATGGAAAATCAGGTCGCAATTCTTTACGCCGGCATCAACGGTTATCTGGATGATGTGCCAGTTGAAAAATTGAAAGAGTGGGAAGATAAATTTCACGCGTATTTGAAATCGGAATCGACAGGAGTTTTGGCGGCGATCGCAAAAGAAAAAGAATTAAAGCCGGAGATTGAGGAAAAATTAAAAACAACTATCACGGATTTCAAGAGCAGTATTTAATGTTGAAATTTATTTAACGTTTAACTTAGTTAGAAATAAATGGCCGTTTCCACAAAAATTATAAGAAGACGCATCAAATCCATTACCAATACCAAAAAAATTACCAAGGCGATGGAAATGGTGGCGGCTTCAAAAATGAGAAAAGCCCAGCAGGCGACACTCGCGACACGCGCTTACGCCAACCGGGCCTGGTCTTTGATTTCCGATTTAGCGGGGAAAACAGATTCCAAACTTCATTCTTTTCTTACTAAAAAAGATAAAGTTAAAAAAGTTTGTGTGGTTCTTGTCGCTTCTGATCGCGGTCTTTGCGGAGGATTCAACGCGCAAATTATAAAAAAAATCGCGGAATTTTCCAGAAGTTTGACGGAAAAGGGGATTGAAATAGAGTTTATAACCGTAGGAAAAAAGAGCAGGGATTTTGCAGCTCGCCATAAGATGAAACTCGTGGCTGATTTTACTAATTTGAGCGGTGTGACGCGGCTTGCGGAAATCAGAGCTGTCGCAAAAATAGTGATTGACGATTTTTCCGCGGGAACATACGACGAAGTTTATCTTGCTTACACCGATTTTATTTCTACTATTTCCCAGCGGCCGAGAATTTTAAAACTTTTGCCTTTTTCCCGAGAACGAGATCCGGATTTGGGAAAAGTGAGTAAAGAAAAAATACCAGAAAAAAATGAAGAAAAGGAACACGAATTTATTTTTGAACCTTCGCCCGATCAAGTTTTGGAATATATGTTGCCCAAAATGGCGGAAATACAAATTTTTCAGGCAGTTTTAGAATCAAATGCGTCAGAACACTCTGCGAGAATGGTTGCGATGAAAAATGCCTCGGATTCGGCGGAAGACATGATTTTTGACTTAACTTTAACTTATAACCAAGTTCGCCAGTCTGCTATCACAAAAGAAATAATGGAAATTGTGAGCGGTAAGGCAGCCTTGGAATAACATTAATTAATTTATAAATTCTATAAAAATATGAACAAAGGAATTGTCAAACAAATTATCGGTCCGGTTGTGGACTTGGAATTTAAAGAAAAAATTCCACAAATTTACAACGCCTTGGAAATAAAAAGGGGAGATGGAGAAAAACTTGTTCTTGAGGTCCAGCAGCATCTTGGCGGAAATTTGGTTCGCGCCGTAGCTATGGGCGTGACGGACGGTTTGCGGCGGCAAATGGAAGCGATTGATACAGAGGCGCCAATTTCCGTGCCAGTCGGAAAAGAAACGCTCGGTAGAGTGTTTAATCTTTTGGGCGAACCAATTGATGGACTCGAAGAATTCAAATCAAAAAAACGATACCCGATTCATCGTCCATCTCCGAAATTTACCGATCAGTCGACCAAAAATGAAATTTTGGAAACTGGAATTAAAGTTATTGATTTAATTTGTCCAATTCTAAGAGGCGGTAAGGTCGGATTGTTCGGTGGAGCCGGCGTGGGAAAGACCGTGGTTATTCAGGAGCTTATCAATAACATTGCCAAAGCACATGGCGGTGTTTCTGTGTTTGCCGGAGTAGGCGAGCGAACTCGCGAAGGAAACGATCTCTATCATGAAATGAAAGAATCCGGTGTTTTGGACAAACTCGCCATGGTGTTCGGACAAATGAATGAACCGCCAGGATCCCGCCAACGCGTCGCGTTGTCCGCACTTTCCATGGCGGAATATTTCCGTGATGAAGAAAAACAAGACGTGTTGCTTTTCATCGATAATATTTTCCGTTTTACACAGGCTGGATCAGAAGTTTCAGCTCTTTTGGGTCGCATTCCTTCAGCCGTTGGTTATCAGCCGACATTAGCTACCGAAATGGGTGAACTTCAAGAAAGAATTACTTCTACTAATCAGGGTTCGGTAACTTCCGTGCAAGCTGTTTATGTTCCCGCAGACGATCTGACTGATCCGGCCCCGGCCACCACCTTTGGTCATCTTGATTCAACTGTGGTGCTTAATCGTGCCTTGACCGAACTTGGCATTTATCCGGCCGTGGATCCGCTAGATTCTACTTCGACTATTTTGGATCCTAAAATTGTCGGTGAAGAGCACTATAATGTTGCCCGCCAAGTACAAAAAGTTTTGCAGCGTTACAAAGATTTGCAAGATATCATTGCTATTCTGGGCATGGAAGAATTGTCGGAAGAAGACAAATTAACCGTGTCACGCGCCAGAAAAATTCAGAAATTTTTATCTCAGCCATTCTCTGTTGCTGAAACATTTACGGGTACGCCGGGTAAATATGTATCTCTGAAAGCGACAATCCAAAGTTTTAAAGAAATTTTGGAAGGTAAACACGACGACAAGCCGGAACAGTCATTTTATATGAAGGGCGGTATCGAAGAAGTGACAGCTTAAAAATTAGCTTTTGCCATATTATGGCTTCAAAATTAAAATTTGAAATCATTACTCCCGAACGGGTGGTTTTAAAAGAGGAAATTGACCAGGTGACAATTCCTACCGCCGAAGGAGAAATTACGGTTTTACCAAACCATATTCCCCTGATCGCCGTCTTGCGCCCGGGAGAGCTTTTGGTAAAAAAAAGCGGAGAGGAAATTGCCATGTCCTGCTCGGGTGGATTTATCGAAATTACCCCGGATAAAGTTTTGGTTTTGGCTGATACCGCGGAAAAGGCTGAAGAATTGGTTGAAGAAGAAATTTTAAAAGCCCGCGAACGAGCCCAAAAAATTCTTGAAGAAAAACATATCGATGCGGAAAAATACGCCGACGCCATGGCTGGCCTCGAGCGGGAATTGGCAAGGCTGAAGGTAGCGCGGAAGCGAAGCCGGGCAAGAACTGCGCCGAGTATCAGAATTGAGGAGTAAAATTAAAAAAACATTAATACGACTCTTCCAACGCCTCACGATCCATTCTCTTGAATTTTTTCGAGGGAATGGCGAGGGAGGGGTTAGGAGGAGGATAAAAATATGCAGCAGTATCCGTTCAAAAATTTTCACCACGTTCCCGCGGCCGTCATCTACTGTCTCGATCCGCGGTTTCGAACTCAGCATGAACAATTCATCAGCCGGGAACTCGGCTTCGACGAATTCGACCAGTATGTCCATCCGGGGGGACCGAAAGTTCTGGCCAACGAAGCAACTAAGGAAATTTTTCTCGGAGCTATCGAGAAGGTGTCAATTGTCCTGCACCACGCCAAGGAGCTCGTTCTTATCGCCCACCGTGATTGCGGAGCCTACGGCGGATCGGCGGTTTTTAAGAGTCCGGCTGAAGAGAAGGCGGTGCAAGTCGAAGACCTGAAAATCGCGCGCGGCGTCTTGCTCGAACGGTTTCCCGGAGTCACGGTCAGCATGTTCTACGCGGAAATCAGCGGCGACAACGTGGAGTTCTACCCTGTAAAGTAAACCGCGAATGGTACAACCGCATACTTATTCCGTTGATCCACTTTTGGTCCATGCCTTGGTGGATCTTTTTTATAAAATAAAAAAAGACCACACCTAACGCCATCAGTGTGGTCTACTCGTCCCAACGGAAAACGGTTTCAAGGATGCCACTACAATTGCATCCCTCCTGTTCGTGCCAAGCTGCGGCCATTCCGGCCCAATCTTTTTCTACTTTGTGTTTAGCCTCTTCGATACTAGCGGCTTCAACACGAAAGCTGATTACGGTTTCTTCATGATAACCGCAGCCGCCAGTAGCGCGCAAGACAACTTTGACTTGTTCTCGGTAGATCACCCTTCCTCCTTTTCCTTGTCGTGCATTACGTGTTTCCGCGATTTTGGTAATCCATCCCGTTCGTCGTAGAGTGGGTCGTTTTCTCCCGGAATTTCCTTACCGCAATGGCCTTTATCGTCAAGAGCGCAGGGCGGATGATCGTAATCACCGCGCTGAATAGGAAAACCGTTTTGCCAACCCTCCTCAATTTTTGGCATTTGCTTCCTCCTCGCTGATTTATTATAGCACTAAACCGCCATCAGCCAAAACCTTGTTTTCAAGAGCGAAATCGGCTATAATAAACAAAATAGTATGGCTAAAATAAGCGTAATTATACCTAGTTACCAGCACGGAGACACGATTGAAACGTGTCTTTTATCGTTGTTTAGTCAGACATTTAAAGACTTCGAGATTATTGTTGTAAACGATGGCTCAACCGATAACACGGCCGAAGTTTTGGAAAAATATAAAGACCGGATAAAGATTATCAACCAGGAAAATCTCGGCGCACCGGCGGCCCGGAATAGGGGATTTGGGGAATCAACTGGCGAGTTTGTAATTTTTTGCGATGCCGATGTTGATGCAAAACCGGAAATGCTAGCTAAAATGTTTGAAGCGCTTAAAAAAAATCCCGAAGTCTCTTACGCCTACTCGTCTTTTATGTGGGGTAAAAAAAAATTTGGTCTTCACGAGTTTGACGCCAAGGCTCTTAGGAAAATGAATTATATTACCTCGACCACTCTCATTCGCCGCGCCCATTTTCCCGGTTGGGATGAAAAATTGAAAAAATTTCAGGATTGGGATTTATGGTTGCAGATGTTGGAGCAGAATCATGCCGGAGTCTGGATTCCGGAATTTCTTTTTACGGTTAAACCGCGGAAAACCGGTATTTCCCGCTGGCTGCCATCATTTGTATATAAAATTCCTTGGAAACGGCTCGGCTGGATGCCAGGGGAAGTAAAAAAATACCAAGAAGCGCTGAAGATCATTAAAGAAAAACACCGTTTATAATATGGACTTATCAATTATTATTGTTAACTGGAAAGTAAAAGATTTGCTGGAGAAATGTATCCAAGCTATTTTTGAACAAACAAAAAATATTTCTTTTGAAGTTTTTGTCGTGGATAACGCCTCGGGCGACGACAGTGTGGAAATGGTGCGGGGAAAATTTTCCCAGATTGATCTAACGGCCAGCACGGAAAATTTAGGTTTTGCCAAAGGAAATAATTTGGCAATAAAAAAAGCCCGCGGCAGATATGTTTTACTTTTAAATCCTGACACGGAAATTTTGGAAAATGCGCTGGAAAAGATGGTGCGGTTTATGGATGCCAACCAAAATTATGGCATTGCCGGGTGTAAACTACTGAATCCCGATTTATCGCTCCAGCCGTCGGTCCGGGCTTTTCCCGATTTGGCTTCGCAGCTTTTTATTTTATTGAAAATCCACCATTTATTTCCGCACTCAAAAACCATGTATAAATATTTGGTTCAGGATTTTGATTATGAAAAAACTCAGGAAGTTGACCAGGTGATGGGCGCTTTTTTGATGATCCGGCGCGAGGTGATAAATAAAATCGGATTGCTCGATGAAAAATTTTGGATTTGGTTTGAGGAAGTTGATTTCTGCAAACGGGCAAAATCTTCCGGTTATAAAATTTTTTACACACCGGAAGCGAAAATTATTCATCACTTTGGCCAAAGTTTCAAACAGGCAATGGGTCTTAAAAAACAAAAAGATTTTAATCGCAGCTTGTCATATTATTTCAAGAAACACGGAACAAAAGGGGAGTGGTTTGCTATTCAGATTCTCCGGCCATTTAGTCTGTTACTTGCCTGGCTGGCGCAAATTTTTGTAAAAAAAGAGCCGACTTAATCAGCTTGCGCTTCAAAAGTCGGCGATAGTTTGTTCCTCCGTCGGTCGCGGTCTAGCTAGACCGGCTGCGCCCTGTAGAAAGCGCAGATAGTGGCGATGATCTTCATCGCCTCGTCCTCGCCGATTTGGCGCGTCTCGCCGGCCGAAAGACGGCAGTCGGCAGCGAGATTTCGGACGGCCGGAGTCCCGTCCAGACCGATATCGGTCGATCCTTCGACCGTCCAGCCGCGGGTCTCTGGGAGGTAGGAGATGATGATCAGCCGGTCGCCCCGCTCCCCGCCGGAGAGAGAAATCTCGATGCAGGTCGGTTCTCGCCCCAGGAGGTCTTCTCTGTGGCCGGCCGAACCCTTGACCACGAGATCCCACCCCAAGAGAAAACCGCTTCGCGCTGGAGCGTCGAAACCGGCGATCACGTCGTCGTAGTGTTTTGGCTCCGTTCCGCGGACGTGCTGCCGGGTGAAGATCTCCTCGATCTTCTCGCACTTCTCGATTGTAACCTTGAGTCTCTCCAGTCGGGAATTCATCCCTTACACCCTCCTTTTTAGCCCAAACGAGATTGTCCAGGCTACGCTATAATCTATCAATAAAATCGTAAATTGTCAAGAGTTATGAACCTCTTTGGAAAATATTTTAAAACTTCACTGCTTTTCTTTTCTTTTGCCCTAATATTGTCGTTTGTCGCGTACTTTTTCCCGTTTTTTAATAAGGTGACATTTTTTGTTATTCTCGGCCTAACCCTGGTTTTAACTTTAGAAAAACTTGATTATGGGCTTTATATTTTGCTGGCGGAATTGTTTATCGGCTCTAAGGGGTATTTATTTTATTTTGATGTCGGTAGCGTTTCCGTTTCTTTGCGCATTGCCTTATTTTTAGTTGTAATGGCGGTTTGCCTGTACCGGAGAATTGAAAAACGGGATTTTAAATTTAACTTGAATAAATGGTGGTGGATTTTGTTTGCCTTTATTGTCTGGGGATTTGTTTGGGGAATTATCCGCGGCAATTCCTTCCAAAACGTCTTTTTTGATTTTAACGCCTGGCTGTATTTCGGCGCGATTTTTCTTTTTGCCGATACCATCAAGTCGCGCGAGCAAATTGAAAACGTAATGCAGATTTTCACGGCTTCAGTTACTCTTATTGTTTTAAAAACATTTTTCCTGCTTTATATTTTTTCCCACGGCCTGGAAGTCGCCATGTATCCGCTTTACCGTTGGCTCCGGCAGTTTTTGATAGGGGAGATCACTTTAATGGACAGCGGTTTTTACCGGATCTTTTTTCAATCGCAGATTTATGTTTTAATCGGCCTGTTTATTTTTTCCGCGTTGCTCATTTGGCAAAAAGATAAAAGCAGAAAGCTCCTTGCCAACTACTGGCTACTCATTGCCGGATGCCTTGCATCAATCCTTGTCAGCTTCTCCCGAAGTTTCTGGTTCGGTCTGGTTTTTGGTCTTTTGACTCTTTTAGTATTTTTAATTATCAGAAAATTTTCTTTCGGTAAAATTTTTAAAATAGGGCTTTGCGGCTTAGCAATACTCGTGATTTCGGCTGCTGCGATTTTTATCACGGTAAAATTTCCTTATCCTACGCCCGGCAAAATCTCCCTGACCTCAATGTTCTCCGACCGCCTGACCGATTTAAGCGAAGCAGCTGTCCGGAGCCGCTGGGATCTTCTTCCGCCGCTCGGCAGAGCAATTATTAAACATCCGATTGTCGGTTCAGGTTTCGGGACAACCGTCACTTATAAAAGCAGCGACCCGCGGGCCGTACAATTGAGCCCGGACGGACAATTTACCACCTATGCTTTTGAATGGGGCTATTTGGATATCCTGCTTAAAATTGGCTTGGCCGGACTCGTTGTTTATATGCTTTTAATCGTTAAAATTTGGCGTTCTGGCTGGTCTTTGGGCCGGGAAGGGGACTTTATGCCTTTTGGCCTAATGCTCGGAATTGCCGCCCTCTTGGCAACGAATTTTTTCAGTCCATACTTGAATCATCCTTTAGGTATCGGGTATGTAATTTTGTGCAGTACATTTTTTGCTAAATTAAAAGAGTAAATCAACAAAGCCGCCCCAAAAAGAGCGGTTTTGATATTGACAAAACCGTAAATCTTTGATATATTTTATAGTACCCTAAAATGGGTAAGGGAGGTTAGAAATGGACAAAATGTCCAGCCTGATCGGCGGAATTATTCTCTTTCTCATCGCTTTCGAAGGGGCGAGCATCATCCTGACCGGCAAGGCCCGGGCGTTTCGCTGGATGGGTCAGCAGGCCAAGAAGGCAATCACTGCCATCTGGCACTGGTTCTGGCGGACGGCCTGGCGGATTGTGCGTTCGGTTCTCGTCTTCCTCTGGCGGAATATCCGGGAATTTTTCGTCTGGATCTTCAGTCGCCAACAACCGCAGGGAAGAAACCCGTAAATCGCGGCAATAAATAGCCGCGAAGTCCCCATTGTCTAGCGGTCAGGACTCTGGTCGTTGCTGTCAGAAGCACGGGTTCAAATCCCGTTGGGGACGCAGGAGTGCGCCTTTGTTCCGTGGGGATGTAGCTGGCTCATCCGGGTTCGGCGGTGGCGCACTTCTTCCCTTCCGGCCGCCAAGCCCACACCTCCTGTAGGCTCTGCCCCGAGTCCGGAGCCGAATAGAAAACCAGCAAACTCGGCTTGCCCCTGGCCGGCAACGGCGGTTTTTCTCCAGCCAAGGAAAACACTCCGTAAGGAGAAGGGGCGGGAAAGCAATCCGCAACGGACGGAAACGTCCAGAGCGGTTGTTCATTGAGCGGCGTTGACGAAAGTCTTTGCCGCTCTTTTTTTATCTTGACATTTTTCGTATTTAATCTAAAATAAGCAAAGCTTGCCATAAGGTGTGGCGAGGCGAGAGAGGGAGGATAAAATGGGAAAATTGCAATTGGCGGTCAGGAATGAAGGAGATCGCGCTCGGGTTCATCCCTACTTTCTTCGCAGGATCAAGGGGGTCCTCAAGAACATGGGTTGGCTCGGCATTAAGAGCGACGAAGACATCGACCTTACTACCCGGGATTCCGCGGTGGAACCCGCGAGGAATGGACCGGTAGAGATTGATATTTTTGTCCACGAGGCAACCGCTTCCGAGATTGAGGCGGCGGATGTCGCGAAACTGGGGTTGCTCTTGGCTGAGAGTGTGGGCGGTTACTACTTCGAGAACGGCTACAAGCAACGCAACGTCAAGGTGACCATCCGTGGCCAGGGATTCAGCGAGTTTTCGATCGTGCGTTAGGGCCGAGACCAGAAACCCTTCCCATCTGCGGCGATATTGAAACGCGAATTTCACTGTCGCCGTTTTTTATCTTTTCACGCCGAGGATTGACAAATCCGGAGAATAGTGTATAATATAGACATAATTCAATAAGTCTCCGTTTTGACGGAGACGAACGAAGAGTAGGACAATTTTAACGATAGATCCTAGAGATAGCATCAAAAGAGGTCGTAAGTTAAAATGACCGATACTTCAGCCAAACTTATGGCCTATAACGATGACCGTGGCTTCGGCCCCAGACCACAACGCCAGATGTTCAATGTCTCCGACATGAACCTCAAATGTCAGGATTGTGGCGTGGCGATCACTGAGCTGCCTTTCAAGCCAGCCGCTGATCGACCGGTTTATTGCTTTGACTGCAACAAAAAGCGTAGAGCTAATTTTGCAAGATAAGAGGTAAATAACAAAACCAGCTGTTTATTCAGCTGGTTTTGTGTTATACGGACGATTTTTAAATTAAAAAGGCGCCAACAATTTCCGGGTAACCTCGTAAGAATTCCTTGCCGGTTATTTTATTTTTTCCTTCAAGTTGTAATTCTTTTATCAATAAGCTTCCGGTACCGCAGTCAACTGCCATCTCGCCGTTTCGGGCAATAAAAATTTTGCCAGGCTTCCCGCCGCCCGTACTGTTATCCGCAATCTCTGCTCTAAAAATTTTTATCTTTTTATTTTCTTCCGGCCACTCGGTCCATGTTCCAGGCCAATCCTCAAAAGCCCTTACTTGTCTTTCGATTTCTTTCACGGATTTTTCCCAATTAATTTTTCCGTCTTCTTTGGACAAAATTTTAGTGTATGTAGCGGCGGACTCGTTTTGCGGTACAGGTTTTATTTCTCCGGAAAACCACCGTGGTAAAATTTTTATCAACAATTCCGCGCCTAAATCAGCCATTTTTTTCGTCAGCTCCACGCGGCCGATTTTATATATTTCCGGTTCATAATCCGCGGTCGCAACAATTGGGCCGTGGTCAACCAGTTCATCCATTAAAATTACGGAAACTCCCGTTTTTTGATCGCCGGAGAGAATCGTGTACTGAATTGGCGTGGCCCCCCTGTATTTTGGCAGAACGGATGGATGGATGTTCAGAGCCCCGTATTTCGGGATATCTAAAATATTTTTAGGGATAATTTTTCCGTAATCGGCAACAATAATTATGTCCGGCGTCAAGGATTTTATTAATCTTATAGCCTCTTCGTTTTTTAAACTTTTAGGTTCAAAAAAATTCAAGCCGAGGCTTGCGGCGATTTTCTTAGCTGGGGAAGGGGAGAGAACCTGTTTCCGCCCGACGGGTTTGTCCGGCTGAGTAAAAACTGCCGTCGGCCTGAACGGGGAGGAGGAAAGTTTTTCCAAAATTATAGCGGCAAAATCGCCGCTGCCCATGAATATTATTTTTTTGCTCATGATTTAACGGTTTACTGCTGATTAAATGCGGGGCGCGTTGTCAACTACGACTTTCTTGGCTTTATCAATAAAAAGAATTCCGTCCAGATGGTCTATCTCATGTTGGATAACCCTCGCAAAAAGATCCTTCGCCTTGAATTTAAGTAATTTACCGCGCTCATCAAACGCTTCAACTTTTATAATTTTCGATCTCTTGACCGGTCCGAATTTTCCCGGAACGGACAAACACCCCTCCTCGTCAAATTCTTTTCTCCAGGAAAATTTGGTGATTTTAGGATTTACAAAAGCCATTAATTTGTCATCGAGAGCGATAACAATCAGTCTTAAGGACAGGCCAACTTGCGGAGCGGCGAGACCGATCCCGCCAGCAGGGATAACCGTTTCCTTTATATCAAAAATAAGCTTCTGAAGTACAGGGCTTCTTATTTCCTCGATTCTTATTTCTTCAGCCTTTTGACGGAGTATTGGGCTTGGATTGGTAATTATTTTTAGAATCATAATAATTTATTATAGTAATGATTCGGGGTCAATGTCAATAGTCCATTCGTCGGGAATATTTTCTTCGAGAAAATCCTTAACTGCTCTTCTATTTCTTTCGCTGAATTTAAGAATAATTTTACAAAAAAATTTATTTTTTTGAAGCCTTGGTTTCTCGTCAACCGATATTTCAGCCAATGGAGCCAGTCCATTTTTTATTTTTTCGTAAAGATTTGAAGCTTCCTTAAGGCAGGTTTCCGCATTTTTATCGGCGTAGGACAATTTGGCTAAAAAGCCAAAGGGGGGATAATTCAAGTTTAACCTGTTGTCAAGCTCTTCGCCGTAAAATTCATCAGGTTTAATCCCGGCCGCCCCCTGAATAACAAAATTGTTCGGGAAAAAAGTCTGGATAATAATTACAGTTTTTAAACTGTGGGCGAAATTGATAATACTCCTGAGCCACGAGAAAGTTTTTTCACTGGATCTAAAATCGGGACGGTAGAGTAGGGTGTCGGCCGAAAAAATTCCGACGAGCCCGACATCTTGGGTTTGGATCAGATAATTTCTTATAAAGAATTGGGTGCCAATGAGAATATCGGCTTCGGCTATTTTTTTTCCAATATTGGCAGTTTCGGAATCACTATCTATTCTTAAGATTTTTTTTTCGGGAAATATTTTTTTTATTTCTCTCTCCAGCGCTTGAGTTCCCATTCCCGCGTATTTTATCGATGACCCTTGGCAGTTAGGGCATTTAAGACTTATGGGTTCCTCTGATCCGCAATTATGACAGATTAATTTATTGGGTAAATTACATTCGTTTTCGTGGCAGGTCAGGGGATTATCGCATCTTTTGCAGCGAAAAACGTAATCACAATCGCGGCAGAGAATAAGAGTGGAGCCCCCGCGCCGGTTCAGAAGAAGCACAATTTTTTGTTTTTTGGTAAGAACGCTGCTTATTTCTTCTTTTATTTTTTCACTGAGAGGAGAAAAATTTTTATTTTTTATTTCGCCATTCATGTCTACGAGAACCGTGGGAAACCGCGGGGTCATCGTTGAAGCCAAGTATTGCGCGTCGGGACGATTTTTTGATAAAAAATAAGTTTCGGGACGCGGAGCTTGGCTTGTAAAAATTATTTTAGCTCCGGTTATTTCCGCTCTTTTCAAGGAAGTTTCTCTGGTGTCATAACGGGGATTCTGATCCGATTGTTTAAAGTCCGACGACTCCTCGTTGTCGACAATTACCAGACCTATTTTGGCGAGAGGAGCGCAAAGCGCCGAACGGGTTCCTATGACAATTCCCGCCTTGCCGCTTTTGATTTTTTGCCACTGTTGCCAATATTCTGTTTTTGACATCTCGCCGTGCAATACGGCCGTTTTATCGGGAAACAAATTTACAAAGTAGGGAAGTATACCAAGAACGTCGGGAACCTGGGGTTCAAGAATCAGAACACCCCTTCCTTCGGCGATAGCTTTTTCCGCACATTTCAAGAGAATGACTGTTTTGTTTTTAAAATTATCAAAATGCAAGAGAGAAATTTTTTTATCATCTGAAAGGAGAGCTAAAAGCTTTTTTATTTCCTCTGCATCTGATTTTGAGACGGTTAGTTGTTTTGAGAGATAATTTTCAGGAAAAGTCCTCGATCTTTTCACGAGAGGCGGCTCCGGAAGAAATGTTTTTGCGACCAAAGGTAAGGAAGAGACGTAATAGTCGGCTATCCATGAAAGAAGGTCCAGGCCTTTTTCGTCGATTATAGGCTCATCCGAAAGAATTTTTAATATTTTTTTTATCGGCGCGTTAACTTTCTGAGCTTCTTTTTTTATATTTCCCACCACTCCTTTTATTTTTTTTCCGCGGAAAGGAATAACAACAATTTGTCCTATTTTAATTTGTCCCTCAATCTCTTGAGGAACTTCATAATCAAAAAAAGATAATTTTTTTGGCAACCGGACCAGCGGTATAACTTCGGCGAACATAACCTAATATTTTTTAGCTTCAAATTTCCAAATGGAAATATATTCTCTCTCCGGGTTGACGCCGCATTTTTGACAAACAGCGCCGAGTTGACCTTCAATCGTATTAATTCCGGGAAGATCGGGAAGAAGAAGACCGGACTTTCCCTTTTTAGATTTTATCAAAATGCCGTATTTTTTTGGATTTAATTCCTTGATGTCTTTTATCTGGCGCGGTTCTTCGAGAATGTAAACCGAGTAGGAGAGACCGGTTAATTCTTTTTTTGTAATCGGATCGAAGCGATAATCCCTAGTCGCCGCGGAAACCGCATTAGTAATAATTTCTTTAGCAATATTAATTTCGGAAGGAAGATAAGTGCCAATACAGCCGCGCAGGTTATCTCCATTATAAATACTTACAAAAACGCCGGCCCGGCGTTGCAGGATTTCTCCCGGCAAATCAATCGGAACCGGCAGTATTTTCCCAGTTTTTATATATAATTCAACGGCCTCCTTGGCTAATTTTACGTAAGAGTTCATTTCTTACTACAATTTAAAATTGGCTACAAGGTATCCGACACCAAACGGCCCCTCGTAGGAGAGAATTTCCGGAGTGTAATTAATCCGCTCAAGCAGCCCTAGGAGGATAATTAAAGACCGTAGACCGCACTCGCCGGCTTCTTCGATAAAAGCTTCGTCCAGTCCCAAAATGCCGGCCGTATTTTTGTTGGATAAAAGTTCGGTTATTTTTTCGTCAAATTCTTTTCCTCTGGGGGAGAATCCCGCGGGAGCGTCCTTTGTGAGCCGGTGCGAAAGATCGCCCGAGGCAATAACGGCGATTTTTTTTTCCTCGTTCAGAATTATTTCCTTCAGGAAATCGCCAAAACTAAAATGCGTTTTAAAATCAAGCATGGAATAGCCCATTGGCAGAACAGGAATTCCCGCGAGCCTTTTTGCTAAAAAAAAGAGGGGAACCGTTGCGCCGTGGTCAAGAGATTCTTCGCTCGTCATGATTAAAGGAATATTTTTATCCTCCATTAATTCTTTAATCCTAAAGGCAAGGGCCGTATCGGTTTTAAATTCCATTTTCGTGGCAAAATCTCCGAACTCTTCAAGATTGCTTTTATAGGTTGGGTTCAAATTGATGGAAAAAGCATCGGGTAGAAGGGGTCCGTGCGGAGAAATTACAATAACCGTATCGGGTTTTGTGTTGTATATTTTTTTCTCCAGTTCCTCCATTGCTTCTGATGTTTTTTGTATTCTTTTCGTATTTTCTTTTCCGATAACCGGAATTAAAATTGGAGGATGTGGCGTAAATGCCGCGAAAGAGAGCATATTATTAGCTAAAGATTATTTGTTAATAGTGGCTGCCTCTACCGCGCCGCCCAAATAAACCGGGGTGCCAAGCGGATGTAGCGATAGAATTTTATCCGTTGTTTTGACTATATTTGTCCAACGATAGCCCAAACCGTTAAAAACTTCTTCGCTGGGTATCGGCCTCTTCTCTCCATTCGAGATAATGTAAACCGTGGGGGAGCTTGAAGAAACAACCAACTCTCCATCTTTAAATTTAACCGGTTCGCCAGTCACATATTTATTGAGTTCCTCGAGGGAGACCGTGGTAATTTTTTTATTCTTGAAGTAAAGAGTCAAAAAATCTTTCGCCCAAATCGGTTTTTTTACTCCGTTTTCCACAAAATAAACTCCGCCGCTTCTTTTATCCTGCAGGAGGGCTCCCATGGGATAAGTACTTTGCATGGTAATCGGGTCACTCTCAATGTATGCGTCAATTTCTTCCTGGGTTATGTCAATAATTTCTTCCGGGTTAATGCCAATAGTCTTAAAGACATCCTTTGAGGTAAAACCGCGCCGTGTGTCGCCGACGATCATGTAAACCGTGCCGGCCGGAGAGCGGAGAAGGGAGTACTCCGGAAATTTAATTGGCGTACCAGTCTCATAGTTTTCAAGCTCACTTTTTGAAACACTAATAAGTTTTTCCGGGGAATAACGGGAAACAAAAGACGAGTAGGTCGAAAATTGCCGCTTCAGACCCCGCTGGATAAGCCAAATATTTTCGCCGTCCTGCTCTTTTAAGACCGTGCCGTCGGGAAAAAATTTGCCGAACCAGTCCTGCCATATTTTCCAGAAATTATAATTGCCGTTGTAGTGCGGCGTATAAGTATAAAAACTTGCCGTGGCCAGATTGTTTGGGGTAATGCTTTGAGAATCTATTAGATAGGTTCTACCCGGCTGCTTAACCCAGTTCAGGGTATAAACATTATCCAAATACCATCGCTTCCACCCGGCCGTATTGTCAACTTGCGTGGCAAAACCTTTATATTTTTGAATACTCGGGTCGGAAAGTGAACAATCATCACAAACGCCGTAGCCGGTTGCCCAATCAAGCTGTTTTTGCGCCGGAGTGGTATCAGTAATTAAACTTTGTTCTTTTTGCAAGGTAACAAGTAAAACTTTCGGGCTGATTTCGTAAGCCTGAGCCACTCGCCAGATAATTTCAGAAGCTGTCCGGCCAAGGCCGTCGGTATCGATCGTCGCGTACGAGGCGAGAGGGCTGCCCTTACTTTCAAGAAAGCTTTGGACTTGAGATAAGGACATTGAGTTATGGTCTGTCAATTCTTGGTCGGAAATAATATAATCAGGATTAAATTCGGCAAAAGCAAGATTAACTAGCATTAGCTGGCTTAATACAAATATAGCCAAAATACGCATAAGTTTTGGTAGTTTTAGCTTCATAATTTCTATAAATATTATAGCAAATTTTACCCTTGACAGCAAACGTCTAAAAATCTAAGGTATGCCCAGAGGAGGAAAAAGATGTATTACGTAGTAATCGCGTGCCACAAAGTGAAGGGCTTCGAAGAAGCCCCCGACAGAAATTTTACAACACCCTTTCTCGTGACTAAGGACATCGTATTTGCTGTTAAGGCGGCTCGCGAGGCGGAGGAGTACAATTTTCGTTTTGGTGAAGATGGTACCTGCGTCCTCATTTACCAATTCGGGCTCGATTCACCCTGCCAAAGAAATTCAATCTCGCCTGCTTTCGCTAGGAGCTTCTATCGCTATCGCGATGACGACGGCAGTTGGCATGAAAACTACAATGATGATGACTTCAAACGATTGTTTGAGAAGAGGTGCCGTCAAGCAGAAAGAGCTGCTCTCAAAAAATTGACGGCTCGTAATGCGCCCCGCATACGACCGAGGCGGCGCAAATAATTCCGCGATCCGACTCATGATGAGGCCTCAAAACCTCGCCTGGGTCGGCCTTTTTTTATATCACAAAACCACGGATTGCTCGGCCGTGGTTTTTATTCTACTTAATCTCGAAAGTGATTTTTTTATCTTTATCCAGTCCGATCACGACTTTATCACCGTCTTTAACTTTTCCTTCAATGATTCGCAGGGCTAATTCATCCAAAATCATATTCTGAATTACGCGCTTTAGCGGTCGGGCGCCGAAAATCGGATCAAAACCTTTTTCCGCGAGCATTTTTTTAACCGGCTCGGCAATTTCCAATTTTATCTTTTTGGTATCAAGCCGTTTCTGAACTTCGGCCAATTGCAATTCTATAATTTTTCCGATTTCCGCTTTGCCCAAACTTTTGAAGATTACAGTTTCGTCAATACGGTTCAAAAATTCAAGCTTGAAGGTTTCACGAAGAATTTCCATAATCTTGTCACGCATTTCATTGTCGCGGCTTGCTTCTTTATTTTCGCCGTCCCGGAAACCAATGGAAAAATCACGGATAACCTGGTTGCCGAGATTCGAGGTCATAATAATAATAGAGTTTTTAAAATTCACGGTCCGACCGCGGCCATCGGTTAAGCGTCCGTCATCTAAAATTTGAAGTAAGATATTAAAGACTTCCGGATGGGCTTTCTCGATTTCATCAAAAAGAACAACCGAATACGGCCGTCGACGGATTGCCTCGGTCAATTGTCCGCCTTCTTCATGGCCGACATAGCCGGGAGGGGAACCGACAAGCCGCGCTACGGAGTGCTTTTCCATATATTCCGACATATCAACCCGGACAAGCGCGTTTTCGTCGTTAAACATAAATTCGGCCAAGGCTTTAGACAATTCGGTTTTACCGACCCCGGTCGGACCGACAAAAATGAAGGAACCGATCGGTTTCTTTTCTTCAGATATCCCGGCCCGTGAACGGCGGAGGGCGTTGGCAATGGTTTTGATTGCGTCTTTTTGTCCGATGACTCTTTTCTCGAGTTCTTCCTCAGCATGAGCCAATTTTTCAATTTCGCCCTGGAGCATTTTTGTCACCGGAATTCCAGTCCAGCGCGAGACAACCCGGGCAATATCTTCGTCGGTAACTTCTTCCCGAAGAATTCTTTTTTCGTCGGGGGTTTTCTTTAATTTTTTCTCAAGTGTCCTAATTTCTTTTTCCAATTCAGGAACTTTTCCGTAACGGATTTCCGCGACTTTTTCCAGTTCGCCTTTGCGTTCGGCAATATCGGCCTGCTGCTTTGAATAATCAATTTGTTTTTGCGCCTTGCGGATCTGGCTGATTAAATCTTTTTCATAGCGCCAGCCGATTTCCAGCTCTTTGGATTTTTCCTGAAGCTCGGCTAATTCCTTGTTTACTTTTTTTAGTTCGTCCTTGGCCCCCGTGTCTTTTTCTTTAAGCAGAGCTTGCCGTTCAATCTCGAATTTCATCATTTTTCTTTTCAGTTGGTCGAGTTCGGTAGGCATACTGTCAATCTCCATTCTGAGAGCGGAAGTGGCTTCGTCGATCAAGTCAACCGCTTTATCCGGCAAAAACCGATCAGAGATATAGCGATGGGAAAGAGTCGCTGCTGCGATAATTGCCGCATCAGTAATTTTTACGCCGTGATGCACTTCGTATTTTTCCTTGATGCCGCGCAGGATAGCAATAGTATCTTCAACCGATGGCTCGCCGACAAAAACCGGCTGGAAGCGCCGTTCCAAGGCTGCGTCTTTTTCCACATATTTATGATATTCCTTGGTGGTTGTCGCGCCGATGGTGTGGAGTTCACCGCGGGCTAAAGCAGGTTTCAGCATATTGGAAGCATCCATAGCCCCCTCGATTGCGCCGGCACCGACAATAGTGTGCAGTTCGTCAATAAATAAAATTATTTTTCCGCTGGCTTGTTTGACTTCTTTAATAACAGCTTTCAGGCGATCTTCAAACTCGCCGCGGAATTTTGTTCCGGCAAGCAGTGATCCTAGATCAAGAGAAATTAATTCCTTGTCCTTCAAGCTCTCAGGTATATCGCCAGCCACAATTCTTTGCGCCAAACCTTCAACGATCGCTGTTTTTCCGGTGCCGGCCTCGCCAATCAACACCGGATTATTTTTTGTCCGGCGGGAAAGAACTTGCATGACCCTGCGAATTTCCTCGTCGCGGCCAATGACCGGATCCAGTTTTTTCCCTCGGGCAAGCTCTGTCAGATTGACCGTATATTTTTCCAAAACCTGATATTTGGCTTCCGGTTCGGGAGAATCAACTTTTTGCGTACCGCGGACTTCGGCCAAAACTTTTAAAACCTGATCATAATTCAAACCCGCCTCCGCCAAAATGTCTCCTGCCCGGCTTTTTACAGAAAGAAGACCCAAAAATAAATGCTCGGTGCTGATATAATCATCTTTCATTTTCTTGGCTTCTTTTTCCACGGTATAAAAAACCTGGACCATTTCTTGGCCAACGTTCATCTGGGCCGCTCCGCCCGGACGCCGGCCGGTCTGTTTTGGCAATTTCTGCAATTCCAGCATAGCCCGTTGTTTTATATCTAGAGCATTAGCGCCCAATTTTTGGAGAAGGGAAGCGACTATTCCTCCCTGTTGGTCCAAGAGCGCCGTAAGCAAGTGCAGAGGATCCAAATATTGATGATTGTATTCAAAAACCAATCCCTGAGCAGCTTGTAAAGCTTCTTGCGATTTGGTGGTAAAATTTTGCGGAAGCATAGTATTTTATAAATTAGCAGTCTTAAGTTTAGAGTGCTAATTATATTTTAGCGCAACGGAAAAATGTGTCAATAGCAAAAGCCCGCGCTATTTAGCACGGGCCGGCATTTTCTTCTTGAATATTATTTTACCTTATCCATCAAATCTTTCAACACGTCAAGAGCAACCTCGACTACCATATTTTGAACCGCCGGAAGGCTTTGAATACTGCGAAGAATTTCAGGTCTCGACCCAACAAATTGATTTACTCTTCTTGCATCCTCAACTATATTTCCGCTGTAAAGCGGGGGATACTCATTATGCTTTTCGAAATATTCTCCAAAAAGCTTTTTGAAAAGATTTTTCAACCCTTCAACTTCTTCCTCCTTTTTTCTCATTAATTCTTTTGAAACTTCACCCATAATTTTTATTTTAATATTAAATCTAAATTTTCTTTGCACTTGGTGCATCTGCCTTCTTTATCGTGGCGAACAATCTCGTACCCGGCCCGTTCAATCATTTTATTTCCGCATTTCCGGCAAAAGGTCGTTTCATATTCTGGCAACGGCAGATTACCGAGATAAACGTATTTTAAACCAGCTTTTTCGCCAAATTCATAGGCCCTGAGCAATGACGACGGGGGAGTGGGCGGCAGATCGCGGAATTTATAAGTCGGAAAAAATTTGGAAAGATGCCAGGGCGTTTCTTTTCCCAATTCCTTAGCAACAAAATCGGCAATTCCCTTGAAGTGTTCTTCTGTATCGTTTTGCCCCGGCACGATAAGCGTTGTAACTTCCACCCAAACGCCATCACGCTTCATTGCCTTCGCAGTTTCTAAAACCGGTTTTAATTTCGCGCCACAAACTTTATTGTAAAAATCTTCGGTAAAACCCTTGATATCAATATTCGCAGCGTCGAGATGGGGGATAATCTCCTTTAACGCCTCTTTACTGGTATACCCGTTTGTGACCCAAACATTTTTTATTTTTTTCTTTTCAGCAAGCTTCATCGTGTCTAGGGCGAATTCCACAAAAACCGTCGGCTCGGTATAGGTGTAAGAAATACTGGGCAACTTAACATTAGCCGCGGTTTCCACGATATCTTCGGGGGACAAATCAACTCCGGGAACTTTTTCCGCGCCAAAGAGAGCATTTTCTTTGGGCATTTGAGCAATGTCGGCGTTTTGGCAATAAGAACAGCGGAAGTTACAACCAACTGTGGAAATAGATAAGCTTTTTGTTCCTGGTAAAAAATGGAACAGCGGTTTTTTTTCGATAGGATCAATGTTTTTGGCAATAATTTTTCCGTAGACTAAAGAATAGAGCTTGCCGTCTTGATTTTCCCTGACGCCGCAAATTCCCCGGCTGGCGGGAGCAATTTGGCAATAATGATTGCAGGCCTGGCATTGTACTCGTTTTCCCTTTATTTTCTTGTAAAATAAAGCTTCTTTCATAATTATATTATAGCAAAAAATAAAATAATAAAAAAACCGACGCTTTCTCCTTTTGCGTCGGCAGATTAGCCTTTCCCTAGAAGACTATACTTTCGAACCCGGCTGTGTCTCGGATTCGACGATGGTGGCATAACCGCATCTTGGGCACCTTTTCTTGTCGCCCTCGTGAGCCGCGTCGTCAGTTTCCATCCCTTTGTGCCCGCATTTACCGCAAATTAATCCGGCATCGCCGCAGTAGCCCGCGTCATCAGGCTTGCAGACGTGGAATGACGGGACAACTGGCATCTCACTCGTTGGACGATCGGAGTCAGACATTTCACCCTCCTTTTCTGCCTTAAAACTACCAAACCTCTCTTTTTTTGTCAATGAGTAAAAGTTGCTTAAAATTCCAAAAAATGATACAATTTTAAACTAAACATAAAAGATTTAATGTGACCAAACGAACCTTTATCGCTATTAATTTGCCTTCGGATTTGAAAGAAAAGCTTGCCGCAGTTGTTGCTGAATTGAAAAAACTTAATTCGGATTACGGAATCAAATGGACCTCACTAGAAAATCTACATCTGACTCTTCATTTTTTTGGAGACCTGACTACAGAGCAAATTGCCCAAGCGGAAGAGGGGATTAATAAAATTACCGAAAGAATAGCGGCTTTTGAAATGAAAACCGGCAGGTTCGGCTGTTTCCCCAATGAACGCGAACCAAAAATCGTATTTATTGAGATTATTGATTCTGAAGCAATCAGAATCATAATTGGTGAATTGGAGGTCATGCTTCAAAACCTTAATTTCCCGGTTGATGCCAAGCCATGGAAGGCGCATTTGACCTTGGGCAGGATAAAAGACGGATCAAGGTGTAAAACCGATGGCGTGGAGTTTCTCCCTCAAATTTTTGAAGTAAAAAGTATTGAACTTATGGAAAGCAAACTGGCTTCAGATGGTCCGGTCTATTCAACAATTAAATCCTTTCCACTGAAATGAAAGTTAACATTCTCGGAGTCAAAATAGATAATCTGATTAAGGAGAAAGTCCTGGAACAAATAAATCAATTTCTTTCTGACATTAAACAGCATTACATAGCAACGCCAAATCCGGAAATGGTTGTGGCCACACGGAAAGACAAGAAATTTTTAGAAATTTTGAACAAGGCCGACCTTTCCGTACCCGACGGCTTTGGCTTGATACTTGCTTCCCGTTACTTGCGGCGCCCTATCCCGGAAAGAATTCCGGGCGTTGATTTGATGTTGGACATCTGCCGAATGGCTGAACAAAAAAATTACTCAGTGTTTTTACTGGCGGGAAAAAATGGTTTAGCCAAGCCGGAAGAAACAGCCGAAGCGTTAGCTAAAAAATTTCCGCAGCTAAAAATCGACGGAGATATTTTGGGGCAAGAGGAAGACCCGGAAAGATTAATTGAAAAAATAAATATTCTAAAACCGGAAATTCTATTTGCCGCTCTCGGTGCGAGACGGCAGGAAAAATTTATTGCCGGAAATCTTGATAAAATGCCATCAGTTATAATTGCGATGGGCGTCGGGGGAGCATTTGACTTTATCGCCGGAAAAATAAGGCGCGCCCCGCGCTGGATACAAAAAGTAGGATTAGAGTGGCTCTGGAGATTATTTATGCAACCATGGCGATGGAAAAGAATCCTGACTGCCACAATAAAATTTAGCTGGCTAATAATTGTAAAAGGTAAAAAATATGTCTAAAAAGGAAGAAATCAGGGTGCGTATTGCGCCTTCGCCAACCGGATATTTGCATATCGGTACGGCAAGAACCGCCCTATTCAACTACTTATTCGCCAAAAACCAAGGTGGCAATTTTATTTTACGCATTGAGGATACTGACCTTGAAAGATCCGATGAAAAATTTACCAAAGAGATTATTGAGAGCCTTCATTGGCTCGGAATAGATTATGATGAGGGGCCGGACGTTGGCGGAAAATATGGACCTTATCGGCAAAGCGAACGCCTAGAGACTTACAAAAAATATCTGCAGCAATTATTGGATGAAGATAAGGCCTACTATTGTTTCTGCACTGAAGAAGAACTGGAAAAAGAAAGGGAGTCGATGATGAAAAGAGGGGAGCCGCCCGTCTATTCCGGTTGTTGCGCCAATCTGAAAGCGGATGAAATAAAAAAAATGCATGACGAAGGGAGAAAACCGGTTATCCGATTCAGAATGCCCGCGAAAAAAATTATTTTTGAGGATTTAATAAAAGGAAAAGTTGAATTTAATACCGAATTAATTGGAGATATTACCATAGCTAAAAATCTTGACGCTCCCCTTTATAATTTTGCCGTTGTTATTGACGATTATACGATGAAAATCAGTCATGTTATCCGCGGTGAAGACCATATCTCGAATACTCCGAAACAAATAGCCGTTATTGAAGCGCTGGGTTTTGGCGTACCACGCTACGCGCATATCCCCCTAACCTTAGCGCCAGACCGGACAAAACTTTCCAAGCGGCACGGGGCAACGGCTATTGCCGATTACCGTGCTATGGGCTATTTGCCGGAAGCTCTCCTCAATTTTATGGCCTTTTTGGGATGGAATCCAAAAACCGATCAGGAAATTTTCAGCAAGGAAGAATTAGCCAAAAATTTTTCCCTCGATTCCATGAATACAGCGGCGGCTATTTTTAATATTGAAAAATTGAATTGGCTGAACGGAAATTACATCAGAAAAAAAGATCTTTCGGAGCTGACCGAACTTTGCATTCCGTATCTTGAAAATGCCGGCCTGATCGGGAGGGAGGGGGAAGGGGATTGGAAAATAAGTGAAAATTCTTCGCCCGCCAGCTTTGATTATTTGAAAAAAATAACTTTTCTCGAGCAAGAAAGGCTTGTTAAGTTGGGCGATCTGCCGGAATTAGTTTCTTTCTTTTTTAAAAAAGAATTAACCTACGACAAGGAACTGCTTGTCTGGAAAAAAATGAAACAGGGGGACGCGAATAAAAACCTTAGACTATTGAAAGATTTTCTTGGAAAAATATCCGATAAAAATTTTAGCAAAAGCAATCTCGAGGAAAATCTGAGGCAAATGATTGCCGAAGAAAAACTCGGAGCGGGGGAGGTATTTTGGCCGCTTAGAGTCGCTCTTACTGGACTTAAGGCTTCGCCTCCGCCGCTTGAAATAGCGGAAATTCTCGGTAAAAAAGAAACCCTAATGAGGATTGAACGGGCTATCTCTTTATCGAAATAGAAAAAATTGGTATAATATAAGTATGAATACGGGAGCAAAAAAAATGCTCGTTTTAATCGTGGCGATATCCTTATTCGCGCCGCTTAATTTTATATTGCCGGAAAAAGCATCCGCCCAGGAAACTCCCGCAAACGACCTGGTTAAAGAACTCTCCGACTTGGATAAACAAATTGACGCCAAGAAGAAAGACGTCGCCGAGCTGCAAAAAAAATCGGAAGCTCTTAAGAAACAGATAGAGACTGCACAGCATAAGGCTTTGAGTCTGGAAAATGAATTAGCTATACTTTCGAACAGAATAGCTAAAATAAAACTTGATATCGAAGCTACCCAGAAAAAAATAGAAGAGATAGATTTGGAAATAAAAAATTTGGAACTGCAGATTGCCGAAAAGGAAAAAAATATCAGCGAAAATAAAGTGAGAATCGCCGAATTTTTACGCTTGATTTATCGCAATGACCAGAAAAGCTATTTTTCCGTTTTAGTGTCGAATAATTCATTCTCTGAATTTTTCGATCAGGCCAAATATATAGAGGAACTACAGGCAAATCTACAGGGTGTCCTTAATCAGGTCCAAAATCTTAAGGCCGAACTGGAAGATAAAAAAACAGACAAGGAGAATAAGAAAAAAGAACAGGAAAAGGCCAAAGATGATCTCTCTAAATTCCAGAGCTCCCTAGAGGAACAAGTGTCAACTAAAGAAACGTTGCTCGATCAGACATTTGCTTCCGAGAGAAAATTTCAAAATTTTCTTCTCCAATCAAAATATGAAGAAGAGCAAATAAATTCAGAAATTTATTCGCTGGAAAAAAGCATCCGTAAAAAATTGGAAGAAAGCGATAAGGCTTTTTCCGAAGGACAATCCGGAACAGTTGTCTTGTCTTGGCCAGTCAGCCCGAGCCGGGGGATTACCGCCACTTTTCACGACCCGGATTATCCCTTCCGCTACATTTTTGAGCATCCGGCTATTGATATACGCGCCTCCCAGGGAACTCCTATTGCAGCCCCTGCCCCCGGCTACGTTGCCAGAGTCAAAAATGGTGGTGCAAAGGGCTACAGTTACATTATGCTCATCCATAACAACGGGATTTCTACTGTTTACGGTCATGTGTCGAAAATTAACGTTCAGGCGGATACTTACGTTATTAGGGGCCAAATTATCGGTTTGAGCGGGGGAATGCCAGGTACTCCAGGGGCCGGCGGACTTACTACCGGTCCGCACTTACATTTTGAGGTTAGATTAGACGGCCTACCGGTAAATCCGCTTGATTATTTGCCGTAAAAAATAAAAAAATATCCTTTTAAAACTACGCAAGGTGATGCGTAGTTTTTTAAAATAAAAAACCCGCACGGCAAGAGGAGCGGGTCCTGGGGAGCGGTGGCCACTCAAGTACACCTGGTAAACGCAGTGTTGCTTCCTGGAACTCGCGGGTGCAACCAGAGTTGGCAAAGCCCGAATGCGGTTCCGGATGGATTAGAAGCAATTTACGGGGAGGAAAGAAGCTTTCCTAGCCACGAGAACTTTGCATTCCCGTTTTTGGCTCTATCCCGTTGCTGATAGGCGCACACCCTGCGTTTTCCCCACTTGTTCTTCTTGCCGTGCGGGAGCCGCTGTCCTGAAGCAACCCTTTCGACTCAGAGGAGGCGAGAGAGAGGTTGATCCAGAACGGCGGTATCATAACCGTCCTTTTCGGAACAGTTTTTCGCGATTCACGCAATTATGTATGAATTTTGCAGCGATTAAATTTTATAAAATTAAATAATCTTTGTCAATTACTTTTATAATAGAATTTTTAACAGTTAAAACGGTGGGGAAGGGTCAGAGAATGACCTTGATTGAGATATACTATGCGTCGCTCAATGTATGTTATGCGACGCTATATCATATCTAACTGCGGATTGACTGTCAGCCTCTCTATCTTTCAGCCCCCCCCCTCCTCCTCCTTTTAAAGAAAGAAATAATATTTATATTATAAAATAAATAATGACCAAACTATTTATAATAAATTCTGTCCGCAAATCTTAAATCCACGTATTGCAAGGTTTTTCTGCCTTCCTGGTTCTTTTCTTTCAAAAATGACTCGAGTTTTTCAATTTGCGCATTTAAATCGCCTGCCGTGGAAAAGTATATCTCCCAGCCCTCGCTGGTCAAACCCCTTATTACCGGATCGCTCCGGTTTGCCATTTTAAAATTATTTATAATAAGCCCTGAAGTTTTAGGAATATCGTTTTGCAAATTAGTTATAACCTGAACGGTTTCGCGAGATAAAATTTCCTCCTTTGGCATAATCGGCGTGTTGTTGTCGTCAAAAACAAGAGCCATTTTGCCTCCTGGTTGATTTAGGAGGTACAAAGACATCTCCTCAGCCGAAATTTCGCGGATTATCGTGCCGTCCCAATCGACAAGAAAGTGTTTTTCCAATGTTTTCCATATTAGAGCGGGAGTTCTTTCCTCTATGCTTACAAGAAGTGTCCCGGGCAGTCTCTTGTCTATCTTCCATGATTTGAGAACATATTTATCGTTGATATTTTCTCCAGCTGAATTTTCGTCAAAAATAAAGATATTCCTTTGCAAAAAAAACAAGAACCTCTGTTTGGATAGATGTTCCTCAACGGTGCTTCTCACATCTTCTGATTTTATCCTTTCTGTTCCCAATACTTCAATTTTATTTATAGAAAAGTATGGAGAGTAAAAGATAAAATATATTCCACCGCCCAAAACAGCCAGCAAAAAAATAAAAATAAATTTTCCCCGCCACGATATTGACCTTTTAGCTAAACGAAAATTATATCCACGACCGGAGCGTCTTTGAAAAAAAGGATTATTGTATTTTTTCCGATGGTAGTCCTTGATCCTCCTCATAAGATAGATTATACGTCGTAAAATATAGAGGCACCCATCTCTGGCTATTCGGCAATTCTCGGAGTTAATGGGTTAATTCTTGTAGCAATCTCGTAATTAATTGTCCCAATTTTTTGGGCTAACTCTTCAGCGCTTATTCCTTCCCTCCCCTGCCGACCGAGTAAAACGGCTTCGTCTTCCAATTCAACTTTTTCCAAGTCGGTCAGGTCAACTATAACCATATTCATGCAGACTCTACCCAAAATTTTGCAACGCCTGCCGCGGATCAGAATATTTCCGACGCCCGAAAGTTTTCTGTCATATCCGTCGTAATAACCTATTGGCAAAATGCCTATTTTCGAATCCCTGCTCGTACGCTCGGTCAGGCCGTAGCCTATTGGAGTGCCCGCTTTTACGTTTTTTATTTGGGCTACAATCGTTTTCCAAGTCAAAACCGGCTTAAGATCAAAATCAATTCCTTTATTTTTCGCCACGGCTTGCGCTTCTTTGGAAGACCAGAGCCCATACATACTGATCCCGAGCCGGACCATATCAAAATGAGTTTCGGGAAATAAAATTGTTGCCGCTGAACAGGCCGTGTGCCGGAGCAGCTCCACGCCTTCTTTTTTAAAAATTTCCATCACGCGGGAAAAAGTTTCAAGCTGCATCATGGCAAAACTCGAATCGGTCGTATCCTCAATGTTTGCGTAGTGAGTGGAGAGTCCTTGAATTTCTATTGACGGATAACCCTTTACGTATTTTATAAAATCTAAAATTTCTGACTCCGGAACACCCTGCCTTGATGTGCCGGTTTCCACCTTGATATGAATCTTGGGATTTAAATTGGGATTTTGTATTTGGATCCTCCCCAGCCGTTCGATTGTTTCTTTGTTATAAACCGTCAAACTGATGTTATTTTTTACTGCTTCCCGTAAATCAGCAAGTTCGGAATAACCCAAAATTAAAATTGGCTTTTTAATGCCAATTTCGCGCAATTTTAAGGCTTCCGGCAAAGAGTCAACCCCAAACCAATCAATTTGGTCCGAAATAACGCCAGCCACTTCGGTGAGGCCGTGCCCATAGGCGTTAGCCTTGACCACGCCCATGATTTTAGGTTTTACACCAACCAATTTTCTAAACTGGTCCAAATTATAATTCAAAGCCTCCCGGCTGACTTCAACCCACGTTTTCATAATTTATTTTATTTTTTCTTGATAACCTTCACTCCGCAATATTTTTGCAAAACTTTTGGAATTTTTACGCTGCCGTCTTTTTGCTGATAATTTTCCAAAATGGCAATTAAAATTCTTGGCGAAGCAATAACCGTATTGTTCAGGGTGTAAACAAACTCTGTTTTCCCTTCTTTAGTTTTGTATTTAATGTTCATCCGACGCGCCTGCCAGTCGGTTAAATTAGAATCCGAATGTGTCTCACCGTAAAAATTCTTTGACGCCATTGATGGCATGTACGTTTCCAGATCGTACATTTTATATTTTCCCGTACCCATATCGCCGGTACAAAGCTGAATTACCCGATAAGGAAGTTCCAAATCCTGCAAAACCTCTTCGGCGATTTCCCTGAAAGTTTCGAGCCATTTATTCGATTCAATGAGATCGTTTTTACACAAAACTACCTGTTCAACTTTCATAAATTCGTGGATGCGGTAAAGTCCTTTCGTATCTTTGCCGTAACTGCCGATTTCCGAACGGTAACATTGTGAAAATCCACAAACTTTTGCCGGGAGATCCTCTTCTTTTAGAGTTTTGTCGGCAAAATAAGCGAGTAATGACGGCTCCGATGTTCCGCCTAAAAACATTTGTTCCTTGGCGCTTCCATCGGCCAGCCGTCCAGGATTTCCAATCTGGTATATCTCATCCTTGCCCTCCGGAAAATGTCCGCTTCCTTCCAGCGCAAATTCGCGAAGTAAAGTCGGGGTTAACATCAAAGTAAAGCCCTTTTCCTTCATTTTATTGATTGCGTGCCATAAAACGGCAAAATGAAGCAGCACGGCCTCGTTTTTCAGATAATAGCCGCGGTAGCCGGAAGTTTTAGCCCCTGCCTCAAGATCAAAAATATCCAACTCTTTACCGAGAGCAATGTGGTCTTTCGGCGCAAAATCAAACTTTGGCGGCTTGCCCCAGCGGGAAATTTCTTTATTGGCGGTTTCGTCGGCGCCGACCGGAGTATCCTTTGAATAAATATTCGGCACCAAAAACATCAAATCTCGGTATTCTTTTTCCACCCCGACAAGCTCGGCGTCCAGCTCTTTTATTTTGGTACTTAACTCTTTCAGTGCGGAAATTTCCTCCGGACCAGGTTTGGTTTTCGATCTTTTATTCAAATCCGCTTTAAGATTTTCTACTTCGGAAATCAGACTACGGCGCTTATCGTCAACCGCCAGCAATTTGCCAATATCGACCTTGCTATTTTTATTTTTTGCAACCTCCTTAATTAATTCTGCGTTTTCCCGGATAAATTTTATGTCCATCATAAATTATTTTATTTTAAAATTTTCGATGATTTATATTTTTTTGGCTGATAATCTTTCAGCCTTATAACCTTTGCCGCCACTCCCCTCTTCCCTAGCTCTTCTCGAAAATTTTCCGGCTCAGTCTGATCATACCCTAGACAAATTATATCTGGTTTATATTTTACAATTAATTTATACCAATCTTTTTTATCCCCGAGAACTGCCTTATTAATAATTTTTAAAGCCTCAACCATTTGACGGCGGGCATTCTCGTCCATCTTTGGTTTAGCGCCTTTTATCTTTTCTACGGTTGAGTCTCTCCCTATCACCGCGATTAAATAGTCTCCGTGTTTTTTCGCCTGATTAAAAAAATAAAGATGGCCTGGGTGCAAAATCGCAAACGTGCCAAAAACCATTACTTTTTTCATGGCTGTCCTCTTAAAATATTCCGTAGTTTATCCCCTGATCGTTCGATAACACCTATAATGGCCCTGTAATCACTTTTTACTTTATCTGGCAGCTTTTGCTGATCAACTATCTTACGCAAAACAACTACGGATTCAACGTGGGATAAACCACTCCTCGCTACAAATGCCTGAAATTTATCAACAACTGTTAGAATCTCATAGGACTCGGCAATCTCGAGTGTCTTTGCTTCTCCGGGAATATTCTCCGGGTTAAGCTGAGCGGGATTTTTACCATCTAGAATGTGGTGCGATGCGGCAGCGGCAATAAGTTCTTTTGTTATTCTCTCATCATTAACTTGCGACAATACATCAAATGTCCAATCGGCATGGCGCCGCCAAAGATCGATCATTTTTTCCGTTTCGAAATTAATATCCAATTGTTTCAAATAATTGGCAATCCTAACCTGCAAAGACAAATCGAGGTCCGATTCCTTTAGAACATCAATTACCGTCATTTGTTCTATCCGTCTTCCGGACTCCTTGATTTTCGAGTAATGATTTGGATTAAAAAGCGAGATAACCAGTTCTTGTTCTTCGGGTGAAGCTTCGTTCGGTCCTGATTTGCCAACATCATGCAAAAGAGTCGCCTGCAAAAGTTTTTCTTTGTCTAATTTGAAAGGAAGTTCGGCCTCGAGCTCGGGCCAAATCGCGTCGATAATTTCCGCCATTTGCGCCGCATCTTCAAAATGACGCGACTCCGGACCGTGTAAACGATTGAACCTGTCAAATAAATCGGGATAAGAACGAATATCCAGGCCGGCGCGCAGAAAGCGATCGGCTATAAATTGTTCTCTCGCCTCAGACTCGGCAAACGATGTTTCTCTGTCTATCATAATTATTTTTCCGGCTTAAGAGTTGGAAATAAAATAACTTCTTTAATATTATGCGAATTGGTCAAAAGCGCGGTCAATCTGTCTATTCCCATACCGAGTCCGGCGGTTGGAGGCATCCCGTGTTCAAGCGCCGTGATAAAATCCTCGTCGATTCGCATGGCTTCAGCGTCTCCGGCCTCGCGCATTTGCTGTTGGGCAACGAATCTCTCGCGCTGGTCTAAAGGATCGTTAAGCTCGGAAAAAGCATTAGCCAATTCCGTGCCGGCCACAAGAATTTGAAACCTTTCCGTATAGCGCGGATCTTCCGGAATTTTTTTGGCCAAGGGCGAAAGTTCAATCGGATGGTTGATTACAAAAATAGGATTGATAATTTTTGGCCGGACAATCTTTTTAAAAATTTCGTCAATAATTTTTCCTCGGTCGTCGGACGGCAAAATATCAAGACCAAGCTCCCGCGCCTTTTTCGCAATACTCTCGCGGTCAGGATATTTTTCAATATCGCAATTGCCGAGCTTCATTAAAATATCCCGGAAAGAAATCCTCTCGTACGGCGGAGTAAAATCAATCGACATTTTTTCGTATGCCACCTTCATTTCTCCGTCGCTTATTTTTTTCATGAGGTGAACGAAAAATTTTTCCATCATTTTCATCAAGTCGTTGTAATCGGCATAAGCTTTATAAAGTTCGATCTGGGTAAATTCCGGGTTATGCGACCAATCAATTCCTTCATTTCTGAAACATCTGGCAATTTCGTAAACTCCTTCGAATCCGCCGGCAACCAGACGCTTCAAATAAAGTTCTGGGGCAATGCGGAGATAGAAATCCGAATCAAGGGCGTTATGATGTGTTATAAATGGCCTGGCCGTGGCTCCGCCGGGAATCGGCTGGAGTATCGGAGTTTCCACCTCCATAAACCCTTCTTTCTCAAAAAATTCCCGGATGGTTTTGACAATAAGGCTGCGTTTTTTGAAAATCTCTCGGACGCTGGGGTTGGCTATCAAATCCAAATATCGCTGGCGGTAACGGACCTCGACGTCGGAAAGGCCGTGCCATTTCTCGGGCAGCGGCGCCAGAGTTTTGGTTAGTAGCTTCAGCGATTCAACAACAACCGTTTTTTCCCCGGTTTTAGTAATAAAAAGCGTGCCTTTGACCAGAATAAAATCGCCCATGTCGACGAGATTCTCAAAAAAATTATAAACCTTATCGCCGACCGCGTCTTTTTTCAACATTACCTGGATTGTCCCACTTTCGTCTTCCAGATTGGCAAAAGCCAATCCGCCATGAAGCCGGACGCTTTTCAGGCGTCCAACAAGGGAAACAGTCTTCTTTTTTTCGACCAGTTTATCGAAATCGCCCAAAGCTTCGGCAACCGTATGGGTTCTCTTGCCGGCCGAAGGATAAGGATTGACTTTCTGGCCCTTAATTTCTTTTAATTTTTCCAATCTGGCTTGCCGTTCGTCGGTTGATTTTTCCATATTTTATTTGGTTTTAAAGTAATTTGTTGCCTTAATTTTAACTTAAAAATAAATTAATGTCAAAATAAAAAAGACACCGATTTGTGGTCTGTGTCGGGTTTCCGGGAAAGCGGCGCGCGGGCCGTCTACTTCTTGAGGCGCAGGTCGATCCGGCGGAAGCCAGTCTTCTCGCGTTCCTCGGACGTGTCGGGCGTGGTTGTGATTTCGATCCTCTCTCCCTTGAGCTGCATGTCCGTGATCATCCTGCAAGTCAGAGCCACGATCGGCTCATCCGTGGTCTTTGACCATGGAGAAGACGCGCTACAGCTACCCAAGACAAGAATCTGGCTGTGACCCAGAAGTCGAACCGCATTCAAAGCGTTCGGAATCACCTCCGGCTCGACGTGGTTCCTGATGCCGAAAGCTGCCAGCTTCTGGCGCAAGGCCAACTGGATCGCAATTTCCGGTCCCATCTTTTCCCTTCCTACTTCTTTTCCTCGAAATTGAGGATTTTATAACTTAAAACATTTACGCCTTTTTGTCAAGTATAACAAAAGCCAGGCCTTACGGCCTGGCAAATTATTCGTTACTCTTATTTTATTTCTAAAATCGTATAAACAACCATTCCCTTGGGAATCTGAATCTGCACTTTGTCCCCTACCTTACGGCCAAGGAATGCCCGGCCGAGGGGAGATTCGTTGGAAATTTTTCCGGTCAGTGGGTCCGCTTCAGCAACGCCGACAATTTCATACTCCGCTTCGGTTCCGTCGCTTTTCACTTTTACTTTTGAACCGACGTGGACATTGTCTATCCTGCCACCACCGTTGATAATTTCCGCTTTGGAAACCATTTCCTGCAACTCGATGATTCTTCCCTCTGTGAAAGCCTGCTCGTCTTTGGCCGCCGAATATTCGGCGTTTTCCGAAAGATCTCCTAATTCTTTGGCTCTCTCAATACGTTCAATAATTTCTCCGCGCTTAACATTTATTAATTCGCTCAGTTCCTGTTTAAACTTTTCCAAACCTTCCTTAGAAACGTACATTTTTTGATCTTGCATAGTTTGCTTTTAATCCCGAAAAAGGGACCCCCTTAGGTTTTAATATTGGTAAGTATAAACTATTTAAAAAATCTAGGCAAGCGTTTCACCGGCTGAAATACCATTGTAAAAATTCATGGGCCACATCAAGCGACACGCGGCTCCCCTCTTCCCCCTCCTCAACCAGGACCGTAACTACAACTTCGGGGTTTTCAAAGGGGGCAAAAGCGGTAAACCAGGCATGAGGCGGCTTATCCGTCTGCCACTGGGCCGTACCGGTTTTTGCGGCGGAAGTAACCGGCAAATCAAGCAATTTCTGGGCGCTTCCCGAAACAACCGTCTGACGCATCCCCGCCCGCACGATATCGATATTATCTTTTTTGATAAAATCTTTTCTGATCGAATAATCTTTTTCCGGAACATCCGCCAATTCAACCGCGTCAAAAAAATGAGGCTCATGGAGAGTTCCTTCGTTTGCAAAAACCGCCGTGGCAGCACAAATTTGAAGAGGGGTAACAGTAAGATCTCCCTGGCCGATGGCTAAATGGTAAGTATCGCCGATATACCATTGCTCACCCTTTGTTTTTTCTTTCCATTCCTTGCTCGGCAAAAAACCTTCCGCTTCGCTTGGTAAGTCTATTCCCAACTTTCCGCCGAAACCGAACAGTCTGGCGTATTCAACGATTTTTTCCACGCCAAGACCCTGAAAATCCTCATAACCGCCACCAATGATGTAGAAAAAAGTATTAACTGATTCGGCAATAGCCCGGGTAACATTTGTCCAACTGTGCCCCCCGGCCTTCCAGTCCGGGAAAAACCAGCTAGAAACCCGAAGGCCGCCAGTGCTCAAAAATGAGGTGCTTTTTTTTATAATTCCCTCTTCTAGGGCGGCGGAAGCGATTACCGGTTTTATGGTTGAGCCGGATGGATATTCACCCATTACCGCTCTGTTGAACAAAGGATTGTCCGGATTGTTTATCAGGGACTCATAATCTTTCAAAGAAATGCCTCTGGCGAAAAGATTATTATCAAACGCCGGCAAACTGACCATGGATAGAATTTTTCCGTTCTGCGGATTCATAACAATCATGGCTCCGCGCGTTTTCTTCCAGCTCACGAGATGGCGGACCAAAATTTCTTCGGTCTTTTTCTGCAAATCAGCGTCGATTGTCAAAATTATATTTTTTCCGGCAACTGGATCTTCTTTGGCAATAACACTCTTTTCCTTTCCGAGGGCGTCGACTTCTATCTGTTTTTTACCAATTTTTCCTCTCAATAAATCTTCATAAAATAGTTCCAGGCCGGTTTTGCCTACGGAATCAGTCGAACTATAATCTTTCCGTTCTTCGAGTTCCTTGTCACTAATTTTTCCGACATAGCCAAGAATATGGGATAAACTTTTGACACTGTCGTTGTCACCCTTCAGATATTCACGCCTGCTTTCGAGTTTCAGATCGACGCCGGACAAGAGCGAACTTTCAATTTTAAGTCTGATTGCTTCTTCGTAATCGATATTTTCTCTGAGTAAAACCGGGGCGTACGAGTACGGGGAAGCTTCCGACAAAACTTTTTCAATTTCCACTGGATCGATTTTTATTACTTCAGCCAAACGGCCAACCGCCGATAGACGATCGGTTTCCTTTTTAGGAAAATCACTGGGAATCAGATATAACGAAAAAGTCGGAACGTTATAAACGAGCGGCTTCATATTTTTATCATAAATAATACCTCGTTCAGCGCCGATTGGTATTGTTCTGATCCTGTTTCCTTCGGCAATATCCTTATAATATCCCCCTCTGACAATCTGCAGGTAGGCCGCCTTGCCCAATAAAATTGCGAGCACTCCAATTATAAAAAGTAGAAAAAACATCAGTCGTTTAGCACTCAGGGCTAAACCTAAAAACTCCTTGGTTTGGCGCCCCTCGATTCCTCCCCCCGTTTCCTTTTCGGCGCTGCCAAATTCCATATTGTCCTCAACCCAATCCAAATTTCTGTCGTCCCCGAGACGCAAACCGTTTCCGGAAACATCCTGTATCACGAACGGGTCTCCGTAATTTTTTATATTTTTTTTCTTAAATATATCCATATTCCCCAGTGATATTTTAGTAGAAGATTTTTTTTATTTTTTTACCAAAAAAACTAAAAACGAAAAAGGATATTCCCAAAACAATAACGCTGAATAAAATTTGCCACATCAGTCCCGCCAAATTTGGCCATAGTAAAAATTTATCCAAATTGTTATTCAAATTCAAAACGAAAAAAATAAAGTTAAACGTCAGCAAACCGATTATATAGATTATATTTCCCAAAAAACCAAGAAAAATCAAAGAGTACAACGAACGGTTCGTAAAAAAATTAATGAACATAAAATTGATGGCGATAACCGAGAGTACCTGTAACAGCGTCATTGTACCGAAAGGCAGATAGGAAAAAAAATCCATAGCTAGACCGCAAAAAAAGGCGAACCATAAACCTTGGCTATATCCTATGGCAAAAGTTATAAAAACACCCGCTAGAAAAACTATATTCAAATAGTCGAACGGCCAAGGCAAGGCTTGCAAAAACCCCGCCTGCATTATCCCAAAAAAAATAACGCCAAGGGCGTTCCACAAAATTCTTAAAAAATGTTCTAATCTTTCCATTCTTGGCATAAAAAAATATTATTGCTGCGGAACTATAACCATCACAATGCTCAGATTATTGTAAGTAAGCATCGGGCTAATCGTTGCTCTGCCAAAAATATCTCTGGCCTCTTTCTGGACGTCGGCGACTTGCCCAATAACAAGCCCTTTCGGCATGTTAAGCTCTATGCCTGAGGTAGCGACAATGTCTCCCTTTTCTACTGATTCATCCTGAGGAATAAACTCCATGCTTATACCCAACCCCTTTTCCCCCTTAACCAGCCCAGAGGTTCCCCTTTTTGATTTGCCGAGAATCGTGGCGGCGGTTTGAAAATTCATATCCGTAGGAACCAAAAAAACGGAAACGGACGCTTCGGCCTTGACAATCTTACCGACCAATATTCCCTCCGGCGAAACAACTGGATAATTTTCCAGCACTCCGTTGTCCCGACCTATATTCAGAACAAAATAACCCGCAGAGAGAGGATCCCTCCCGATTATATCGGCTATAAGGAATTTATTTTGGTTTTCCTTGGAAAAAGCCAGAGCTTTTCTCAATTCTTCGTTCTCTTGGCTTAGAAATTGCAGTTCTACATTTTTTGCCGTAAGTTTGTTTCTCTCCGATTCAAGCTTGGCGTAATCTTCTTCCGAAATACGAGGCGTCCATAAAGACTCCACTTTTTGTCCAAAACGGTAAAAAATACCACCCACGGGGCTCAATATTTTTATCGCCAAATTCTCTGCGGGAACAAGTATTCCGCTGTAATACAGAATTAAAATACTCACTAAAAAAAGCAAGACGATTAAACCAGATTTTGGAATTTTCCACCGCATACTTATAAATAAAAAAACCTAATAATCAAAGATATTAGACAACTGCGTAAAAAAATTAAATATGTAAAACTACCTTCTCTTTCCCTCTTCTTGGGTTGAAGGGATGGCGATCTCTTGCAACAGGGGCAAATTTTCTAAAAGTAGACCGGTCCCCCGCACGGTACAAGTTACCGGATCGTCGGCAATCCTGACCGGGATACCGGTTGCCCGGGTGATGGCCTGGTCAATTCCGCGAAGCAAAGCTCCTCCGCCGGTCAGAACCATACCTCTTTCAAAAATATCGGCTAAAAGTTCAGGCGGAGTTACTTCCAGGGTCGCTTTGATTCCATCAATAATTTGCTTGGTCGACCGACCGAGAGCATCCCTAATTTGATGATCGTTCACGGTTACTGATTTCGGTAAACCGGTTATCAGATCTCTTCCGCGCATTTCCGTCGCCATTGGTTCCTTGAGCTCCGAAGCTGAACCAATTTTAATTTTAATTTCTTCGGCCATCTTCTCCCCCAGAAGCAGGCTAAAAACGTCCCGGCCATATTGAATAATATTTTTGTTCATTTCCTCGCCGGCGATTCTCAAGGTTTTCCAGGTAACAACTCCCGAAAGAGCTATAATCGCTATTTCCGTAGTTCCCTCCCCAATATCAATAATAATATTGCCTATGGCATCGGCTATTGGTAACCTTGCGCCGATTGCCGAGGCCATTGATTTTTCAATCAGAAAAACTTCACGGGCGCCGGCGGAAAGAGCCGCATCTTCAACCGCTTTTCTCTCAACTTCGGTAATGTCAAGCGGTATGCCGATCGCCACCCGAGGACGCGGCAAAATTGTAAATCCATCCTGATGAACTTTGTCTATAAAATATTTGAGCATTTTTTCCGTTACTTCAAAATCGGAAATAATACCATCAACAATCGGACGCGAAGCGACAATATGGGGAGGAGTTTTTCCCAACATTTTCTTTGCGTCTTCGCCTATCGCCAAAATCTGTCCGGTCCGGGTATTCACCGCGACAACCGAGGGTTCGTTGATGACGATACCCTTGTCTTTAACATATACCTTTGTATTGGCCGTACCGAGATCTATCCCTAAATCGCGGGAAAACCGGCCCAGCAGCTTGTTAAACATGTTATTTTTTTATTTTCTTTATAATCTGACTTAGCTTTACTATTTCCGGCTCAAGACCGGATCTTTTCTTCAGTTCAACGCTTTCCGCGGACAAGGTTTTTTCGCTTATTACAAGCCTCAACGGAATGCCGAAAAGGTCGGCTTCGCCGAATTTTACCCCGGCGCTTACTTCTTCGCGATCATCATATAATACGTCAAAACCCTCTTTTTGTAAAGACTCAAAAAGTCTTTCTGCCTGCTTTCTTATCTCCCCGTTGCTTTTCTCATTTTTGCCATAAAGGGCAATGAGGTGAACGTCAAAAGGGGCTATCTCTTCCGGCCAAATAATTCCCCTGTCGTCATGTGAAACCTCCACAATACTGCCCATCACCCGGCTCGGCCCTATGCCATAACAACCCATGATTGCCAACCTTTTTTTACCTTCTTTATCCAAAAAATTCAAATCAAAGGCTTCGGAAAATTTTGTTTTCAATTTAAAAATATTTCCTATTTCTATAGCCTTGCCCTCATCCATTTCACCGCCACATTTCGGACAATTGTCTCCTTTTTTGTACTCGGCGACTTCCCTGTTTTGGGCGTAGAAGCATTTTTTACAATAAAAAATAATATCTTCACCGCTTTCCGTCAAAATCTGGAACTCGTGAGAATATTTTGAAAAAGTTCCTCCCGAAGCCTCGGTAACGATGGCGTCAAGATTGCAGCGTTTAAAAATTCTGAGATATGATTCTTTTACTTTTTCGTAATAAACATCGAGATCGGCCTCGTCGGAATGGAAACTGTAAAGATCTTTCATGGAGAATTCCCGCCCGCGAAGTAAACCGGATTTAGCTCTCGGCTCGTCCCTAAATTTATCCTGAATCTGATAAACAGCCACCGGCAAATCTTTGTAGGAATTTATCATTTTTTTAACAAGAGGCGTAACTATTTCTTCATGAGTTGAACCCAGGGCATACTCCTTGTCTCCCGCCCCTTTGAATCTGAAGAGAACATCGATCCCCTCCCAGCGTCCCGTCTTCATCCAATTTTCCTTAGGAGTAAGCGCCGGCATTAAAATCTCTTGACCGCCGATAGCGTTCATTTCCTCGCGGATAATTTTTTTTATTTTATCCAAAACCCTAAGCCCGAGCGGCAGATATGTATAGGCTCCGGCCATCAATTTATCAACAAACCCGGCCCGAACCAGAAGCTGGGCGTTCGCGCTTTTTTCTTCCCCAGAAATTTCTTTCGACGTTTTATAAAAAAGTTTTGATTGTAGCATTTTAACTTATTTAAAATAAATTATTTCCTTTTTTGGTATGAGACAAAAAACATCTCCAGGATAGTCAGGGCTAAAACCAAAAGAATTATATTCCACCAGGCCAGAAGATTTTTACTCTTCAAAAACAATCCGCCGATTAGCAAAAGACTGAGCATTGTTGCTTGGCGGAAAGAGGTTGTCACCGTCCGGAAAACAGCTTCATCTTTTCCGAATTTCATCCGGAAAATCAGCCCCAAAACGGACATCGTCCCGGCGAGCGATAAAAATAAACTAAGATAGAAGAAGCTAAAGCCCAAAACCCCGGCTGTTGTCGGATCGATGGTGAAAAGAACGAAAATCCAGATAGCCCAGCAAAAAATGGCGCTGATTGTCATTAAAATCAAATATTGCCTTAGGGTCATAAAGCCTTAAGTTTACAGTTATATTTCATAAAAAGTATAGCAAAATAAAGCTATTTCCGCAAATCGCACCTCATCTCTTGACAAAATCTTTGATATAATATAAGGTAAACGGCTGCGAAGCGTGTGGCTTTGACTGAAGTCAAGGGGGAATCTTCAGCCAGGAAATACGCATCGCGCCCACCGCAAGGAGGTGTGCGATGAGCCGAAATATCTTCAAAGGGCAGAAAACCCTCCCTCAAAAGAGAGCCGAATGGATCGGCGGGAAACTCATCGATAGATTGATGTTTTCTGTTCGCACCGGCGGCGCAATCAAAGAACTCATCGTCCGCCTCGAACGAGACGGTGAAATCTTTCCGCTCGATTGGTTCGAGGGTTTTCTCGTGACCCTCTGGCTGGCCGACGGCACGACAATCGTCTGCAACGTCGACAAAGTGAAGGAGATCAAACGGAAATGGTTTTTCCTCGGCCTGACGCCGAGTCCCGGACACGAAGAAAAACTCTGGACTGACCTCAGGGAAGAGGCCGTCAACTGCATCGATATCGCAGCCGAAGGTGAAAGAGAACGTCTTCATTTCGTCCTGTGCGACGAAAAACTTCGAATTTTCCTGCGGCAAGAAGTACATTAGGAGGTAGAAATAGCGCAACAAAAGAGGCGCCTGTCCCGTAAGACAAACGCCTCTCTTTTTTTAAATTCTTTTAGTGAAGAGTGTGCCCTTCTTCTCCAAACCACCCTATTTCCGTAAGTTGATTTTTGAGATCATTCCATTTTTGCTCTTCGCCATCCAGCTGATCTTGCAACTCTTTCGCTGTCGTTTTGAGACTATTTCTCTGTCCATCATTCAAACCGGAATTCGTATCAAAAGCCGATTCCAGTAAATTGTCAATTTGTTCTTTCAAAATTTGGACTCTTTGCTCTCGTTTCGACTCTGGGCCCTCAAACGCCTCCCTTAACATTTTAACCGTTTCTTCGGCGTCTTTAGGCAAGCCCATCTGCTCCCTTACTCGTTCAGACGTTCCCATTCCTTCTCTCATAATTTTATAAGTCACATTTTGGCCTGAAAATCGCTTATAGCGAAGATCGAGCCGGCGTGACAATTAGTGTTATTTTAAGTTAAAAAAGACTTTTTGGCACTTAATTATGCCTTATATAAATCTAACATATTTTTGACTCTTTGTCAACCCTTTCTACATCTTAAATTTTAGCGCCTCTACTGCTTCCCCGCCGACCCGCCGGTTCAACTCCCTGATAATTTTATTGCGTTTCAGATAGATTTCCTGAGCAATAACCGAGGAAAGACAACTAACAGCCAAAGTCTTGCTGCGCAAAGACATGGCCTTGGCTTTTTTTGAAAATCCCAATCCGAAAGTTTCTTCAATAATTTGATTGAATGTTTCAATTATCCGGGCGGCTAAAACCTGGTGGCCGATTCCCGCCTCGCGGACGTTCTGGGCTAAAATACTTCTGAGCGGAGTGAATGACATATTGTTTTAGAGGATTCGATGTTCGCAAATATCCTTAAAATCGCAATTCTTGCAGCTGAACAAGCTCGGCTTGGGAGAAAAATCGCTTTTTTTAATTTCCTCGATAGTTTCAATTATTTTTTCTTTTATTTCCCCGACTTCCTCATCCGTGCCGATAAAAGACATTTTTTGATTTGCTCCAAGATAATAATAACTCAAAAGAGCCGGCTTTTCGCCCAATACTTCGCTCGCTGCGGCCTGATAAATCAAAAGCTGGTCTTTATCCAAAAATTTTTCGTCCTTGGGCACGCTGCCAGTTTTATAATCAACAATTTCTACGCCGCCGGGAATCTCGTCAATCCGGTCAATCACGCCACGCACCGTGTAATCCCCTATCTTAAGATTAAATCCCTTTTCTAGGAATTTTGTTTTTGGCCATTTGCCTTCGTGAATTTTATAAAATTCCTTGAGTTTGTCCCGGCCAAGTTTCCTATATTCCTCTTCGTGGCTTTTGCTTTCATACCAATCGCCGATCCAGCTTTCATCGTAAAGCTTAATAAGACTTTCAACCGATAACCCGTTTGTTTCTTCCGCCGGAACTTCTCCGAACAAGCTTGTCTGCTGATGATTTGTTTTTTTAATTATCTGGTCGAAAAATTTCTGCAAGGTCCCGTGCATGGTTTTCCCAAAACTGAAAGTAAACTTACCGCGCGTCGGCACGACCAACACGTGGGCGAATTTGTATTGCAGCGGACAGGTTTCAAACGCCTTAAGCTGGGTAAAGCTGAACTTGCTTGGAATCCAGATTCTTTTTTTGACCACGCCCTCTGTCTTTACGGCAGTATCCTCGTCGAAATAAACATTGCCGGTCGGATTTTTTATTTCCGGCGCGACAAATCCAAGCTCGACCAGGAAGCGGGACAATTTCTTTTTCCGCTGGCCGCCGTAATCGGCCGCCGAAGTAAAAAATATTCCATCCTTAGCACGAGTCACGGCGACATAAAATAATCTACGCTCTTCCTCAAGATGAATATCACCCTCGGGCAAGACTTCTTTTACCAGGGCGTTCGGCAATTCTATCGGCTCTTTCCGGTCGGTAGACGGAAAACGAAGGTCCACTAGATTAACAATAAAAACATATTTGAATTCCAGACCCTTTGCCCCGTGAACCGTCAGGATTTTTACGGTTTCAGGTCCCTCGTCGAATTCCGAAGCCAGTGATCCCTCCTCTCCGGATTCAAGCGCCATCTCAAGTTCAAGAATAAAATTTTTAACGGATTTATCTGTATTTACCCGTTCGAAGTCATCTATCTTTTTTAAAAATTGATTGATATAACTTATTTTTTCCACCGCCCGTAAATCGTCTTTTTCCGCTTTTTTAGTCAAACTGGCCAAATAATTAAAATCCTCCAAAAACTTGAAAACCACTTTACTCACGCCGTGTTCGCGGACAATTCCCGTATGCCGTTCAACAAATCCGAGAAGTTTATTGATTTTCCGCAAACTTTCCCCGGAAACTCCGACCACCGCGGCGTTTTTCATCGCCTCATACAGCGACCAATTCTTTTTTCGTACAGAATAATTCAGGGCGACAATATCGTCATAAGGCAGATCGACGAGCGGCATATTTAAAATTCTGTAAAGCGCGGTCGATTCGTGATAATTATCCAGCATTTTCAAATAAGCGATGATGTCCAGAATCACCGGCTTGGAATAAAGCCCGGCTGAAGCCAGAAAGTGATACGGAATTCCGTATTGATCAAGAACTTGCATGAAAGCTTCGGCCTGATTATTCGCCCGGACCAAAATAGCAAAATCCTGCCAGCCTATAGAATTATCGGATTTTTTAAGTTCCAAAATCTTTTCGGCAACGGTACGTGCCTCCTGGTCGGCCGTCTTGGCGTGAAGATGTTCAACAATTCCCTCCCCCCCTCTCTTCGCCTCAAGCTTTTTTACAATTCCCAATTTTGCCTCAAGCCGGTTGGGGTTATTTTGTTTGATAAATTTATAAGCCAGATCGAGAATATTCTGTTTGTTGCGATAATTGTCGGTGATAATAATTTCTCGGCAATCCGGATAATCGTTTTTAAATTGCAAAATATTGGAAATAGAGGCGCCACGGAATTTATAAATCGACTGATCGTCGTCGCCCACCACGGTTAAATTGTTCTTGGGCGCGGCAAGCATTTTAATCAGCTCGTACTGCGCCCAATTGGTATCCTGAAATTCGTCGACCAAAATATACTTAAACTTTTGCCGGTATTTTTCCAAAATAGCCGGCCGGGTACGAAAAAGTTTTAAGGTATAATTTATCAGGTCGCCAAAATCCAAGGCATTATTTTCCAAAAGCAATTGCTGGTAAGCGTGATAGGCGCTCGCAACTTCAAGGAGGCGGTCTTTGTCTTCGGCAATTGCGCTGTCTTTATTAAGTTTTAAATTTTCCGCGTAATCAAGATAATTTTCCGGCCAGATCTCTTCATCCTTGGCCCGACTAAAATGTTTCAGTAGGGTATGGATAAATTTTGTCGGATTGCCGAGCGGCCGGTAATAATCAAGATTGAACCTTTCCAGATTCTGGCGCACGAGCAACCATTGCCCGGTCTGGTTTAATAATTTAAAATCACCCGGCAAACCGATCTCGATCGCGTGGTCTTTTAAAATCCGCTCGCAAAAAGAATGAAAAGTTGAAATCCAGAGATCAACATAACCGTAAGGCAAAAGCTGGTCGGCCCGCTCTTCCATTTCTCCGGCCGCCTTTTCCGTAAAAGTGAGTGCCAATACTTCGTCCGGCTTTATTTTCTTTTCCAAAATCAAAAAAGCCAGCCGCCGCGTGATGACGGTTGTTTTCCCTGTCCCCGCGCCGGCCACAATCAAAAGCGGCCCCTCTTCATGGGATACCGCCTCCTTTTGCGCCTGGTTTAAATCCTTCAACAAATCCTCGGCCATAAATTGCTTTTTAGCCTGATTTTTGCTAAAATTCTTTAAGAAATCATAACATAAAAATTTTAATTAAGCCAAAAAAAATAAACCACCAGTGAGCATTAGTTCGCGCTCAGCCACGGTACCGCGTCGACGTGACGTCGGACTTTACCCATGGTGCGCAGGGATGCTCGGCTCGCGATCCGCGAGGTTCAGCGGGTCGCTGCGGGCGGTATTGCAGGCTTTTCGCTCGTCGCTACTTAGCCCCGCAACTGGTGGTTAGCAGAACTTGGCGCCCGAAACATGCTTCGCGGCGCGCGAGCAGCCCTTGCCAGTCTGACTGCTCCAAGTTGATTAAACTATAGCAAATTTAAATTTAAAGGTCAATTAATTATATTTTTAAATGGCTTCTGGAAAAATAAATCAAAAAAAACTTGGTCTGGCGCTTCGGGCCTCTTGGGGCAAAGAAACTTCCTGGACCGGAAGGTTTAATCCTAAAAATCCTGCCGCCGACCAATGCCGGGTAACCTCTGCGGTTGTCCAAAAATTACTTGGCGGAAAAATCCTTTACGCCGTCATCAGAAAACGGCCGTTTATGTCCCACTTCTGGAATCGCCTGCCAAACGGTAAAGAAATTGATTTTACCAGCGACCAATTCCCAAAAAACGTCATCATTCCAAAAGGAACCGCTGTATCAATCAAGAAGGTCTTGTCCGCTCCGCGAATTAAGAAAACCTATCCCCTTCTATTCGCCAAAGTTAAGTCATTTCTAAAAATCAAATAATATGACAAATCCTGAAGCAAACGGACCGACGATAGAAATGCAAGAAAAAAAAGAAATAAAAGTTGAAGAACTGGCTGATTTCGATGCGGACTATTTTAAAACTCTCGAAGGAGAAGATGGCTGGATTGCTCTTGGCCAGGAAAACTGCAAAAACCAGAAGTACCACACGGTTATCGGCGAGGATGGAGAAAAACTTGGCATTGTTGGCGTTTACGATACCGAAGATGAACAAAATGTTACCCATATTGTCATTGACCCGAAACACCGCGGTAAGGAGCTGGTGCCAAAATTCTACGAAGCGCTGATGAGCAAAGAGGGGTTAAACACATTAATAGCTACCATCGATAGAAAAAACCGCCCGTCAATTGTTTCCCACGAGCGAGCCGGTTTTAAAAAAATCAGCGACGATGCATATGAAGAAGAATTCAATAAATTTAAATATAAATACGAAAAATCAAAAAATGAATAAACTCTTATCGCTTTGCGCCGCGATAATCAGCGTCGCCGCTCTTGGCGCCGGATGTGAACAAACGCCAACCGAATTGCCAACCCGAGAAAGTAAAATTCCCGTCGAAGCGGTCAAAATGACTCCCAAAACCGACGCCGCTCCGGTAAAGTCGCTCTCTGCGGATTACGAAGATCCCGCTCCCCTTCCCTCACCGGTCAATACGGCTGGTGCCGAGGATTCAGCTTTTATTATGCCGGACGGCCAAACGCTTTATTTCTTTTTCACTCCGGACGTAAGAGTTCCTGTCGAAAAACAAGTTTCGGATAACGTAACCGGAATCTATTTTGCAAAAAAAATCAATGGAGAGTGGCAAAAACCAGAAAGAGTGCTTTTGCAAAAAGCCAATAAGGCAAACGGGGACGGCTGTGAATTTGTCCAAAATGACCTAATGTATTTTTGCACCGTTAGAGAGGGGTACGAGGGAATTCATTGGTTCAAAGCTGATTATATTAACGGGAAATGGCAAAACTGGAGGATTGCCGACGAAGAACTAAAAACCGAAGAATACAAAACGGGAGAGTTACATATATCAAGCGACGGCCAGGAATTATATTTTCACGCGGATAACAAGGCCGGTGGAAAGGGGGGCAGGGATATTTGGATGTCAAAAAAAGTAAACGGAGAATGGCAAGAGCCCGCCAATGTCTCGGCTGTTAATACCGAAAGAGATGACGGTTATCCGGCCCTAAGCCCCGACAACAGCGAACTTTGGATTACAAGAGACTACGGAATATGGAGATCGAAAAAAAATAACGGAGAATGGCAAAAGCCTGAATTGATGTTCTCCCCCCTGGCGGGAGAAGCTTCAACCGACAACGAAGGAAATGTTTATTTCACACATCATTTTTTCAAGGATGATAAAATGATTGAAGCGGATATTTATTTTGCTAAAAAGAAATAATAAATAATCTTAACTATGCTCACTTATCTGCTTTTTATTGTCGGTTTCGGAATCCTGATCAGGGGCGCGGATTGGCTGGTTGACGGAGCCTCGTCTCTAGCTAAAAAATTAAAAATTCCAGTTATTGTGATCGGCCTAACAATTGTCGCTTTCGGGACTTCAGCTCCGGAAATGGTCGTTAATATTTTCGCGAGCGCCCAGGGACGGACGGACATCGCCATCGGTAACATCCTGGGCAGCAACATTTTTAATATCTTCCTAATTCTCGGCATTTCGGCTATTATCTTTCCCCTCGCCGTCAAAAAAATACCGTTTGGAAAGAAATTCCCCTTTCCCTCCTGGCGGCAATTACTATCGGCCTTATGGCCAACGACGCCCTGATAGATCACGCTAATTCATCAGCCATAACGAGAATCGACGGCCTGATGCTTTTGGCATTCTTCGCTATTTTCATGTGGTATATTTACGGCATATCCAAGGGCGGCGACGAAGAAGAGGTGCCAATAAAAGAAATATCGATTCAAAAATCGTTATTGCTTATTGGGCTTGGTGTAACATGTCTAGTCTTAGGAGGAAAATGGATTGTTGATGGCGCAGTACAGCTTGCAATCTCATTAGGCGTCAGCGAATCGTTAATCGGCCTGACAATTGTCGCGGCTGGGACCTCGCTTCCGGAACTGGCCACCTCGGCAGTCGCCGCTTACAAAAAGAATGCCGACATCGCGGTCGGAAATATTGTCGGTTCAAATATTTTTAATATTTTTCTGATTCTTGGAGTAAGCTCGATTATCCGGCCTCTTCCTTTCAGTATAAGCAACAATATCGATATTCTCATGACCATCGCTGCAAGTTTAGCTCTCTTTGCTTTTATGTTTATTGGCAAAAAAAAGCTGCTTGAACGATGGCAGGGCGTGCTCTTTATTTTTATCTATATTGCTTACGTTGCCTTCCTGATTATCAAAGGCTAACTTTATAAATAAAAAATCTCCCAAACGCAGGGAGGTTTTTTATTTTATTTAATTACTAATTAACCAATCAGCTTTTCCAATTTTGCTGTCTGTGTTTTCCAATTAAATTCTTTTTCAATCCTTGTTTTTCCCTGTTCTCCAAATTTATTAGCCAATTCTTTATCTATCAATAATTTAATAACTGCTTCGACAACCTGATCTGTATTTTCCGGATCAACAACTAATCCCGTAACTCCATTAAGTACCGCTTCGGCTACGCCGCCGCTTCGGCCGGCAATAACCGGTTTGCCAAAATGGTTTGCTTCTAGATAGACCGTACCAAAACCTTCCACGTCCTGTCCGATCTGGCGAGGAATCATGGCAAAAACGTCACAGAGCTGATAAAACGCCGTCTTTTTAGCTTCTGAAATTTCTCCGGTAAATAAAATATTATTTTCAATTTGTAATTTGGAACTTATGGCTTGCAACCTTTCCCGTTCCGGACCATCGCCGATTATAACGTAAATCACGTTTGGTACGCGCGCCAAAATTTGCGGTATCGCCTCGATTAGTCTGTCGTGCCCCTTTCTCGCCACAAGCCGGCCGACGGTAAGGATTATTTTTTTATCGGCTAAACCAAGTTTTTTTCTAATTTCCTCAACTTTTTCTTGGCCAATCCCCTCTTCTTCGCCGGGACAGGGATAGATAATCGTGATTTTATTTTCCGGAATACCTATTTTTATAAGTTCTTTTTTTGTAAATTCACTGTTCGCTATGATACCCGATGCTTGTTCAAAAATTTTATTCATCAACTTTTTCTTGCGTGGCGACCCGGCGGCGGTTAAAATATCCATACCGTGACAGGAAATAAAATATCGCAAAACAAAAATCTTATTGAGCAAATACGCTGCCGTGCCGACAGGCAAAACCTGTCCGGCAAAAATCGCTTCAACTTTTTCACGGCGCGCTGTCCGCCAAAGATGAAAAAATAACGGCAACCATCTTGGCCAAATAAATGGCAAACGGCTTATCAAATTTTTTCTATAAATTTTATAAGGCCTGGCATTGTCGGATTGTTCAACACCAACCGCTTTGGGCGCTAAAACCGCCACTTTATCGCACGGCAGCGCCCCAGCTAATCCAGCCAAGTAATTTGCCACACCCCCTCTTTGCGGCGGGAATTCTATTGTCGCAATTAATAATTTTTTCATACTTTTTCCTTTTCTCCTTCGATCATTTCCGCGGCCGGCTTTTTCTTCAAAGACTTTAAAATTCCCGAGAAATCTTCTTTACTAATACCCCGCAAAATATAAAGAAATCCGAAGTAAACCGCCCCGCCAATTGGAACCAAAAACCAGAAAGAAATAAATTTATTCAAAAATATAATTAATGCGCTCATCAAACTGGCTGAAAAAATTATTTTAGCCAACGATCCAAAAATAAAACTTTTCCCGTAAACCACAATCTTATTGGCAAAAATCATCCCCAAAATATAGAGAAACGAATGGGAAACAAGAGTGGAAACTGCCGCCCCGACAAAACTTAAACGCGGAATCAGAACAAGATTCAAAATAATATTCAAGACCATGCTCGCCCCCATGATCAGAGTGTTCGTCATTTGCCTGTCGCAGGCGTTAAGGAGCGAGCCCACCGGATAATTCAAAAAGATAAAAATTACGGTAAAAACGGCAACCCGGAGCGGTAAAACCGAAGATAGGTAATCTGATCCGTAAAGAGTCAGAACGATCGGTCTTGCCAGGGAAAAAATCCCAAAAGCGATAGGAACAGCCAAAAGAGCCAGATAAAAAGTCGCCCGCTCGAAAGTCTGTTTCAGCCGGCTTTTGTCGTAGCAAAAATAGGCGCTCATAGCCGGGAACATCGCCGCGGCAAAAGCCATAGGGATAAATTGAAAAGAATAAGTGAGTTTATAAGCCACGCTCCAAAAACCGACCGCCGTGTCGCCAACCATTTTTGAAAGCAGCACCGAATCGAGATAAGAATAAATTTTCACGAAGAGACCGGCCAAGGCGAAGGGATAAGCGATTTTAAACAACGTCATCAAAATACTTTTATCCCAAGAAAAATGTGGCCGGACGTCGGTTTTTTTAAAAAGTAAAATCAGAGAAAAACAGAAATTAAAAATGCTTCCCGACATCAGGGCAAGAAGCAAAAAATATAAAGGCGCGTGAAGAAATAAACTCGCGGCGCCGAAAATTATAATTAAAGCTTCACTCGCGACAACTCCGACCGATTCGTAACGCAAATTCTGCCGGCCGCGGAAAATGGCGTAAAAAGTTACATTAAACGAATCTAATAACATAACGATACCGGAAAGATAAACCATCAATTTAGTCGCTGACGGATAGTCCATTATATTGATTGTCAAAACAACCGCCAGATAAGTAAAAACGCCAAGAATCAATTTAGCCCCTAAGATATTTCCCAAATATTTTCCGGCCACTTCCCTGTTTTTGGCTGTTTCACGAATGAGAACCGAGGATAGTCCGAGATCTACAAAAATAGAAAAAATCGTCGTAAAGGAAACAACGAAAAAATACTTGCCCGTGCCTTCAACTCCGGCGAGGCGAGCAATCATTATAAAATACAAAAAAGCCAGGACTTTCTGTCCGACTGTGGCAATCGTCAGGTATATCGTATTTTTCGCTATTTTTCCGGGTTCATACGCCATAAGTAATTATCCAATTTTACCGCGATTTATAGAAAAAATCAATAAAAAGAACGACGCAAACTGCTGTCCGCGTCGTTATCTCGACTATGAGCGACTCCTGCCGCGTTAATGGGCGGCCTCGAATGCCACGAGCTCATCTGCCGCCATCACGTACGCATCCGTCACTTCCGGAACAAACGGCTCGTCATACCGGTTGCCGCCGCCGATAAGCGGTGACAGTATGGGCATCCCCTTCAGGTTCCGGGCGGGGCCGAGCAGATCCTCGTACGGCAAGCCGTTTTTTGCCAGCTCCTTGATTGCGCGAACAACCATCGCCAGGATTTGATCGATGCGAAGTTCCTTGCCCTGTTCGTCGTAAAGGCGGATGCTCCACATGCGCTCAAGCTCGGCTATTTCCGCTTGCGGGCTCATGCCGGGATGAAAATTCTCTAGACCCCAGGCCTGCGCCATCTTGTGGATGTTGTAGCGCCGGAAGATGCGCCACTGCATGGCCATGGAAAACATCGCTTCTTTCACGCCGCCGACGGAGTATTCCCAGCCGTCCATGAGATAATGCGCTCCGGCCATTTCTCCCAGAACGCGGTACCAAAGGGACATGTAGGCATCCTGCGACCATTGCCAGCACCTGGCACTGAACACCGAAGGCGCAACGCAAAGCAGTGAATCCCTTGCTGCGACTCTGTCGGCAAAAGCAATTCCCTCCGCGATGTTTGGTCTGATCACGAGGTCAAAAAAGGCCTCTCTGCCGATTTTGGCCGCAAGTTCTGCGGCGCTCTTCGCGTGGCGCGTTGTCAGGATGTCGCGCAACCGCCGGCCGGTCGTGATCGGCATCGTGACGTAGGCGATATGTCGACGCCGGTCGCCTCGGAAAGAACGGTAGGCGGAAAGGACAACGCCCAAGTTGGCCAGTTCCGCTTCAGTCAGACGAGCGCACTCGCTCACACTTTCAGGAGACATCTCCTTTTTTTGCATTCCCTCCCTCCTTTAGGAAATCGATTTACCTTACCATACTAATATAAAAAATCAATGGATAAAAAAACGGCGCGAGCGGAGCTCGGCGCCGATGATGGCACAAGCAGTAGTGGAGATTGGGCCGAGCTACTCCACGGGCGTTCCCACCCAGAACGGGAGAGAGAAATCCATCCTGCTCTCAGGAAATTCGTCTTCAGGTCCAAGCGGAATCACGATCAGGTCTCCGGGCCGCCATCCCTTGGGCATTCCTGGAACATCACGGTCGCGATCACTTCGATCATCCCGCGGTTTCCCGCTATTTTCTTCTGCCATAGCTACCCTCCTTCTAGTTTTATTTAGAACTATTTCTGCGTATTAGTCAATTTATAAAATTAGCATTGAATCGCCGAAGGAATAGAATCTATATTTTTTCTTAATGGCGGTTTGGTAAGCACAATCAACGAATTTCTTTCCGGCGAAAGCGGCGACGAGCATGATGAGCGTTGATTTTGGCACGTGAAAATTTGTAATTAAAGCGTCGATGACTTTTAATTTGTAGCCGGGGTAAATGAAGATACTTGTTTCACCGCTTTTGGCGCGTAATTTTCCGCTGCGAACGCTCGATTCCAAAACCCGCACTGTAGTTGTTCCGCAGGCAATAATCCGTCGGCCGGCGCGCTTGGCCTCGTTCAGCCGCTCGGCGGTTTTTTTATCTAGTTCAAAATATTCGCTATGAATTTTGTGTTTCGTAATATCTTCCTCTTTCACCGGTTGAAAAGTGCCAAGTCCGACATGGAGTGTTATATATTCGATCTGCACACCCATCTTTTTTAATTGATTCATCAAGGGTTTCGTAAAATGCATTCCAGCGGTTGGCGCGGCAACCGATCCTAACTTTTCCGCGTAAACAGTTTGATATTCCGCACTTTTAGCCAATCGTTTTATATACGGCGGGGTCGGCGGCTGGCCGATTTCAAAAATTTTCTCCATTAATTTCGTACCGCTCAAATTAAATTTAATAACGGCCGTATCCCCTGCTCTTTTGATAATTTCACCGCTTAATTTTCCGCTAAACTTTATTTTCAAACCAACCTGTTTAGTTATCGGCACAAAACCGACCAAACACTGCCACGTGGCCGACGAAACTTGTTTCAGGAGTAATATTTCCACCTTGCCGCCCGTCGCTTTTTTACCCAATAATCTTGCCGGCAGAACCTTGGAATTATTTAAAACTAGAACATCGCCTTGCTGCAAATATTTCCCGAGATTATAAAACCGATCGTGCCGGATAGTTTCCCTTTCACGGTCAAGCACCATGAGCCGGCAGGCATCGCGCGGCGAGGCCGGTTTTTGGGCAATCAAATTTTTCGGGAGATTAAAATCAAATTCGGATAGCTTCATACGAAAAAGGGACGGATTAACGTCCCTTTTATTATAGCATTTTTTTCTTTAACGTTTCTGCCATTGTGGCGCCCGCCTTGCCTTCTTTAAACCCGGTTTCTTTCTTTCTTTGGATCTCGGATCGCGGGTCAAAAATCCGGCTTTTCTCAAATTTTTTTTAAAATTAATGTTTAGAAGCACCAAAGCTCTGGAAATTCCCAAACGGACCGCTTCGGCTTGGCCGTGCTTACCGCCGGATAAAACTTTTGCTTCAATATCGACTTTATCTGCCTGGCCTACCGATTTCAGAGGCGCGGAAACAATCTGCTCTAAATCGTCTGTCGGGAAATATTCTGTATAAAATTTTCCGTTAACGGTTATTTTGCCCTTACCATTTTTATGAAGTTTAACGGTGGCAATCGCCTGTTTTCTCCTGCCGACCGCGTAAAGATATCCAGATTTTTTTTCTTCGGTCATTTTTTCTTCTTCAAGTATTATTTCTTTTTCTTCAACCACTTCCGCTTTAGCCGGAATTATTTTTTTCTTCACGGCTTTCTTCGCCGGTTTTACCGCTTTTACCGCCTTTATTGTCTTTTTTGGTTTTTTAGTTTCCGCTGTCATATTTTATCTATTCAGTGATTTTTAACCTCTTGATTATTTTCTCTCGCGTTCTGTTCTTCGGAATCATGCCCCAAACCGCTTTCCAGATAACTCTTTTCGGACTTTTTTCAAAAAGTTCTTTCAAGGTAGGCTGTTTTACTCCGCCCGGATAAAATGTATGCCAAAAATATTTTTTCTGGACAAACTTTTTTCCCGTAAATTTTACTTTTGCGGCGTTAATAACATTGACAAAGTCTCCCTGATCAAGATCAAAACGGAAAGAAGCCCTTCCCTTACCACGCAAAAGTAGGGCGACTTTTGCCGCCAATCTGCCGAGAGTAAACTCGGACGCGTCTATCGTATGGGTTTGTCTTTTTATTGTTGCTTTCGGCATAAATTTACACTAATTCAATTTGGACAATTTCCGCCGCGTCCCCCGCTCGCCGGCCAAGATTTAAAATTCTCGTATAACCGCCTTTTCTATCTTTATACCTGGGTCCGATATCTTCAAGAATCTTTTTCACGGCAGCCTCCTTGTACAAATATTTCAAAAGATTACGTCTCGCCACAAGCGTATTAACCTTTCCCTTGGTGATTAATCTTTCTACGATCGGTTTTATCGTTTTAGCTTTTGCCTTAGTTGTTTGTATTTTTTCATACAAAATCAAGCTGACCGCCAGGTTCCTGAGCAATGCCTTGCGCGGTCCGACTTTCCTGTCTAAAGTTTTTCCTTTTTTTCTGTGTCTCATAAGGTTTAGTTACGTACCGGGGACTATTTTGCCTTTTTTGGCCTTCCTCTTTTTTTCTTAGCCTTTTCTCCGGCGTCATCCGCTTTCTCTTCTTTTTCTTCAGCCGGCTCAGTCTCCTCGGCGGTTTCCTCTTTAACCGATTCCTCTTCCGCCGCGGGCTTGCCAAGAAAAAGATTGAAATGATCGGTTAAGAGCTTGACCCCCTGTTCCAAGGCTTCCTCCGGCGCAATAGTTCCGTCCGTTTCAATATTCAAAGTTAATTTGTCGTAGTTTGTTATATCGCCAACGCGGACATTCTCAACCTTATAGCCGATATTTTTGATCGGAGTAAAAATGGAATCGATAGCAATCGCCCCAAGCTCCAATTTTTCCTTTTCTCTGGCCTCTACCGGAACATATCCGCGGCCCTGGCTTACAAAAATTTCCATTTCCAGATCGGCGTTTTTGCTTGTCATTTCGGCGATGTGCAGATCTTTATTGATTATCTCCACGTCGGCCGAATCTTCTATATCCTTGGCCGTAACTTCTTTTTCCCCCTTGGCTTTAAGAACCAATCTTACTGGCTCCGTCGAATAGACTTTCATTCTCAATTGTTTCAAGTTGAGAAGAACTTCTATCACGTCTTCTTTGACGTGCGGAATAGTGGAAAACTCATGCTGGACCCCTTTGATTTTAACCGCTGTTGCTGCCGCTCCAGGCAAACTGGAAATAATAACGCGCCTGAGAGCGTTGCCCAAAGTTGTTCCGTAACCGTAATAACACGGTTCAACAGTAACAACCGCTTCGTTCGGAAGTTTTCCCTTTTTGATTTCTATTTTGGAGGGTAAAATGATTGGCTCCATAATAAAATTTTTAAAAACTCTTTTAATTTATTAGCGAGAATAAAATTCAATGATCACTTTGATATCAAATTGAGTTTTAACGTCTTCCTTGGTCGGCTTGCGGACAACCTTGCCCTCAAGCTTGGTGGTATCCAAGGAAAGCCAGATGGGAGCTTCGTATTTTTGAAGAGTTTGCGGCAAATTCTGAAAAACTTTCTTGTTGGCCGCGCTCGGCTTTATTGAGATTATATCGCCAACCTTAACCTGATAAGCAGGAATTGAAACCTTTTTTCCGTTTACAAAGAAAAGGCCGTGGTTGACAAGCTGTCTGGCCTGCTGGCGCGATTTTCCAAAACCCAAGCGATAAACAGTGTTATCAAGCCTCATCTCCAAAAGCTGAAGCAAAAATTCGCTCGTATCGCCGGTCTTTTTACTTGATTTATCAAAATAATTTCTGAATTGTCTTTCCAGAATTCCGTAAATTTGTTTCGCCTTTTGTTTTTCCCGGAGCTGTATTCCGTAACCGGTTAACCTGATTTTTCCCTTAGGTCCATGCATTCCCGGAGGAAATGGCCGGCGGACAGCGCCGCATTTTGTCATATAGCAACGCTCACCCTTCAAAAAGAGCTTTTCTCCCTCCCTACGGCATCTTGCGCATCTTGCTTTTAAATTTCTTGCCATATTTCTGTTATACTCTCCTAGGTTTAGGAGACCGACAACCGTTATGCGGTATCGGAGTCATATCTTTAATGGATAAAATATTGAACCCGTTGGCGTTCAAAGCTCTTACAGCCGCTTCCCGGCCCTGGCCGACGCCTTTAACGAAAACAATTAGTTCCTTAAGCCCGTAATCAATAACCTTATCGGCCGCGTCTTTAACCACAATGCCAGAAGCATATGGGGTGGATTTTTTCGGTCCCTTAAACCCGCACATTCCGGAACTCGACCAGCTGAGCACATTGCCGTTTTGATCGGTTAAAGTAACTATAGTGTTATTGTATGTTGCCTGAATATAAGCCCTGCCGATCGGAACATGTCTGACGACTTTTTTCTTTCTTGGTTTGGCGGTCTTGACTTTTGTTTCGGCGGTTTCGGCCTTGCCTGAGGCTTTTTTTTCCTCGGTGTTCACCGCTTCATTATTTTTTACTTGTTCGTCTGTCATAAATTATAAATTATGTTTTTTGTCCGGCCGGTTTTCTGCCGCTGCCCATTGTTCTTCTGACGTTGCCACGGACTGTCCGTGAATTAGTTTTCGTACGCTGGCCGCGGACCGGAAGGCTGCGGGCGTGTCTCATGCCCCGATATGATCCGATTTCTTTCAACCGTTTTATATTGCTAAAAACATCTCTTTTTAAATCTCCCTCTACCTTATAATTTTTTTCTATAATTTCTCTCAGTTTCCCGACCTCATCTTCGGTCAGGGCCTGTGTTCTCGTATCAGGGTTTATTTTGGCTGAAGCTAAAATTTTCTTTGCCTGAGACGGACCAATCCCGTAAAGGTAGGCCAGGGCAATTTCTATTCTTTTGTTCGGAGGGATAATTAATCCCGCTATTCTTACAACCATAAGTATGATAATTAACCTTGTCGTTGCTTATGTTTAGGGGTTTTACAAATTACAAAAATGCGCTTTCCGCGTTTAACAATCTTACAAGCTGGGCAAATTTTTTTGACTGAAGCTCTGACTTTCATAATTTTATTAAAATCTGTAAACAACCCTTCCCTTGGTTAAGTCGTACGGGGTCATCTCCACTTTCACTTTATCTCCGGGAAGAAGCCTGATTTTGTGCAATCTCATCTTTCCCGAAAGATGCCCCAAAATCACGTGGCCGTCGTCCAATTTAATTTTAAAAGTGGCAGCCGGCAAAAGTTCCTCAACCTGGCCGGTAACTTCGATAAACTCCTTACTTTTGTCTTGAACCATAAGGCGGTTTGCTTTTTTTAATTTTATTGACAAGCGAGCGAGATCCGCCTGAGGCGGACGGCGAGCGCCGTCAACACAGAGTTTGATACTCTTTATCTTTGATAACTAAAACAAAAACCGCAGAACCCGGAATCCTCTTTTCGAGTCCCCAGTTCCAAAAAATTCAGTTGTTTTACCGCTGAAACTATTATATTATCTCCCTTAAAAGGTGTCAAGCTTATTTTAGTGGATATCCAATTTAATGTCAAATACTCCCCCAACGCCTTATGACAAAATGGCTTTAATTCTCCTTATTCCGGCGCTTGAGGCCTCTTCCTTGATAACTTTGAATTGCCCCAACTCCCCGGTACTATTGGCATGCGGCCCGCCGCAGATTTCTTTGCTGAAATCTCCAGCCGAATAAACCTTCACTTTTTCGCCATACTTATTTCCAAAAATTCCCATCGCGCCTTTTTTCTTGGCCTCATCGACAGTCGTGACTTCACAAACAATCGGGACATTATTTTTTATTTGCTCATTGACCAAATCTTCAACTTTTTTAATTTCTTCCGGCGTCATTTTTTGCGGATGGGAAAAATCAAAGCGCAGCCGTTCGGCCGTAATGTTACTGCCTCTCTGCTCCACATGATCGCCTAAAACTTTACGCAAGGCCGCGAGCATTAAGTGCGCTGCCGTATGCAGCCGTTTCACTTCATCCGACGAATCAGCCAGACCTCCCTTGAATTGTCCGGCCGAAGCGGTACGCGAAAGTTCCTGATGCTTCTTAAATTCTTCTTCAAACTCTTTAACATCAACTTGCACGCCCTTATCTTTTGCTAATTCCGTTGTTAACTCCAGGGGGAAACCATAAGTGGTAAAAAGATTAAAGGCATCTTTGCCGGTAATTTTTTCTAACCTCTCGAATTCTTTAAGCCCTTTTTCCAGAGTTTTATCAAATTTATCCTCTTCTTTCTGCAGTTCATTTAAAATTTTATCTTTTTTCTCCGCCAATTCTGGATAATCATCCTTGTAAAGATCAATCACTATCTCGGCTAAAGGCACGGCTACATTTTCTTTAGTGTCGATTCCGAGTTTTTTGGCATGGCGGATTGCCCGGCGGATAAACCGGCGCAAAATGTACCCCTGACCGATATTTGATGGAACGACTCCGATCGGATCGCCAAGCACAAAAGTTGCCGCCCGGACATGATCGGCAAGAATTCTGATTGATTTTTCTTCCCCGCCCCCTCCGGCCATTCTTCTAATTTCGGCCACAAGCGGCGCTAAAATTTCAGTTTCGTAAATATTTTTTTTACCTCCTAAAACCGCGATTGTCCGCTCAAGCCCCATCCCGGTATCAATATTCTTCTGAGCCAGCGGTTCGTATTTTCCTTCGGCGGTTTTGTTGTATTGCATAAAAACATCGTTCCATATCTCCACCCAATTTTTATTTTGCGGATCAAAATTCTTCGGAGCTTCGCCAACGCCTGCCCAATAAAACATTTCCGTATCCGGCCCGCACGGCCCGGTTTTTCCGGCCGGTCCCCACCAATTATCTTCCTTCCCCAATTTGGCGATTCTCCCTTCGGAAATACCCAAATCGCGCCAAAGGTCGTACGCTTCATTATCGAAAGGAGCGTCTTCGTCTCCGGCAAAAACCGAAACTGCCAAATTTTTCTGATCAAGCCCAAGCCATTTTTTATCGGTTAAAAACTCCCAACTCCATTTAATTGCCTCTTCTTTAAAATAATCGCCAAGCGACCAGTTACCAAGCATTTCAAAAAAGGTTAAATGCCAATTGTCTCCAACCTCATCAATATCGCCGGTGCGAATGCATTTCTGCACGCTCGCCAAACGTTTGCCTGCCGGATGTTTTTCGCCGAGTAAAAACGGGACCAAGGGATGCATACCGGCGGTAGTAAATAAAACAGTCGGATCGTTTTCCGGAATCAAAGGTGCCGAAGGCAGCACGGAGTGCTTCTTTTCTTTAAAAAAATCCAGATATTTTTTTCTAAGTTCTGAAGCTGTCATAGATTTTATTTTATTATCAAGCGAGCGAGGGAAATGAAATATTAATTCCATTTCCGAACGAGCGCAGATAACACAGGGTTTTAACCCTTTATAATTCCCCCGCCGAGTACCTCGTCGCCGCGATAAAATACAGCCGACTGGCCGGGCGTGACGGCTCTCTGCGGTTTGCTAAAAATTATTTTATAATTATTTTTTATTTTTTTGATTACGCACGGCGCTTCTTTATGTTTGTACCTAATTTTCACTTTCACGCGAAGCGGCAGCTTGGGCTCCCCGCCCGCGATCCAATTCACTTTTCCAGTTGTTAGTTCTTTTACCAACAGCTTCCTTTCGTCACGGCCAACAAAAAGCGCGTTCCGCTTCCTATCCATACTAACCACATACCACGGCCCGCCGCCAAGCTTCAATCCTTTTCTCTGGCCGATTGTGTAAAACGGAAGTCCATCATGATCACCAAGAACTTTACCAGTTGCCGTCTCCAAAATTTTTCCACTCTTAACCTTCAAATATTTTTTCAAGAAATTTTTTAAACTCGCTCCGACAAAGCAAACTTCCTGGCTATCTTTTTTGGCGTGGACCGGCAAACCGAAATTTTTTGCTATTTGCCTTACTTTTGGTTTCACATAATCCCCTACCGGAAAAAGAATATGTTTCAGTTTATCTTGCGTCAAAGTATACAAAAAATATGACTGATCTTTTTCCCGGTCTCTTCCTTTCAACAATTTTTTGCCGCGGACTTTTGCGTAATGTCCGGTAGCAACATAATCCGCGCCTAGCGCCTTTGCCTTGCGCAATAGTTCGCCTAATTTTATAAACCTATTGCATTCCACACAAGGATTCGGCGTTCGGCCTGCCTGGTATTCTTTTAAAAAATAATCGACAACCAATTTCTTGAACGGGACTTTCATGTTCAACGTATAAAGCGGAATGCCGAGTTTATTCGCCACCCGCCGCGCATCATTATATGCCTCCAGAGAACAACATTTGTTTGTGGCTTCGGAAGCTTCCTCGTCCGGCGCCGCCCAAAACCGCATAAAAATTCCGACAACGTCAAACCCTTGTTTTTTCAAAAGTGCGGCCGCGACCGAGGAATCAACTCCGCCCGACATAGCAACTATTACTTTTCCTTTTTTTTCTTTCATATTTATCTAATCTTACAATAAATTCTTTTGTTTGTAAATAAAAAAAGCGACGGCGCTTAAGCCATCGCGAAAACTATTTCCCCCACGGTCTGGGCGCGACTTCAAACAATTCCTCGGGAAACGACCGGTGCCGGCCGTTCATCAAAACCGTTACGAAAGTCCCCACGACTTTTTTCGTCCGGATTTCACAACGCGGACTATGTCCGCCGTTGAATAAACTGCCGCCCCTGCCGGCGCAAGTACAGACGGGAACGCATTCATCTTCCCGCACCCTTGCGACTGGAAACGGTTCCTGATCGCTGCCGAAAATTTCGGCGTTTTTGGAATCCTTCCAACGTACCGACTTTTCGTCGGTAATATCCTCGTCCCACATTTCTCCCTCCTCCGAAGAGTTTTATATTAAAAAATTTATTTTGTCAAGCACCTTTTCTCATTGAGTAGAGACAGCCGCAATAATTTTGACGGTATAAATTAAGGCGGTGCGATTCTTCGTGCGTCTTTTCCTGCCCGCCGCGTTTTTTGAAATCTTCCGCCAAGAACGTGAGACCGAACTGTTTTGCCCATTTTTCACCCAGCGGATTTATCACTGATGCCTTTTTATTTCTCCCGACCGTCAATGTTGAGGCAAAATATTCAAAACCGTGTTCTTTGGCATATTTTGCCGCCTCGCCGAGGCGAAGGCCAAAACACATTTCGCAGCGCTCACCGCCTTCCGGGTCGGCTTCCCGGCCGCGCACCAAGGTAAGCCATCCGTCGGGCTGGTATTTCCCCAAAACCAATTCCGCGCCAATTTCGTCGGCTACCCTTTTTACCGCGTCAAGCCTCCGCCTATACTCTTCTTCGGGATGGATATTCGGATTAAAAAAATAAAGGCAGGTTTCGAAATCGCGGGAAAGTTTTTTTATAACCCACGATCCGCAAACTCCGCAGCAAACATGAAGCAATAATTTTGGTTTTCCGATATTCATATCAGCCTATCCTACCACATAAAAACAAGCCCTTCAAGGGCTTGTTTTTATACTTTTATATTATCCACTGATTTTTCTTCCGTCTTTTTTGGCGGTCCGCCCGGTCCGTTTTTATTCTTCTTGGCCAGCCTCTCTTTTTCTCTTTCTATTTTCAGACAATCCTTACAGTAGACCGGTCTGTTGGGATCGGGGTTGAAGGAAACCCTGTCCGGCTTGCCGCAGGCGGAACATTTAATTTCGTAAGGAAAAAGTTCTTCGCGGGTTTTCTTATTTTGCCCGGCGGCCGGCGCTTGCGTTGTTTTTGATTGTGGAATAACCGCCGGTGCGACGACGGCAGTTTTTGGTTCTTCTATTTTTTTCGGAAGCACTTGGACCGGCGATGACTTCACTTCTTTTTCCACGATTGGCGCCGGTTCTCTTTTTGGTTCCTCTTTTGGCGGAGTCACCTCATTTTTAAGCTCGAGCTTAATATCAACTTTATTGGTTGGACGGATAAATACGGGGGCAGGCTCAACTATTATTTGCGGAGGGGCCGGTTCTTTTTTTTCTTCCAAATGGCTTAGAAAATCAACAGCTTGGACTTTATTCCGTTCAAGAATCGCCTCACGGGCGGTAATCGCCCGCGCCTCCAGTTCGGCTCCGGACACTTCATGACTTCCTTTTTCTGTTCTTTTTTCCATTAATTCCCCTGCCGTCTTTTTTTGTTCTCCAATGGATTTTTTAATTTCCGCTTCAATCTCTTCGTCTGATTTTTCTTCTTCCCCGGCAATCTGCACCCCGCTCCAGCGGATAATTTTTTCTTCAACAATTTCTTTGGGTTTGGCGTATCTCTCCCGGGAAACCCTGATCACTTTATCCCTGTTGCCGGTCGAACCGATTACCGGAGGCAAGCCTATAGCAGAGAACGGCGATGAAGACACGCCGTCAATCATCAATTTTAAATACATATCATATTTTGTGAGGTTTACCAGGTCTTCGGCCGTGAAAGTCGGGGAGAATTCTTTTTCCAAAACTTCAGCGTCGGCCGCCCCGACCCTAAAAGAAGCAATCGTGCCGACGTTTCCGAAAACGGCAGCGGCGACTTCTTCAGCCAGCTGTTCAATATATTGATGGGCTAAAATAAGATTCAGGCGGTATTTTCTCGCCTCAGATAAAATATTGGCAAAACTTATAGTGGCAAAATTTTGAAATTCATCAACGTAGAGATAGAAATCTTTTCTCTTCGGTTCCGGAACATCGACCCGTGCCATGGCCGCAAGCTGCAGTCTTGTAACAAGCATATTACCCAACAGAGCGCTCGCATCTTCACCAATTCTTCCTTTCGCAAGATTCATTATAAAAATTTTCTGGTTATCCATGATCTCGCGCATGTCAATCGTTGACTTCACCTGACCGACAATATTTCTGACAATGGATGCCGAGAGGAATTGGCCAACCTTATTTTGGATTGGAGCGATGGCTTCGGTAGCAAACCGCTCGTTGTATTTGGCAAACTCATCAACCCAAAAAGCTTTGACCACCGGATCTTTTAATTTAAGAATGACTTTCTTCCGGTAATCTTTGTCAGCCAACATTCTGTTAATCCCGAGCATTGTTGACCCCGGACAATCCAAAAGCGCGAGAATCGTATTATTCAAAATATATTCCATTCTGGCCGACCAGACATCGGGCCAGATTTTTTTGAAGACTCCCATCATGCCGGAGGCGACAAGATGCTTATATCTCGGGTCGATTGACTCCAAAATATTAAAAGCAATCGGCCAATCGAGATCTGCCGGATTAAAATAAACCACGTCGTTCACCCTGTTCGGAGGAATAAAATCCAAAATTTTCTCAGCCAAATCGCCGTGCGGATCAACCACGCCGACGCCGTGCCCCGCTCTGATATCGGAAATAATAAAATTCTCCAGCATGGTTGATTTTCCCATACCGGTTTTACCAATAATATAAACGTGCCGGCGGCGGTCGTCGGTCTTTATACCGAAACGCTTCCGCTCACCGCGGAAATTTGTTTCGGCAAAAAGTGCTATTTCCTCATGACTCATATTGTATTTTTAAACAACCGGCAGCTCTGGCGGTACTTCTTCCGGTTTTCCCTTGGGCTCCTGTTCTACCTCAGTCATCGGTTTCATAAAACTAGGTTGTTCAAGCGGAAGATTGACCGGCGGCACGCCGCGTTTACTCTCAACCGTTTTAACCGACGGCGCCTTGATCCAGGCCGCCGGGAAGTGCCACAAGGTCGCCAGCTCTTCGATATTCAAAACAAACCCCTTACCCAGACCCTGCCAGTTGCTCCGCCCCTTATAAGCCCTTAAAATTTTGTTTTGCTTCCACTGAACCCGTTTATTAACCAAGATATAATGAGCAGATGTCCCGACTTTCTTATACTCCGGTTTCAAGCTTTGGCCGTCGAGAGTGTTGAGCTGTTTCATTGCGCCAATCATCGGATGGGCGGCGCGTGTTTTTTTAAAAATTTCCTTCTTCGCAAGATAGATCATTCTTATCTTGGTCTTAAAACCAATCTTGGAAATCTTATTTTCAATTTCCTCCACCATAATTTTATCACCCGGTGAAAGATATTGCATCAAAGATGCTTCCTTTTTATCTTCTTTTTTCTTGACCCCCTCCTCGCTGCTTAAAATCTGGTTCAAGGCCGTGTCGGCAACTTTAACCGGCAAATCAACAATCGTGTTCATCCAGGTTTTTTTGGATTCGACTTTGGAGCCGATTAATTTTTTTACTAATTTTTCTCCCTTTTGACTCCATTCTTTCTGACTGATCGGCGTAATAATTATCTGAAACCAAATTTGTTCACCCTTGCCCATCTTTGACATGGTTTCAAGCATGGCGGCAAGAGGATCTTTGAATTCCTTGGTCGCCGGATCTTCAAAGTCATGGTAAGTGCGGAGCGGATAAGCCTCGGGTTTTACGTTGATCCACTCGGTACCGAAAAGTTCCCATTCCGGATCGGGAAATTTTTTAGGCGCGAATTGGGTGTAGTCAACGACCTCGGTAATTTCCGCGTTTGGATATTGCGCATAGATTGCCGCTTCAACCAAATCGCGATATTTATCGCGGGTGCGGATAACAAATTGGATGTAGCCTTCAATGCTGACTATTTCCAAACTAAAAATATCCTGAGTCTTTCCCTCCCAGTACTTCTCCCAGAGAGTATCCGTGCCATGTGCCCCGTCTAGATGAGAAAAAATATTTTCTACAGCACGAGGAGATTGACTGGGCTCGTCCTCCGACGTTTTGGGAATATCAACCGCTAAATAAACAAAACGGCGTTTAGCCCCGTAAAGAGACTGCCGCCAGTTTACAAAAATAGCCCAAAACCCCCCTACAAAAACCCACAAAACAATTACCCATCCTCCGTCAGCAAAAAGCCTCCACATTATCGCGAGGGGCGACATGGCTCCAAGCGTTTCAAAATAACTAAAATCAATAGTGATCATAAAAATCGGATAATATCACCATAAAGATATCCATTTATATTATAGCACAAAAAACAACAGCAAGGAATAAAAAAAGCGGATTCCTCAAATCCGCTTATACGGCCTCACGCCTAGTTCTTTCTCGGCGTAGGAAAAATGTAACTCACGACCTCCTTCAAGCTTCTGCCGCGATTCAAAAACCGTTTCAGAAGAGTCAGATGAACGAACGGGTTAACGGCAACTCTTACTTCCGGCCCCTGGGAAACCTTGATGGTCTCGCCCGGCTTGGCCGTAAAGTATTCGCCGTCGAGCGTAAAGGGAATCTCCTCGTGCGGCTCGATTACGGTTAAACTTGCCGGCCGATTGAAATACCGGGGGTCGTTGCCGGGAACCGCTCCCGCAACAATCCAAGGAAACTTTCGCGCCACCTCGTGGTAGTCGATGGCGTAGGCCAGAGAGAAGGACTGGCCCGGCGCGCAGATTCCCTTGTACGGTTTGATCGAGAAAATCAATTCCTCGAGAACGTCACGAATCACGACAATGAACCGTTCGGTCCCGAGAACCTCTCCGTCGGAGGTCACCTTGGCCCGGATTTGCCCGTAGAGTCTGGTGAAAAACTTTGGCCTGTCAAAGGCCGCGGCGGCCAAGGCTCCGGCGGAAAAAAGTCCGGCAATTGCCGGCGTTGTCTTGAAACGCGAGTACTCCTGCATGATACGAACCAAGGCTCCAGCCATGAGAGTGACCGCGAAGTAGCATTGCCCACCCCACTCCACTTTTAGCAAGGGAAGAGGCAGGTACGGCAGACGCTTGCCCTCGAAAAGTTCAAGGGCTGTCATGGCATTTTCAGCCGGCGTGCCGTTCCAAAGCGCCCAGCGCGGCAGGCGTTTCATCGTGCCTCCTCCGACGGGCACAATGATCGGCATTTTCGGCTTTGGCTTGCCCTTGCGCCGTTTGCGCCGGAGCAAGCTGTTCATAATCTGAAGCAGGGTTCCGTCCCCGCCGTAAATCAGGAGAAGCAGCGTCTCGTCATCGAAATTCGCGATGACGGGATCGAGCTCTTCGATCTCTGATAGGGCATATGTTCTGATGCCGGCCTCGAGGCTCCACTGGTCCAACTCCGACCATTGTTCAAAGCGCCAGCCGGCTCGCCGGTTAGCGCAAAGCACAGTGTGCGGCCTTCTACCCTTTGGCATTCGCATTCTCCTTCCTCCATCATTTTATATTGCAACGAACCCAAAAAAATGCAACCTCAACTTCACAGAGATTGCTCAAAATCTAATAATATAATTTTATAGCGCACCCAGCTCCCGAAGAGCCGTCTCAAAAGTTTTTATCGCTTTTTTTGCCGTACCGTGATTCAGAGAAAAAGTCGCTTCATGAACAAGTTGGTTCCGTAAAAGATGCGCCCACCAAACTTTTCTAAGCCGTCTATATTTAAAACTGGCAAACCTGATTCTCTGCCCCATATCGCCCCCCGACATGGACATTGATTTCAAAACAAAATCCAGGAGTTTGTCCGCTTCCATCACCGCCAATTTATAATTCATCTCGCCGGGCTGCCCGAGCATTGCCTCTATCTCCTGCCACCTTTTCCCAATCCCCTTTTTATCGAGATTATACTCCTTGCTTTTAAAAAAAATTGTAATCGCTTTGTATCCGCGATAAATAAAAAAAATAAAAATACCGGCGACAACAACGACGGCGATCGTCTTCAGAAGCGTAATAATATTAAATTGAAGCGTTATGTCCATTTTATTTTTTTCTCATCCATCTGACTCTTGCCGGCGCGTCTTCGTCGGACCAAATAATTTCCAACTTCCCACCCTTGAAAGCGCTCGCAATTTGCTTGCCGATCGAGACTGCCAGTTGATTCTCCGTGGTGGTAATCCTGACTTTATCACCCGTATCTTCAATTTTTATAATTTGGTCTTCCGGATCGCGCAAAGTAGCGCGGATCCCAACATTTCTGGCCAGATTTAAAATTTCACTTTTTTCTTCGGAAACCAAATTTTCCAAAATCAACTCCCCTTCCCAGCCGGTTTTGTTCTTGCCTCCGACAACCCACTTGCACTCGGCACATAGTTCCTTAATGATTTCTTTTTTGAGCAAAGACATTGCGTAAATTTTCGCAAAATCGGGAATGGTGTGCCAATGATTATCAAGATAAACCGCCCCGCAGCGCGAACATTGCCGGATCGTTTTTTTCTTTTTCACTTCTGCCTCATACCAGCTCGGGGCAACGCGCGGCGTATGTCCGGCCGTTATCTTGTCTGCCTTTGATTTTTTTGGCGTATATTGGCTGGTTGTTTTTCCTTTTTTAAAACTTGCTGGTTTAAGCATATTTTTAAATTAATTTAGCTGCTTGGAATAATTTTTCTTCGTTAAACCACGACGCCATAATCTGCAAACCGACCGGCATTTTATTGGCTAAGCCGCAGGGAACGGAAATGGCCGGGACTCCGGCAACATTGGCGGAAACAGTATAAATATCGGCAAGATACATTGTCAGCGGATCATTGATTTTTTCTCCGATTTTGAAAGCGGTTGTCGGCGCGGTCGGAGTGATAAGGCAATCAACTTCCTTGAAAACTTTTTCGAAATCCTGCCGAATCAAGGTCCGCATCTTTTGTGCCTGCAAATAATATGCGTCATAATATCCGGCCGAAAGGGCGTAAGTCCCAAGCATGATTCTGCGCTTCGCTTCGTCGCCAAAACCTTCGGCCCGGCTTTTCAAATAATTTTCCAGAAGTGTTTTTGATTTTTTGGTGCTGTAGCCGTATCTTACCCCGTCGTAGCGCGCGAGATTTGAGGAAACCTCGGCCGGCATAATCAAGTAATAAACCGCCAGCGAATATTCGGTGTGCGGTAAGCTTACTTCCTGAATTTTTATTCCGACTCCTTCAAGTTTTGCCACCGCTTCCCTGATTTTCTTTTCCACTTTGCTGTCCAGCCCTTCGGCAAAATATTCTTTCGGCAAGCCGATTTTTAATATCTTGTTATTTTTCTTTATTTCCCTTTCAACCGTTGTGGAATCCATCTTGTCCTTGCCCCGGATTGCCTCAAAAATAATCTCCGCGTCCTCCGCGTTTTTCGTAATCGGCCCGATTTGGTCCAAACTCGAAGCCATGGCCATCAGGCCGTAGCGGGAAACAGCGCCGTAAGTCGGCTTCATGCCGGTCACTCCGCAAAAAGACGCCGGCTCTCGGACCGAACCGCCGGTGTCCGAGCCAAGCGCCCAAATGCACATATTGGCTGCCACTGCCGCGGCCGAACCGCCGGAGGATCCGCCGGAAACGCACGCCGGATCATGCGGATTTTTTGTCGGACCGAAATACGAATTTTCCGTCGAGCCGCCCATGGCAAATTCGTCCAGATTGGTTTTCCCCAAAATTATTGCCCCGGCCGATTTTAATTTTTCTATAACCGTGGCATCGTATGGAGCGACATAGTTTTCTAAAATCCTTGAGGCCGCCGTACAACGGATATCTCTGACCAAAATATTGTCTTTGATCGCCGCGGGAATGCCTTCCAGAATTCCTATCTTTCCGCCTTTTGCGATTTTTTTATCAACCGCTTTGGCCGCTTCAATCGCCTCATATTCGGTAACAGTAACAAAAACGTTGAGCTTTTTATTCAGCTTTTTTATCTCGACTAAACAGGCCTCAGTCAATTCAACCGAAGTAAATTTTTTCTTCAACAATCCTTCGTGCGCTTCTTTAATTGTAAGTTCATTCAATTTCATATTATTCAAAAACCGCTTTTACTTTGACCAAATTATCAATTCGCTCGGGCGCGGCTTCAACCAATTTTTTCATTGTTTCCTCATCGCATTTTTTAACCTCATCCGGCCGGCTGACACTTTGGAGTCCGGTTACCTGCGCTGTGGGCTCCGCCTTGCTCAAATCTACTTTTTGCAAATTTTGGACATAACCTAAAATGGAAGAAAGCTGAATAGCAAATTTCTCCTTTTCCTTTTCCGTCAACTCCAGCCTCGCCAATTTTGCAATATGTTCGACTTCTTGTTTGGCTAACTTCATATTGGCTTATTATACTACCGTCATTGTTAATTAACCAGCCTTTTCCAGCATTTTTAGAAATTCTTTTTCATCAATTATTTTCACTCCGAGCCGCTGCGCGTAATCGTATTTTGACCCCGGATCGCTGCCGGCTACGACATAATCGGTTTCGCGCGATACCGAGCTTACCACATCGCCGCCCATCATCTTTATTTTTTCTTTGGCCTGGTCGCGGGTCAGGCTCTCCAGACTTCCGGTCAGAACAAATTTCAAGCCCTGCCAAATTTTTTTGGTAGCGACGGGCTTGATAATAGAAACATGTTTTAGCAATCTCTCTAAAAAATCTTCATTACCTTTGTCGCAGAACCATTCCAAAATACTTTCGGCCATTACTCCGCCGATATTTGGCACGGCCTGGAGCGTTTCAAGATTTGCGTTTTCGAGCTTTTCCAAACTGCCGAAATAATTGGCCAGATCAACCGCGGTTTCTTCGCCGACATGGCGTATCCCCAAAGAAAAAATAAAACGGCTCAGGGGAATTTTTTTGCTTTTTTCAATCGCTTCGATTAAATTAGCCGCCGACTTTTCCGCGAACCTCTCCAGCGGCAAAATATCGCCAGCTTCCAGTTCAAAAATGTCGGCCGCGTCGCGGATCAATCCTTCGTCCAAAAACCGCTCAACAATTTTATTACCCAGTCCATCTATGTTAAAAGCTTTTTTGGAAACGAAATATCTGATCTGCCGCATTGAACGGGCAAAACATTTTTTGTTAGGACAATAAATCGCCACCTCGCCGTCTTCATGGACCAGTTTTGTTTCGCAACGCGGACAAGCCGCAGGCGGGCTGATTTTCTTTTCCTTTCCGGTCCTGAGATTGGGCAGAACTTTTACCACTTTTGGAATCACATCGCCGGCCTTTTCAATAATCACCGTGTCCCCTACTTTCAAGCCGAGCCGTTCAATTTCATCCATGTTATGTAGCGTCGAATGTGTTACGGTCGTTCCGGCAATAAAAACCGGATCCATAACCGCAACCGGCGTCACGGCTCCGGTCCGCCCGACCTGCCAAACCACTTCGCGGACAATTGTTGTCGCCTGCTCCGGGGGAAACTTAAAAGCGATCATGCCGCGCGGCGTTTTGCCGACTACGCCCAGTTTTTCCAAAGTTTTAATTTTATTGATATTCACAACCACCCCGTCGGTCCAATACGGGAGATGCGGCCGCTTTTTGCCGATTTCTTCATGATAAGCCAGGACTTCATCAAGGTTTTTGCAAGATCGGTTAAGGGGATTAACTTTAATGCCAATTAACTTCAAAATTTCGTGGATTTGCTCATGAGTCGTCTGACCAAAATCAGTCAAAAGCGCATAGCCGTAAAAATCGAGTTTCCGGCTGGCGGTAATTTTTGAATCGAGCTGCCTTATGCTGCCAGCCGCCGCGTTACGGGGATTGGCAAAAACCGGAAGACCGGATGCCTCCTGCGCCTTGTTCAATCCGTCAAAAACTTTTTTAGTCATGAAAGCCTCGCCGCGCGCTTCGACTCTTTCCGGCAATTTTTTAAGAGACTGGCGTAATTTTTTCTCGTCCAGACCGTCTTTGCCAAATTTTCTTATAAATTCGTCGATTTCCTTTTCTTCAGGAATTCTAAGCTGCAAGGGAATCGCCTCAATTGTTTTCAAATTATTAGTCACATCCTCCCCCGTCTTCCCGTCTCCCCGCGTCGCACCGACTTTCAAGTAACCTTTTTCATAAACCAAAGACATGGCCAGGCCGTCCATTTTTATTTCCGCGTAATAATTGAATTCTTCGTTCGGTGTTAATTTTTGAATCCGATTTTTCCAGTCGAGCAATTCTTCTTCGCTAAAAACATCCTCGATCGAAAGCATCGGCGTTCCATGCTGCCATTTTTTAAATTCCGGCAATGGTTCGCCTCCGACTCTTTGGGTCGGCGAATCGGAAGTTATAAATTCGGGAAATTCCTGCTCCAGTTTATACAATTCGTGCTTTAAGGAATCCAACGCCGCGTCGGAAATCTCCTGACGGTCCAGGACATGATAAAGATAGCGGTGGTGATCTATTTCCGCTTTTAATTTTTCTATTCTTTTTTTAGCTTCTTCTTTGTTCATAATTTTTACGGACAAGTTGCCGCCTCGCCTTTAACCAAAGAACACTCACTGAATAAAACATAGTCGTACAATCCCGACATCGGCGATTTCCGCGGCATAGTCATTTTAATCGCCTGGCGGAGATTGCTGTACTGTCCGGTTGAATTCAAAACAATCCTCGCCGGAATCTGTACCTGTGGTACGTTGGCATTGTCGTTTCCCCAGGCAGTGACTATCAAATTACTGATATCGCAGTAAAGCGATTTAATTCTCATCCGGTAAGATTTAACGTTGCTGAAACCGTTATTAATCACCGGGCTTGCCAAGGCGGAATATTTGAATTTCTTTTCCGTATCTTGCGACCAACCGGTTGCCGGATTCCAGGCAATGTAGGAAATCTCGATCGTTGAAACGGCCGGCGGGACGCATTGCGGTGTCCACTGGATCTTGACCGATTCAACTCCGGCCGCCGAGGTTCCTTCCGGATCGTAAAGATCTACCTGGAGCGTTTCGTCTTTTTTGATTTTACCATAAATTTGCCATTCCTTATCGGTTACGGCTCTTGTCCAAGAGGATTGATTACTCAAATTTTCGCTATTCTTCAAGCACGGCTCCTGGTTTCCCGTAGTGCAAAAACCGTTCCCACCGCAAACTCCGGCCGGACAATTTAGGAGCGCTTCCTCTTTCCGAAGTTTGTATAGCGCCTGTTCGACTCCCGACTCGGCGGCGTAATAGGCCAGAGCCGAAAAATCAATATTCCGCGCCTGCCTTATTTCATTTATAATAATCGCACCAATGCCAAGCCCGGCCGTCATAATCCCCGCCATGACGAGTAAAGACAAAAGAAGTACGTTGCCCGTTTGTTTTTTAAATCTTTTTTTTCTCATTGCTTTTTATCTTCTATAAATTCTATTTGAAACGGTCGTCTGCAAATATACTGTCTGCTGCTCGTCCGGACGCCCGCCGACGCCTTTTGACACAAGAACAATCGTTACTCTGGGATGATTATCCGAATCGTAAGTAAAACCGGCGTTAGGTTTAAATGGATCAACCGTCGGATCAATATAAAATTTTAGATCAAGCACATCAATTCCCGGGGCAGTGATGCTTTCCCAGTTTGTACCATCCAAAGAAACAACCAGGCAATTCGTCGTACCGATCGGACAATTCCCATTGCTTTTTTTGAAAATTATCTGGTTGTCGTCCTGGTCGCGCAAAGCCAAAGTTCCGCTTGGCACTTCATTTATTGTTCCGTTGTAATAATCGTAATCAATCATGTCCATCCTGATTTCCCGCGCCATGGCTTCTAGCGAATAACGCGCGTCGGACTGGATTTTTTGAATAGCCAAAGTCCGGCGTTCGGCGCGCGACGCCATCATAAAAATATCGACAACCACAACCGTGGCAACCGAAAAAATTGCCAGAACTACCATCATTTCTACCAAGGTAAATCCCTTTTTATTCATATTACCGCCAGTTGTAAATTTTATCTTCAACCGTCAGACTCCTCGACTTCCCGCTCAAAATCCAAGCCACATCGGCCTTTATTCTTATACCGATTTTATTTTCTCCCCCTCCACAAGGACTGTCGCTTACAGTTTCAGTTTTAGTTGATGTATTAAAACAAATTTGGCCGAACGTCAAAATTCTGGAATAAATCGTCTGATTTCCTACCGGCGGAGTTGAGTTTTGAAGATATAAATTATCCGCCGAAAGATAAAGTTTCGCCGCCGCGTCGGAAATACTGTTTGGTAAAAAATCGAGGCCCCATTGTTTTGTCGCCGGATTGAAAACCGCTATTGCCGTGTAATCCGCGCCCGAAGACAAACCGTTGTCCCATGCCAAATTTTTTAACCAATTCGCGTCCCTGATATTTCTTGCCACCTCGATCCCCTCTTTTGCCAAATTTGTCGCGACAACCATGGTTCCGGCTTCCGCCGATCCGCTTAAATTTGAGATAGTCAAGGCAATCGCGCCGATCAAGCCGGTTAAAATAATCGCGATGGCAATAATCATTTCCACCAAGCTTTGACCCGTCTCAGACTTTAAATTTTTATAATTAAAATCCATAAAAAATTATTCGGTTCCGATTTGTCCCGAAATTCTCTTAACCGTGACAGTCCGCGTCTTGCCACTCAAATTATGCTGTAAGGTCACTGAAAGAGTCGCCTCGGAAATTCCCCCATTGATATAAATAACCGGTTTTGGCGGTTTAAAAATTGCACTTGAGACGGCTGCCGGCTGGATATTTGAAATTCTGATATCTTTTGGCAAAATTATTGTTCCGTCTAAAAGAGCTTCGCCCGCGGTATATCCCAAATCTCCGTCAAGGTCCGAAAAAATAATATATCGATCGGCATCGGACAATTTGAAATAAACTCCGTAACCGCCTGGCGGGCTGACGCCGTTCGTGAGCTGGCCGGCTAAGGACATATTCTGGGCTTTTCTCAGGTTGGAAATAAGTGTCTCGGCGGCGATTCGGAGTTCGTCGCTCCGGCCGCCGGCCCGGAAATTTGCAACGACCATGGCCGTCACGACAACAAAAACACCCAGGGCAACCAGGAGCTCTATTATTGTAAAACCTTTTTTCATTTTAATTTAAATACCATTTCAAGATCGGTTCGGCCCAAAATAAAGCGATAAGGGTTCCGGCGGCCAAAAAAGTCCCGAAAGGAAGCTGGCCTTTCATGTTTTTTCTGCCGGCCGCGACAAGACCAAGCCCGACGACGGCCCCGAGGCAATAAGAAAAAAAGAAAGCCACAAGCAAACCCTTAACACCTAAAAATAAACCCATCAAAAATCCCAATTTTACGTCCCCTCCGCCAATCCATTTTCCTTTTGACACGGCATATTGAAAAAGAAAAAATCCGCCGCCGATCGCCGCCGCTAAAAGACCGTCCGGAATTCCCCGCCACCAAACGTCTCCCGAAAGAAGCGGACTGGCAAAAAACGCGACGGCTGCCGCGGGATAGATTACTTTGTCCAAAATCAAATAATGTTTAGCGTCATAAACAAAAACTATAATCATCGCGGAGACAACAAACCAATACTTCAGCAGAATTAAAAGTTGCCTACCCAAGACCAATCCTCCTTCGGCGGAAAAATCGGAAATTACATAAGCCATGACAAAAAGCGCGGCCGTAGCCAATTCAACAAACGGATATTGCCAGGAAATTGACTCGCGGCAATAACGGCACTTTCCTCCCTGGATTACAAAACTCATGACCGGAAATAAATCAAAAAAATCCAAGCGGTGCTTGCATTTCGGACAATAAGAGCGGCCTTTTAGAGCCGATTCCCCCGTATGCAGTCTCCAGATTACGACATTCAAAAAACTTCCGATGACTAAGCCAAAAATAAAGACGATAATTAGCGCCATACCCCGTTAGAAGTTTATAATTTTAAATGTTTATTTGCGTCTTTTAAAAAAGAAAAAATTCGTGTATAATCCCCGTTCTGCCACAAGGAAAAATTTTATTAAAAAATTTTTCCGTCAAAGACTTCTAACGGGGCATATTATTAAATTATAGCACAAAAACCTTATAAAAAAAACAAAAACCCTGATAAAAGGGCTTTTGTTTTGATGCATCAAAAATTCGGCTATTGAATCCCAGCTGGCGTAACTTTATGGGCTCCGGCCGCTAAATCGCCCGTAGCTGTTTCCAAATAGAAACAAAACTCGTAAGTACTTGCAGTCGGCACGGTTTTAACCGAGTAATCGCAGGCCGCGGTGATTGTTCCATCACAAGCTACGGCGCAAGCGCTTAACCCCTTCGGATCCTTAAGATTGGCGACGTTCGGCAAATAAGTTGAGAGCGGCGTGGTGCAGAGGCTGACCTTATTACCGGCCGTTGTGCATCCAGCCAAGGCGTAGCTGTTGGCTTCGCTGAAAACCATTTCCATGGCTGTCTGAACCTGCTTCATGTCGGCCACGCGTTTTGAATCTCTGGCTTTGGTTCTCGCGCTGCTCAAGGCAACGACCGCCAAAGTCGAGAGAAGACCGATGATGGCGATAACCACCAACAATTCGATCAAAGTGAAACCTTTTTTATTTTTAAACATTCTTTCACCTCCTTTCTTTTTGGTATATTAAATTAATTATACTACAAAATGTCCCAAAACAAAAACTCCCCTCGCGGGGAGTTTTTCTCGAAATTTCGAGACAAAATTTACTGGATTCCCATAGCCGTAACTCTGTGGGCTCCGGCAGCCAAATCTCCGGTCGCTCCTTCAAGCCAGAAAGTAATTCTATAGCCTTCGTTCGCTGCGGCAGTACCAAAGGCGTAGTTACATTTCGCTGCTGCCGGATCGGCGCAAGCACCGGCAACTCCACCCGGATCTTTCAGGGTCAAAACGCCCGGCAAGTAATCAGGTGCTAAGGCGGCGCAAGCCGAAACCAATGTACCGGCGGCGCATGAAGGATAAGCGCTATTAGTATTATAATAGAGCTCCATGGCTGTCTGAACCTGCTTCATGTCGGCAGTTCTTTTCGCGTCTCTGGCTTTGGTTCTGGCGCTGCTCAAGGCAACGACCGCCAAAGTCGAGAGAAGACCGATGATGGCGATAACCACCAACAATTCGATCAAAGTGAAACCTTTTTTATTTTTAAACATTCTTTCACCTCCTTTCGGCTCGCGGCTTTAAGCTTCTAAGTCACGAGCATAGGATTTAAATATTCAATTATCCACATTTATAAATTATAGCACGTCTAAAATTGCGATGCCAGATTGTACATCGGCAAAATAATCGCCGCAACCATGATGCCGACCGCCACGCCCATGAAAAGCATGATCAGCGGTTCCATGATCGTCGTTAAATTTCTGACCATGTTTTCTATTTCGCGGGTGTAAAAATCCGTCAGGCGGGCCAAAATAGCGTCGATTTTGCCTGTCTGCTCGCCGATGCCGAGCATTTGGGTTACCATCACGGGAATTTCTTTGCTTTTTGCAAAAACTGTAGTTATCGGATTGCCGTCTTCCACCTCGCGGACAGTCTGTAAAATCAAATCTTGGTAAACAGCATTGCCAACAATTGCTCCGGCTATTTTCAAACTGCCGACAATTTCCACCCCTCCGGTCAAGAGGGTTGAAAGTCCGCGCGTAAAACGGACCATGTAAATTCTCTTAAAAAGCTGGCCGAAAATCGGAAGCTTTAATTTCATGGTGTCCCAATATTTCCTGCCCAAGGGCAGGGCAATTAGATATCTTAATCCGCCGACAAAAGCTACCAAACCGATCAGAAGCGCCCACCAGTAATTTTTCATAATATCGGAAGTTCCAATCAAAATTCTCGTCGAGAGAGGCAATGTCGCTCCCGTTTCCTTTAAAATATCGGTTAATTTAGGGATAACAAAAATCATCATCACCGTCCCGACGGCAATAAGCCCAAATAAAATAAACGCCGGATAAATCATGGCGCCTTTTATTTTGCTTGATAAATCGTAATCTCTTTCCTGTTGGGTAGCCAAATAGTCCAAAACTTCATCAAGTTTTCCCGTCGTTTCCCCGGAACGGACGATGTTTATGAAAAAATCGCTGAAAGTATCGGGATAACGCGAAAGTGCCGCGGAAAATTTTGTGCCCCCCTCGACGTCCGCAGCAAGATTAGCCACTACCGTTTTCAAATTATTATTTGCCGTTTGGCGGACAAGAACCTTGAGGGCCTGAACAATCGGAACATCGGCAGAAATCATAACAGATAACTGCCGAGAAAAAATAACCAAATCTTTCGGCGGAATCCTGTTAAAAAAAGGGATTTTCGCCAAATATTTGTCCAAATTTATGTCTATCGCCATAAAAATTTCGCCAATTTCCGGAAACTATTCCTGGGTTGCCCTCATCACTTCTTCAATTGTCGTCAAACCCTCGAGAACTTTCAGATATCCGTCCTGCTTCATGGAAATAACTCCCTGCCGCTCCATTTCCTCATTAAGACTTTTTATATTAAAACCCGTGGCGATGATTTGCCTCAAATTTTCGGTTGCTTCAATAACTTCGGAAATAACAACCCGTCCGCTGTATCCCTCGTTTCCGCAACGGGCGCAGCCGACTCCATGCCATAAAGAAATCTTTTTGCTTATGTCTATATCCTTGGGCACGAATCTTTTTGGCACAGTAACCAATTCTTTCCTGAAATCAGCTACGACTTCCTCCGGCGCATCGATTTGTTCTTTGCAGTAAGGGCAAATTTTTCTTACCAAACGCTGGGCTACAATGGCATTGAGCGTCGAGGAAAGCAAAAATGGTTCTACTTTCATATCAATCAGGCGGGGAATTGCTCCGGCCGCGTCGTTGGTGTGCAAAGTCGAAAAAATTAAATGTCCTGTTAATGCCGCGTGAATCGCGAGTTCAGCCGTTTCACTGTCGCGGATTTCTCCGACCATGATAATATTCGGATCCTGGCGCAAAAGCGCCCTGAGTCCGGCCGCGAAAGTAAAACCGATTTCCGGCCTTATCTGAGATTGGTTGACCCCCTCGATATAATATTCAATAGGATCTTCAAGTGTTACTATATTTATTCCCTCACGGTTAACCATGCTTAAGGCCGTATAAAGAGTTGTCGACTTCCCCGACCCGGTCGGACCGGTCACAAGCAATAGACCGTGCGGTTTTTTTATCTCTCTCGAAATAACTTCGACCGCCCGACCGCGGAAACCGAGATTCTCGAGCGAAGCGGCCCGGCTTGCCGTTTCGAGCACCCTCATTACGACTTTTTCCTGATCCATCAACGGAAGAGTTGAAATACGAAAATCGACATTCCTCCCTCCGATTGCCTGACGAATTCTCCCGTCTTGGGGAATTCTTGTTTCGTCCAGTTTCAAATTTGCCAAAACTTTAATTCTCGCAACAACCGCGGCATGAATGTAAGCCGGAAGAGCCAATCTCCCTTTCAAAACACCATCAACCCTGTAGCGAACCCTGGATTCCTTAAAACCCGGCTCTATGTGAATATCCGACGCCTTATTGTCAACAGCATACTTCATTATCATCGCGACCATCTTGGAAACGGGCGCCTTTTTGATCACTTCCTCAATCTGCCCCAAAGGAACCTCTTCGATAGCCTTTTCCTCCGACGTAAATCTTTCTTTAGCAATTTCCAAAACTTTTTCAACCTCTTTTTTCAAAATTTCATATTTTTTGGCGGCATCCTTGAAACTTGTGTGGGATATCGCGAAATATTTTATAGAAAAATTTTTTTCCTTGGCCAAAAACTGCAAGGCCTCCATGGCGGAGATATTTTTAGGATCAACTATGCCGACACTGACTTCCCCGTCGATTTGTTCAAAAGATATTACTTGGTTATTTTCCGCTACGTCCTTCGGGATTATATTCAGGTCTTCGAATTTTATTTCCCGGCCGACAAGATTTGCGTATGGCAAATTAAAAATCCGGCCCCTTGTTTCGGCCAATTTTTCCTCTTCAACGGCGCCGGATTCTTCGATGATTGATTCTACGCTTTTTCCGGTTTTCTGGCTCTCTTCAACAATTGCCTGCGCCGTGTCCTTCTCTATAAATTTTTCTTCCACCAGAAGATTGAGCAACGGACTTGCCATACACTAAAATTTCATGAACGGGTTAGTCTTCCCTTTTTCGCCGGCTTTTACCGGTAAATTTATATTATTTTTTAGATCAGAAAATTTCTGATCAGAAAAAATCTTTGTTTTAAACTTGAATTCAAAATTTTTAGCCGTTCCGGTCGCCGGAATATCTCCGCCCGGAAGAAGCAAGCTATATAAAAAATAGCCGCCAATTCCTAAAATTAACGCTAAGCCCGCTAAATAAATAATTTTTTTATTCATATGTGCCTCTTAAATCTATTTAGCCGGAGAATTATTCAGACGGTAAGTTTTTACGTTGAGCGTCAGCGAAGAAGGGTCTGGGGTATAATTTATTGCCGTAATATCCATAAGCCTTAAATTTGTTTCCAAATCCGCAAGCAAATTTTTAAAGTCGGCGTAACCTCCCCCCGTCAGATTGGCGGCGATGTTAACCTCTTTCACCCCTAAGTTTTTTAAATCAGCCGAAACGTCCTTCTCGCTTATATCCAAGGCCAAAAGCGCCATTTTATTTTTTATTGCCAGTGCTTCGAAAAGAACAAACAATCCCGGCTCGTCTGTCGTTTCCGGCAGCATCGAGGCCAGTTTCTCCCGGTTCGCCTGACCGATCGCCTCGTAATTGGCAATCATTTTATTTATATTTGCCAGCGTTGCTTTTTGGTCATCAAGCCGAGCCTTTTCCGCCGTAATTTTATTTTTAGTCTGGGAAAATTTTTCGTATTGAGGCCAAACCAAAAAATATGAAAGAGCTGCGAAAACCGCCACTGCCAAAAAAATAAAAAGAACGATGGAGGTTTTTTCCTTGGATTTTTCTTCTTTTTTTACTTCCGATTTTTCGGCCATATTTTATTTTAAAAATATCTCCGGATTTAATTTTAATTTGACGTCAAAATTTACTTCGGCTGTCTCCCCTGTCGGAGAAACACTTGCCGACGCGCTAGTAATGGAAACTTTTTCCACTTTTTCCGCTTCGCGCAAAGAAACTATCTGGCCGGCAACCGCCTTGTAACTTTTCGCTACCCCAGACATACTGATCTGCCCGTCGCTTCCGCCGACAAAATTTTTAAAATAGACTTCCGGGATGGTATTTTTTTCAAGAAAAGAATAAACCCCGGTCCAGTAAACATGGCTATTCAAAAGTTTCTCGGCAATTTGAAATTGCTTTTGTAATGTCTGGGCGCGATTTTTGGCTTCATCCAAATTTTTGATTTGTTGTTCTACCGCGGCGACATCTTTTTCTATCTTTGCTAACTCATTTTTTGCCGCTCCCGAATACCACGCCAATATTCCAAAAACTCCGCCTAAAATGGCGACCAAAATAATCACCATTACCGCAAGAATAACTTTTTGCTTGGGTCTCGCCGCTTCCTTGGGAGATGTTTTTTCTTCGGGAATCAGGGTAATCCCTCCCATTCTGTTTTTAGACGAAACAATACCTTTTCCGGCTGATTGCGGCGGTAATTTTGGCGGCGGGAGAGGTTCTTTTTTTATCTGAGGAGCTTGGCGCAAAGCGACCGGAGGCGGAACCGAACGTGGCGGCGGCGGAGGCGGTGGGGGCTGGAGGGGTTTTCTCGGCTCTTTTTGCATTTTGAAGACCGACATATCCGTTTCTTCACGAACATTTTTATTTTCAACCGGCTTCGGCGTTTCTCTTGTACCAAAAAACCTCCCCGTAAAGGTTTCCCTTTGAGATTTAGCTTCCGCCGGAGGAATAAATAATTTCACTTCCGGCCTTTCCTCCCGTCTCTTTTTTTCTTCTGGCCTCCTGAATTCTGCCGGGAGCAATTCAATCTCCTTCTTTCCGTTATTTTTATTGCCGTTCGGCATAAAAACGAAAATTTTAATTTTCCTCGAATTATCGGCTACTCTATTTCCCTCATCGCCAAACCGATTGCGACGGAAAATTTAGGACCGATCTGGTCCAAAATTGGTCTCAGTTCCTCGGGGTAAATAACCCTTGCCCAGGGATTGCCTATAAAAACTCTTGTATTCAACGCCCCGGCTAGATAGTCCGGAAAACCGGGCAAAAGGGCGGCTCCTCCGGTCAAAACGATTTTTTCTATCCGGCGCCCCCTGGTATTGTCCTGGCTTTGATAAATATTGGTACAGTATTTTATTTCGTTCAAAAGCATCGAAAGGGCGCGCTCGATAATTTTTGGTACGCCTCCTCCGCCCGTTCCCGCTCCCGCCATCCCGACGTCGTACTTCATCTGTTCAGCCTGATTCAAATCGATACCCAAACTTGCCGCTATTTCTTTTGTTATTGTCAGTCCGCCGATATTCAAAGAACGGTTCAAAAATGGAATTCCGCTCTCAACGATTGAAATAGTCGTACTCGCCGCCCCCATATCCACGAGAATCGCGGTGGACTTGTCGATCCCGACGAGAGATCTGATCAGGGCGAACGTTTCCGTTTCAAGACTGACAAGGCTCAACCCGGCACCTTTAAAAATATCCAAATACTTTTTGACCATTGTTTTTGCAGCGGCGGTCAGCAAAACTTGCGTTGTTTTCGGAGCGGACGCCTGAACCGTAGGTATTACCGGAGCGGGCGCTGCGGTCCCGGCCGTCTCCCCTTCCGGAGTTAAAATTTTCCAATCCAAAATCATTTCCTCAAGAGGCAGTGGGATAATTTTTTTGGCCTCCCATTGCACGGCGGCGGCCAAATCCTTGCCTGGCGCGGCCGGAATATTTATGACCGAACTGAAAACGGACGCGGAGGGAAGTGCGGCAACCGCTTGCTTCGAGACGGTTCTGGCTTTGACGCAAACCTGTTTGATAAGATCGATTGATCTCTCTGGGGTATCGGTAAATTCTTTTTCCGGATAACCGGCGGCCTGTTCGGTATAACCGTAAGTAAGAAGCCTGGGCCGACCGGCCTCTTCCTTCAATTCGACGATTTTGATACTGGTTGCCCCGAGGTCAACGCCTAAATAACTTTTTTGCATATATCGATTAACTATTGATAATTTACTTTTAATATTATACCACAAAAACCGACCGCCCACCAACTCTGGCAAGCATTAATATCCCCAGAACTTTTTATGGCGCCGCTTCCCGCCAAGTCGGTAAGGCTCTTATCAGATCCGTCATCCCTGGAGGCGTATTGGCCAAGACCCGTCCGTCGTATACAATCTGTTCCGAACCGCGGGCTGCCGATTGCCAAAGACGCTGAAAATTGAATTTATGGGCCAAAATCAAACCACGAACCGTTAATGCTTTATCGGTCCGCCAGTCGCCAGAGGTTCCGGTCGTCACCTCATTTTCCGCGTAAAATGCCCCGATCATATTTTCCACGTTCTGATTTATAATAATATTTCCACCGGTTCCGTCATCGCGTTTTACGACAAGCCATCCCACCGAGGCCAAATTTTTCAAATTTGTTACTCCGGCATTTTGGTAAGCGATAGCTCCGTTAATATTCAAATTTCCCTTAACCACAATCAAACCCGCGCCGTTTTGGCCGCCAGTTCCGTTGTTGAAAGTTTTTCCGGTAATTGTTAAGTCCCCGTCGCGAAAATAAACTTTTCCGGCTAAAACATCCTGGATGCCCGACTCGTCGTTTATATTCTGCACCGTCCCATATTTTTCGGCTAAAATCCCGGCTAAATCAATTTTTCCGAAAACATTGGTGTAAAGATTGCTTGTTTTTGGAAAATCAAAACTTTCAAAAGGCGTGATAAGACATCCTTCTTTACTAGTGAAATGGGTTATCTGTCTGGTAGTGAGGACGCAGTAAGTCGCGTTGTATTTTCCGAGTACTTCCACGAACGCAGAGGGCGACCGGACGAATGGCTTACCGTAAATTTCTCCGTATATCGTTTCAAGCCATGGCGCGGCCAAACCCAGCCCTCCGGCGGTCGGAGAAAAATTTACCCACCCCGCTCCGACGGCCGCGGCCGGATCAGAATTTCCATTCCAAGCCCATCCGACCATTTTCCCGGTCTGCCGGTCAATAGCTACCCCGTAAACGCTGCAATCGGTACAATTTCCGCACTGAGTCTCCGCTCCGCGGACGCACCCGGAACAATTATTGCAAATGTTTCCGCTCCCTCCGTAATTTTCCGATTTGAAACAAATCCGGCAAGCGACATCTATCGGGTTCCCTTCCCCGTCCAGAACGTCGTCGCAATCAAGGCATTGCCTTAAGGGGCCGCCTCCCGCGGCAGCTATATTACCCCGGAGTTTCAGCCAACCGTCGTCACCCAAAGCTAAAATCTTGGCCCAGCCGGAAACCCGGTCGCTCCCGTTGTCAAACAACGCCTGCCCAGGAGAGGGCATACCCGAAAGTCCGCCAAACTGAACCCATCCCAGATGTTCCGACCAAAGGTATCCGGTGACATTTCCGCTGCTGTCCACGTTTAATCCGTAATTGTAGGGCGGTGGCGGATCGTCCGGACACAATCCCAAATTTGAACAATTTCCCGAAAACCAGCCGAAATTTTCCGACCATGCCCATCCTCCGACATTATCGTCTTCTCCGGCCCTGACTTCATTTACTTTTTCCCTAATTAACAAAAAAGCGCCGATTAAAAATACAAAAAATAAAATCAGCGCCAATTTAAAAATTTTGCTGCCAAGGATTTTTCTTGCCTTTTCCATGGCTATATTATAGCACAAAAAAACTATTGCGTCCCGCCGTCAATCGCCTCATTCACTAACTTATCCGCGTCTTTATTTTTTTCCCGCGGGATATGTGTATAAGTGATTTTTTTGAAACTAAAACCCAAATTCCAGGCCTGGACAAAAAGTGGCGCCAATTCCTTGTCTTTAACTTTGTATTCCTGGCGTAACTGTTTCACGACAAGTTCACTATCCAGAAAAAATTCCAATTCCGAAACGCCGATTTTTTTCGCCTCCTCGAGCGCCAAAATTACCGCCTTATATTCGGCCTGATTGTTGGTTGCCACACCCAAATATTTTTTATATCTTCCAACCAAATTATTGCCATCCCAGATTACGACACCGATTCCGGCCGGCCCGGGGTTACCCCGCGCCCCGCCGTCGGTATAAATTTGCACCTTGTTATGTGCCATAAAAAATTATTCGCTATGTTTTAAATCAATAATTTTCATCTGCAGTTCCCTGTTCCCGTTCCATTCATTAACATCAATTTCAAAAACTACATCAATTTTATCTCCCGCTTTTAATTTCTCGCACCAGCTTCCAAAACAAAAACCTATAAATTTTTTCTTTTGGCCGTTTTCGTGGCTCAAATTTATGCGTAAATGATTTCCATTATTTCCCACCCCTTCAAAGCTTTCGACCGTCAAACCCCTCCCCAAATATCTCGGCCGCTCATTCCCCTTCCCGAATGGTGAAAATTTTTCCAAGAGCTCGAAAAGCTCCCAATTTATTTTTTCCAGTTTAACTTCCGAGTCAATATTCAGGCTTGGGACAAGTTCCGAGCCGGCTAATTTTTTTTCAGCAAATTTCTCCAGGGTCTTTTCAAACCTCTTCAGATCTTTTTTATTTTTCAGGGTAAATCCGCAGGCTCCGGCGTGTCCGCCGTAATGTGACAAAAATTCTTTCGCCTCCCTGAGCCCTTCCATAATATCAAATTCCGGAATACTCCTTCCCGACCCCATAATGTTCCCCTCTTTTTCTGCCATAATAAAAGTCGGCCGCCATAAATTATCGGCTATTTTCCCGGCTACCAATCCGACAATACCTATCGGCCAACCCTTACCCACGGCGAACAAAACTTTTCTTTCGCCAACCTCTTCTCCTATTTTCTCCTTGGCTTCGGCCGTTACGCGCTCGGAAAGCGCTTGCCTGTCTTCGTTGGTTTTATTCAGGGCCGCGACCAATTTATCAACTTCGTTCCCGTCCGATGTTTTTAAAAGTTCATAGGCCTGGTTGGCGTGGTCGATCCGGCCGGCCGCGTTCAGCCGCGGACTAATCTGAAAAGATACGTTTCTTGCGTCAAGCAATTTTGCCTTGTTCAAGCCCAGCGAATCAATCATTTTTTTCAATCCCAGCCGTTTGGTTTTGTTCAGGACAATCAAGCCGTATTTTACGATCGTCCGGTTCTCGCCCAAGAGGGGCATGATGTCGGCAATCGTGGCAATAGCCGTAAGATCCAGAAGCCATTTTTCAAATCCCTCCGGGTCTTCCCTGAATTCTATTTTTGGCGCCGTTGTTTTTATTTTATGTAAAATCCCCTGAACGAATTTGAAAGCTACTCCCGCCCCGGACAATTCCTTAAAAGGATACTTTTCTCGCGCCAAATGGGGATTGATAATTGCCAAAGCTGCCTCGGGCAAATTAAGCGGCTCGGCATGATGGTCGGTGACAATTACTTCCATTCCAAGTTCAACCGCTCTTTTTATCTCTTCCCGATTACTGATGCCGCAGTCGGTTGTAATAATAAGATTTGTCCCTCTTTTCCCCAACTCTTCAACTGTTTGCATATTCAGTCCATACCCTTCGAGTTCGCGGTGCGGCAGATAAACCTCGGCTTTAGCACCCATGGCTTCGAGCGTACTGACTACGATCAATGCCGAGCAAACTCCGTCGGCGTCGTAATCGCCATGAACCGTAATTTTTTCTCCTTTCTCCACCGCCCGGAAAACCCGCTCGACCGCTTTTTCCATATCCAAAAATAAAAACGGATCGTGAATATCAGGCCCGTAATCTGGATACAGAAATTCATCAATCTGTTCCTGGGTTTTTACCCCACGGTTAGCGAGTAATTGCAAAATAACCGGATCGATCTCCGGAAATTTATTTCTGAATTCTTCGCTGATCGGTTCGGCGACTTTCCACTTCATACTTTTAATAACAAATTACAAACTCCGCGGCTAATACAGCATTGGCCCGATTGTCCAGACAACCATGGAAAAAACTACAATAGCTGAGACAATTATCCATACTATTTTCTGCAAATTTTTCTTTTTCATAAAAACATTACGTAAAATAAATATTGGACTATTATAGCACATTTTAAAAACAAAAACACCGCCAACTGGCGGTGCCCTTGCGTGGGATCTGACTAGCCGTAAAAATGGCTAAAAAATTTTGGAATCCCTTTTCTCCAGACCAACTTACGCTGATTTGGAGGAAAAGGACTTGGAGCAAGATCCTGTCGCCGTTCACCTTAGAGTGATTGACGAACAGTGTCTGCATTGCACAGACTACTTGCTCCAAGAACAAACTATGGGAGACAGTCGCGGCCGTGCTGGCCGACGATCTTGATGGCGGAGCGTATGATCGGCCGGGTGGAGGGACGGACCGCCTCGTGCGCGCAGACGGACGGCTGGGGCATGACGCGGAGGATGTAAACACCCTCTCCCGTCTTGACCTCCGGCACGCTCTTGCGACACTCCTTCTTCATACCTCCACCTTCTTTCCGCGCCCCCAAGATTTCCGAAGATGCTTGGCCCACTGACGGCGGGCCGGAGTCTGACGCTTCCACGAATGAAGTCCGTCAAACCCTTCGCGCGAGAAACGAACCGGTGGCGGCGGGATGTCGGCAAGGCAACGGTTGGCCGCCCGACCACCCCGACGGCGCGGCATCTTCGCGACGCCCAGCCAACGAACCGCCCGCCAGTTGACCGAATCCTCGGGCAGCTCGACCGCGTCGGTCTCACTGCCCTCGTCGCTCGCCTCGCGTTCGTCGCGCTTGGCGACGCTGAACAGGGCCAGCATCAGAACCTGAACCATCAACTATCTCCTTTCTTTCTACGGCGCTATGCGCCGAAATTGCCAAAGAGCTAATTCCCTTTTCTCCAGACCAACTTACGCTGATTTGGAGGAAAAGGACTTGGAGCAAGATCCTGTCGCCGTTCACCTTAGAGTGATTGACGAACAGTGTCTGCATTGCACAGACTACTTGCTCCAAGAAAAGAACAAATTGGTGGGAGAGCGGCCGGCCAGCTAGTGCTTCTTGCCGCCGCCCTTGCCGCCCTTCTTGCTGCTGGCCTTCTTGCCGCAGCCGGCCTTGCTGGAGGAGGCCTTGGCCCGCTCGAGTTGCCGGGAGCGGCGCTTGGCCTCGCGCTCCTCGAACGTCCGGCGCTTCTCCTCGCGGATCCGCGCCTGTTCTTCGGGCGAGCGGAAACGGGAGAGACCGCCGCCGATTCCGTCCGGCCTCCGGACGTCGCGGATGGCCCTCTTGGCCTGGCCGAGGAGCCAGTTGCGGTGCTTGGCGCACCGCGCGAGGCCCATCCCGTCGTTGTTGTTCGCGGCGAAGATCTTCACCCCGGAGGTCCGGAGCGCCGCATACTGGTATCGGCAGACACCCGCGATGGGCATCTCGGGCTGGCCGTCCAAGACCACGAAGTAGTCGACCGGCCGGTCGCCGTGCTCCCGGCACTTGCAGCCGGGGACGCCGCAGCGGTAGATGTCGCCGCGCTCGGTCTTCTCGGCCCGCGCCTCGACCGCCGCCTCGCCTTCGGCCACGGCGAGCCAGAAACTCTTGGCCTTCTCGAAGGCCTGGAGCCTGGCGTTCTCCGCCTCGACGATCGGGGCGGCCACGGAGAACTTCGTCGTCACGACGATGCCCTTCTTTTCGACCCCGCACTGTGCCAAGGCCGCGGCCTGGAAGGAGCAGACCCCGAGAAGCGTCGGCATGCCGCCGATCGTCATCGCCACGAAGTGGCCGACCTTGTGGCCGACCTGATCGTGACAGCGGGGGCAGCCGGGCACCCCGCAGGAGAGCATCTCCTCGGGCGTCTTGCGAGCCTCGGGCATCCGCTCTGCCGTACCGGCGAAGACCGCAGCCCAGTAGGCCTTGGCCGCCTCGAACTCGCGCATCTCGCGGTTCTTCTCGCCGATCAGGGAGATGAGGTACCCCGCCTTGAAGAGCCTCTTCCGCTCCTCGGGCGGCAACTTCTCGCCGCACGGTTCGCAGATTGGTTCGAGCGTGAGCAGCTTCATCCCTTCGTGCTCGACCTCGGCGATCCGCCCGCGCTTGATCTTGCCCACCGAATTCCCGGAGGGGTGCTGGCAGATCGCGCAGACGCGCGGCGGCTTGGGCTTCGGCGTCTCGGGCACGGCCGGCGCGGACTCGGTCGCCGCCGGATTGAAATCCAGGAGCAACCACTCGTCGTCCTCGCTCGGCGGCTCGAGGAACGCCTCGGCCGTAGCCGTCGGCTCCTTGCCAACCACAATCTCCTTGCTGCCGTTCTCCATCAGAAAACCTCCTTATTTGCGTTTACTAAAATCAGACCGGGAACATCCACAGTCTGACCTTTGGCCCTCCGATTTTTCACGGAGATGTGCCAGAGGAATTTGGAGGTGAGCGCGCCGCTCCAATTAGCATTGGAACAGCAATGGCGTTTTGGCGAGTTGAATCTTAGTAGTCCCAAACGGGAAAACCGAGCTTTAACTCAACCGAACACCGAGTCACGCGGTTACCAATAAATGGTCCGCGAAGACTTCCTCCTCCAAATTTCTCTGGCACTTTGTAAAGAACTTGACACGACAAGCACTTTTTTTATTTTAAGCCTATTTCAGCTTAACAAGTAAGTATAACACGTATCTTAGATTTTGTCAAGGGCTTTTGACACTATTTCTAAAATAATCCTATCTTTTGGCTTATTTTAGCCAAAATAAATTGTCATAAATAAACAAAAAATCACCATTCTCAGGTGATTTTTCTCTTTTAAACTTTTAAGTCTATTTCTTCAGAACCGCTAAAAATGCCTCAGGTGGAATGTCAACTTTGCCCAACGCTTTCATCTTTTTCTTGCCCTTTTTCTGTTTTTCAAGCAATTTATTCTTTCTTGTTACATCTCCCCCATAAAGCTTGGCTGTCACATCCTTTTTCATCGCCGGCAAGTGTTCCGAGGCGACAATTTTCCCGCCAAGCGCCGCCTGGATTTTAACTTCAAACATCTGGCGCGGCAAAACTTTTTTTAAAGACTGGACAATTCTCCGCCCGACATCCTGGGCCGTGTCGCGGTAGACGATTGTCGCGAGCGCCTCAACCGGTTCGGTCGCCACCAAAATATCCATTTTCAAAACATCGGCCTCCCTATATCCGAAAAATTCGTAATTCAATGAAGCATAGCCGGAGCTCACACTTTTTAATTTATCGTAAAAATCCACAAGAATTGCCGAGAGAGGAATTTCATAATGCAAGATAACCCGGTCGGCATCCAAATATTCCGTGTCGATATATACTCCCCTCTTTTCCTGCACCATTTGCATGATACCGCCGATGTAGGTGCTCGGAGAAACCACATCAATTTTAATCCACGGCTCTTCGATCAATTTGATATGGCTCATGTCGGGCAATTCCGACGGACTTTTAATAATCAACACTTCTCCCTTATTGTTGGTAATACGGTACGCTACCGACGGCACGGTAACAATCACGTCAAGATTATGTTCTCGCCGCAGACGCTCTTCCACAATTTCAAGATGCAACAAACCCAAAAGACCGCAGCGAAAACCGAAGCCGAGCGCCTTGGACTGCTCGGTTTCAAAAGTCAGAGCCGCATCGTTCAATTTTAATTTTAAAATTGCTTCGCGCAGTTTCGGAAAATCGTCCCCTTCCTTGCAAAAAATTCCGGCAAAAACCATCGGTTTAACTTCTTTATACCCCGGTAAACTTTGGACTGTCAGATCCGGATCGTGAACCGTTATAGTATCGCCGACCCGGCATCTTTCTATTTCCTTGAGCCCGGTCACAATATAACCGATTTCCCCGGCTGATAATTTTCCGGCCGGAACAAACTTTGGTTTAAAATATCCAACCTCTAAAACTTCGCTTTCGATTTTGGTGGCCGCCAAATATATTTTATCCCCCCTTTTTACTTCGCCGTCCACAACTCTGACATAAGCGACGACTCCCTTGTAGTCGTCGTACTTTGAATCGAAAATCAACGCCCTCAGCGGTTTACTTATTTCTCCTTTTGGCGAAGGAACTTTATTAACAACTGCTTCCAAAATTTCCGGAACTCCGGCCCCGCTTTTCCCCGAAGCCAAAATTACCTCCTCCTTTTTGCAGCCGATCAGGGCGGTAATTTCCTGGACGGTTTTTTCCACTTCGGCATTTTTAAGATCAATTTTATTGACTACCGGAATGATTGTTAGATTCTGTTCCAGTGCCAAATATAAATTACCGAGCGTCTGGGCCTGGACACCTTGCGTCGCATCAACCAAAAGAAGCGCGCCTTCCACGGCGGCAAGTGACCTAGAGACTTCATAGTTGAAATCGACGTGTCCTGGCGTATCAATTAAATTTAAAATATGTTCTTTGTAATCCATGCGCACCGGCTGAAGCTTGATGGTAATTCCCCTTTCGCGTTCAAGATCCATCATGTCAAGCATTTGATCTTTCATATCCCGCCTAGCTACCGTTCCGGTAAATTCCAAAAGACGGTCGGCTAAAGTCGACTTTCCGTGATCAATATGAGCAATAATACAAAAATTTCTAATTTTTTCCCGCATTACCTTTGCCCCTCCTCATCATTAATAATCGGCCTTTTTATTTTGAATAATTTGTACTTCACCGCGTCGCGGACCGCGAACATTTCCCTTGAACCGAGGAGAAATCCGGAAATAACGAAAACAATAAGGCCAACCAAGCCGGCTCCCAAACCTTGACCAAAAATACCCAAAAAAGTCTGCATATCAACGAATGGCGCGAGAGCGGCTTTCATGCCCTGGATACTGAACGCCATCAGAACCGCGGCCACGCTGATTTTAAATGCCGAACCGAGAATCCTTTTCTCATCAAGCGAACCGAACTTTACCCGCAGCAAAATCCAAAGAAGACAAAAATTTAAAATACTGGAAGCCGAAAAAGCCGCGGCCAGGCCGATCACGCCCCATCTTTCGGCCATATATATTGCTAAAAAAACATTAACTACGGCTGAAAATAAACCAATAAAAAAGGGCGTTTTAGTATCTTGCAACGCGTAAAAAAATCTGGCAAGAAGCGGAACCAGGGCTTGGGCAAACAAACTCGTAACAAAAAAAGCCAAAGTATCGGCGGTCAAAATCGTATCCTCCCAATCAAATTCACCCGATCCAAAAATAACGCGAACAATTTGGGCACGCAAGACCAAAAGCAGAACAGCGGCTGGAACGATAAAAAACAAAATCTGCCGGACGGAGTGGGAAAAATTTTTAACCATTTCCTCTTTTCGCCCGCCGGCCGCGCATTCCCCCAAAACCGGAAAAGCGGCGACGGCAAAAGAAATACCGATGATTCCGATCGGAAAATATTGGAGATTGTTGGCAAGATTAAAAACGGCGAGACTTCCCGGAACAAGAGTCGAGGCAATAACTGTCATCACCACCAGATTGACTTGAGAAACGGCCAGACCGAGAGTCCGGGGAATCATAAGCCGGCCGATTTGCCGGACATTCTGGTCGGCAAGATTGAAAATCCACCGGTAACGGTAACCCAGGGAAACAACAGCCGGTAGCTGGATCAGCATATGGGCGATCGCCCCAAGAATTACCCCGACCGCCAAACCGCAAATTCCCCACCATTTGGTAAAAAATAAAGCTCCGAGAATAATACCGAGATTATAAAAAATAGGAGCCAGGGAATAAATAAAAAATCTTTTGAAGGATTGGAGAACTCCGCCGAAAATATTGCTCAAACCCAAAAAAAGCGGACTAAGCATCATGATCTGGGTCATTGTCACGGTCAGTGCCATTTTTTCCGCGCCAAAACCAGGAGTGATAACCGGAACAATAAAAGGGCTTAAAACGATAAACAAACCGCAAAGAAAAATTAAAAGAATGCCCATTATGTTTATCAGTCCGCTCACGATATCCCACGCCTTGCCAAAATTATCCCCCCTCTCTTTCGCTGAAGAAAGCGCCGCGGTAAAAATTGGAATGAAGCCGGCCGAGAGAGCGCCCAAAATCAGGAGATTGAAAATAAAATCAGGGATACGGAAGGCGGCGTAATAAACATCGAGAGTATCGCCCGCCCCGAATTGTCCGGCCAGAACCCTGTCGCGGATAACTCCCAAAAAACGGGACGCCAAAGAAGCTGCTCCCAAAAGAAGAGCAGCCCCGGTAATTGTTTTAGATTCTCCGTTCAGCAAATTTTTAATCATTTTTTATTTTATTTTTCTCGCGATCATCAATTCCTCGTTGGTCGGAATTGCCAAGATTTTTGGCTTACTAGGAATTTTTAAATTTTTAACGATTAAATTTCTCACCGTTTGGTTCCGCTCCCCTATTCCGCCGGTAAAAACTACCCCGTCAGTTTTGCCGAGGACTGCCGAGTAGGCTCCGATATATTTTTGAATACGGTAAACAAAAATTTTTAATGCTAGGCCGGCAAACTTTTTATTTATTTTTTTTCCGGAAAATCCGGGAATTTTATGTCCAGCCGCCGTAAGTATTTCCCGCATATCTGCCGATCCGGCAATACCCAAGAGACCTGATTTATGGTTTAATATGTTCTCGGCTTCTTCCGGCTTGATTTTACATTCACGAATCAAATAGAGAGGAATTTCCGGGTCAAGATCGCCCGAACGGGTGGACATGACAAGGCCTTCGAGCGGAGTAAAGCCCATGCTTGTATCAACCGCTTTTCCGGCGCGGATGGCCGTAACGCTCGCCCCGCTGCCCAAATGGCAGGTAATCAAATTGAGTTTAGAGAGAGGCTTTCTGATTTTTTTTACCGCTTCGTTTGCAACGTATTCGTGGGAAATTCCGTGAAAACCGTAGCGCCTGATTCCGTACTTCTTATAGAAAATCCAAGGAATGGCGTAAAGATAAGCGTAATCAGGCAGTGTCGAATAAAAAGCCGTGTCAAACACGGCGAAGTTTTTCGCCCCGGGCAAATGCTTAAGAGCCGCCCTTATTCCCAGTAAATTAACCGGGTTGTGCAACGGTGATAATTTACTATATTTTTCTATTTTTTTCAATACCGCTGGAGTGATCAGGACGGGACGGACCAACTCCTCGCCGCCGTGGACAACCCGATGGCCGACTTTTGAAAAATCGGAAATCCTAAAACCCGAATCTGAGATTATTTTCAGGGCTGCCACAAGCGCCTCTCCGTGATTTTTTGCCGCGCAATTTTTTTTGACTATTTTATTCCGCCTTTTTACTTCGACAAAACTCCCCGACAAACCGATCCGCTCTACGATACCAGACATTAATTCTTCCAAACTTCCAGACTCGAAAATCTTAAATTTTAAGGTCGCGCTGCCGCAATTAATAACCAAAATATATTTCATATTTTTATTTCTTTACTTTAAAAATATCGCCATGTCCCGGTACGACAAAATCGGCAATTTCCAAAATTTTCTTCTGGCTTTCAAGATGCGTCCTCTCGTTTTCGACAAAGGCCAATTTATCGTCCTGCTCTTTCCAGAATAAATCTCCGACAACGGCTACTTTTCCTTCGACCGTTTCGGCAAGAACGGAACAGTCGTAAGCCGTATGTCCGGGCGTCCGGATAAGTTTTACGCTCGGCGATAAAACTACTTCTTCGTCTTCAACCAGAGTGAATTGATCTCCATTTTGGATGTCTTCGCTGGTAATCCTCTCTGCGTTTTTAAAAAGAAAATTGCATCCAATGTGATCGGGATGCGGGTGGGTGTTGATAACAATGGTAATGTCTTCGGGCGCAAGGTTATTCTTTGTCAGCGCTTCAATTATTTTTTTCTCATCAACAATATTAGCCGTATCAACAACAATTTTCTCATCGCCGTCTTCTACCAAGGTTACGGTTGAAGAAGCCCGGCAAACATTTTTCTTGACCCATTCGAAATATCCCGCCAACAGAACCTTTACTTTAGCCATATTATTCCAAAATCAATTCTCCGTAACCGCAAACCCGACCCAATCCGGCCGCATTGGCTTCGTCGGTATCGACATGAACCGACATTTTGAAATTATCTTTGATGCGGACAATTACGTTGTCAAAAATCAATCCGCGCTCCGCGGCGACTTTAACTTTTACCACATCGTCATTTTTTAAACCGAGCTTATCGGCCTCACCCTGATTTATGTGCAGATGCCGCTTGGCAACAATCACCCCTTCTTTTAATTCAACTTCGCCGGCCGGACCGATTAATTTTGCCCCGGCCGAACCATCAATATCTCCCGAAAGACGGAGCGGCGCCTCGATTCCCAGGGAAAAACAATCGGTATACGCGAGTTCTACCTGGGTTTCGGATCTTGCCGGGCCGACTATCCGCAATCTTTCCAGCTGCCTTTTTGACCCGGCCAAAGCAACCGTTTCTTCGGCGGCAAATTCCCCTTCTTGGGAAAGTTCCTTAACGGGTTTTAATTTATAACCGGCACCGAAAAGTTTTTCCAAGTCGGTTTGGCTTAAATGCGCGTGGTGAGCGGAAATTTCTACTTTAACTTTTATATTTTTCATAAAATTAAAATTATTATTTCATCAATCGCTCCGCCTCGGCGCGCGTCAAAAGCGGATCCTGGGCCCCTATTCCGGTTAAGTTATAAGCGCTATTTATTGCCCCGAGCTTTAACGCCTTAACAATATTTCCATAATACAGAGCATAACCGGCGGTAAAACTTGAACAGAATGAATCCCCCGCTCCGGTCGTATCAACCACTTTTTTGCTTAAGGCTTTTTGATAATAGAATTTTTCGCCGTCAAAAGCGTAAGCCCCTCTTCCGCCGTCTGTAATAACCATAATTTTCGGTCCAAAATCCGCCAAAACCTTAAATAAATTTGCCGGTTTATTTAGCCAACCGATCGGCACCTTTTTATGTTTCGGCAAAGAGGTTACCAATTGAATCGCCTCGTCCAGATTGGTAAATAAAATTTCCGTTTTCGCCAAATATTTTTTTAATCCTGAAAGCCCGGCCTCAAGCTGTACGTTTCCTGGATTCCAGGCGAGCCGTGTTTCTTTCTTGGCAATCACGGCATCCATAACTTTTCGCCATCCGGCGCCCGACAATGATGCTACATAAAACCAATCTACCAAACCATGAACCGCGAACTTCAAATTGTCGTTCGCTCCGCGGTATAAAAATGCCGCATGATCCTTGGCTGAAGTTAGAGTAGCAATAAAAGAAAAGCCTGTTTTGGCTTTTTCATCGGTCTGGACAAAATCGGCCGCAATTTTATTTTTTTTAAAGTTATCTCTTATCGCCCGACCCTCGTCATCGTCGCCGACCCGAACAAGTGCCGCCGTTTTCAAACCCAGTCTGGAAAAAGCTACGGCTGCGTTGGCCGCCCCGCCGCCAAAAGTGGCAAAAGATTTTTCAACAATAATTTTCGCGCCGTACTCAAAGCCGAGCATTTTCTGACGCAATGGGTCGCCGGAATTATTAATCAATTTTCCTTCTTTCGTATAAAAAGTTATATCCCTGGCCGCTCCGCCGACCGTCACGACATCAAAATTTTTCGCCATAATTATCTTTTTAACTTTTTTAATTGCGAAATCAATTTATCTTTTGCCAAATCGACTGCTTCAACAATTGTATGATCATCTTCGCTTACCAGAAAACTTTGTTTTGGAAGTTTCAAATCCAGGGTTATTTTGTACGCGCTTTTGGTCGTAAACTTTTCCGCCTTGACCCGGAGCGACGCCGAATCCTCAACATGCCTATGAATTAATTTTTCCAGTTGCGGAAACTTGGTCGCCAGATATTCTTCACACCACTTCTTCTCGTCCGGCCTTAAATTCTTGAAAAAATAGTCAATTTGCATATTTAAAATTTTAATGATTAATTGTTAAATTATACCACAAAATCGCGAAAAGACGAAACCTGACCGAGAGCCTTCGACAAGCTCTCTTTTTTTATTCTTTTATCTCTACCCATTTTTTACATCATATTTAATCATCTTTACAATTTCGGGAAATTCTGAGATTTGGAAATGACCGTTTTTACTTTTATAAATTAAAATCTTCGCGTTTTTTAATTTATTTCTGTATTTTTCAGCGTGAGAAACCGGGACAGTGGTATCGTCTTTAGAAAACATCAAATAAAGATTCTTGGCATTCTTTTCGAGCAATGATAAATCTGATTTTAGCCTAAATCCGCCGACCAAGTCCTCGCCGGGCAAGCTATTATCATAGGGCGGACAAATCAAATACGCTGACAATACCTTTTTGGGAAATTTATTTTCGGATAGATATTTCGCCAGGAATGTCCCGCCCAACGATGTACCGATTAGAATGATATTGTTCCTTAATTTAGGGAAAAACCTTTCAAAATATATTTTCCATTCCTCATACTTCGCGTTATCCTGCAACGGCATACGCGGCTTAATAATCTGGAAATTATTGCCCAGATTTTTCTTCAAGAAACTATCTGTCCAACGAATTTTTTCCTCGATAGAAATTTCTCTGGTTTTTAAAAAATGCAAATAATCCTTCTTGCCTTTGAAAGTCATCCCTCCGTGAATAATAATTACCTGAATTTTCTTTTTCATAAGATACTCGAGAGAATTAAAGCTTGCTGATCTATCTAAACCTCACCGGCACGATGAGCGAATCGTCGTGCTCGGGAAGGCCGGAAGGATTGTCTTTTTCTAAAACCAAAGTTCCCGTATCAGTAGCCGGGGCAATAAATTCTAAAGTTACTTTATACGGGACGAAATTTTCTGTCATCCAATCACTTTGCGCCTGGGCCGGAACTTGAGCCAAAACATTTCCATCCGCGTCCAAAAGTTTCACCGGAAAACTGGCTTCAAAATACCATGTCCCGCGGGCCTGGCCGGTAATTTCAAACGGACTTGTTACGACCGTATTTGGCCGGGGCGAATCAATTTTAATCAGATCGATTTTTTCCAGTTCATTTCCAATATACTCGGTAAAAGTTTGGTCACCGACCCGGCACTGCCGAGGATATGATTCCATAACCGGATTTCCGGCCGCGACGCATTCTTCAAAATTTTTAACCGTACTAACCGGAACATTTTGGTTTTTATTTTCGTTGGCAACCGGCTTCTGCTCGGGAGCTTTGTAAAATTTGTAGTAATAAACCACGCCGCCCGCGGCAAAAATCACGACGAGTCCGATAAGAAAAATGACGACTGCCTTTTTCATAATTTTAAAATTATTTTTTAATTAAACTATCTCTAAAATTTTTTGCCTGGAAGCATATCCTGAAATTATTCTTACCCTGGACGGCGCCACGTTGAAATGACCGGCCATGGCTTTAATAATTGCCATATTGGCTCTCCCGGCTACCGGCGGTTCGCACACGGCCACTATAAAATTATTTTCATCAATTTTCTCCACCTTTTCCTCGCGCGCCATTGGTTTTGCCTTAACAAAAATTTTCATATTAATTTTTAGCCGAGGCGACAAGATAGGTCGCGATAATCGCCGCCGTCTCTCCCCGCAAAGTTAATTTCCCCAAACTGACAATCTGAAAATTTTTGTCCTGAACGATTTGTATTTCCTCATCGCTCCATCCGCCTTCCGGACCGATAAAAATTCCCGCTCTTTTTCCCATGTTTACGGACAAAAGACGCTGCTCAAATTTATTTCCCCTGACTTCAAAAAATAGATTCAGATCGTTTTTTCCCGCATGCGCAACTGCCTCGCGAAAATTAATAATTTTACCGACAGCGGGAACAACCCCCCGGCCAGACTGCTCGACCGCTTCGCGTACAATCTTTTCCAACCGGTCCATCCGCAAATTGGTTTTGACAGTTTTCGCTGTGATAACAGGAATAATTTCCGCAACTCCCGCTTCGGTCGCTTTTTCCGCGACAAATTCAAAATTTTCTTTCTTTAGGACGGCGCAATAAAGAGTCGGTTTCATTTCCGGCTCGTTCGGACTGTTTTCTATTTTCAAAATGTTTATTCCGATGCTTTGTTTGCCGAAACTTTTTATTTCCGCGAGCGCTTCCCTCCCCTTCCCGTCGCCAAGAACGATTTTCTCACCGGGTAGGAGATGCAAAACATTTTTTGTCTGATTGTAAATTTCTTTATTATTGACCGACGACAAATCGTCTTGCAGATCAAAATTTCCGATAAAACGATGTATCTTCATACTTTATTTATTTATTAAATTAAATACGACGATTCCAAAAGCTACGGCGACGTTCAGGGATTCTTTTTTGCCGCGCATTGAGATTTCCAGAATCTTATCCGCCCGACGCAAAATTGAGGACGGAAGACCCTTTATTTCATTGCCGGCAACCAATGCCGTTTTCCTGAAAACTTTTTTAGACAATTTTATTTTTTGATACGGCACGGAGCGTTTTGACTGTTCAATCGCCAATATTTTATATCCGTCTTTTTTTAGTTTATCAAGAAGCTGAGCGGTCTGGCCAACTTTCTCCCAAGATAAAAATTTCTCCGCGCCAAGCGCCACTTTACTTATTTTTTCGTTTGTCCTCCCGAAACGGTCTAACGGAGCAGGTGTAATTCCGCAAAGATATATTTTCTCTACGCCGGCCGCGTCGGCTGTCCGGAAAATAGAGCCGACGTTATGGGTGCTTCTGATATCGTGAAGTATTACCACCATAGCTAAACTCCAATCATTTTTTTGAGCTTGGGGATCGCCGCTCTCATGGCCCTTTCACCTTCGGCAATAAATTTATCGCTTTCCATAAATTGGCGCCAGCCAATAAGGGACGGCGCGGAAACTTTCGGCTCGATCAAAATATCCGCTGCTTTGACTTTTTCTTTGGCTAAATGATGGCGCAAAATACCCAAGGAATCGTCGGCCGCTTCGAAAAATCCGATCTTTTTCTTCTCGTTTGGCTGACAAGCATCCAAATTTACGGCGATAACTAAATCGGCACCCATTTCTTTCGCCGCGCCGACCGGTACCGGCTCGGAAAGTCCGCCGTCAACCAAAATTTTTCCGTTAAGTTTTGTCGGATTAAAAATAATCGGCACCGACACACTGCTTTTAATAGCCAAGACAACGTCGCCGGTCTTGATTACTACCGGATCGCCCGTTTCGAAATTAGTCGCCACGGCAGCAAAATTAATTTTCAGACCGGAAAATTTTATGCCGTCAATCTGCTTTCTTATAAAAGTTTCAACTTTCTTCCCGCTGTTCAGTCCTCCCTTGATTGTCGGATCCCACATCAGATCAAGAAGTTGCCGCCAGGTATTTCCCTTGGCTATTTTTTCTATTTTTAAAATATCTCCGGTCGCCGCGTAAATTCCGCCAACCAGCGCCCCAATACTTGAACCGGCGATACAATGTATGGGAATGTTATTTTCCACAAGAACCTTAATCACGCCGATATGGGCCAAACCTTTGGCTCCCCCGCTACCCAAAGCCAGTCCTATTTTATATTTTTTCTTTTTCCCCCACCAAAAAAACATATAAAATTATTTATTTTTTATTAGTTGCCAATTGTCCGCAGGCGCCTTTGACGCCGCGTCCGAAACGATAACGCTCGGTAACCGGGACCCCGTTCTCTTCAAGAATTTTCTTGAATTTTTCCACCGCTTCTTTATTGGACGGTTCGAAAGCCCCGGTCGGATTATATAAAATCAAATTGACGAAATAAAGATTGCCGGGGAAAATTTTCAAAAGCTTAGCCAGTTCCCTGGCGTGTTCCGGACGGTCGTTGAAATTTTTTATCATCAGATATTCGAACATGACTCTCCGGCTGGTTGCCTCCACGTATTCTCCGACCGCCGCCATAATTTTCTTGATAAAATACTTTTTCCCGGCTGGCATGATTTCCGTCCGCAACTTATCGTTTGGCGCGTGGAGAGAAATGGCCAAATTTACCTGCATTGGCTCCTCGGCTAGTTTTCTTATTCCTTCCGTTACCCCGGCGGTTGAAATAGAAATATGCCTGGCCCCGATACCAAATCCATTTTTATCGTTTAAAATCCTGACCGCGGCAAGAACATTATCATAGTTCAAAAACGGCTCGCCCATCCCCATAAAAACAACACTACCGACTCTTTGATTTTCTTTTTTCAAAAGACGCGCCGAGCACAAAACCTGTTCGACAATTTCTTCAGCCTTAAGATTTCTTTTAAAACCCATCTGACCGGTAGCGCAGAAGGCGCAACCCAACGGGCAGCCGACTTCTGAAGAAACACAAACTGTATTCCGTTCTTCGTGGCGCATCAGGACCGATTCAATCTTGAAACCGTCTTCAAGATCAATCAAAAATTTAACCGTAGCCCCGTCTTTCGAGACGAACTTTTTAAAGTTTATTTCAAGCGGGCATTCTTTGTTCAATTTTTCACGCAAGGCTGCCGGCAAGTTTGTCGCTTCATCCCAATTCAGAATTAATTTTCCGAAAACCGCCTCCTTCGCTTGTTTCGCGCGGTAAGAAGGTTCGTCCGATAAAATTTTTTCCAACTTTTCTAATTTCATATTTCAAATGCTTTATCTTTTTTAAACTGCCCAACCCTTGTTCTCAGAAGTCCCGCCAAATATCCGCCGACTTTCAGTTTTTTCCCCAAATCGCGGGCGAGAGATCTGACATAAAATCCCGGACCACTTACTACTTTTACTTCAAGCAACGGCCACTTATATTTCAATATTTTTATTTCTTTAACTTCTACTTCCCGTTTTTTCAATTTCGGATCCTCTCCTCTTCTTGCCATCTTGTAGGCCCGCTCGCCTTTAATCTTAATCGCGCTGAAAATCGGCGGCTGCTGAAAAATTTTACCGGTAAACTTTGCCAGAATTTTTTCTATGTCCCGTCTCGCCGGCTTTTTTTTAACCTTCATGGCCGCTTTCTCTCCGGCTTCGTCGTCGGTTGTGCTTTCCGCCCCAAATTTTATCGTGGCTAAATATTCTTTCTCTGTTTCCACGATCTCACGAAGCTTCCTTGTCGCCTCGCGCCCGATACCAACCACCAGAACCCCGCTGGCCAACGGATCGAGCGTTCCGGCGTGGCCGATTTTTTTAATACCGGTCAATTTTCTTAACCTGCTGATAATATCAAACGAGGTCGGGCCTTTTGGCTTATAAACCGCGACAATGCCTTTTATTTTTTTCCAGTCAGCATTTTTCATTTTATGGCTGCAGAATATCTTCTGTCCGCCCGTCAATGGAAATAATTACATCATTCACGGTCGGAAACTGTTTCAGGGTTTCCCTTATCTGCGAGGCAATCGCTGCTACCCGGCAAGAGCCGCCCACCTGAAATTCCAATTGTTCGTTAAAATCAACTTTGGCTACGCCGTCTTCAATGGTTAAACTCTGGATTTTTACATCAGGATTAATGCTCGTCAAATATCCGTCGGTTTTTTCGCTCTCGGTCGGGCCAGCCAAAAGTTCCTCAAGCGCCGCCCGGCCAACGGCCAAAGTTTTTGGAATCGTCCTTTCGACGGAAAAATTTTTGCTGCAATCCAAAATTTCCGGATCAAGCTTGCTATTGCCAAAAAATACTTTTATGGTCATGGTTTCCGGTTCCTCATTTACCGGCTGATTTACCGGAGGAATGTTAGAGTTAATATTTTGCTGTTCGCCGCACGGCTCGGTTGGCTGCGGTGCGCTTGGGTTTCCGTGCTTTACCCATTCATTGTTTTGGCAAATCCAATCGTCTTCTCCGCTCCAAAATCTGATGCTAAAAAGCGCCAGGCCGGCTACGGCGACAACGGCAACTATTATCCAGATTACTTTGGTCATAAATTTTAAAATTAAAAATTATTTTTTACTTATTTTCTTTTGCACTGCCGGGCCTTCAAGCTCACGGATGGCGTCCCGAGCAATCCATTTGGCGCTTTTTGAATCTTGCTTTAAAATCTTTTTGGCTAAAATCAGCGCCTCTTTGTTCAAATTTTTATTGCGTTTCCCGATCTGACGCAGCGCCCAATTAACCGCCTTACGGACAAAGTTTCTTTCATCGCCGGCCATCAGCTCAACGAGCGGAAAAAATTTAAAGAAATCCCGGTCGGCCATTTTTTTATCGTGAACCGCCAAAACCGCCATCAAGGCAAACCCGGCCCGCCGGATGTATTCTTCTTTTCTTTTCGCCCACTCAATTGCTTTCTTCTCTGCCAGATCCGTCTTGTCGAAAAGATTCATGCAACACTGGTCACATAAATCCCAAGAATTGAAAACGCTAACCCATTTCTCCATCTGCGCCTCTCTTATCAGTTTTGAATCATCGATTAAGCAGGCTAAAATTCTTGCTTCGTGGATTTTTGTCGCCCAGAGCTCTCCGGCGAGTTTATGATTTTTCCCGAGCTCTTTCGCGAATTTCCTAAGTACCGGCATACTTGCCCCGAGAGCGTATTTTACTTCAATACCGAAACGCGCCATCCCCTGCCGGTTCTTCTCTTTAGAGTGCTTTTTGATTTGATCAATAATTTTTTTAACTTCCGCGGTCATATTTTGTAGATCACGTCTTTTCGTTCAACAACTATTTCCCATCCGGCCCGCTTGGCGTAGTCATAAAGTTTTTTATTCGGGTTAAAACATATCGGCCGGCCGACCATTTTTAAAAAAGCAATATCGCTTTCCGTATCGCCGACCCCGACCGATTCGCCCAATGTCAAATTTTCTTTTTCCGCTGCCCGTTCCAAAACCTTGGCCTTATCAAAAATAAAATCTTCGTGAAGCACTTTTCCGGTCAATCTTCCTTTATCGTCTTCTTCGCCTATGGTTCCGTAAATTTTATCGAATCCGAGCCCCTTGCCAAAAGCTTGGACCGCTTCTTTCGGCGAATGGGAGATCGCTAAAAGATAATAGCCGCGCTTTTTCAAATCGTGGATCAAATCCCGCGTGAAACTATAAACACGGTTCTGGTGAAAACGGGCGACCTGCTCCGTCACCGCGGCAAACTTTTTATAATCAACTCCCTTAACTGCCTTGCGGAAAGTAAAAATAACTTTATTGATATATTTTTCGTACGGTCCCTTGCGGTCAAGCCAGGCCTTATATTCCTTGTCATAATTTTTGGTTACGGATGCCGGCAAAATTTTCGCGCTTATCATCGCCTGTATCAATTCAATCAAAAGGCTGGAGCGGAAAATCGTCCCGTCAATATCAAAAATCGCAACTTTCTTTTTCATATTAAAATTTTCTTACAATTATTAAACGCTGATACGCGTGCCCACGTTCGGTTTTCACGTTTTCAACATGACTCGAGTATCCCCTCTCCGGATCGGCCGACAACTCTTCCATCAAAACTTCATCAAGAATTTTTCTCCAATTTCTGTAGTCCCCCCTGCCTCCCTCGCCGAAATCAACCACTTCCGCCTGAAAAATAGGATAAAAAACCGCCCGGCCGTGGACTTTTAAATGTTTTGCTGCGGAATTTATAATTCCTTTTATTTTTCCGCGCAACAATTCTACATCTTCCCTTTTTTCTCCGTTTTTTGTTTCGACAACATTTTCGCCGGTATTAACAACTGTATACGGCGGACCGCTGTTCGATAAAATTAAATCAAATTCAGGTTCATCCTTAAATCCTCCCTTACCGGCTAATTTCAAATTTTCAAAATCAACACCGCCAATCTTTCTATTTTTTCCCTGGTCTATTTTATCCTCGCCTACATCAATAAAATCATCTCTGTCTACGGAAACGACTTCGCAATCATATTTCCTGACTCTTGTTCCGTCTCCGAAGGAAGCGAGTCTGCCGGCACCCACGTCGAGAATTTTTTTACCGCCCATTAAATCATCCCCCCTTAAACCAAGATGTTTTATATACATATCCACTACGCGTTCCCGTTCCGCCCTGCGAACTTCGGTTAATCCTTCTTTGTTTTCACCTCCTCCAAAATTTCCGCTGTCAAATTTCATATTTTATTTTCCTCTTCTTTTAATTTAAACGGATTAAAATCGGTTTTGTAATCAAAATAATCTTCGTTCTCACTTCGCTTCAGCCATTTTATAATTTTGTAAGTCGCCGGAGTGAAAAGAATCTCCACTCCGACCTTGAAGAGATAATTTGAAATAATCAAAGCGATAATTAGATTGCCGGGCAAAATTCCCCAAAAAGCAACGAGAATAAAAATTATCGTATCAACCCCTTCGCCGACGAGAGTCGAACCGATTGTCCGCGCCCAGAGCCGTTTTCCCCGCATCCATATTTTCATTTTTGCCAGAATGAACGAATTGGAAAATTCTCCGGCAAAATAAGCAATGAGACTCGCGAGGACAAGCCGCGGAGTCAGTCCCAAAATCTTGTCGTAGGCATCCTGATTTTCCCAGCCGGCGGCCGGCGGCAATTTCCCGACAATCATGAAAATAGTCGACATCAAGAACGCCGCGCCGAAACCTAGCCAAATAACCTTGCGCGAACGGCGGTAGCCGTAAACTTCGGTCAGAATATCGCCAAAAATATAGCTCAATGGAAAGAGCAGCGTTCCGCCGTCAAAGGTAAAAAATCCAAAATCCAAAATTTTAGTGGAAGCGACATTGGAAATCAAAATCACGGCGACAAAAAGGGCGGTAATCGCATCAAGATGCTTATAGCTTTTTTGCTGATTCTCCACGGAATAAAAATGAATTCAAACCTTTTTTAATCTTACTCTTTTTTGCCCTTAAAATCAAGTTTTTCAAATAAAAAAAGAGAGCTCTTTTAAGCTCTCTGGTCTTCCCGTTGTCACTTAAAGGAAAGACTAGTCGAACGGGCAGGGCGGCCGGCTCGTCGCGTAGCTTGCGGCATGGAGCATCGAGTTCAGCTGCTCGATCTGGCTCCGGTCGTAGACACCGATTACGCCTTCGCGGACCGAATTCTGTCCACAATTGCGGTGCTCGCCGATCTGGCGGATCGTTCCTCCCCCGTCAAACCAGAGGCCGTCTTGGCAGTTGACCGTAACATCCTCCACTTCAGCGAGAGGCACGACCTTGGTGGAAAGGTTGTTCACGGTATAGACCAAAACCACAATATTCTTCTTCGACACCCTCATCCGGCGATCCTCCTCCAGGGGGCTTCATCCCAATGATAGTTTCCCCAGAAACGGGCGTGGCAGCCCCGGTTTGAACATTCGTAAAGGTATTTGCTGCCGACCTGGTCTTGCGGCCGACGCTCGTTTCTCCCCTCCGTCCGATACAGAGGATCGAGTGCCAAAAGAGTGAGTTGCCCGGCGCTGCAAAAAGGACAAACGACGCCGGTATCGCGGAGTTTCGCTCCGTGCTCCAGCAGGATATCGTCGAAGCAGCTCGGCTTCATGCGGGCGAGCAGAAATTCCGCTGAAAGCTGAACGGCGCGCTCTCCCGATCCGCTTGATTGGCCCATCTCGGCAAGAGTAACGGAAACAAGATTGGGCGGAAATATTTCGGCGGTCGGCCTCTGATCTTCTTCGGACCGATTGTTTCCCATCCTCATCCTCCACTTCCCGTTTTCTTATTTTTAAATCAGACCCACTTCTCGGGGACTTGGATTCGAACCAAGATTACCAGGGCCAGAACCTGGCGTCCTGCCATTAGACGATCCCCGAAAACTGGATCTGATTTTTTTAATTTACCAAAAAAACAAATAAAAAACAAGGAGCAAAAATCCTTGCCTATTTTTATTCCAAAACTTTGCCTCCAAATTCCTCTAAAACCTTGTCTACTTCAACGGACGGCGGCTTGGGAGGTTCCGGCAGATCGGCAACTACTCCGTTCACTCTGATATCGGAACCCATCACTTCGCGGATCAAACCGCACAGCAATTGGTTGTTTTTTATTTCATTAATCCGTTCTTTATGAAAACGATATTTAAACCCTATCTGCAAAATTCCGTTTTCAATTCCCATCGGCTGGCCGATCCGCAAGATAAAGACGAGCGACGGATTTTTGTCGCCGGCGACTCTCATCAAATCAAACCATTTTTCCTTGACTTGTTCCAGGGTCAATGTTGAACCGAAACTTTTCCACTCCTGGGCCGGTTCATCGTTTTTTTTTACTTCAATTTTGCCCGGCAGAGGTTTTATTTCGTGTTTTTCCTCGGCTGCGGGCTTCGGGAGCGGCCGGACAATATTTTTTGGCGGTTCCGGCGCGGCAATATTTTCCCGCACCGCGGCAAACCCACCAATAATTTCCACGACCGCCATTTCAAGCGGCAATTGGGCAATCTCGGCGAATTTCAATTCCTGTTTTTTTTCTATAAAAAGTTCAAGCCAGTTGATAAGCGTCCGCGGTTCTATTTGTTTCCCAAAATCCAAAATCTTTTTTTCCGAATCCTCGTCAAGGTCAAAAGCAAATTCCGAAAGATTTCCGCTTATTCCGGCAAGCAAAATCTTCCGCAAATATTCAACCAGATCCGAATTGAACTGCGTTAGGTCTGTCCCCTCCTCAACCAGTTTATTTACTAAACGTATCCCGCCTTCGGCGTTCCGGCTCGCTAGATATCCGACAAATTCTCCGACCGAGTTAAAGTCGGATTTAGGAATAACAAGTTCTGCCTGTTCGCGGGTGATTTTATTTTTTGCGTCGCGCAAGGCCAAAACCTGGCCGAGCAAACTCTCCGCGTCGCGGACGCAGCCCTCGGAGGCCCGGGCAATACTGTCCAAAATACTCTCGTCAACCTCAACCCTTTCCAGACCCAAAATATATTTCAATCTTTCCACCATTTCGCGCCGGGAAATTTTTTTGAAATCAAACCTCTGACAGCGGGAAATAATCGTGGCGGGAATTTTATGGACCTCGGTTGTCGCCAGAATAAAAATAACCCGTGTTGGCGGCTCTTCTAAAGTTTTCAAAAGCGCGTTGAAGGCCGAGGTTGAAAGCATGTGCACTTCATCAATAATGAAAACTTTGTATTTCCGGCGGGTCGGGGAAAATTTGGCATTCGCCACGATATTTTCCCGGACGTTGTCGACTCCGGTATGTGAGGCGGCATCAATTTCCACAATATCCAAATCCCGTCCGGAAGTAATTTCCTTGCAGGAATCGCATTCATTGCACGGCTCGGACTCGCCTTCTTTTCTTTTTTCACAATTCACCGCTTTGGCCAAGAGCCGGGCGGCGGTAGTTTTGCCAATGCCGCGCGGACCGCAAAAAAGATAAGCGTGGGCAACCTTGTCCGTCTCAATTTCGTTCTGCAGGGCGATCTTAACGTGATTCTGATTTGTCACTTCTTTCCATCCCTGCGGCCGGTATTTTCGGTATAAAGTAGTGGACATAAAAAAATTATTACTTGCCATATCTTATACCATTTTTCTAATTTTGGCAAATAAAAGACCCTCGCGCACCGAAGTGTGCGAGGGTCGGAGAACTGATGGTCCAAGGGACCTAGAAGGACCTAGATCCCAAGGAAAAGGAAAGCTCTACTTGTTACGAACCAGACGGCCGCGGCCGTTCCAGTCATAACCGAGGAGGCCGAGGGAGTCGTGGAGTCGGACGAAGCGCAGAACCCACTTGTTGGGGCTCCGGTCAAGGCAGGGCACATACGAACCACCATCCTGACTCCGCAAAACCGTGCCCGGGAAGACGATGTACTTGTCATGCAGATCGACGGGGATCTCTTTTTGAAGCGCCAGGATGAACTTGGCATCGCCCAGGCCGAGGTTTGCTCCGAGCTTCTTAGCGCGCCAGCGAAGCACCTCAATATCAATTTCTACCTCATCCCCATGCAGGAAGGGAAGAAACTCGAGGCGCTCGACCGACTTCAGGACAGGCTCGACGTCCGACACCAGCCTCCATCCGTTAGGGATGAGGTCGGCGGCGATGCGGAGCGAGGGGAAGTTGACGGGGTAGTAGAAGAGCGGATGCATGGACCGCACCTGATCCTCGCCGAGTTCGTCCACTGCTTCCGTGATCTGGCGGATGAGCCCCCAGCGCTCGATGATCCGCCGTTGGAGCTCTTCCCGACTCCAGCCGGATTCCACGATGAGCTCTAGTAACCGATTCACCTGCTTCAAGGACGCCTGTGCCATGGCGTTCCTCCTTTGGCGTTCCAAGAGGTGCTCGGCAAAGCCGAGACATTGGACGCCGTCTCTCTTGCCCATCAACCGGATGGGCGCGGTTCTGTCCGCAAAAACGCGGACTGACTTTGTATTATTATATATTTTTCCTAAAAAGTCAAGGATAAACAAAAGCCGCCCCGAGCGGGACGGCTTTTTATCCTGATTTTTAAATTTATTGCGTTTCGACGCTTCTGATGACATTTTCCACCGCCGCCCATTTTGACGGGGTGTTTTTCGGAATCAAGATTACAGCTTCGTCGCCCGATTCTCCCTTGAAATAGGTTACCGGCGCGGTAAGCACCCGCCATTTTTTATTGGCTGAATTGACGCACCATCCGCCGCCGGCTTCCGATTCCTCAAGCGTTCCAACAACTCTTGTCCGCTCAATCGGACCGATTTGTTTGAAAAGGAAATTACCGCGCGCGTTGATAGTTAATTTTAAAATATCTCCTTCGACCAACTTTGATTTTGAAGCGTAATTGGCTGGAACAATATATTCCTTGCCGTCGGCCCCGATCATGTTCTGGCCGTTAAAAACCCCTTCCATAATCCGCTCACCCGATTCTCCGTAAGCGACATCCGGCTGGGAAACGGTGCGAGCCATAAAATTTACCGGAGCCGAAACTTGCGGAGCTTGCATGGCCGGGATATCGGCTTCAAGAAAACTCTTTTTAATTTTTTCTTCGATTTGCGGCGTCTCTTCTCCCAAAAGACAGCTAACCCGCCTCAAACCGTTTTGCGTTTCCCTCACGATTTGCTTGATCAGTTCTATTTTTTCAAAGTTGAAAGAAATTTCCAAATCCTTGAGTTCGGTTTTAGCCGTCGCGTCATGAATTTTCAAATCCAGATTTTCCGGCAATGCCACCGTCTCCTGGGTCATAAGAGCCGGTTCTTCCGCGGGAATCTCTTCTTCTTTTTTTTCCTCCAACGGAGGCGCCGCGTTCCGGTTCAACTCCTCGAAAAGGTTTTGATTTTGATTTTGATCCAACATATTTTTTATTTTTTAATCCGCCCCGACGGCAGATCCGCCAAACGGCGGTTTATTTGATTTTATTATAAAGATTTTTCTCCGTAAAGCGGGCCGGCAGTTCGCTCGGGCGTACCCAGCTGCGTTCTCTCCATAATTTCCGCCTCAACGATTGACTTGTCGCGGCCGTATTTTAATCTTGCCAATTGTTTTATCGCGCTCGCCAATTCCTGATCGCCTTTTTGCGGCGGAATTGTCTGCATGTTAAAAGCTTTGGAGGCCGTATTGTCAATCAGCAACTTGATATAAGCGGTGTATTTTTCCACATTCAGCAAATCATACTCGTTGAAAATAGGCGCGAACTCTTTGGCCATAGTTTCCGCGTCGTCAACGCCGATTCTAAAAGCGATCATGGTACCGGCGTTTCCGAAAATCGCGTCACGGATTTTTGTATCATTATTTTTAACCAGCTGGCTGACATATTGATGGGCAACCGTCAGGCACAACCTGTATTTTCTCGCTTCGGATAAAATCGTCGCGATACTGTCGGTAATAAAATTCTGAAACTCGTCGATATAAAGATAAAAATCGTGCCGCTGTTCTTCCGGCAAATCGGCCCGCGCCATGGCCGCCATCTGCAACTTTGAAACAATAATCAAACCCAAAAGCTCGCTGTTTACCTCGCCGGTTCGCCCCTTGGCCAAATTTACAAGGAGAATTTTTTTCTTATCCATTATTTCCCTGAAATCAAAACCGGAATGCTGCTGCCCGATAATATTTCTTATCATTTCGTTTTCAACAAAACGGCCGACTTTGGAAATCAGGTAGCCCAACATCTCGGATTTATGGAAATCGGAAGTTTTAGCCATTTCCTTTTCCCAGAAAGCGCGGACAACCGGATCCTTGACTTTGGCTACCCATGATTTTTGAAACTCGGCATCGGAAAACATTCTCGGGATTTCGGCAATCGTTCCCGGATTTTGGAGATCGGCCATCAGGGTCAGCATTACGTTTCTCATGTTATGCTCGAACATCGGTCCGATCATTTCCGGCGGGAAAAGTTTATAGAAAATAGCAATCATTTCCTGGACGGCAAAATCTTTTTGCGCCTCGTCCCTGGCTTCAAGCATGTTGAGACCAATCGGCCTGTCCGCGTCCGAGGGATCAAAAACAATTACATCGTCAATTCTTTCTTTGGGAATATGAGGTAAAACGTGTTCTATGAAATCGCCGTGCGGATCGACTATGGCCACGCCTTCTCCGTTTTTAATATCCTGAATAGCCATATTTTCCATCAATACTGATTTACCGACACCGGAGCGGCCGATAACATAAACATGCCGGCGGCGGTCTTCCCTTTTTATCTTAACGAGCGTTTCCTCGCCACGGTAGGTCGCCTTTCCTAAAATCAATCCCTCTTTTGGCATATTGACCGGCGGAGCCGATTTTTTAGCCAAAAGCCAACGGATGTTCGGGGTTTCCGTCCAAGGCAGCGGAAAATGGAACAAGCTCGCCATCTCTTCGGCGTTCAGAACGACTTTTTTCTTTTCGACAAATCCCCGGTGGATAAAATTATCAATCACTTTCTTTAATGGGCGGCCGCCTGGCGCCGTCCGGCTGAAACTGTTGCCGTATTGGTAAATATTAAATTGTGAAAAAGCGTTGGTAATATTATCAAGATTCATTCTTGCCCGTTCGCGGTTTGGCGATGAGGATATTATTCTGATATTCACGTCGACACCGGCTTTACTTGCCTTCTCCTCAAGACCCTTCACCATTTCTTCCTCCATGGGAGAAAGACGGTAAATTTCCGGCTGCGGTTTCATCTGATCTTCCGGTTTCTTGTTTCCCCCGCCAAAAGCTTTGCCGATTTCCCCGAAAGCCTTTCCTATCGTTCCGCCGCCGGCCGCGCCCATTGCCGCGCCCAACTTTTTCCCCTGCTGCATTTCCTGGGCGACTTTTATGCCCGCCTTGCGCCATTCTTTTCTCGCCGAACGCATAACAAACTGGATAGTCGCGCCTTCGTTTTTTTCCAGCTTGGAAAGAACGTTGGTCATGGCGCTCATCGGATCGGCATCCATTTTTTTATAAGTTTTTATCGGAAAAAAATGAGGCCGCTTAAAAGTTAAATACGCCCCGCGGATTTCCCCGACCGGCGTAAAAATATTGTAATCCTCGACTTCTTCAATGAAAGCTTCATGATAGTTGGCCCTAATCTGCTGCTCAACGTATTCCTGAAGATATTTTGGCACGGCTACGTAAAAACTTATCATTCCCCGGTCGGCGACAATTTCAAAAGAAACATAGTCGGTCCTGCCGGAAAACCAGGCGCCAATCCCTTTTTGGGCTTTGAGCCCGCCGATCGCGGCAAAAATCGCCTCTCCCGCGGCAACGCCTTCCTGAATCACCTGGGTCGTAATTTCCCTGCCATCCTTGGATTTTTCCGCAGCTTCTTTCGGAACGGTTACCAGAAGAACGGTATTTCTGAAAGAAGAAGAAAGTTTCGTCCGGCGGTGAAAATATCTCCGTAGAAGATAAATCAAAGTCCAAAAACCGAAAAATCCTCCCGCCAAAAAAATTATCAAACTTCCGGCCGGACTGCCGGCAAAATTCTGCGCTTCGTCTATCCCCGCTGCCGGCAAAACTAATTGATAAAAAACAAAAAGAACCCCCAATGTTGCGGCCGGGAACCATCCTTTTATTTTTTCCCAATTTTTTTTCTCCAGATCTTCAACCATAATACCAAAAATTACCCCTCTAATCTTTTTTCTCTTTCCTTCTCCGCCATTTTCACGACCTCGTCGGTTTTTATTTTCGCTTCCTGTTCAAGAAAAAATTTATTAACGCCCGGGATCAATTTAAGCCAGGCGCGGATTAGTTTTAAAATTTTTCTGCCAACCGCTTTCCCGGCTTTAACCATCTTCTCAATCGCCGAGGCGGTTTCCTCACCTTTCTCCTTAAAAGCCTTCTGCTGTTCCGGCGGCATGGAAAAATAAAAGTCCCCCAAGTCTTCTTCCAAAATTTTCTCGATTTTAACCAAAGTTCCGCTTTTTGGCGGCGGTGCTACCATCGGAGCGGAAACGGTCGCAAAAGCCGGTCCTTCTTTTTCCGATTCTCCCGCTTCCTTCACTTCTTCTTTTTCAACGAAAGCCGGTATTTCCTCTCTTTCCGGCTCATGCTCGGCGGGAATATTTTTTTCCGCTTCCAAGGCGGGCCGTTCCCCTGTTTCGGGAAAAACTCCGATCTTTTTTTCGATTGGCTTATTTGTTGGAAGCATCAAAATTTAACTTAAATTTTTCGTTTAATTTATTTTATTGTACCACATCCGGCCGAATTGTGCTAAAATATAAGTGTGAATAACTTTTAGTCAGAAGGGGGAACTATGCCAAATACAATTCAGGAATTGAGATTAAACAAATTTTCCTGGATTAATGTAAAAAGAAACGGTCCAAAAGAGATAGATTATCTTGGTAAAAAATTCAAATTCGACGATCTTGATCTTAAGGATTGCTTGCCGCCGATACAACGCCCGAAACTCGTGAACAGGGACGGCTATCTTTTTATGATTTTGCTTTTCCCGGTTTTCAACCGGGAAACGAAGACTATCCATGCCTCGGAAGTTGATTTTTTCATCACTCCCAAAGCGTTGGTTACGGTCCATACCGGAGAACTGAATATTTTGGAAGAAGTTTTTTCAAAATGCAGCGGCAAAAAAATTAACTGCCAAAATCCGGCCGCCCTTATCCATGAGATTCTCCATCAGCTCCTCCTCTCCTGCTTCCCGATGCTTGTCCATATCAATACCGATATCGATACGGTGGAAAACCAACTGCGTTATGAATTTGAAAAAGGAACAATTACCGAAATACTCCGAATCAAAACAAATATCGTCAATCTACGCAAAGCAATGCAGCCGCATAAACAGGTAATCCGGGCGCTTATTGCCGCGGCTCCGAAATTTTTTCAAACGAAACAGCTCTCTCTTTATTTCGAAAATCTGGTCAACTACACAAAGGAAATCTGGGATCTTCTTGATAATTACAAGGATACGATTGACGCTCTGCATGAAACAAATGTTTCCCTGATCAACTTCCGCGTCAATGAAATAATGAAAACCCTGACTATTTTTTCGGTAATTGTTTTTCCGCTCACTCTTTTGGCCGCGATATTCGGGATGAACATGCCCGGCATGCCTTTCGTCGGCCACCCCTACGGTTTTTGGATAGTTTTGGGGTTAATGTTTTGCGGGGCAACCGGACTGCTTTGGTTTTTCGAAAAGAAAGGCTGGCTCTAACCTAGATTTTCTTTTTGAGCTTTTGTCCGTCTGCCGTATCTTCCACAACATAGCCGGCCCCCTCAATCTCCTTTCTCGCTTCGTCCGCCTTTGCCCAATCCTTATTTTTCCTGGCCTGCTCGCGTTTTGCGAGCAAGTTTTTTATTTCCAAAGAAATTTTTTCCTTTTTTATTTTCTGCAAACCGAAACCCAAAACTCCGTCCATCTCCAGAAGCAAATTTTTCGCGGCGGCTATTTCTTTTTTAGATATCCCGCCAGCTATCGCGGAATTAATCTGGCGGATAAAATTAAAAACCGCGGCAAGAGCTCCTGAAATATTCAAATCTTCATCCAGCGCCGCGCCAAACTCAGCTCGCGCCCTTTTTATGGCTTGTGTTAAATCGCTACCGCCTTTCCCGTTTTTCGCTTTTGCCTCATTAAGCTTTGTCCAGGTTTCATCAAGTCTCTGAAGCGCAGTTTCGGCGGCTTTTAAACCTTCAAAAGTAAAATTCAGCGAATCGCGGTAATGGGTTGAAAGCAGTAAATATCTTACGGCCCGCGGCGAATATCCTTTTTCTAATATATTTTCCAGCGTATAAAAATTCCCTTTCGACTTGCTCATTTTCTCTCCATTGACCAGCAAATGCCGGACATGCAGCCAACATCGGGCGAATTGTTTCCCCGTCGCTCCTTCAGACTGGGCAATTTCGCATTCGTGATGAGGAAACTTATTGTCCTCGCCGCCGGTATGGATATCAATCGTCTCGCCAAGATATTTCATAGACATGGCCGAACATTCCAAATGCCATCCCGGATAGCCTGCGACAATTGACCAGGGGGCTTTCCATTGCATCACATGCTTTGGATTCTCAATCCATAGGGCAAAATCATAAGGATTTTTCTTTTCGGAAACTACCTCAACCCTCGCCCCGGCCAAAAGATCCTGCACCGTGTTGCCGGATAATTTTCCGTAGGCCGAAAATTTTGATAAATCAAAATAGACCGAACCGTTCACCTTGTATGCATAACCGTTTTTCAAGAGCTTCTCAATAATTTTTATCATTTCTTTAATGTGGTCAGTCGCTTTGGGATATTTCCAGGCCTTTTGGATATTAACTTTTTCAATATCGTCGAAAAACGCTTTGGTAAAAAAATCGGCGATCTCCCGCGGACTTTTCTTTTCTCTCTTGGCCGCAACTTCAAGCTTGTCCTCCCCTGCTTCGGCATCAGAAGTCATGTGCCCGACATCGGTAATATTCATCACTTGTTTTACTTTGTAACCGGAAAATTCCAAATACCGGCGTAGCAAATCGGCAATCAAAAAAGACCGAAGGTTCCCAATATGGACATAATCATAAACCGTCGGTCCGCAATTATACATTGTTACCTTTTTGATTTTTGATTTTTCTTCCGCGAGCGCTACAAATTTTTCTTTTTGTTTTGTTAGAGAATTGTAAAGTTTTAACATGAACTATTTTTATTTTTATTTACTGAAGATTATAGTTCGCAACACTTTATTTCATCAACATAACCGCCGCTCGCAGCACTAAAACTCAATCCTGCGAGAAATTTTCCATCAGGACATGAAAGATCATAAAGAGTAGCTGGCAAAGCACTAACTGCGTGCCATGTGCAGGGTCCTTGCGTATTACTGTCAGCTGATAAATTTCCCGATAAAGTTGTAGCGGCAAAGGTTGGCGAAGAAGTCGTGGCGATGTCTTGTGGCGCAGATAAAGTAATGGAACCAGCGCCGTTTGTAACCGTAATTCTATTAGCCGTTCCGATTAAATTAGCAAGACTGTAGGCTGCTCCAGTGCCAATTAATAATTGACCGGCAGCCGGAGTGCTTGAAAGACCCGTTCCGCCACGGGCGACGGCAACTGTACCCGAAGTTAGATTTGAGGCATTAAGGCTGTTTGTCCAAGTTGGCGCAGCCGACCCATTGCTTTGCAAAAATTGTCCAGAACTTCCGGCGGCCGTAAAGGTGTAAGCGGAACCGTTCCCATAAGCCACTGCTCCAGCCGTTGGCGTTGCTGATCCGCCAGTACCGCCATAAAGAACCGCGAGAGGTGAAGAAAAACTTAGGACACCGGTAGCTGGAGTATAATTAACCGGCCCGGCCCCGGCGGAAATCGCGGCCCTAGCTCTCGCATCGGTATAATATAAATTCGCGCCTTCGGCCAAATCCGATGTTGTCGCACCGCCCGAGACCGCACCGCCGCTGGCTTTTAGAACTCCGCTCAAAGAATCAATTGTTAATGACCCGGTTGTCAGTAATCCTCCGACCGTCAGAGCGAACGTACCGGAATTATAAGTTAATCCCGCATTACCCCCAAAAGCTCCGCCATTATTGAATTGGACGTTAGTATTCGCGCCGCCCGGGGTTCCGCCGGATGGCCACGAACTTTGACAAATACCATTAATACAAAGCTGCGCCGCGTTCAAAGTTCCCGATCCCTTATTCGCCACGCCTCCAACCGTTGCTCCGTAAGCGACCGCCAGATCGTCATTAACCGTAACGTTTCTGCCGGCATAAGTTGATTGTAAAACAAGGTCGCCCGTGTCAACGCCAAAGGTTGTATACGGTTCAACAATGCCGTTAGTACTGTCATGACGAATTCTGATGGCTTTTTGACCAGAACTATCATAAGCCAGGATCGAATTACCGGACAACGTATTAATTCCTCCCAAACCGGTAAGCTGACCATTGACAAATAAACCGCTGCCCGCATTAAAGCGGCCCATCCCTTCTTCCCATTTTATATATTTTGTCCCATCGTCAAAATAAATATAATCGTCGTCTGCAGATGAATTTGATCCAATACGGAGATTGCTGCCAACAGTAGAAGTACCTGCTATTGTTTCATTACCGGACACATAAGTGTTACCCCAGAAATATCCGGCCCAAGTTGAAGAGCCCAAGCGGGCATAGGCTCCCGTATTCGTGTTATAAAAATATCCGGCATCGGCCGCGGCGAAAGATGTTGTCCCGTAAACGCCGTAAATTGATCCGTAGCCGTAAACTCCGGTATTATTACTTGAACCATAAACTCCATAGCTCGATCCGTTTCCATAAACTCCGTATGCTCCGCCGGAACCATATAGACCAAATGAATTGCCATAAGCATTTACTCCGTAATCGCCTTGACCCAATAAAACATAACCTGACGCGACACTGCTTGCGAAATAACCTCCGGAAGTTGACCCCCTGGACTGAATCCCGACAGTAGAATTTGCGCCTAAGCCGTTGACTCCAATCGTTCCGCCTACCATCAGAGGTCCACCTACTGATAAATTGGAAACTGCCTTATCGTAAGTTAATCCCCAACTGCCGCCAAAAACTCCACCGTCATTAAATTGAACCTGAGTATCGGAACCGCCCGGAGGGGTCGCGCCTGGCCAAACACCACGGCAATCTCCAGCTATGCAAAGCTGGTTTGCGTTCGCCTGTCCAGCCACGTCAAGTTTATATGCCGGCGAACTTGTTCCGATCCCGACATTTCCCTGAATTATCGCGCCATCACCCGGCCCGACTAGACCCACATAAGCGGCACCGACCGCCAAATTCCCCAAAATACTCAATTTGCTGGCCGGACTGATAGTACCGAGGCCAACATTCCCGCTGCTCGTTATTGCCATCCTGTCGTTCGTCCGCCAAAAACGAAGTTGGTCAGTGGCTGTATCTCGATAAATTGACCAATGGTTTGTTCCGTCTCCCAAATCAAGCTCCGGATTGCCGCTTGTTGCCCAAATATATTCGCGGGGCGAAGCTCCGCTCACTACCAAATTATAA
>JBGSRW010000010.1:0-70058 GCA_041737355.1 Patescibacteria group bacterium | reverse complement strand
GCGGAAGCAGGTCAGCGGCTCGACCAGGTCGACCGTGACCTCGCCGAGATGCGTCTCGACATGAGACGGCACTTCTGCGCCGGAACGCGGCCCCATGATCCGGCGCGCTGCCGGATGCTCGGCGGCCCGGTCCAGTAGGAGGAGAGTCCAGCAACCGCCACCCGGCGGAAGCTGGCAACGTTTCCGGGGCGAGTAATGCAAGGTTATCAAACCAAGCATTGCTCGCCCCGCTTTTTTTATAAAAAAATCCCGCGCTGATCGCGCCGGATTTTAAATTTTACTTTTTAAAATTTTAAACTCCGAATTCTTTTTTCAATTTCTCGTATTCCCCTTTGGCCGCCTCGAATTCTTTTTCCACTTCGGTTTCCGCCTTAAGTGCCGAAGTTCCGACAAACCATTTGGTAAAAAATTTATTTTTGAGCACCTGGTAATCTTTCAGGCTTCTCTCTGCCCTATCCATCCGGTATTTAGCCTTATCCAATTTTATTTTCTGCTCATCGGTCAAAACCGAAACAACCGTATTTTCATCCTTTACCGGAGAAAGCGGTTTAACCCCGATCGCCCCGAGCCGCTCTTCTATTTCTTTGCTTATCCGGCTCGATAACTGGCTCAAAAACATCCTGACACTCGGATCCTTCAGGACAAGCTGGGCTGTTTGTAAAATTTGATCGGCCATATATTTATTTTAAATACCGTATTTTTTTCTTTCGGATTGCTCGAAGCTTACTACCTCCGGTTCCAATTCGGCTGTCTGTCTACGAGCTATTTCTCGGCGCTCCCTCTCGTCTCTTTTTCCCCAAACCGCGTCCTTCTCTAATTTTTGCATTCTTTCTTCAAAAATATTCTTCCTAAATTTTTCCTTACCGAAGGCAATCGTGGCTTCAATTTCTTTTACTTCTTCCGGCGTTCTTTTGGTCTCAGTTTTGGGGACCGGAGGTTTAATTTCAGGTTTGGCCGACGACGCGGCTTTTACTTCCGGCGCGGCCGGTTTTTTTATTTCAATTTTAGCTGGCGTTTCTTTTTTGACTTCCGGTTTTTTTATTTCCGGTTTGGCAGGAGCGGCTTCGGTTTTTACTGAAGATTTCTTTACTTCCGGTTTTTTAGGAAGAACAATCTCATCTGGTTCGAGGCGACCGATATAAAACTCCGAAACCCCGTATTCTCTTCTTTGTTTATTGTCAGCTTGTTGGGGTTTATAGAAAGTCAATCTTATGTATGCCTCACGCCCCGATTTAAAATTTTTAGGTATATCGCGATCAAAAACAATAACTTTTGTCCCGTCCGGCGCGTTGGTCCACCAATAGCCTTCTGGCGCACGGCTGACAATTGTCCTGATCCGCCACGGTTCTTCTTCCAAAAATTTTTTTAATTCAGCCTGCTGCGGTCCCGGTTCAAAACCCGGAGATAATCTGTTTATCAAATCCCCCAAACCAATTACTAATTTTTCCCGGCCTTCTGGCTGCAAAAACATGCTTTTCCTTACCAATTTTCCCTGCGGAAGCCCTTTGAAAATTTTTGGATCAAATTCTCCTTTGTTCAAAGCTACGGAAAACCCGTGTGTTTCCGTATTGTATCTTATAATACCGGCGAAACCAGCAGATGCTGCGGCCCACTGCAACTCTCCCCGCGCTTGATTTTCCAATTTATTTTCGGAACGTTTTCTCGTATCTACCAGAAAAAGCCCGCTTCCCGTTGCTACAACCCATCCAGTCCTAATTTTTTTCTCTTTTTTTGTTTCCGGATCCTTTACCCTTACTTCGGGAGCCAATCCATCAATTTGCCGCTTGGCCTCTCTAATAATTTTATCCCTCTGTTCAGAATAGAAACCGTATTTCTTCAATTCTCCGGCCGACAATATCTCCGTTATATCCTTTCCTGATTTAGCAAATTCTAATAGCTTGTCAAACTTGGCAAATTTTAAAAAGCCTATCATTCTGTTGTTGGAACTGTCAAAATAGTTTTCCACACCGGGAAAACTAAAGTTATCGGAATGAGTAACCCATTCTACAACTTTATCATAGTTTTTCTTTTCTTTTTCGTCTTCAAATTTAAGCAAGCCCAATTCGGTAAAAACTTTATAAACTGCCGCAGTGGCAGAAGTCCCTCGCCCGGAATAAGGGCCATGATGGTCAATTACCGTCGTGATCTCCATTTTTTTTTCGTCGGTTTCCGGATCAACGGCCTCGACCCATTCTTGAAGCAACCCATCCGCATTTCCCGAATCAACCGTTGTCTGACCTTTTCTATATTCTCCCGGCTTTAGATATTCCGTTATTTTCTTATTTATACCGGCCTTATCGAAAAGAGCGGCAGCGCATTCACCGTCTAGATCCGACTCCTGTTTCAAAATCATTTTCCCGCTTTTTCCATCATAACGTAAAACGCCGTGGGTAAATAACTCCCGCACGGCTAAAAATTTCTTGGCTGCCTCGGCAACCAATTCTTTGTCTGCCTTTTCCTCATCGCCGGAAAGCTCGGCGATTTTTTTCTCGCGCTCTTCGCGGCTTATCGTATCTCGCAAAATTTGTTTAAAGGCGTCGATCTGTTCATTAAGCATCTCCTCAAAAATAGTTTTACCTTCTTCGGTCGGAATATCCTTTATAAATTCTTTGCGGAAACCGGCGCTCATCAAAATCCTATCGCCTATTTCATCCCAATCAAATTTTTCTCCCGACTCCCTCAAATTAATTCCTTCTTCCTCGGCTAATTTCTCATAAGCCTCCTTTTTATCGGCCGAGTAATATATGAAAAAATGCTGTAAATCTTCTTCGTTCAGACGTCCGGCAACGTATTCCCGGAGCAGGGCCTCGCGCCATTCTTCCGCAGAGAAAAAAGATTCCCCGGTCTCCGGATTCTTCGGCGGCCCGGCTCGCCCGACTCTGTCCCGTACCGCTTCCTCAAGCATTTTCTTCCTTTCCTGCGCTGCCCTTTCTCTTGAAGAAACTTTCTCGTGCCGCAGACTTTTAACCGAAGTTTTTATTTTAGTTCGAAGTTTTTGGACTTCTTTATCAATTTTGCCCTGATGGACTAATTCGGATATTTCTTCAAAAGCCTGATATTCAGCTCCTGAAGGAAAATCTTTCAAATAATCTTTTATCGTTGGGCCGGACAAACTACCCGTATCGTAGGCTATACGCAGATCTGAATAAAGCGCGGCAACCCGCGCCCTTCTTTCTTTTTTTGCCTGTTCTCTGAATTCTTTTCCGGCATCTTCCAACCCTTCCCGCCAACCGCCGGTTTTTTCTTTTTTCTCTTTCAAAGAAATTTTCTTATCACGACGCGCCTTTCTCTCCGCTAACTCATCGTCAGCGATTTGCAAATAATTTTCTCTTTCCTGTTTATTGTTTTTTCCCATAGGAAAAATTTAATGGCGGGTCCGAAGGGATTTGAACCCTCGATCTTCTCCGTGACAGGGAGACGTGTTGGACCGGGCTACACCACGGACCCATATTTGAAATTCTTGTTCTATTTTATCAGAGAAAAATAAAGCTGTCAATCGCCAACGGGATAAAAAACGACCCCGGCTCCGGAGTGTTTTAATCTCCATCGCGCGGGGTCAGGCAGCTAAACTGCCATGCTCCTGTTATCAGGGCATTTCGGCCTTATCGGCCTTTATAACTTGCCTCCGATTTTTCCGCCTCTCTTTAGGCGGCGCGCCGACCGCGCGGGTGGCGGTTGACGTAACGGTTCCGATCCTGGAAATCCGGAAGCAGCGGCTTCACGTCGGCCCGGCAGCCGCGGTTCACGGCCCTCTCGATGAGCCTGAAGGCTCGCTGCTGCCGCCAGACGATCTGCTCCTCCGTGATCTTCCCGTTCTCGTCCCGTACGACCACCTTCCACCTCGGCCTCGTCATCCTCTCTCTGCTCCTTCCCCGGCCTTCCTTCGGCCGCGCTTGGCTTCATCCCCTCGGAATGAGCCAAACAAAAAAACCACTGTTTATCCTAAACAAAACAGCGGTTTTTGTCAAGCCTTAATTTTATCTTCTCGCTCTCTTCTTTTCCGCCTCCAAGACTCTCAGGGTTGTTTTGAGAACCGAATCTGGATTCAGAGAAATACTGTCGATTCCGCATTTTACTAAAAATTCGGCAAAATCGGGAAAGTCGGACGGCGCCTGGCCGCAGATCCCGACTTTTTTATTATTTTTCTTCGCTACCTTGATTATTTCACAAATAGGTTTTTTAACCGCTTCATTCCTTTCGTCAAAAAGATGGCTGACAAGCCCCGAATCGCGGTCAACCCCCAGAATTAACTGGGTTAAATCATTGGATCCGATACTAAACCCATCAAAAATTTTAGAAAACTCTTCGGCCATAATAACATTGGAAGGAATTTCAACCATCATGTAAATTTTAAGCGGTCTTAAAGATCCCCTCCCGATTCCGGCAGCCTTGGCCAACCCGCTTGTTTTTACCATGCGGGTAACTTTTTCTCCCTCGGCGACAGTCCGGCAAAATGGAACCATAACAATAAAATTATCAAGCCCGAACTCGCGTCGAACTTTCTTCAAAGCTTCAAGCTCAAGGAGAAAAGCCGGCTCATATTTTTTATCATAATAGCGTGAGGCTCCGCGCCAGCCAAGCATTGGATTGGCTTCTTTCGGCTCAAAACCTTCTCCGCCGACTAGCCCGGCGTACTCATTAGATTTAAAATCTGAAAAACGGACAATCACCGGTTTCGGATAAAAAGCGGCGGCGATTCTCCCCACCCCCTCGGCGAGTTTATCAACAAAAAATTTCGCTTTGTCACTATAACCGAAAGTCAGAGCCTTAATCTTATTTTTTGTTTTTACGTTAAGCTTTCTTGATCCGAGCAGAGCAAGCGGATGAATTTTAATATAATTTGAAATAATAAATTCTTCCCGGGCCAAGCCGACACCGTCGTTCGGAATACAGGCAGACTCAAACGCCTGAGACGGCTCTCCGACATTCATCATAATTTTAGTCCGCGGCCTTTTTATTTTCGCCAAATTAGTTTTTTTTATTTTTACCGGCAGGAGACCCCGATAAACCCTTCCCTCTTCGCCCTCGGCACAGCTTACGGTAACACCCTGACCGTTTTTCAAAACTTCCCTGGCATGGACAACTCCGACTACGCACGGTATACCAAGCTCTCTCGAGACAATCGCCGCGTGACATGTTCTGCCACCGGATTCGGTAATAATGGCGCTGGCTTTTTTCATAATCGGAACCCAATCAGGATCGGTCATTTTGGCTACCAGAACTTCACCTTCCTGAAAATGATCTATTTCGTGGATGCTCTCCAAAATCCTCACCCAGCCTTTTCCGACTTTTGTTCCGATTGCCGTTCCCGAGAGGACAACCTCTCCTTTTCTTTCCAGAATATATTCTTCCAAAATTTTTCCGTTTTTTTCGGCATGAATCGTTTCCGGCCTCGCCTGAACAATATATAATTTTTTATTGTTGCCGTCCTTGGCCCATTCTATATCCATTGGTTTTTTGTAATGCTTTTCTATCAGAACGGCCCAGCGGGCAAGTTGCATAATTTCCGCGTCGCTAAGAGAGTATTGCAGCTGTTCGGATCTTTTGGTATTCAAATTTACGGTGGAAGCCTTGTTCGGCGCGTAAACGAGTCTTAACTTTTTGGTACCAAGCTCCTTGCCGACCAGGGGACGAAATCCCCTCTCGAGAGTAGGTTTAAAAACATAAAACTGGTCGGGAACAACTCTCCCCTTAACCACATTTTCGCCCAAACCCCAAGATCCGCTTATCGAGACAACGTCGCGAAAACCTGTTTCGGTGTCGAGAGTGAACATAACTCCTGCCGAAGCGCGGTCCGAACGGACCATTCTCTGAACTCCGACCGAAACGCTTATCTTCGCGTGATCAAAACCCTGGTCAAAAGAATAAGCCAAGGCGCGGTTCGTATAAAGCGAAGAAAAGCATTTTTTAATCGTTTCGAGAAGATTACCGCCCCGGACGTTCAAAAAACTTTCGAGTTGTCCGGCGAAAGAAGCAACCGGGAGATCCTCGGCGGTCGCCGAAGAACGCACGGCCATATCCGGCCCGCCTTCCCTCGAGAGTTTTCTATAGGCTTCCAAGATTTCTTTGGCAAGATGGGGCGGTAATTTGGCTTTGATTATGGAATTTCTGATAGTTTTTCCGATCGTTTCGAGATCGCGGATGTTGGCTGGATCGACATTTTTCAACAAATCGTTGATTTCTTTTTCTAAATTATTAAATTTCAAAAATTGACGGAAGGCGTAAGAGGTTACCGCAAATCCGTTCGGGACGCTGATGTTTTTTTTCTTTAAATTACGATACATCTCCCCGAGCGAAGCATTTTTACCCCCGACAAGAGCGACGTCTCCGATCCCCAGCTCATCAAACTTAACTATCATTCTTTTATTTTTTTCCATATCGTTATACCTCTTTTATTTCTACCAAATTAATATTCCCCGAACTGCCGACCGGCTCGCCGGCAATAATAATAATTTTTTCTCCGGTCTTAACAAGTTTTTTCTTTTTTATATAGCCAAGAGACCTTTCCACCAATTCTTCGACCGAGTGGCAGGGGGGTAGGATAAAAGGCACAACTCCCCAAGAAAGAGTCAGCTGACGCTGGACCCGTTCACTATCGGTTGTAACAAGAATAGGAAGTTCCGGTCGATAACGGCATACTATCCTCCCGGAATATCCCGAAAGGGACGCAGCCAAAATTGCCTTGGCCTCAACCGTTCTGGCCAAGATATTGGCAACCCGGCTGACGGCCTCATCAACCGGTTTTATTTTTTTCATAATAGTTCCAATAACCAAGTCGTCGTAAACGGAATTTTCGGTTTCTCTGACTATCTTGGTCATCGTCTCCACTGCCCCGACCGGATAAAGGCCGCTGGCCGTTTCTCCGGAAAGCATGACTGCATCGGTATGATCTATAACGGCGTTCGCAACGTCGGAAACCTCGGCTCTTGTCGGCCGTGGTTTTCGGATCATGGAATCAAGCATCTGGGTCGCAACGATTACAGGCTTTGCCGCCGCCAGACATTTATCAATAATTTTTTTCTGTAACAGAGGGACTTCTTCGGCCGGAGTTTCAATACCCAAATCACCCCGTGCAATCATAATCCCGTCAACCGCTTCGAGAATTTCATCAAAATTTTTTATTGCCTCATGCTTTTCTATTTTCGCGATAATTTTGATCGGGGTAAGTTTTGGTTTTTTACCCCGGTGCTCAAGCTTGCGAATTAAAAAACGCAAATCGTAAATTTCCGAAGCGCGGGAAACAAACGAAAGGGCAACCCAATCCACGCCCTCACGCACGGCAAAATCCAAATCTTCCTTATCTTTTTCCGTAAGCGGAGGCAGACTGACAGAGGTATCGGGCAAATTTATACCTTTATGAGAGGTGAGCTGTCCGCCGACTATTACTTCACATAAAATATCCTTCCCTGAAATTGAAATAACTTTGAGTTCAAGCAAGCCCTCGTCAATCAGTATTCTTCTGCCCGGCGCGAGATCCTTATGTAGATTGGCGTATGTAACCGGTATTTTATTTTTATCGTTATTTGGATTGGTTGTCAGGGTAACCCTTCCCTTGGGGGTTAATTTAACTCCCGTTCCGGGAAGCTCTCCAACTCTGATCCGCGGCCCCTGCAAATCGGCTATAATTCCGACCGGCTGATCCAAGCTTCCCGACACTTTCCTGATTTTTTTTATAACTTTCCCGTGCCAGGCATGCGTACCATGGGAAAAATTAAGCCGGGCCACGTTCATGCCGCCAGCTATCATTTTTTTCAAAATCCTTTCCTCTTCCGAAACGGGACCTATTGTACAGACTATTTTTGTCCGCTTGATCATATAGAAAAAATTTTGGTAAGTTAGGAATTAAGATAATTATACCACAAAATATCCAAAAAGCCGAGGCGTATCGCCCCGGCTTTTTATCTTTAAACCGCTGTTTTTAATAATCCATACCGCCGCCCATTCCCATTCCACCATGCTGATGTTCTTCTTTTTTCTCCGGCAAATCCGTTACTACCGCTTCGGTCGTAAGAATCATCGCCGCAATAGAAGCGGCATTCTGCAGAGCGGTCCGGGTAACCTTGGTCGGATCGATAATACCGGCCTCAATCAAATCTTCATATTTATCCGCTACCGCGTTATATCCATAATTGCCCGGCTGGCGTTTAACTTCCTCAACTACTACATCACCGTTTTTTCCGGCGTTGTTAGCAATCTGCCGTACAGGCTCGATAAGCGCCCGCCGCAAAATATCTATTCCGATTTCTTCTTCGCCGGAAACCTTGACCCCGTCCAAGGCTCTTGTGGCGCGGAGCAGCGCTACTCCTCCGCCGACAACAATCCCTTCGGCTACCGCCGCCTTGGTCGCGGCCAATGCGTCTTCGATTCTTAATTTCTTTTCCTTAATCTCGGTTTCCGTCGCGGCTCCGACTTTTAGGACCGCTACTCCGCCGGAAAGCTTTGCCAATCTTTCCTGCAATTTTTCCTTATCAAACTCCGATTCGGTGCTGGCAATCTCCTGTTTAATCTGGGTAACTCTGGCTTTGATTTTTTCTTCATCACCGCGGCCCTCAATAATAGTCGTATTTTCTTTGGTCGCCACAACCCGGCGGGCCTGACCAAGATGTTCTATCTCGGCATTTTCAAGTTTCATTCCCACTTCTTCGGAAATAACTTTTCCTCCGACCAAGGCGGCGATATCTTCAAGCATTTCTTTACGCCTGTCTCCAAAACCCGGGGCTTTTATCGCTAAAGTGCTGAAAGTACCTCTCAGTTTATTTACCACCAAGGTCGCCTGGGCTTCGCCGTCGACATCTTCCGCGATTATCACGAGTTCCTTGCGTCCGCTTTGCGCCATCTTTTCAAGAAGCGGAAGAATATCGCCCAGGGCGGAAATTTTTTTGTCGGTAATCAAAATATACGGATCGTTATAAACGGCTTCCATGCGTTCAGCGTTCGTGATCATATATGGAGATGTAAACCCCTTATCAAACTGCATGCCCTCGACAACTTCCTTTTGTACGCCAAAGCTCTGTGATTCCTCAACGGTGATAACGCCTTCCGGACCGACTGCCTCCATAACCTCGGCAATTACCCGTCCGATTTCCGGATCGTTCGCCGAAATAGAAGCAACCTGTTGCCGCTCTTCTTTGGTCGAAATATCCTGTTTCATTCTCTGCAGTTCGTCAACTATCGCCTTCACTCCTTTTTCGATTCCAGCTTTAATGAGGATTGGGTTAGCCCCGGCAGCTACATTTTTCAAACCCTCGGCGACAATCGCCTGAGCCAAAACGGTAGCGGTGGTTGTCCCGTCGCCGGCCACATCATTGGTTTTCGAAGCAACCTCTTTGACCAATTCGGCGCCAATATTCTCAAACTTGTCTTCCAACTCTATTTCCTTGGCGATCGTAACTCCGTCGTTTACGATTTGCGGCGCGCCAAAACCCTTGTCCAAAACCACATTGCGTCCGCGCGGGCCTAAAGTTACCTTAACCGCGTCGGCTAATTTGTCTACGCCCCTTTTCAGAGCCTGCCTGGCTTTTTCGTTAAAAAATATTTGTTTTGCCATATAATTTTATTTGTATTTTATTTTTTAAATAATCGCCAAAATATCCGATTCGGAGATAATTAAAAGTTCCTGCTCGTCGATCTTTATCTCGTCCGGGCTATATTTTTTAAACATGACCTTGTCTCCGACTTTAACCGACATCCCGGCAACCGACCCGTTTTCAAGCGCACGGCCCGGCCCGACGGCGATAATTTCGCCTTTTTCCGGCTTTTCCTTATCAACGGTTTCCGGCAAAACAATGCCTGATTTGGTGGTGGCATCCTCGGCGATTGGTCTTACGATCACCCTGTCACCCAATGGTTTGATGTTCATATTTTTACAATTTTATTAATTAACTTTATAGAGTCAAAAAGCAGACTGATTTGTCTGTTTTATCTCAACATCTTATGGTATATTTTAAGCCCCGTCAAGCGGTCTGTCAAGCGATATTTTTCCGCCCAGGCCGAAGCTCAGCCAGAAAAATATTATCCCAAAATAAAGTGTCAGAAAATAATGGTCAAAAAAACCGACGGTCAAGAGAATAATTGGCAAAAGAAAAAAAGCGGATGGCAAATCTCTTATCAAAAAGATGATCAATAACAACCCGCAAAAAAGGCCGATAGGCCCAAGCTCCGCCAAAACTAAGAGGTAAATATTATGAACCGGCTGATAATCCCAGGCTGCCAGGCCTGGGTTAATTTCATTATGTGCCGCAAGAGTATAATTTCCCAGACCAACACCCAGCGCCGGATGATTTTTAATCAACTGCCATGATTCATTAAAATAGTTAAGACGTTCGGTTGTTGATTTTTTTTCCAACCTCTCGGCGCCAATGAGTCTAGTCTGGACCGGTTCCCAAAAAATTGTGCTAAAGACCGCAGCCAAGATCAAAAAAATCAAAGTGAATTTTAAAAAATCGGTCTTTGTCTCCCGATGATCCCGACGCGCTGCAATAATAACCCACTGCAAAAATAAGACGGCCGTGAGGCTCCCAATTACGCTCTTGGAAAAAGTCGCAAAAAGTCCAAGACTCAATACGCAAAATATCCCGGGCAGAAAAATTTTTTTTAAGCCATAGCTTGTTCTTTGGTAAAGCCAAATTACGAGAAACATCGCCGCAGCCAAAAAACCTGCCAGCATATTCGGGTGCGACAGGGAACCATAGGCTCTGAGCCAACGACGAAGGGCTGTTTCAACAACGTAAGTTCCCGGCTCAATCGGATCGTGCGCGGCCATACCGAGCCACTTGGAAGAAAAAACCGACTGGGAAAAAAATTGCCATAGCCCGAGACCGGCCTGGATCAGGGCCGAAACAATAAAAGCCCAAATTACCTTTTTCGAATCAATTTTTATCACTCTAAAAATTAAAAAAAGTACTGCGCCTTCGGCAAACCAATGCCATACATAAAGAGCCAAACTTACCGAGTCCGCCCAAAAGACAGAAGCCAACGCCCAGCCAAGAAAAAGACCAAGCGCCGCATAAATAAATTTAAATTTTTTATTTTTTATAACCGCCCCGGTACTGCCGAGTTTTCCGGCTACGAGCCATACCGCCGTCAGCAAAAAAATAGCCCATAATAAAATTTCCGTAGCATAGATGCCCCTTGTTCCGTACTCCCAATATCCGTTCAAGTTTCCCTCCCCTATTATCAGCCTCGTCTGCCAAGGCAAAAGAAATATAAACAGATATAAGCCATATCCGATGATTTTTTCCAAAATCTTCATAACTATTCTTTCAATTTATTTTCCCAAATTTCCCGGTACTTCGTCCGGCGATCGTTGACATGAAATTTAAGAATCGAATCAGAAACGATCACGCAGGAATCCTTGTTGGCGGCGTCCCTTATCTGCTTCGGCAAAAATTTAATCTGCAACCAGCGGGAAAATTTATTTCCCCACCCGAAAAAAAACAAAGGTAACACCGCGGCCTTTATTTTTCTCCGAAAAACAATCTCCGCGGCAAAATCATTCGGCAAATATTTTTTTATCCACGAATTTGCTGATAAAAATTTCTGGTAAATTCCGCCTGCATCGTAAATAGGAGCAATCTGAGAGATCCAATAAATCAAATAGATATCTGGTTTGCCAAGGGAAATTTTTTCAAAATCCAGGCTGTCTTCGTCGGCGAAGAAACTCAGGCAAATTTTATCTTTCGTGCGTTGCCCGCTGGGCCGAAGCCCCAATAATTTGAGAAAGCCGGCTGCCCAAAAACGAGTTATCCAAATTTTATTTTTTCTAGTGACAATAAAAAAATCTATATCGCTTTCTTCACTCGCGTTGCTCCAGGCCAAACTGTTGCAAACGGCGATCATTCTAACGCCGGGAAGAAACCTAAAAAAACGGCTGATTCTGATTGCTTTCTTAAATTTTTCTTCGGCTAAATTATATCTTTTCTGGCGAATTTCAAGAATCGACTCCCTGCCTTTTAAAAAATAAAATCCCCGCTTTGATTCAATGAGGGATTTTAAATATTCGCTGTTTTCCAAAATCTTTATAATTTCCGAAAAAACATTCTGCTTATCCCAATTTTCCGTCCGATAAAGCCATTTCCAGATTTCCAAATCCGTGAGGGGATAATCAAAAATATCAAAGTAGGCAATGGTCGACAGAATTGATTTTTCCAAATTATTCGCCATCTGTTTTTAGGCTTAGCCTGCTCGACAGGGCGGGCACGTCTTTCCCGGCCCCTCGGAGCAACCTTACCGCTTCCTTTTCTTTGACCGCGCCGTCCTCAACAACCATTTTATCTTGATCAATCGAAATTACCTGATTTCTGCCGATTATCAATCTGCCGAGCGGTTCCCCGAGCAGCTTTCCAACCAAACTACGGCTCTTCACGACATATCTTTCTATCGTTTGATTTTCTGCATCGACCTCGAAACTCTTAATCTTCCCGAGGAGCAGACCGCCTTTGGTTATAACGGGAAGCCCTGTAAAATTTTCTCCGTCAATAAACATTTTTTAAAACTTATTAATCGCACCGGAAACTTCCTTACTTTTTGTTTTTTTAAAATATAAATATTGCTGCCCGACAGTCAGAAGAGTCGTTAAAAACCAGTAGAATGTCAGCCCGCCCGGTAAGCTTGCTCCGATTAAAATAGTAATGGCGGGCATAAAATAAAGCATCTGCTTGTTCATCATTGAAGCCATGCCTTCGTCTTTGGCACCCGGTTCTTTCGAGGGAACCGACGGCCGCGGCATCATTTTTGCCTGCCAAAATTGCGCGGCGCCGGCAAGTACGGCGAGGATCAAGTTTGGTTTTGATAAATCCAGAAAACCCAAGGAAACAGCGTTGATGTGTCCGGGGTTGGCGACGAAAGAATATAAATTTTCCAAACCCTGTGAGCTTAAACCTTTTATAAAAACTTGGTAAACGGCAATCAGGAACGGCAATTGAATTAAAACCGGCAAACAGGAAGAGAGGGGGTTAACTTTATTTTCCTTATACAAATTCATCATTTCCCGGCTCATCTCTTCTTTGTTGTCTTTATATTTGACTTTCAGCTCCTCTATTTTCGGCTGAAGTTCAGACAAAGCCTTTTGGGCTTTCAGGGCCTGAAGGGAAAAGGGATATAAAACCAGTTTTATCAAAACTGTAAGAAGAAGAATTGCCAAACCTATGTCATGGCCTGGTATTATGTTGTAAAGCCAGACCAATAAATTGAACAGCGGCTGGTATAAAATCGCGTTAAAAAATCCCATCATTATTTTTCTCCTCCTTCCTCAGCTGGTTTATCGGCTTTCTCCGGTTCTTTTTTTTCCGCTACGCCCTCCTGGACAGCCTCTTTTTTTTCGTCTTCCTTTTTTTCTTCCGCGTTCTCGGCCGGCGCCTCTTCGCCTTCCTCTCCCTGGATATTTATTTTCCAACCAGTCAGCTTCGCGGCAAGACGGACGTTTTGACCGCCTCGCCCGATGGCCAGGGAAAGCTGGTCGGCCTTAACCTTAACAACAGCGGCCTTTTCCGTCTCGTTGGTTTCGATACTCGAAATTTTGGATGGCGACAGGGCGTTGGTAATTAATTTTTGCATATCGTCGCTCCATTCTATAATATCTATTTTTTCTCCTCCGAGTTCGTTGATAATTGTCTGGATGCGGGTGCCCCTTTGACCGATGCAGGAACCGATCGGGTCAATATTGGCATCGGAAGTGGAAACAGCTATTTTTGACCGGGAGCCGGCTTCTCTGGCAATTGCCTTGATGCTGACAACACCGTTAGCCACCTCGGGAATTTCAAAGGTAAAAAGCTTACGCAAAATTTCCGGATGGGCCCGGGAAACGATAACCTGGGGACCTTTTGTCGTCATGGTAACTTCCTTGAGATAAAATTTCATCCGCGACCCGGGATTATATTTTTCTTTTTCTATCTGTTCCTCAATCGGCAGGAGGGCGGTCACATGACCCAAATCAACCAATACCAATTTCCCTTCCCACCGCTGGATAATCCCCTGGATAATCTCTCCTTCCTTACCCTTAAACTCATTGTACATCGTATCGCGTTCCGCCTCCCTGAGCTTCTGAATAATAACTTGTTTGGCCGTCTGAGCCGCCATCCTCCCGAAAGATCCCGGGACTTCCAGCTCGGTTTTAATAACCTCTTCCAAAACCGCGTCTTTTTTAATAGTCTTGGCTTCCGTAAGACCAATATTCAATTTCGGATTAAATTTTAGCTCTTCCTCTCCCGATACCGGACCTTCTTTTTCCGTTCTTTCTTCCCTCTCTTTTCTTTCCTCCATAACGCCTTCCTTGGCCCGTTTTTCCCTCTCTTTTCTTTCCTCTTCGTATTTGGCGGCCAGCTCGTCGTCTACCACGGTTTTGATATCAAAAACCCTGAAATCGCCGGTCTCGGGATTGAACTCAACTTTAATATTCTGATTTTTGGTACCAAAATCCTTGCGGTATGCCGCTGCAAGCGCCGCCTCGATTGTTTCAATCACGGATTCCGGCTGGATATTTTTTTCATCGCAAATTTGTTTGATCGCCTGGTATATTGGTGAAGCCATAGTTAAGCTTTAATTCTTATAAAATTAACTAGTCCGGAAAGAACTAGTTACATTCGTTATGATATCATCTGTTTATTAATTTGGCAAGCGCTACCATCCCACAATGTCATTCTCATGGCGAAGTTCTAAAATTCTGCCTTCCCGATCGAGCTCTATGCCGATAGAATCAATCCGGTAATTTTTCTCGTACAAACGATGAACCGCCAAGTAATGCTCGGCGGTCAAAACTAATTTTCTTTGCTTGCGCGCATCGATCGCTTCTTCCGGGAAACCGAAGGCCCTGTTTGTTCTGGTTTTTACTTCCACAAAAACCAAAACATCCCCTTCTTTGGCGACAATGTCTATCTCTCCTCCTCTTGTCCGATAATTTTGGTCCAAAATTTCGTACCCCTTTTCTCTCAAATGTTCACAGGCCAACTTTTCCCCAAAGTTTCCTACTTTTTGCCTTTCTGCCAACATCCTAACGGGGTAAATATTTTTCGAATCTTTTCTTCTGTTCAAGCTCTTCTTTTTCTTTCGGCATCTTGGCAAAAAAATGGTAAATTATAAATCCGAGCCAGGTCAAAAATCCCAAAAACCAAAGCAAAAACCAAAAATGAGAGCCCAGCAGATAGATTTGCTCATAGCTTAAAAAAAGGAGAACAAAACCGACCAATACCATCGTGGAAAGCATCTTGTACAATTTCTTACAAATTTTTACAAAAGGCGGATTTTGTTTTTTGGCTTTAGCCAAAACACGGAAAAAAATCGCTCCCGCCAGAAGAACCAAAAGACAGACCGCAACGATTAGGACTGTTTTTTCTCCCAGGGAACTCGGCCTTAAAGTAAACCAAAACCTCCAATCCAATAATCTAGAAAAGTGTATCATATTTTTTATTTTTCTTTTCTTTTATTTTATTTAATAAATATCAACCCGTAGTGGTACGGTCCTGCCTTGAATTCCCTGACTTCCTTAAGGCCGTTTTTCATCGCTAAATCGCGAACAGCTTCCTTTTCCAGGCGAGCTTCTGGCGGCGGGCCAAGCGGGGCTTCTCCCCGCCCCCACTCTACCGCAACAACTTTTCCGCCCGGCTTTACCAGCCGGACTGCCTCGCGAAAAACTTCGTCTCTTTTTTTGATCTGAAAAAGGGTATTTACAAGCAGAGCCATGTCAAGGCTAGCCGGAGAAATTTTAGTGGCCCCAAAAATTTCTAAATTCGACCAAACGGTTTCTATGTTAAGAACATTCTCCATTTTTGCCCGACTTTTTACCGCTTCAAGAACCGATTTTAAAAGATCTACAGCGTAAACGATCCCTTTGCCACCGACAATTTTACCAGCCGGAATGACGAAGTGGCCGGCCGCGCCGCACCCCAAATCCGCCACTCTCATTTCCGCCCCAAGACCCGCCTGCTCCAAAATAAAATAAGGATCGAGCAGGATGTTGCCGCCCGAAATTTTTAAAAAACCGCTATTTTTTTCGTTAGGCATACGTCTGCAAAATTAATTATTGAAAAATAATTTTATCTTTCTTTGAACAGCGGCCCGAAAATGGCCATGAGCAAACCTTCTATCATTCCGGTCATAATCATCAGGGAAACAAGTATCGTAACCATGCCGAGAAGTTTGTAGAAAACCCTTGTTCCGCCCTCGGAACCAAGATGAATTTCCGCCCAATCTATCCGGCCAAAAAAAGACAAAAACCACTCCGATCTCATAACCATAACTGACCCTACGAAAATTCCCACAACCCCAACGATGATTCTTGTAATCATAATAAATATTAATCATGGACGCTGTAGGATTTGAACCTACGACCCCTTCCGTGTAAAGGAAGTGCTCTTCCGCTGAGCTAAGCGTCCCAAATGCCCGGGAGAGGACTCGAACCTCCATGCCCTTGCGAGCGCTACCACCTCAAGGTAGTGCGTCTACCAATTTCGCCACCCGGGCAAATAAACCTTAATGGCTTCTTTTTAGCATATCCTCCGGGTTTTGCCAAATACATTCCGAGCTTAATCAGCCCAGCTGATAGCCTGAACCGGACAATTCTCGATCGCCTTTTCTATTCCTTCTTTGTTCGCCTTATAATCGACTCCCTCGATAACCGTCGATTTTCCGTCGTCCAGTTTAAAAACTTCCGGGCAAAGCGACTGGCAGGCCCCGCAGCCGATACAAAGATCTCGATCTATTTTTGGTTTCATATTTTTCTTTAATTTATTTTTAAAAAAATCTATTCTTCCCGACAATAATTTTTAATTTTTGAGGTATTACCCTCACCTCAGCCGGCGTATTAATTGTTTTTATTCCGTCGACGGCTATCTGCCCGCCCCCTCCGCTCTCTAAAAATATTTTTTTTATCGGAAAAAAGGTTTCCTTGCTTTCTCCCTGCTTATTTCCTCCAAAAAATGAACTGTTTCGCCCCGTCGCCCTTGCCGAATTGCCTCCCGCCGGTCTGACTCTGGCTTCAAGATATCCGTCCCGAGGATCGGCTTTTGTCCCCAGCCCCGGAAGATTATAAATTTCCACGCGGTGATTGGCAACAGGCCGTACGCAGTAATCGCTTCCGCACCTTATGAAGACCCCCTCGGTCAAAGTTCTGACATGAGACAAAAAATATTGCCCGTTGATTTCCCCGAGATCTATTTTTTGCGTCAGGCGGTTGGCTAAACAATCGCATCCCGCTGTCCCCTCGGCTATTCCCAGAATTTTGGCAATTTCATTTTGCGGACCGACAGGAATAAAGCCCACAGTGAGATCAGCATCCTTCACCCCGTTAATAACCTGGGCGAGCGTTGCTTCATTTCCAACTGCCACTACCGTTTTTACTCCCCTTTTTACCCCTTCGGCCATAGACTCTCCGGGGTCCTTGAAAAGATTCAGCCGCTCTGTTCTCCCTTGCATTCCGAGGTCGGCAAGACGGCTTTCCACCAGAGCTAAAATTTTACCATACTTTTCTTCGGAAAGAAAAAAATCGTAAAAATATTGGTACATAAGCAGCTTTGCCGTTCGGCTCCTTCGGGGCCATCCTTATTTTTTGTTATTATTTTTTTTGAAATTTATGCCGTTCTGGCTCGCATCCGTCGAAAGAGGCAGTTGCGCCGTTTCCTGACACATTGAACATTTTCCATTCAAAATGGCGCCGGCCGCGATAATCAGAGTTTTTGCCTCGACGTCGCCTAAAATTTTCGACGTATCTGCGAGTTCAAGTTTATCATTAACTTTCACATTTCCCTTAACTTCCCCCGAAATAAAAGCATTCGCGGCAAAAACGTTGGCCGAAATTTTCGCGGCACTTCCCACTTTTAAATCCCTGTCGGTTTTTATGGTCCCATAAACCGCGCCCTCAACTGTGACATTGCCCTTACTCGCGAAATCGCCTTCAACTTTAACCGACGGGCCGATAACGGTTTCCACTTCCGTCTCTTTGTTGTTATAAAGGTCCTTGAACATAAATCCAGTCTTACTTTAAAAAATTATTATTTTAGTTTAACATTTTACAACCCAAGGTCAACCCGACCCGAACGGACTATTTTAGGGCAACTGGCAGGGAAAACCCAAATTCGCTTCCCTTGCCCGACCCGGGACTTTTCACCCAAATTTCCCCCCTGTGTCCTTCGATAAATTTCTTGCAGATATAGAGACCTATTCCCAACCCCCCGGTTGCGGCGTAGGAGCTCTGCCCTCGGGTAAATTTTTGGAAAAGCTTTTCCTGCTCCGCCTGGGCAATACCGAGCCCGGTGTCTTTTACGCTACAATAAAGTTTTCCGTCTTTATTTTTTAAATTTACCATAATGCTCCCCTTCTCCGTGTACTTTATGGCATTATCGAGAAGGTTTGAAATAACTTCCTTCAATTTTGCCAGATCGGCGTTTATTTTCGGCAAAGCGGACGGATATTTCGCTCCGAGAACAAGGCCCTTGTCTTTTGCCTTCATCTGGAAACCCTCAACCAGATCGCGGGTAAGTTCGGCAACATTTACCGGTTCAAAACGGTATTCCAGCCGGCCGCTTTCTATTCTTGAAATATTAAGTAGATCGTTGACCAGAGTAATCAGTCTTTCGTTGCTGGAATAAACCTTATCCAAAATTTTCTTTTTATCCTTGTCAACCTTCCCGTAGTCTCCCGCCAAAATCATGGATAAATAACCTTTATTGATTGAAAGAGGCGTCCGAAGCTGATGGGAGGCGATGGAAATGAATTCACTTTTCGCCTGGTTCAGCATCTCCAGGGTCTGGTTGGCTTTCTGCAGTTCAGCGGCCATCTTTTGCATCTCTTCTCTCTGGCGGACTTCTTCGGTGACGGAACGGATCAAAAGTAACGCCAAGGCGGCAACAATGAAAGCTAGAAAGGCCCGGACAACTATTTCCGCCATTGAACGGGACATAAAAATTTCGGTAACCAGGAAGAAAAGTACAAACCCGGCAATGATTTCCGTGCGGATAACTTTGGCGCCGAGAAGATGGTGCTTGGTGACGGCGTAAGCCAAAAGAAAAGGAAAGGCGAGACCGGAAATATAGGAAAAAGGATAGCGTATGTCAATCCCGTAAGCCGTGAGATAGGCGGTGCCTCCGACGAACATAACAATACTGAAGGCCAAAACGACATAAGCCGCCTGCTTTTTAAATTCCGGATCAGCGCTCTTGCGGTAAGCCCGCCAAATATTGATTACGAATATCTGCACGCCCCAATAGAAGAAGACCAGAAAAATATGGTGAAAAATCTGCGCCTTACTGTGAACCCCCCAACTGTATTGGTACAAGCCGTCAATAAAATACGGCGTCCGGCTGATTAACAGAAAGAAAATTGAACCGATGTAGGTAAAGACCAAAAGTTTTTTCTGCCCCTTGTTGCCAGTAAAGACCAAACTGAAATGGTGCATCAGGGCAGGCATCATGGAAACACCAAGATAAACGAAACGGTCCCACCAGATAGCCGCGACGGTATCATAACTGTTAAAGAACATCATAAATGTCCCCAAGAGCCAGAAAACCATAGCCCAACAGAAAGCAAAAAAAAGCTGATTCAACCTGGAACGCGGATTATCGACGAAGACAAACCATCCTAAAATAGTAACGAAAATTGCGCAAACGAGGGGCAAAATTGTCCCGAGGTTTAACATATTTCCTCCTAAAATTTTATTACCTAATTATACCAAGAAAAAAAAGAAGGGGCAAACGTTGCGTTTGCCCCCGAAATCTAACTTGGTTGTTTCTACTGTTTCCGGATAAATTCCCTGATCTTTTCCTCCTTGACCGGGAAAGGTTGGTGGGTTACGCCGATGGCACCCCCCTCATTGAGAAGCAGCTTGGCGTACCCGGGATCGACGGGGAAAATCCTGTGATAGATTTCCTCCCGCCGTGCAGCGATCATGCAGCCGATCATGCACCCGTAGGTGACCGGGCCGTCCTTGGTTTCGCCAAGCCCGAGCCGGATACCGACGCCGCTGGGCGCCGCCGACTTGGGCAGGACGCCGCAGCCGACCGGCAGAACGAGGTGCCGTCCATCGCGGAAAGCCACGGCCGGCGGAATGCAAGCATCGAGGATAATCGTCCGCGGCGCGAGGTGTTCAGCCTTGAGCGGCGCGTTGGGCGACGAATGGGCCACGTAGACCAGCCGGCACTTGTGCTCGGCCAGAGCGTGGAACTTCGTGTCGACCACGATCTCGAGCTTCCGCTTTTCGCGCCTGGCTTCGAGCAGGAGCTCGGACTCGAGCTTCTTGACGCGGTCGTCAACCGCCGTGACGATGAAAAGGAACTTTCTGACATCCTCCGCCAGGAGCTTGATGAAACCGGCTCCCATGATGCCGACCGCTCCGATCACCCCGACCGTTCCGGCGGCAAGGTCCAGGCCGAAATCCTGAAGATGCCAGGCGGCGGTGGCCGCGAGACCGGTCGACATGTCGTCGCCGTGATCAAGCCGCAGATTCAGTTCTTCGGCGCGGGTAAGCAGGTCCCGACCGCCGTGGGCGACCGAAGCGACGAGCGAACCGAGGCCGATGTCGGTCGCGCCGTCCGCCGTCTTGGCCCGCTCCATGGCCGCCAAAATATCGGCGACCGATTCGGCGCGGTTCTTGATGAAGGCGAAGGGATCGCGGTTGATGAGACGGATGATGAATTTCACCCCGCCCATCACCGTGGTCTCGGACCACTTGAACGAACCGAACTCGTCCATCTCCCAGCGCATCTCGTCGCTTATCTGGGCCTGCTGGATCTCGGTGTTGTGCGGTTCCTCGCGAAGCTGCGAAAGAAAAACCACGCACCGCTCCGCAGGCAGCCCGTGCACATGCGGCATCAACTCGACGCCAGAATCTTTCATCTCCTCCTCCGTTTCTCCCCTATTTTTCTTACCGTGCGCCAACCAAAAGGCACACTGAGGTGAAATAAATTTATTTTATTGCACTTCAGTGCGCCCCCTATTGCTTATATCACATTTTATCCGGAGCGACTATACCAAGAATTTTCAGCCCTTTCGCTAAAACTATTTTTACCGCATTAATAAGGGCAAGTCTCGCCCCAACCGTTTCCCGATCGGCCCCAAGCACCCGGACATCTCGGTAAAAATCACTGAAAACTTTTGCCAATTCGTAAAGATAATCGGCCAAAACCGCCGGATTATATGCCGCAGCGGATTTTTCCAACGTTTCGGGAAATTTTGCCAGAGCGAAGGACAGATTATATTCCCATTTTTCTTTCAATTTGTCAAGATGGGCGGAGTCTATTTTTCCGGTTCCGACCTTTTTTAAAATAGAACAAATCCTCGCGTGCGTATACTGTAAATAAGCCGCGGTGAAACCTTCAAAGCTTAGGGCCCGGTCAATATCAAAAGTAATTGTCTGCTCCTTTCCCACCTTAACCATTTCAAATTTCATCGCTCCGACAACTATTTTTTTAGCCACCTCCTCAATTTGTTTTTTACTCCAATCGGCGTGTCTTTTTCCCGTTTCCCGGACCGCCCTCCCCAGGGCTTCCGCCCACAGATTTTCATAAGTAACAACATTTCCCGTCCGGGAAGACATCATGCCCGAGGGGAGTTTAACGAACTCGTAACCGAGATGAGCCATCTCCTGTTTGTAGCCGAGCAGTTCCAGAATTTTGAACAGCTGTTTGAAATATAAGCTTTGGCGGACATCAACTATATAAATTGACTTATCCAGTTTGTATTTCTTGACTTTTTTTATTGCCAAAGGAATATCGGCAACTGGATAAAGAGCTGTTCCGTCCGAACGCAAAAAAAGCAAAACGCCAAGGCCGTATTTTTCCAAATCGGCAATCAGCGCTCCTTGGCTTTTGACCAAAAAATTACTTTGGCGAAGTTCTTCGACCATTTTTCTTCCGTCGTCGATAACTTCGCTCTCATAAAAAATTTTATCAAATTTTATATCAAGCTGTTTATATATTTTCCCGAACTGCTCGATACTCCATTTTCTGGTTTTTTCCCAAAGCCTGTACTCCGGACCGCGGCGGCTTTCGATTTTTTCCATGATGGCGCCGACTTCCTCCTTGGCCTTGGGATCTTTTTCTATTTCCCCGGTCGAGCGGGCGTAAATTTGGCCAAGAAAATATCCTTTGTTGGCGGGAATTTTTTCCTTCTTATAAAATTTTTCGTAAGCCCAGAGGGTTTTCGCCACGTGTATCCCGAAATCATTAATATACGAGACGGGTATCGCCTTCCATCCGGAAGCGCCGAGAAGCCGGGAGACGGCGTCGCCATAGCAAAGATTGCGAAGATGCCCGACATGATATTCCTTATGGGTGTTGGCATTGGAAAATTCCACCATAACTCTTTTGCCTTTTCCGGATTTTCCGTTCCCGTACTTTTCTTTCTCTTTCAAAATTTTGTCCAGCGTCAAAGAATTGAATTTTTCTTTGGCAAGAAAAAAATTAAGATACGGGCCGGCGGCCGAAACTTTTTCCACCATGCCCCGGAGGGTTATTTTTTCTCCAATCTCCTTGGCAACTTCCGCCGGAGATTTTTTCATTTGCTTCGCGAGATTAAAGCAGGGCAGGGATAAATCTCCGAACTCCGGATTCGGAGGGAAAACAAAATCTGTCTCCGCGACTTCCGCCGACGGAAAATTTTTATTAACCAACGAAGCAAGTTCTTTTTTAATTTTTGACAGCATAATTAACTCCTGACTTTCACAAAAAATCTTTTTCCTTTTTGAATCAAAACGCCGTCTCTTGAAACCGTGACTTCCGTTTTGATGTCTTTGATTATTTCGTCGTCAATCTTAACGCCGCCCTGCTCCAACAACCGGCGAGCCTCGCCTTTGCTGGCTGCCAGCCTTGTTTCCACGAGCAGATCCAAAATGTTTATTTTGGGTTTTTTTATTTTTACCTCGGCTATCTCTTCTGGTTTTTCTTTTTTTTGAAAAACTTTTATAAAATTTTCTTCCGCCTTTTTAGCTTCCGCGGCCGAGTGATACATGTTTACAATTTCGCGGGCCAAGCGCATCTTAAGATCCCGCGGATTGGTTCCCTTCTTGAGTTGTTCTTCCATCTCTTTTATTTCTTCCATCGGCAAATAAGTGCAGTCAACAAAGACCTGGATAATTGCTTCGTCTGGCAAGGCCATGGTTTTCCCATACATCTCGTCCGGCTCTTCGTCCAGTCCGATACCCGTGCCCAAGCTCTTACTCATAAGTTTTTCGCCGGTTACCGGATTTTCGAGCAAGGTTGTCGTCACGACAATTTTTTCCCGTTTTTGGTAGGCGGCTACAAGCTGCCGACCGGCCAGCATATTAAAAGTCTGGTCGGTTCCGCCGATTTCCGCGTCGGCTTCCAGAGCTACCGAATCGTAGCCTTGCATCAGGGGATAAAAAAATTCATGGACATAAAGAGGCTTGTTTTCCCTTATTCTTTTTTCAAAAATATCCCGCTCAAGCATCCGCTGCACGGTAAAATTGGAGGCCAAGTCGACAAGCTGCTCAAAGTTAAGTTTTGCCAGCCAGTCGGAATTGAATTTTAACTCAATGGGATTTTTCTTGTCGGAAAAATCCAAAATCTTACCGATCTGTTTTTTGAAAGTTTTGAGATTTTTTTCCACGTCGACCCGCGTCAGCCTTTTTCTAGCCGCGCCCTTGTCGCTCGGGTCGCCGATCATAGCAGTGAAGTCGCCGATAAGAACAATAATCTTATGGCCAAGGTCGTGCAGTCGTTTCAAAATAATGTAATTGGTCGCGTGCCCCAGATGAACATAAGTCGCCGTCGGATCGATACCCATGTAAATTCTAAGCTGTTTTCCCGATTTTAGCATTTCCTCAAAGGTCTTCCGGTCGGGATAAATTGTATCGATCGAACGGATTAAAACTTCTTCAATTTTTTTGGCGTCGGTGCTTAGTTTCATAAATTTTAAATAATCGATTTCAATTGATTTTTTATTTTTTCCACTTTTTCTTTCTGCGTTTCCAGCTTTTCTTTCTCGCCGTCGACAATTTCTTTTGGCGCATGCTCCGTAAAAGACTTGTTGGATAATTTATTCTTTATAACCGCCAGATATTTTTCCGCCTCGCCTAATTCTTTTTCTAATTGATTCTTTTCTTTGGCGACATCTATCATTCCGGCAAGCGGCAAATAAATTTCCGCTCCGGAAATTATCATCCCGGCCGATTGGTCCGGTTTTTTCCCAGATTTTTCTACTTCCAATATTTCGACTCTGGCCAAATTTTTTATAATCTCGCTCTGACTGTCAATAAATTTTTTCTTGGCCCCTGCGTAAACGACTACCCGGACCTTTTTAGCCGGTTCTATCCTGTAATCGGCCCGCATGCCGCGGATCGCCGTAATAATGCTTCTTAAAAATTCGAAATCTTTTTCCGCTTTTTTATCGGATAATTTTTTTTCCGCTTTAGGCCACTCGGCAACTAGAAGAAGCCCTCCGCCAAAATTAGGCCAAAGTTCCTCCGTTACGTAAGGCATAAAAGGATGCCAAAGTTTCAGAAGCACGGAATATGCCGCCGCGAGAAGAGAATTGTTCGGTTGAATTTTATTTATTTCCAAATACCAGTCGGCGAACTCATCCCAGCTGAAAGCTCTTAATTTTTCTCCCGCTTGGGAAAATTCGCAGTTTTCCAAATGCGACGTTACTTCCCCAATCACGCCGTTTAACCTCGACAAAATCCATCTCTCGGCAACGGTCTCCGCTTTCACCTTTATTTTGGTTTTTTTATCTTTGGTTTTTTCCACCACATACCGCCCGATATTCCAAATTTTGTTGGTAAAATTTCTGAAACCTGCGATTTTTTCGTCGTACAATCTCATATCGCTTCCCGGCGAAGTGCCGAGCGCCAAAGACAGGCGCACCGCATCAGTACCGTATTTATCCGCCGTTTCCAGGGGGTCTATTATGTTACCAAGCGACTTGGACATCTTTCTCCCCTTCTCGTCGCGGACCATCCCGTGGAGATATACATTTTTGAAAGGAATATCTCCCAAAACGTAGGTTGTCATCAAAATCATCCTGGCAATCCAGAAAAATAAAATATCGTAGCCGGTTTCAAGAACTGAGGTCGGATGGTAAGTTTTAAAATCACTAGTTTTTTCCGGCCAGCCGAGCGTGGTGAAAGTCCAAAGCCCCGAAGAGAACCACGTATCAAGCGTGTCTTCGTCCTGTTTCCATCCTTCGCCTTCCGGCCTCCCCGCCCCGACATAAGTTTCCTTGCCCTTATACCAAACCGGCACGCGATGGCCAAACCAAATCTGGCGGGAGATACACCAATCGCGCAGATTTTCCATCCAATGATAATAAACTTTCAGGAAACGGTCCGGGAGAATTTTTATCTGGCCCCCTTTTACCGCGGCAATAGCCAACTCCTTTAGCGTCGCCTCGCTGCCTTTTTTATATCCCTTTATTCCATTACCCTTGATCTTGAATTTCTTATTGACATCGATGAACCACTGGAGCGAGGGTAAGGGTTCAATCGGCGTACCACAGCGGTAGCAAAGCGATAAATTATTTTCAATCTCCTCTTCTTTTTCTATAAGTCCGTCTTCTTTAAGTTTCTCCGCGATCAAATTACGCGCCTCCGCTACGGTCTTGCCGGAGTACGCACCAAAGCCCTGTCTGATTTTCCCCTGCTCGTCGACTACTTTAACAACCGGCAAATTATTCCGTTCGGCCATCTGCCAATCGGCCATGGAATGAGCCGGCGTCACGCCGAGCGCCCCGGTTCCGAAAGCCGCATCAATCGCGCGGTCGGCGATAATTTTCAATTTCAAAGACACGCCGACAAAATCAATCTCAAAAGTTTTACCAATATATTTTTTATACCGCTCGTCTTTAGGATTGACGGCCACTGCCGTATCTCCTAATTTGGTTTCCGGCCGAGTCGTGGCAATGGCAAAGGGAAAATCTTTGCTATAACGGAAGGTATAAAATTTTGCTTTCTGAGTTCTATATTCAACCTCGTCGTCGGCCAGAGTGGAACCGCAGCGCGGGCACCAATTAACTATCCGCTCTCCGCGGTAAATCAAACCGTCGTCGTGCATCATTTTAAAAACAGTCCGCACCGCAAACGACCTCGGCTCATCCAGGGTATAGGCCTCGCGCGACCAATCGCAGCTTGAACCCATTTTTCTTATCTGATTTTTTATGACACCCTTCGTTTCGGAAACAAATTTCTCAACCTCAGCAAGAAATTTTTCCCTACCCAGGTCGTGGCGCGACTTTCCTTCTTTTTCCTTCAAAAGTTTTTCCACCTTGGTCTGGGTGGCGATGGCCGCATGATCTGTACCGGGAAGCCAGAGTGTTTTGTCGCCTTTCATCCGGTGATAACGTATTAGAATATCTTCCAGCGCGAGCATGACCGCATGGCCGAGGTGCAGAGTCCCGGTTACGTTCGGCGGAGGCATAACAATAGAAAAAACATCCCGCCCTTGACGGGGCAGCTTATCCGGATTAAAATACCCTGATTTCTCCCATTTCTGATATATTTTGTCTTCGACTTCCTTGGGATTGTAGGCCTTGGGCAATTCGGGCATAAATCGCTTATTTTGTCTTAATAATTCCCTAATTTTATCAGAAACCCCCCGAATTAACAACTTTGAAGACAATTGACACCCCTGTTAGCTTAGACTATACTGAAAAACTAACTATTAATTTTATCCCGTTTAAAGGAACTTGTGGCGCTTAATTTAACCCAGCAAATCTTCGAAACAATCGAAAAAAGCAGCCGGCCATTGGTCGCTTTTCGGAAAAACTGGAGCGGCGATGCCGTTGCTTCCAGTTTAGCATTGCATAATATTTTAAAAAAAATGAACAAACCGGTCGTTGATATCGTCTGTGACGATTTTGTCGCTCCAAAAACTTTCACTTTTCTTCCGCGGATAGAAAATATCAAACCGGACATTTCCAACCTCAGAAACTTGATTATCAGCGTCGATGTTTCCGGGAACCAAATCGGCGGATTGCACTACGAAATGAATGGGACAAAACTCAATATTTTTGTCGCCCCGGAACACCGTAACATCGACCAAAAAGAAATTACCACCGCTCTTTCCAACTATAAATACGATCTCGTGATTGTTCTCGATACTCCGGATCTGGAATCGCTCGGCGGGCTTTACCATAAAAATACCGAATTCTTTTTCAATACCCCGATGATAAATATAGACCACAGTCCGGCCAACGAACAATTCGGCCAGATCAATCTCGTCGAAATGAACGCGACTTCCACCGCGGAAATTCTTTTTAACTTTTTGGAAAAAATGAATCCCAATCTTATCGACGAGGAAGTGGCGACTCTGCTTTTGGCGGGGATGATCTCTAAAACCAGAAGCTTCAAATCGCTCGCCGTCACCCCGCGGACGCTCGGCATCGCGAGCCAGCTTGTCGCCCGCGGCGCCAGGCGCGAAGAAATTATAAAAAATCTCTATCAGACCAAAACCATCGGAACATTGAAACTCTGGGGACGGGCGCTGATGCGTTTGAAAAACGATCCCTCGACAAAAATTGTCTGGTCTCTTCTGACCCGCGACGATTTTATTACCTCGGGCGCCGAAGTGGAAGAACTGACCGAGGTTATTGACGAGCTGATCGCCAATTCGCCGGAAGCGGAAATCGTTGTTCTCTTTTACGAAATTCCCTACACTAATTCTTCGGAAACAAAAATCTGCTGCCTTATAAAAACTTTGAAGGGCGCCGAGGCCGGCCGGCTCATTTCCCGCGAGGCGGAGGGCGGCAAAGACATGCGGCAATTCTGCCTTACCGGGGTCAAACTCGCCGAAGCGGAAAAAGAAATTATTGAAGAAATAAAAATGAATTTGCTCCTCAAGAGATAAAAATGAAACGGGCTTGGACGGCCCGTTTTTTTGTTTAAAAAAACTCGCCTTGGTCCTGCTGACGACCTTGGCGAGTACTCTCTTCTCCTTCTTTTCTAGATGCCGGCCAACGGATGGCCAAAACGACTCGTGCAGCCGGCTACCCGGCCGTGCAGAATCTCGTGGTCGGTCACCACGACCATTTCTCCCCGCACCGGACTTGCAGAGGCGAGGATTACCGGAACGCCGACGAACTTCTCAATCCGGCGGAGATAGTTGATCGCCGCCGCAGGCAGACGATCAGCGGACGTCGCTCCCTTGCAGGGATCTTCCCACCCTGGCAGGGATTCGTAGACCGGCTCGCAGGTGGCCTGAATGGCCGGCGAAGCCGGGAGATAGTCGTAGCTTTTTCCGCCGTCTCGGTAGTCGACGCAAATTTTGAGTTCACGGAATCCGTCCAAAACGTCGAGTTTGGAGATGACGAGGCCGTCGACGCCCGAGAGGCGCACCGCCTGGCGGACCGCCACGGCATCAAACCAGCCGCAACGCCGCGGCCGGCCGGTATTCGTCCCGAACTCGCTGCCGCACTCGCGCATCCGGCTGCCGGTCTCGTCCAAAAGTTCGGTCGGGAAAGGCCCGCCGCCGACCCGCGTCGTGTAAGCCTTTGCCACTCCGAGAACGAAACTCCCCTTGCCGGCCGGGAAACCCGAGCCGACCGAGGCCTGACCGGCGGAAGTGTCGGACGAAGTCACGTAGGGATAGGTACCGTGCTCGACCGAAAGCATCGCTCCCTGGGTCCCCTCGAAGATGAACCGCTTGCCTTTCTGGTCCATTCCGTAGAGAACCCGCCAGACCGGCGCCGCATAAAGCAGAATCTTCGGGGCGATTTCCCGGAGCTGGACGAAGGTCTCCCTGAAGCTGGCTTCCGGTGCGCCCAGTCCGCGCCGGAGGGCGTTGTGATGAGTGAAAAGCGCCGCGAGGCGATCTTTGAGATAGGCGGGATCGGCCAGATCCGCGACGCGGATCGCCCGGCGGGCGATCTTGTCCTCATAGGCCGGACCGATTCCCCGGCCGGTAGTTCCGATCTTGTTCTTGCCGCTCATCTCCTCCCGGATCCGGTCGAGTTCGGAGTGGATCGGAAGATTCAGCGGAGCGCTCTCGGCAATGATCAGATTTTCGGGAGAAATCGCGAGCCCCGCCTTCCGCAGTTCTTCGATCTCGTCAACTAGGGCAAAAGGATTGGGAACCATCCCGTTCCCGAGTACGGCCAAAACTCCGCGGACAACTCCCGAGGGAACCTGCCGCATCTTGAACGTCCGGCCTTCGTCGTCTACCACCGTGTGGCCGGCGTTGTTGCCGCCCTGGAAACGGATGACCGCGTCGTAGAAGAGGGTGAGAAAATCAACCACCCTTCCCTTTGACTCGTCGCCCCACTGTACGCCAACCACAATCACATGCTTTCCCATCTGTCTTCTCTCCTCCTTGGGTCCGCCAAAGCTTTCGCCCGGGCGGCCTTTTCCCCTATTGCCCGAATTCAGGCAACCAGAAGGAAAATTATCACAAACCCCAAAAAATGTAAATAAAAAAACCGCCTTCCGGCGGTTTAAAAATTGCCTAATTTTCATGGTGGGCGGCACAGGAGTCGAACCTGTGACCTTTACAATGTCAATGTAACGCTCTAACCAACTGAGCTAGCCGCCCACGTAAGGGATAAGAAAATATTAACTTATCCCTTTAAAAATTTCAAGCCCTAATAATTCTGGCACCAAGGTTCGTAGAAAGCGCGCGGTTCGCCGCAAGCCGGACACTTGGCCGGCGGTTCGGTTCCTTCGTGGATATAACCGCAGTTCAGACATTTCCAGCGAATCGGTTCTTCGCTTTTGAAAACTTTTTTTTCTTTGACTTTGGCAAGCAATATCTGATACCGTTTCTCGTGTTGTTCTTCGACTTCTCCGATTTCACGGAAGACGTCGGCGATTTCGTTTTCCCCTTCTTCGCGGGCGATCTTTTCAAAAGACGGATACATATCGGTCCATTCGTAATGCTCGCCAGCAGCCGCGGCCACCAGATTTTCCGCTGTTCCGGAAAGCTCCGGCACGCTGTAACCCTCGAGAGTTACCGGCGGTTCGCCTTTCATAAAACTCATCAGGCGCTCGGCGTGCTCCATTTCATTGGCCGCCGTCTCTTCAAAAATTCTGGCGATTCCCTCGTAGCCCTCTTTTCTCGCTTTCAGGGCAAAAAAAGTGTATTTATTGCGGGCCATTGATTCGCCGGCAAACGCCCGCCTCAAATTTTCTTGGGTTCTGGACATATTTTTAAAGCTTAGCGATTAAACTTCTTCCTCGTTTTCCTCTTCCGCCGTTTCTCCGTCGATATTTTCCATTTCTTCTTCGCAGCAAACCAAGGTACCGCCCCCGACTTCGGAGACGGTTATTTCGTTGCCGCATACATTACAGCGATATTTTTCGCCGACATTTTTTACTGCCATAGTTTTTTATTAATACTTAGTTATTAATAATTAGTTGGCTGAGCCTTTAACGCAATAATAACCGGAATTAAGATTGTTTTCCTTATGAACGGTGCAGTTCATGCAAGTGCATCCCTTCATCGGCACTTCGCAATGACTTTTTTCCTTGGCACAGTACAATTTTTCCGTCCCGCCCCTCATACAGGCGTTGTAGCTCGGGCATGGTTCGCAGCCGCATTTGGAAAAATTCTCTTGTGAATTTTCCACGGACATAATTTTGAAAAATTAATTATTAGCCGTTATTCCGCCGCGGGAATAATTTTTTTATAATCGAATTTTATTGAAGAAAATTTAATCACGTTGTTGGCCACCGCCCGGACATAATTCCTGGTTTTTTTGTCGGTTTCAAAATAAGAATGGTCTTCTTCCGTCTTAAAATTACGGCCGTGCGTCGTGTAGGTAATCCCGAAAGGCGCTAAAACCATGCCAAGATTTTCCGCATAGACCGAGATATCGGCGGCTGTCTTATAAGCTCCGTCTTCGTGGCCGTTGATAACGATGCCGTAAATTTTTCCGAGCATCGGCGTCTCGCCTTTGACCAGAAACATGTTTTGAATCGCGGTCAGGCGGTCCAAAAAATGCTTCAGGATCGCCGACATGTTGTTCCAATTGATTGGCGAGACAATAATAACCCCCTTACATTTTTTTAGCAAGGGATAAAAATATTTCATGTCGTCGTCCCCGTTCCGGCAGGGCTCCTGGCAAAGATCCTCTTTCACGGAATAGCAATGCCAGCAGGGATCTACTCTATACTCGCATAAATTGATGACCAGATGCGATTTTTTTTGCTCACGGAAAACTTCGGCTGTCATTTCCGTAAAAAGACGGGTATTGTGCGACCGGTGTTTCGAACCGTTGATAATCAAAAAGTCCGCCGGCTTCAGGGCGCGGGCCCGTTCCGACGAAGGTTTAACCGGGGTAAGATCGAACTCCGCCGATTCGGAACCGCAACGCGGACAATTCTTGGGAGGATTATTCCCGGCGTGAAGGTAGCCGCAATTGTTACAAACCCACATTTTCATAAAATTATTCAATCACAATTATTTTTCCGGTCATATTGGGATGTGGCGCGCAATGATAATCAAAAGTCCCGGCCGTGTCAAAAATTTTACTGAAACTTTCGTCTTTACCTAAAAGCTCGCTCTGCCAGAAGTCGCCTTTCACGTCGTGTTTTGCCGAATCGCGGTTGGTCCAGGTTACCTTACCGCCCTTTTTGATGGTCATGCTCGCTGGGCTGAAGGTAAAATTTTTGATTTCCACTTCCGCGGAACTTGTGACCTGATTATATTGGATATCGGCAACCGGGATTTCTGCCCCGCTGATATTGATAACCGGAGCCGCGTCAGATTCGTTGGAATAGGTCTTCGGTCCGGAAACGCAACCGGCGCCGGCCAGCATCAAAACCGCAGAAAGAAAAAATAAAATCGAACTTTTTTTCATAATCCAAAAAAACTTAAAAATAAAGCCGTACGGCGTAATAAAGATGGGCCAGAGCGAAAAGACCGAGAACGACCGCGTTCCATTTATGGTATTTCAAATATTCCATTTTTCCTCTTTTTACCATCATAAATCCCCCGGTCATCTGGACCGCGAGAAGAAGGGCGAGAACAAGGCCGAACCAAAGATGAATCGGCTTACCGAATAAAATCGGCACAACCATATTTTATGGTTAGTTAATTAAAAATTCTAAACGCTCTCCCAAAGCCCGTGGATATTGCATTCTTCGCGGGCGACCAGAATATCTTCCGGTTTCAGATCCGGCACTTCGAAAACCGCTTCGGCCGGCATGGCCGGTTTCAATTCCTCCCGTTTCACAAGTTTTTTATTCCGGTACAGCTCAACCCACATGACGCGGTGCGCCTCCTCCATCGGATGGGGCACGAGGCCGACCCTGACCAAAACTTCTCCGTTTCCCAGCCGCTCGATTACCGGGGTATGCTTTTTCTCAAGCTCGGTCGGATTCATGAAATCCTGCATTTTTTGTATTTCCATATTTTTATCCTTAATAATAATTTACTCAATTATAGCACAAAAAGATTAAATAAAAAACCCGCCCGAAGAGGCGGGTTTTAAATCGGACTCGCAATATTTACGGATTGTTCGCCAATTCGTGGATCTGCCAGATATCTCCGTTTTTTTTCAGGGAAACCCATCTTGAATTTTGCCCCTGATTCCAGCCGTAACCCTCGCCTTCCGAGGTAACGCTTACTTCCAAGTCAAACTTGAAACTTTGGCGGGTAGAAGTCCATTCCTCCTCGAATACCGGATTCACGCTCTTCACGCCAAGAGATTTTATGGTATTGAAATTGGTCCGCCAACCATCTTTAGTCCCTGCGTCAGCGTCCATCATGGCCAGAGCCTGATCGATTTTTTTATCGGAGAGATACTGAAAAAATTCCCTGGCTCTCCCGGCTTGGTTTTCCGCCTGTTTTGGTTTTGGCACGCCTTTCTTCAGAACCTCGGCGACCTTGGCGGCAAAATCGATTATTCCTTCCTCGCTAAAAACCTTACCGGAACTTCTGCTGATGCTTACAAAACTTGATTCTCCAAGCACGAGATATATCTCGTTGATCAAACCGTCTTCCTGAACGGCGATAAAATGCTCCATGCCAATCTTCGGGTTTGTTTCGATTTTATGGTCAAGAAATTCATGACCTTTCTTCTGATTTTCCACGGGCAGGGTTGTTTCATAATTCATTGCAAACCACGGACCGCCCGGAGCGACTTTCCCCTCCGGCAATTTATAAAAATCCTCGGAGTATTCGGTGTAGTAGTGGCAGTAAGCTCCATTGTTTCTCGTTTCGGTTTTAGCAACGGTTTTCCCTGTCGCTTCTTTTATCCACTCCGGAGAAAACTGGCTGCACATGTCGGTAATGACGGTATTCACTCCGCCTCCGTTACCGCCTCCGCCGCCCGGACCGCCCGTTGTCGGCCCGCCGCCTCCGCAGCTTGCCCCGAGCAAAGCCACGAACGCTGCCGCACCCAAAACCGCGAAAAGTTTTTTGTTAATCATAGGTTAAAGTAATTATTTTTTTATCTTTCTTTCATCGCCCGCTCGTAAAGGAAATTCCACCAACCGCCAAAAGCCGTAAGGCAGAAAACCGCCGCGAAGATCCACCCGAGATAAGGAATGGCGGTGATAAGGCAGTAAGCGGTAATTCCTCCGGCAACGATTTTCCAGTCAAGCTCAATCTCCTTTTTCCAAATCATCTTGCAGGCCAGACTGCCAACCGTCATTCCGGCTATCGCCCCGGCGAGAATCCAGAACATAGCGTAAAGAAGCATAAAGACTCCGGCTATGGGCAGTCCGATAATTGTCACCGCGGCAATGACCGAGGCAATCGGCACGACAATCATAATGACAAGACCGCGCAAGAGCTGCCAGCCGAATTCCGCGAGATTCCTTTTAACGAGTTCCGCTGTCCCTCTTTTAAAGACAAAGAAAAGAAGCAAGCCGAGTACAAGCATTATCAGCAACCTGACAAACCATCCCCCGACCATCGCGCCCCAGGCAAAATCCCTTCCTTCGCTACCGCCACCCCGTTCCGTTTTTTTAAAATTTATTTCTCCGGAAATTTGTGAACCCTGTTCAATAAGCGCCTCGTCGGGCGATTCGTAATTAAGATTCCCGGAGATGACCGCGTCTTTTCCGATGGTTAATTTATCGGCCTGGACAAAAAGTTCGCCACCGACTTTTCCATTAACGACTACTTCGCCGCCTCTGATTTCCAGTTTCCCTTTGGTTTCGCCGTCGAAAGAAACCGTTCCTCCGGCAAACGTTGCCGACTTCTCAACGAGGCAGCGCGAACTCGCTGAAATTTGTCCACCAGCGACAATCAGTTCGCCGCCGACCGGTCCGCCGAGCGAAATATTTCCGCCGGCCGCCCGCAGATCGCCGCCGACTTCCCCGAGCAGGCTCAAGGTTCCCCCGGCAATTGCCGCGTCATTTGTTACCCGGCCGGTAAAAAGAATCGTCCCGCCGACCGCCAGAAAATCGCCCTCGACACTGCCCTCGGCGGTAAGGTTTCCCCCGGCCGCGTAAAGATTGTCGGCCACTGTTTCTCCCTGGCGGAAAGAAACGCTTTCCCCTCCCTTGAATTCCGCCGCCAAAACCGGCCCGGCCAAAAGCATTGCTATGGCAAAAATCGCCACCCCTCCAAAGATTTTTTTGTTCATAGGTTTTTTAAAAATTATAATTTATAAATCAAGACTATCTTTTAAATATCTCTTGTATTTCTCTCTAAATTTTTTCATTTTAGGAGAAATCACCGCGAGGCAGTATGGCTTGGCCTGATTTTTTTCAAAATAGCGCTGATGATATTCCGGAGCGGTCCAAAATTCGGTTAGCGGTTCAACTGCCGTGACGATCGGACGACTATAACGGCCGCTCATACCCAAATCAATAATCATTTTTTCCGCCTCGGCTTTCTGTTTTTCGGTTGTCCAAAAAATTACCGAACGGTATTGTTCCCCAATATCGTTACCTTGCCTATTCAAACTCGTTGGATCGTGGAGATCAAAATAAATTGTAAGAAGACCGATATAAGAAATAATCTCCGGATCAAATTCAATTTTTACAACTTCGGCGTAGCCGGTCTGCCCGGTAGAAACCTCCTCATAGGTTGGATTTTTCTTTCTTCCACCAGCAAATCCGGCGGCGACTGAGAGAACGCCACGGATCTCCCCAAAAGCTGCCTCGATCGACCAAAAACATCCTCCGCCGAAAACCGCGGTTTCTTTTTTATCAATGTCCATCTTTTCGGGAGATAAATTTTAAAGATATCGAATTTACACAATGCCTCGTGTCCTTAGAAGTAAGCTTTTCTCCGATGAAAACATGGCCGAGATGGGCTCCACAATTTTGACAGACAATTTCCGTTCGCGCTCCGTCCGGATCGGTAATTCGTTTTATCGCCCCTTCAATCTCTTCGTCAAAACTCGGCCAGCCGCACTCCGAACGGAATTTACTTTTGGATTCGTAAAGCGGCGCGCCGCAGCGGCGGCAGACATAAATTCCCTCGTTAAAATTTTCCAGATATTCCCCGGTTCCCGGCGGCTCGGTTCCCTTGCCAACCATGACTCTCTCTTCTTCCGGAGTTAATTTGTCCAGGGTCATAGATTTTAAAATTATTTTTTCAAGCTTTTCGGCAGAATTTGCCAGAAATAGAAAAGGGTAAAAAAATCAAACAGTAAAACCACTATCTTGAAAAATGAAAAATCCAGGCTCAGGTGATACAAGCTCCAGACTGACAGTCCCGAGAAAAAAACCAAGCCGACATTTCTGACCGCCCATGAACCGAACCAAACGCCGAGAGCGATAGCAAGATCCACGGCGCCGAGAAGAAATACTATCCAACCGAAAGTAACTGAGGTTTCCAATATTCCGCGCGGATCGAAATAGGAAAATAATTTTTGCACCAGCTCTCCCTCGGCCAACCGGCGGAAAATCCAGGTCAAAATTATCGCTCCTAAACCCAAAATCATCTGACTTATTCCCCAGACAGCTTTAACAAAACAGATAGCAATCAACCCGACCGGCCGCTTGAAATATTTATCCAGTTTTTCGAGCATCAAGGTTGCTTTAAAAATTTTTCTCTAAAATCAGAGCGGCAATTTACTTGAACTTCACGCTCGCCGCGATACGGTCAATTATGCCGTCCAGATCAAAAGTTTCCCGCTCCGCTTGGCACTCGCTCTTTTGCGGATCGTCATAGTTCAGGCACTGCGGATAACGTAAAATAAAACTTACAGAAATAAGTTTCCCCTCTTTCAGAGTTGTATAACCGTAAGTTGTGTAAACGCTGCCGGCCGCGCCTTCGCTTGCGGCCGTAACGCAGTAGACGCGGTCGTCCACCAACCTTTGCGCCACCCTCGTTGAAATACTGTCGGTCGGCGAAGTTTCAAGACAAGAAAATTCACCCGCTGTCACCGTAACTTTTGGCGGCCATTCCTGGGCTTTAATATATTTTGCCGTCAAGGTTTCCGGATATTGAAACTCGATGCCTTGCGTCTCGTCGGTAAATGTTTTCAGGGGATAGTCGCCGCCTTCCGGGCAAGGCGCAAATTCGCAATCCGGCCCGCTCCGTCCGACGGAAGAACCGTCCGGACAAATTTTTGCCTCCTGGGTGCAGGCAACCGGCTCCGGTTCCGGCGTGACATTGGTATTGGCATTCGTGTTACCGTTTTGCTCTCCGGCCAAACATCCGGCGCCGACCGTTGCAACCATAGCCAGCGCGGCGAACGCTGCGAAAAATTTTTTGTTCATACTTTTAAATTTTTATTGTCCTTTAATTCTCTCCGCAAACTTTGCTCCGATTTTCACCAGTTCTTCGCCGGTTATCGCGTCATGGACAAAATGCATTCTGATATATTTGTCCCCGCCTAAAACCAAAACCACCTGCCAAATTTTTCCGGCGTGATTGCGTACGACAAAATTGTCCATACCGATTGTCTCGTCTTTCGCGTATTTGCTGCCCGATTTCTCGTTGGATATTCTATCCTTGGCAAAATCTTCATCATCATAAACCGCGACGACCGGCGTTCCGCCCGGCTTGTCGCCATACGGGGTATGATCAAAAGTTTCGGTGTACAGAGTGTAGTAGAAACAACTTTTTTCATCTACAAAGGGCACTTCTGTTTTGACAATCGGTTTGCCGATCGCCTCTTCAATCAGCTCTTTGGGGAAATAGCTGCAAACTTTTTCTATATCGGAAGCGCCGCCGCCCGTCGTGCCGCCCGGTCCGCCCGTTGTCGGTCCTCCGCCGCCGCAGCTTGCTCCAAGCAAAGCCACAAACGCAACCGCCCCCAAAACCGCGAAAAGTTTTTTATTCATAGATTTTTTTATAATGTGTCCTGAGTTCTCCGCGCGAAAAACGCGGGAACGAAGGCTTAGGGATTAATACTTGTCGGCGGAGCCGACGCTTTGCATTATATACCCGCCCGGATTCCCCGAGCGCGCTGCTCGGGGACGGGTCTAATTTTTTATTGCTGAGTCGGAATATCCCAGGTCTGGAATTTAATGTTACCTGGCACTTCAAAATATGAATCGGGAACCGATTCGGCCCGGCATTTATCCTTTTTCTCTTCAAGCACCTTGATAATATCTTCCGCGCTCCTCACTTCCGTCCCGTCCATGTCGGCTGGATCATTCTGCATCTTGTCAAGACTTAAGATCATTCCGTTGCCCGATTTGTCGTCCCAAATATAAGCTTTGTCGTCGCGGAAGAGCCCATAAACTTTTGCCACTCCCTCTTTTGTCTCGGCCGCCTCGGTCCGGATCATTTTGTTTTTGATGTAATTTATCGAAGTCGCGCCGTCTTCGTCAACGTACTCGCAGCGCAGCGATACCGAACGGTCAAAGGCGTCGCGGATTGAAGAAAAGATTCCCCCGTCCTCATTCCCGCCCGCCGAATTATTTTCAGAAGGGTTGCCTTGATTTTGGTTCTCCTGCTCTTTTTTTCCGCCGCAGCCGGCCCCAAGCGTGACAATGAGGGCGACTACCGCCAGAACCGCAAAAAGTTTTTTGTTCATAGGTTTTAAATTAATTTTTTTATTTAATAATTATATTATACGCTACACAATACTTCGCATTTTTTCCAAAATCCGGACCATGGCCAGAGTATCGAGACGGCAATAGGCAATCATGTCTTTATAAATTTTCTCCCGCTCTCCTTTGCTTAGTTTCTTGTCGAACAGTTTCGGCCAGGAATTTGAGGCTGTCTCGCCTTCCTGGATAGCGAGATCCTTGTAGGAAAGATCGGGCACAATAATCGGCATAACTTTTTTAAGCGAGGCGCTTGCCATAAACCCTTTGTCGACGAAATATCCGTTTTTGAAAATATCCATAAGATCGAACATCCTCTTGTTCACGCTTTCAAAAAATTTCTTGTACTCCGGATAGCGGGCGCCCATTTCCGCGTTCCGCCCGGACTCGAAAGTCTTGAACCAGGAAATAACCGTGCCTTCCGGCCCGATTGCCTTGCTTAAAGATTCGGCGAGCTTTACTTCCGGATCGCCCGGATCGCGGGCGAGAAAATCGACGTGGCGCATTTTTTCGCCGGGAGCGTCTTCAATATCAAGCGAATATTGGAAAGCCATCTGCTCGTAGGGACGATAGCCGTCGAATGGCGGAACAACCTGGGAGTAGGTCTCATAATCCAAAAAATACAGCGGGTATTTCAGTTTGGCCAATTCCCCGGCGATTTTTTCCTTGTCAATTTTCTGTTCGCCGGTCCGGACCGCCTCAAGATGGCGCAAATAATTTTCTTTTTTGACATATCCTTCGGGAAGGTCGGCCAGATTCATAATTCCAAGATCGAGCAGAGCTTCAAGCTGCTTGGCCGAAAGCCCGCCGTAGACGTCGTAGATAGATCCTTCTTTTATATCCTTCCAGCAATAATCTATAAAACTGCATTCGTACGGCGCGTAGCACTGCTTCAGAATTTTGACTTTCGGTTCGTCCTTGGTTCCCAAAACATACTGTGCCTCGAGAATTTTCTTTCTCGTCTTTTCTCCGATTTTTAAAATCTCGCCGGTAAGCTCTTCCACGATCAGAAATTTTTCCGGTTCGATCTCGCCATGCCGGACATAATCGCGGTTCACGTAAACAAGATTCAGCTTTCCGACTTTTTTTCCTTCCTGCTCAAGGCAAATTTTCTGGAAAGCCAGGTCGTAGTAGTTTATTTCCTTGGCTTCGGTCGCCGATTTGACTTCAAAAATATCCCACTCGCCCCTTGCCTTATCAAATTTCAAAATGTCGGACCGGCAGTAAAGATTGGCGTCGTAATTTGAAAAAGTCGGCTGGAAAATAATTTCCTCGCCGGCCGCCAAAATTTTCTTGGTATTGTCGATATCGTCCTTGATATTTTTGCCCCTTGCCGAAACGCCGCCCGGGAACAATTTGTAGGCGTATTCCTCAACTTCGGCCCCTTCGTCAAAACGCCGCTGGGTTGCCTCGTCGACTTGGGCCATCAGGTCTTTTCTGAATTTCCCGAGCCATAAAAACTTGGGACACTGCACGAACTTTAAAAAATCGGATTTGGTAAGCATGAAAATAGCTTAAAAAAATTATAACCTCCGCCCTGCGCCGCTTTTTTCTATTTTAGCACCAAAGAGCGGATAATGAAAGAAACAAAAAAGCCCGCCAAAAAGCGGGCTTTTTATCCTCTGAACTTTTTTATATGGCCGTATCTTTACTGAAATCCCAACCGGCTTTTACTTTCGCGTCAGGGCTGCCGTCCGGCTTGAACGGAGTGTATTCTTCCGTGGCGCTTTGGTAAATCTTCAAACGCACCTCGTCAACCGATTCTCCGCTCCGGTCGTTTAATGTGCTGTAAGAAGTTATAACCACGTCCTTCAGAGTCCACTTCAAAAAATCCTGGGACTGACTCGTTCTTTTAAAGGCAATCTGTGCTTCGGGATGATGCTTTCCGATGAGCATGGCCTCGTAAAATTTTGGCGAAGACTTGTTGGTTCTCATTTTCAAAACGACTTCTCCCTCTTTAACAGTGCTGCCGCTTTTTATGACCTCCCAATTAAAAGACTGAACTTCGGTCCAATCCTTGTGTTCGCGATCATTACCTTCGCCTCTAATATCCCCGATTCTCGCGTAGATTTCCATTGTCTCAACCCCCGCCGCCGCGGCCGGCGCCGGAGCGAACATCGGCTCGTAAGTTGTCGGAGAAACCGCCTCGATTACCTTTTTCCCCATATCCTGGACTATTTTTGGTTTTGTGGCAAAAGCGTAAAAAGAAGCCGAAACCGCGACAAAAAGAATTCCTAAAACTATATATTTTTTGCGCATATTTTGTGTAAAAAAATTATTTTATAATCCGGCCGTCGACCTTAAGCGTCCGGCGCTATTTATATTATTTTAACCCTCTTTTACCCTTTTATCAAATCCCCGGGATAAAAAAAACCGCCCCGTGAGGGACGAGTTTTTCTTTCGCGCTTAGGCGCGCTGCACATTGAGGGCGTTCGGGCCTTTGGGGGAATCTCCCATCTCAAAGGTAACGTTGTCGCCTTCCTGCAGTTCGTCAAAAGTGACGCCGACCAGAGATTTGCTGTGGAAGAACAGGTCTTTTGCCTGGCCTTCGACGGCGATGAAGCCGAAACCCTTGTCGGTTTTTTTCTTGATTGTACCGTTCATTTCTATTCGAAGTTAAAAATAAGACGCAAATTTAAGTATGTTTGGAAAATCGACTACTTTTCGCGCATGCTATTTTGCGATATAATTATGCCTCTAAAATAAACTTTTGTCAAGTACTTCGCGATTTTAATCCTTACTTTATGGCCTCGACCTTAAGGCTCTCGAGGGCCGCCCCCTCATACTGCCTTTTGCTGATTTCCCTGTCTTCCGACAAAATTTTTACTTTAAAACCCGCCTCCCGGATAATTTTCAAGTAATCTTTCTTCAACAACGCTCCGCCGACACACCCGGCAACCAGATTCTCGTCGGCTTTTTGCGCCGGAGAAAGTTTTTTAAGGAGAACAATATCCGAAACATACATTCTGCCGCCCGGCCGGAGAACTCTGTATCCTTCGGCAAAAACTTTTGCCTTGTCCGGGGCGAGATTGATGACGCAATTGCTGATTATCACATCAATTGAACAATCGTCGACCGGCAATTTTTCAATATCACCCAATCTGAATTCAATATTTTTATAACCGTATTTTTCCGCATTGGCCCGGGCTTTTCCGATCATCTCGGGGGTCATATCAACCCCGATAACTTTTCCAGATTTGCCCACTCTTCTTCCGGCCAAAAAAGAATCAAACCCGGCTCCGGAACCCAGATCCAAAACAGTATCGCCTTCTTTTATTTTCCCCATGGCTACCGGATTGCCGCAGCCAAGCCCGAGATTGGCCCCGGGAACGGCTTTTATTTCTTTTGCCGAGTACCCGATGCTTTTGGCGATCCGCTCGTTTTCCGCTTTCCCGCCGCCTCCGCAGCTGCAGCCGCAGCTTTTCCCCGCGGCAATCTTGCCGTAAAATTTCTTAACAATTTTTTTGACTTTTTTCCCTTCCATATTCGGCGTAATTTATAAATTTTTAATTTTTCCACTTCATTTTCATGTAAAGTTTTCCGCCGCGAAGCTCGTCAATCATCTGATCCAGCCTTTTTCGTTTTGTCGCTTCCTGTTTGGCGCGGGTAATCCATCCGATATAATCGTTCTGCTGATAGGCCGGACGCTCCCGGTACGCTTCCGCCAATTTTTTATCGGCAAGCGCCTTCCTGAGGAAGCCGGGCATGGGGTATCTTGGCCTTTTCAGCCTGGAAAAATTATTCATGTTTTTGCTCTTTCTCCTCGCCGGCCGGCGTAGGAACGGTTTCCAAATCTTCGGTCTTTTTAACCTCCAAAATTTGCCCCGGTTTTTCCGGCGCTCTGTTTTTAATCCAGCCGACAGCGAGCGGAATAAGGAAAGTCAGGGTGTAATAGAGATAGACGTCGAATTTGTAATAGCCGTCAGCCGGCCTGAAAGCCCTGACCAAAAAAAAGTAATCAAAGACAACGGCGATCGCCGTCCAAACAACCGCCAGAGACAGGTAATATTGCAGGGTCGGGCCTTTTACTTTTTTCAGAACCACCCAAATGGTGAGGGCCGTGCCGATCGGCATGATAATCCAGCCGATATAAGAGGCCGGCACGAGAGAAAAAAGCACCATTCCCAATCCGTAGCCGATAAGCCAAAGAATAAACCCCCAAAACAGCGCGTCTTTTAGAAATTGTTTGTTCATAGGTTTATTAAAAATATAAATTATAACTTACAAGCTGCATTCTACTCTCTCTGCCGCATGAGAGTGAACAGCCCTTTTACCGCTCCATAAGGAGGATAAGTCATGGTCATGGTGCCGTGCATCAGATCGGTAGTAAAACTGCCCTGCATGGTCGCGGTAACGCCGCCCGCCTTAACCGTTCCAAAATCCAGGGCGCTCGAACTCACTCTTATCTCGATTGGCTGATGTCCCGTATCGGCCGCGCAGGTTTTGGGAACGGAAATAACTCTCTTGCCTTGGCCGGGGATAGTAACGGTCGAAGTGCCCCAGCCGCAGGCATTAAAATAGCGGATCGTGCCGGAGGCAATATTGTTTTCCACGTTCTCGATCTTAATTTCTATGTCGCCGTCTTCCCAAACATCGGTCACGGCATTCTCTGTCGTAAATTGTCCGGACAACTGCATCCCCTTGCCCGACAAAGAAGAAATCCAGGTTCCCCGCAAATCGCGGGCCGGGGTCAAATTTCCGATCGGCGGCTTGGAAGTAACAATGCTTGCGAGCTTGTCCGAGACGGACTGAAACTTTTCCGGATTTACTTTGGCTAAAATGACAATGCTTGCCGCGGCCGCGATTAAAACCGCAAGGATCACAATCCCAATCACTCCCACTCCTTTTTGATTTTTGATCATATTATTTTATAAATATTATTTTACGCGCTATGATCCGGGCGTTTTAAATTTTTCCGCAAGAGAACCATGATTTCCGCGGCAAAAAATAAAACCAGACAGCCGGAAAGCGTCCAAACAATTGCCTGGTAAAGACCGTTAAATCCGTTGGCCGAAACATGTTTTGAAAGAATCGCGGCATAAGCCCAGATAAAAACCAGGCCGTAAAAAGGATTCCTGTCGTAAAGCGTCCTGATGATGCCAATCGCCGCTCCGACCAAAAGTATAACAATCGTCCAGAATTGTTCGGACAAACCAAAGCGGTCCCACCCGAGGCTCACAAGCAAGATGGTGACATTGGCAATGGTCGCCACGCTGATCCAGCCAAAATAAATACTGAAAGGAAGTTTTACCAATATTTTTTCTTTAGCTGAAAAATTTTCCAGGCGCAGCCGGTCGGCGATCCGGACCAGGCAATAAAGCAGACCGAGCATCAGGATAACCGTAAGAACAATTTGGAAATTATGCCAGGCGAAAATCCAGGCAATGTTTAGAATCGAGGTGGCAATAAAATATTTACCAAGGTCGGCAAAAAGATTTTCTTTCTCCTTGTTTTTACGGACGGCGACAAACTGGTAAACGGTGTAAGCGCCAAGCAGCAGGTAAATCAGCCCCCATATCGAGAAAGCGTAGCCGGCCGGAGTAAAAAGATTCCGGTAAGCGTCGGAAACCGCCCCTGTCCCGACATTGTTTATTTTCCCGACTCCGGCCAGGTAATTTACCGCGACCATGGCGGCATACGAAATCGCCGCGACGGCTAAAATAATTTTTTTGTTCATAAGTTTTTTTATTTTAGGAATAAATTTTTAATCTTTCCAGTTCCACCATTTAAGTTTTTCCGGATCGGGATTTTTATGTTCGGCAAAATAGACCGCTTCGCGGAAAACATACAGCAAGCACCTGTCCTGTCTTTTGCCTTCATGGCGATTGGACGTTTCAAACAATTTTTCCGGATCCTTGCCTTTCAGGTCCGCGACCGTTTGGATGCCGATATTTCGCAAATCCTCGGCAATGCTTTTACCCACGCCGGGAATTATCTCAAGATTGTTTTTATCTTTCATGGTTTTTACTCTCCGCTTTCTTTTTCCGGCACAATGAGCCCGGTGCAGCGCCAGTTTATTTCGGCGGTTTTCGTCACTTCGTCAACCACGCAGGCCGGATTGCAGCCTTCGCGCGTCGCGTTCAAGTTGGCATCAAACCACCAGGTTTTTGTATTTTCATTGTAAATGCCGGACCCCAGGGCTTCCCCGCCTTTGATGCAGGATGCCTCGGCGATCGCCCGGGCTTCGGCCTCCGAAAACGTCGGCTTATTTTCTCCGGGACAGAGCGCGAACTCGCAATTGGGCGCAACCCTGCCGACATAACTGCCGTCGGAACAAAGCTTGGCGTCGGCCGCGCAGATAACATCGCAAAACCCCACGAGAACTTCTTCCGGATAACCAAGGTCTCTTACTTTCGGACAATCAATTGAACCGTTGCCCTCATAATCGACTGCCCAGGCGCCGTCGGCCAGACGGGCCAAAAATGCCCCTCCCTCGCCGGCGACTTCACCGAAAGAAATACCGCCGGCGGCAAAATTATTTTGCAGCACGTTAATCCTGACATGAGTCCGGGCGATTGTCTCTTCGTGTTCGGAAGCAAAAATCTGGGCCAGCGCCGCTTCTTCCGCCTCGTAACATCTTTCTTCCCAGACTCTCAAACATTTTTGTTTTGGTTCGCACCAGGAATAACCGGCGGCGACTAAACATCCATGCGCGTCTTTTTGCCCGCCAATCAACGGCTCGTTGGTGTTTTGGTTGGCGTTTTGATTGGCGTTGTCATAAACAACTTCCCGCCAAAAATTTCCAAAATAATAGATGCAAACAGCCGCTGCCGCGACAACCGCGACCGCCGCCAAAATTACAATCAGTTTTTTGTTCATAGGTTTAAGTTTTATTTATTAAATTTTTAAATTTCTTTCATTATCCCTGAGCCACTTCCGCCTTATCTTGTAATCGGGCAAAACCATTCCAACCTTGGCCCAGAATCTTGCCGAGTGATTTTTCTCCGGAATATGGGCGAGCTCGTGGGCAACCACATAATCGATTATCCCGGGCGGAGCCATCGCGAGCCGATAGCTGAAATTGATTGACCCGTTTGCTCCGCAGGAGCCCCAGCGCCTCTCGGCTCCGTTAACGGAAATCGATTTGAATTTCCAGCCGGTCATTTTGCTGTAAAAGCCGGCCCGCTCCAATATTATCTCCCGCGTCTTTCTTTTATACCAGGAAGCCATCATTGCCCGGGCAACACGGAGATATTTTGCGGGAAAATATAAATCGTCAGTCAATTCAATCTCCCCGCAATCCCGGACTCTTAATTTGTATTTTTCTCCAAGGTAAAAAAATTCTTCGCCCTCTACAAATTCTTTTTTCTTCACCACACCCCGGGCTAAAATCTGCCGCTGTTTTTTATTGATCCAAAATCTTTTTTCAAAGACAAAACTTTTAATATAGTCCAGGGAAATCCAGTGCGGGGCGCGGACCGTGAGCACCGCATCAGGAGAGACGATAAGGGCAAGGGTTTTTCTCCGGGAACGGATAATTTTATCTATTTTAATCATGCGTTTACCAATTCCAATTTCTCATCCCTTGATAGTTTCTTAATCCGGCTTTCTTCTTTGGCGGCTGCCGAACGATTCTTAAATTTTTTTGAATAAACGAGTTTTACCGGCCGGCGGGTCCGGGTATACCTCGCGCCAAGCTTTGACGAATTGTGCTCCGCGGTTCTCCGGGCCGGATCGGTCGTAATGCCGGTGTACAAAGTTTTATCGGAACATTCGAGGATGTATAAGTAATACATTTATATTTTTATAATGTGTCCCGAGTTCTCCGCGCCCGAGCGCGGGAACGAGGGCAAAGCGTGTAATACTTGTCGACGGGTCTATTTTTTTATCACGAGCCTGATTACGTCAATAATCGGGAGGACAAAAAGAAAAAAGATGAGCATCATGTAGCCGTAAAATTTTTCCATCTCGGCCGGCGCCGTAACGAGCATGACGGCAAGCAAACCGTAGAGAACAAGCGGCCTGCCCAGCCGGAGCATCGCCCCCGGGATCTTCCAGGTCTCGTTTTTCCAGAAATAATAAATATTGGCCAAAAGGCAGCTCACATAAACCGCCCAAAAAACGGACAAAACCGATTCCCTCGTTGACCAGGCAAAATTTTCAAACATAGTTTACGGTTTATCAAATTTATTACGCTTCACGCTACACGTTTTGCGGTTGCGTCGGTTCGCTTTTCTTTTTGCTGAAAATGAAAATATAGAGAATTTCCAGCAAGCCCAAGGTGTTAATCAGCATGAGGGCGATGAACCACCATTTATCGCTGTTTCTGGCGGCTTTCCACAGGGCCATTCCTTTCCAGGGCAGGGTCCAGAGTACGGCCAGCCCGATAACCCACGCGTTTTGAACTAAAAATTGTTCGTCCATAAAATTATTTTAAAATTTAACAAGGCTGGCATTTGGCCTTTTTATAAACGAGTTTTAAGAGTTTCCTTAACTTTTTCTCGTCAATTTCTTTTTTTGTCCGGATCTTAATGTGCCTCATGGTTTTTCCGCCGCCAGAAAAAAGGCCGATTTCTTTTTTATCCAAACCGCCGATGGCAAAACCGATATTGACCGAATCCCGGAGGGCGGCAATATAAAATTTTCCGCCGGCAAAGGCAATAACTCCCCATTTTGCCTCCTCGCCGCAGCCGGGAAGCGTTTTCAAGATTATTTTCCTTACTTCCTCTAAAATTTCCTTTTGGGGAGATTTTTGTTTCTCAATATATCCGGCAATTTTCTTATCCACAAATTTTTCGCTTAAAATATTTATTTTTTATTTCTCAAAAATTTATATTTCAAAACTATCGCCACCAATGCAAATCCCAAAATTACCGCAACTAATCCCGCTCCATACCAATAAAATGATTGCCACGCATCCGCAAGGGAAGAAATCAATAATCCGAGCACCATAAAAAACCCAATCACTCCCAAAAATCTAAAAAGCAAACTAACCAACATCTTATCTTTCTTGGCTATCCACGGTTTCGCCAACCGGTATACATATATATCTATTAACAAAATAGCTAAAATTCCTATCAGACAAACAAAAATCGGCCAAAAACCAATAAGCATTTTGTTTACCATTGTCCGAACCGCTGGATCCATAATTTATTTCAATTTTATTTTCTCTTCTCCCAGCTATATTAACCAACTAACTTCTTCCTTTTTATAAACACGCCCCCTAGATCTTACAAACAAACCCTTTTCCCCTAACATCGATCGAGTTGTATACGGGTTAGCACTCCTTATTTTTTTATCTTTATTAAATTGGCTTCGGGTGATATGACCAATTTTAGCTACTTTATAATTATCGCCGAGAATAATTAATAAAAATTCATCCCAATTTTTACCCAACCTTGTCGTTCTTCCCGTTTTGTTCTCCGGACTAATTAGTTTAACGGAAATTTTTTTGCCATCCTTACAAACCATATCATGACCTTCAACATTAGCTCGCTCATTCATCTTCGGCTTCCTTTTTTGTTTATCCAAAAATTCCCAGGCAATAAATTCCCCAATTCGGCTGCCAATAATATTATCATTGCCCCGCAATAATTCACTTTTATTAGCAAATTTTAAAAATTTCTTACGCGCCACCAAATAATCCCGGCAAACTTTTCTTTCTTTATTAACATCCATACTAAAAATCCGATCGTTTAAAATATTTATCAAATATAAATTATTTTATTTCTCCTACTTTTATTTTTATTTCCTCTATCAATTTATCTAACTCCAATTTAACGCTCTCATCAGAAATATTGAAATTCAAACCGACGCTTGAATCCAACATTTTGTTAACATCTTCTCCGCCAACAAACAAATCAACCCATAATGCACGTTCCCTCTCCCTATTATACATATATTCGTCTATGGTTGCTTCCATAACCAGCCGGTATATATTTATTTTTACATCTTTATTATGCATGTAATGATCGCAAACTTCAACTTGTGGCTTGCCTGGCTCTAGTAAATGATCGGCGTGGGGACTATGCTTTAATTTTTCCAAATCATTTTTATCTTTAATCTCTTCTATTCTTAACCTTGCCGCCAGTGAATTTATCCTATCTACCCTGCCACTTCTTTGTTCAATTGTTGCTGGCATCCAATCCTGTTCGTAATGGATAACATTGCGGCAATAAGAATGCAGACTAATCCCCTCCGAACCAGCATTAGTAGAAATCATAATGTAGGGATAAAATGGGGAGTTAAAGGCAGTCCGCAGATCCTCTATGCGCTCAACCCCGCTTCTTTTTCCTTTGCCGCCTGACATTTCTCCGTACTTGGCAATTACGCCGTGCCTGCTTTGCATCAGTGTCCATTCTGTAATGGCCTTAATGTTTTCGAAAAATTTTTCCTGCTTTTTATCGCAAACACGTTCAAAATAATATTTTAATACTTCTTCCAATTTATTTTTTTTGATATACCGCTTTAATTGCCTGGCTGTAACTCTCTCGCTTTTTCTTAAACCCCATCTCTTAATATACGAAGGCAGATATCCGTAGAAATTTTCTACGATATCCCTCTGTTTTTCCTCGATACCATCATAGCCGGTAATATTTTTAAACATTTTTTCAATTGTATTCTTCAAAACATTTGAGGGTTTAAATATTTTTTTAACTTTATGTTCATATTCCTTTTTTGTTTCTTTTTCCAAATAATTCTGTGTACCTCTATAGCCGCAAAAAACAAGCGCCTTAGAATACCCCTCGGGATTATAAACGTCTAACCAACAAGGAGGGTTGCCTTTAGACTTGAACCATTTCAAATCTTCTCTTATTATTTTTTTAAGCTCTTCTAATTTAGGGTGCGTTTTTAAATAATTTCTAAAATCAGATTTTTTAAGATATTTACTTTTCTTCTTTAGATTTTCCAGCGCCTTATAATGTTCACGCTTATACGAACGGTCAAAAAAATCGCCGGAAGTAAAATAGGTTTGCAGGCCGTCATACCTTTGATCTACTGATCTACTTCGATACATTGCTTCAAAAAGATTTATATATCTATCAAATTCTTTAGAAATTTTAATTGTTTTAGCAATCGTTATCCTTGTAAATTTCTTTTGTTTCCTTTCGTTTCTCAATAAATAGCGGCTCAATATTTTTTCAATCTCCCGCTTAGTTATTGTTATTTTACTCTTAAGCTCAATTAACTCCCTATCTTTTAAAACTTCTGCTATATCTTTTCCGTTAATATCCTTCTTGCCTAGATTATTCGCTAGATAAGCTATTTTTTTTCTTATCTCTAAAACATTCTCATTATAATTCAAAATCTTTTTGCCAAGCTTTTCCTGGTCTCCATAGGTGAAAGAATTACTCAGCCCATTCAAGATATAAGAAATCGGGTCATTTTGATTTTCAGGACCGATGTTCAATCTGATTGGCTTGAACGGCGTAGCTGATAAGTAAATTTTTTTAACCTTCCTAGCTCCGTCATCCGCCTGCAACCTGAAAAATTCGTCCCAGATTTGGATATCATAATCGACCTCTTTTTCCTCACCAGAAATTTTATCTAAATTTTTTTTAGCCGCTAAATTAACATAATTATGGAATTCATCAACTACAATGGAAGTAAATTTATGCCTTTCCCCTATATTTTCCAACCATCTTTTCTTAAACTCTGAAATACTTGTTTGATCTTTAATGCTTTTTATTGCCTCACTCAAAGAAATGTCTTTACGGCTTATTTTTCGGAATGATTTATTGTAAACATCCGGAATTTGATTTTGAGAAACGCCCAGCTTCCTGAAAAATTTTTTGCCCCTTTTTCTTTTTGAAAAAAAAGACATTATATACTCGCGCTCCAGATAATTAGTTGACCTGAAATTTTTCAATTCATTGCCGCTGGAAAATGCTAGATTGATTTTTTGGTCGTAGTTCAAGGCGGCGTTGATAAGGGTTATTTTTCCGCTTTCATATAATTTTCTTGTCGCCTCGCTTGGCTCAATGTTAAAAATTTGTTTTTCGGAATTAAATTCCCGGCTTTCCTTTTTCCATTGGCTAATCAGCCTTTTTGAGGGGGTAATGATGATTGCTTTAAACTTGCCCCTTAGTTTCTCCCTGCTTCTTCTGAGGATTTCCAGCGCCTCTTTAGTTTTTCCCAGACCAACTTCATCAATTATAAAAACCGCATCAGTCGGATTAGACTTAGCAAACATAAGATCCATCGCCCTCTTAGCTGTCTTTTTTTGGAAAGAAAATAGCTCCATTTAAAAAAATTATTTTCTCAAGGCCTCTATTTTTACAAGCAGCTTTTTTACTTTTATCCGCGATTCACGGTCAAGGGATTTTTTATTCTCGTTCAGATATTTTTTCCAGTAAACAAAAAAGGCATCGCGGTATTCTTTTTCATTGTCATAATTTTCAAAATCAGCAAAAAAAACTCCTCTCTTTCTTTCGCCAAAATCGTCCCGGGCTGCTAAGCCTTCAATAAAATTGAGGCATCTGCTAGATAAATTAATTTTTGCCAAAACAGGGCTGCCATAAAGTAGCTCCATTAATTTTTTGTAAGGAAATTTTCTTTCGCGCCAATTGCTGTTAAACATCATCTCTCCGCCAAATTCAAAAAAATCATCAATGGCAATATTATCCAGATACAAATCCAACAGATCCTCCGGCGAATTACACTTCAAGGAAATGTAATTTTTTTTGAAGTTATACCAGCCCTCATAATCCAGATATTTAATTGGTCCCCGCTCTTGCTCATACGTACCTGATATTGGTAACTGGTAGGAAGTTTCACTTATCAATACTTCAATTGAGCCTGGTAAATTTTTTGTCTCCCCTATTGGGATTTGGAAGGGCGAATCATCAATGGGCCGGTCATGACAAGTAAGCTTATATTTTTTTAACATCTCGGGTTTTTCGATTTTAATAACTACAGCCATTTTTGAGTTTTGGACAAAAAACCCGGCCTCCAGCATATTATAAACATTGTCATAATCTTTTTTATTTTTGTCTTCAGCTAGCTTATCTTGATAATAATTTTGGGGAAATTCAACTTTTTTAAATTTATCGTCTAGCCAGTTTTTCAAATGTTGATAATTAGCCTTAAAAACTAGGCCGGCTTCATAATTTTTCCCCCTGATAACCGCCCTGCTCGTGCAATTTGCGGAACCAAGATAAATATTTCCGAACTTTTCGTCACCAAAATAATATAATTTCCCGTGCAGCTTCTTTTTGTCTAATTTTTTTTCGTTCAGCTGGAAACAGGAAAATTTATTTGATCCTTCTATTTTTTTCGGCTCAAAAGGCGCTGCGTCGGCCTCGGATAGATAATTATAATATAATGACACTTGTTTGGCATTCTTCGACAAACGGTTGATGGCAGCGGCGTCCCAAAAGGGAGAAACCATAATACATTTATTTCCCGAAAAACCCATCTCCTTTCCTGAATATTTAGGTGCGGTAAAATAAAATTCTACCCCATCAGGCCAATCCAAAAATTCAATGATTGATTTTATTCTTGCCAGATTTTCTCTCCGTTCGCTGGGAGCGAGCGCCAGTGCAGCGTTTAAAGCTAACTCGACAAACTTTATCAAGCTCTGCTTTTGCTTCTGCCCTGACTTGTTCTTCTTCCCGCCTGACAACGAGGCGTAGAATTCATTATTCTGATTAAAGCCGTCTGCCGTCAGGTTGAAAGAGCCGAGAACCATCTGACAAAAAACTTTTTTATCTTTTCGATATTTAAAAAAATAAATTTTAGGATGGAAAGAAGAATTTTCAGCTGTCTTAATCTGATTTATATTGCCTAATAAATTTAAAGGCAATTCGCCCGACAGGCTGCTGGAGTTTATAAAAACTTTCAGATGGTTAGACCTATCCCTGATCCATTCGCCGGTATTGTTATTGCATAAAAAAGGCAAAAAGGCATCATACAAAAAACTGCTTTCCAGGGAATAGGTAAAGACAATTGCCTCTTTCAGCTCAAAGCCTTTGGGCTTTTTAAAAATGTCTTTAACCTTGCTGCTTTTAGAAAAATTATTCATGGCATTGCCGATAAATCATTTTTAAAATGCCTAAGCGCGAATAATAAGGCTCAATCGTGGTAGCAATTTTAAATTTTTCCCTATATTCCTGGTCATTAATAGATATCTGGTTATTGGACACTGAATAAACTTGTCCACCTAATCCCTTAACCCGCGAAACTCTTTCTCCTAAAACCTTTATCAAATTTAACGGATCATGCTGGTTTTCTTTTTTATAAAAACTTTTCAAGAAATCTAAGACACTTCCAAAAGTATCATCTATCTCAGCTATTTTCCCGAGAAATTTTGTCATTTTCCCATCGTTAAAATCCCGGCTTTTCTCCTGCCATTCATATGTTTTTATCAGCCTATTTTTAACTTTATCCAGGGTCGCGTAATTATCGTTTTTTATCATCCTGTTGATTTCATTCAGCATCTGCCTGGGCGTATAATAAAAATAATTGAGAATCCTGAGCAGAGCTAAAAATAAATCTACATTCGGATCAAGTTTTTTGGCTGAAAAGTCAATCTTTCCCAAAAGCTTTTTATACTCATCCCTGGAAATAAGCTCTCGAGAAAAAATTTCTCCCTTGCTGGTTTCTATTTTTTTCTTGAGTTCAATTGTATTGGCGATAATCTTATCGTAACTAATATCTCTCATGGCTATGGCCGGCAAATATTCTGGCAAAAATTGTTTAAGTGTCACTTCGTCAAATAAAATATCGTCCCAGAGTTTTCGGCCAAATTTTTTATTTTTTAAGGTTATATTTTTTTTATTTTTTTCAAAATACGCTTTATAAAAACTTTTTACGACCTCGTTGGGAGATAACTCGTAATTAAGGTATCTCATGGTTTTATAAAGTGGAGAATCTTTCAAACAATCAACATTACTGACCTGATAAACGCTATGCGTACCCTGCATCGGCTCAACTAAACCCAACATTTGCATAGTATATTTATGCCTGTCAAAAGCGTAAGAAAGCCGGCTAGTTAAAAATTTACCCCGAAAGGATAGATCTTTTTTTAGATCAGTATTAGCCAGGTTATTTAAAAATTCTAAAAAAATATTTTTTTCAAATTGATTTTTTTGCATTCCAATAAAAGATTTTTCATTATTTTCTTTGAAAGTCCAGGCCAAGCAGAACTCGAACAAGTCAAGCCAAAATAAAAATCGCCTTCTCAATTGAGCGCGATCCTTTATTTTATTATTTTGCTGATAAATTTTAACCTGGTTAGAGGCGAAATCAACTCCGGACAAAAGATAGGGCAGGTAGGCGACGTTTAATAATCTCGTATTAACCTGGGGAGCAATCTTGTTGGATATAAAGTCCATGGCCTGGTCCAAACCCAAATCATCTCTTATCTTGCTGTCAATATCTTCGTATTTGTCGTACGATATTTTATCAGCAATTGTGCCAAAGTCTATTTCCATTAATTTATTTCAAAAAAAATTAAATTACCCTTTAATTCTCTCATCAACTTTTCTTTTTGCGGAAATAAAAATTTCCTCAATTATTTTTCTATCCTCTTCTGTAATATTTTCATAACTGAATAATTTAATGCCCGCAATAAAAAATTTTTTGATGAGCTGATTTTGTTCTAGGCTCTCGACACCATCTTCTCTGACAAATTTTTCACCTAATTTTTCCCTAAATTTTGGAACCACATCTTCAAAATCATAAATCTCGCAACTATATTCACCTTTTTCTTCCGAACTCTCCCGATAAACATGCAACTCTTTTTTTGGATAGAAAACACAATAAATAACTTTTTCTATCAATCTTTTATCCTTTGTAAATAATCCGACTATCCTGGGATCAGCGCTCAACCTAGCTGCTTTTATATTTATTACGTTGCCATTTTCTTCGTACATATTAGATGGATATATTTTTGTCGATTTCCTTCATTATTCTATCCGTCTCAACGAGTGCCACGATGATTTTCTGATAATGTTCAATATCGGCATTCGTGAGCTTGCGGCCTTTGCGATCTTTCAGCCATTTCTGCGCCGGCTGATAACCGCCGATGTAAAAATCCCACGCGACTTCCGGCACGCCGCCAAAATATTGCGAAGCGTTGATGTAAACTTTGCCGTCTTTGTAGACGACTTTCTCCACCAAATTCTCTCCCGCCTCGGGATAAGTAGTGATAAATTTTTCAACTTTTGGACTTTCCAGCAAGTGCAAATGCCGCAACTCCTCGCCCAACTTGGCTAACGCGAAAAATTGTTTCTCATTTTTCGGATATGGCACGCGCGGAAAATCTATTTTCAAAAACTCTTTGTATTTTTCTCGATAACTCGGCGAATGCAAAACCGCATAGATATAATCGAAAATATTTTCGGGTACAACATCCCCGACGATTTTTTCAATTTCTGATACCATTTCTTTTTTAAGATTAGAACTTTTTGTGCCATCTTCAAAATAAAGATAAAGTGGAAAAGCAGATGTTGAATCTCCAGCGCTATCCAATATGTGAAAATCTACAATTTTACTTGTTAAGAAAAAATAACCGCTACTTAACTGACGATTAAGCCTTGTTGCAATCAACCCTATGTTATTTTTTTTAACAAAATTTCGCATAATCTTTGTACGCGGCCGCCAGACAAGCTTGTTATCAAAATAGGTATATCTATCATCAAACGGACGATAAGAAAATGTAGTAATTTTATCATGATCAACTACGATATCTTTTTTGTTGCCGATAATCCACTTTGCGTAATTTTTACCTAGGTTAAAGTTTTCTTTCAGTATATTTTCTGAATCATCATCGCGTAAAAAATTCACGACTCTGTTTTCAAGCGATTCTTTATCTTCGCCAATAATAAAACCGTCCCCCATAGTTACAATACCGGTGCTATTTTCAACAAAAAGTTCGTTTATACTAAATCCGATTTGATATTCAGTCTCAAGTTTCATCGAGCCTTCCGGCGCAAAAAATAAATAGGGCGTTCGAGGTTTGAGCGATAGCCATTTTGTGTTTTCAATCGAAAGTTCGTTAAGCCGTTCAAATTTATGCTCTCTCTTTCCCCACAGATCAGCCCGATACACTTTTGCCAAGTTTCCGGCCTTTTTCACTCCTGTCTTAACGGCAATTATAATCGCCACGCCTTGCTGGATATCAAATACATTTTCATCCTTGCTGCCGTCCGGCGAAACTTCGTGCTTCTTCGCATTTCCATGGAGATCGAACACATATATCGAATCAAAAGTATCCATGAGATGCCAGCGCATGCCGCGGAAGGTCTGATTGTCAAGATAGCCATGGTTTGTAATGTAACCCACGATGCCTTCGCCGTTTTTTTCAACCATGTTCTCGGCCAAGGCGATAAATTTTACATAATCGTCATTCAGCCAGTGTTTACGTTCTTGCAATTTTTGCTTTCCGCCTGGTTCAACTTTGTATTTTTCCACGAGGCTATTGGCATATTCCGTTTCATTCGACGAAACTCCGCTATAAGGCGGGTTCCCTAGCACTACCATAATTGGCAACTCCGTCTTTATCTTTCCAGCAGCCTTTGATTCAGCTGTAATTGCCTTATCAAATCCCAATCCGGCAAATAGAGTATCGTCTTCTTTTTTTGCTTTTTCCAAAGAATTTGTGAGATAGACGCCTAACCATGTACCATCCAAATCCACGCCTGTTTCCTTGAAAGACGACGAAAGTTTTAAATGCGCAATAACATAAGAGGCCATCATCAATTCAAAACCATGCAAGCGCGGTAAAAAATCTTCTCGAACATAGCTTGGCCATCTGCCTTCTTGCCCGACGAATGATTCATGGACAAGTGAAATAACTTCATTGAGAAATGTTCCTGTCCCGGTCGCGGGATCCAAAATTTGCACCTTATGGACACGTTCGGTCGCTTTAACTTTATTATTTTGGATTTGTTTTTTTATTTCGATTTCAGAAGAATCAGACAGCCCGGCTAACTTAAAATCTTTTTTTAAAATTTCATCTACTGAACGTACAATGAAACGGGCAACCGGCAATGGCGTATAGAAAACACCTAATTTCATGCGCGATTTAGGATCATACTCCTTCAAAAAATCTTCATAGAAATGAATTATCGGATCGCGATTATTATCTTTTTCAGTTTTATAATAATTATGGACAATGGCTGACACATCGGCATGCCCGAATTCTTCACAAAGTTCCTTCACAATAAATTCTATGCGCGGATCGTATGATGGACCGGCGATGTGGTTAAAAAATTCACGTAAAAACGGATTTGACGCCGGCATCAAATCGCGCGCCTCCTGTCGGGAAAATGTCCCTGGTGATTCATCATGATATCGAGCGACAAACAAACCATAAACAACGGTTTGCGCATACATATCCGCAAATCGCTCATAATCCAAATCCGGGAGAAGCATTTTTCTTATAACATTGTAAATATCCATCAAACTTTGATTTTCGGGGCCATCCTTTGCCAAAAAAACACTGATATTATCACGAATACGACGGGCTTTTCCAGCCATAACTTTTGCCAACAAAGCGCCTGATTTTATCGGTTCTTTAGCTTGAGCGATAAATTCCGCAATTTCATCCTGCAAATGAGTGCTGCTTTCGGCCGGTATTATTTTGTTATCTATAATTTCGGCAATTTTTATTGGTTCACCATATTTTTCTCCATTGCGAAAAAATCTGAATTCAAGATAATTGGTTAAAATCAAGTTCGAGTAACCAAAATATCTGACGACCTGTTCGCTTTTTTCAATTTCGTCAAGAGACACTTTGACATCTTTAGCTTCCGCATAAGCCAAAGCGAGTTTATCTTTTATAAAAACAAAATCCGGCGCACCATATTCGCTCTGTTTTGGATCATTAATTACCTCAAGACCAGTAATATCTTGAAACAACTTTTCTAGCGCCGGACGGTAAGCGTGCTCTTTGGCTTGGCCGGTTTTGTATTTTTCGGAAACCGTAACTATATATTCTTTTACGAATTGACCATTCATATTTTATGAAATAAATTAATAGAATTCTTTCCTCAATTATCCCAAAAACCTGGCTTAAAGTCAAAGCGCGGGGGTTGACAATTGACCGAAAAAATGATATATTAAGGGGTATCCTGAAATTAGGATTAGCCGCCCGGGCGAAAAGCCCCGGCGGAAAAAGAAGGAGGAGAAAAAAGATGGGAATCGAACTTTTGACCTACACGATCGAGGTTCTTTTCTGCGGCTGCGGCTGCGAATGCAACGTCATTCTCCGCAAGTCCGGCAAGGAAGTCGCCACGCTCGGCCCGATGCCGGTCGATCTCGCCTTCTGCGCCGGACACCTCGACGCGATGCTCGTACTCCAGGACGTGCCGGACGAGGAGCAGACCGGCCTCAAGGTCCAGCTCGTGAACGCCTTCCAGGCGCGCAAAGAGGCACGCCGGCACCAGGTCGAGGCGATCATGGACACGATGTCCAAGGCCGTCCTTCCTGACTGCCGGAAGTGCACCGTCCGCTACTAGCCCGCCCCATCCGGACAACATCAAACCCCCGAGAGGGAGCGCCCCGCGCCCCTCTCCTTTTTTTTACCAAAAAGCGCGGGGATTATACCCCGCGCCCTCTAATTTATTCTATATCTTTAACGCCTCAAGGCCTTCACAATCGCGACAAGGACAATTGCTCCGAGCAGCGCCACGAGGAAACTGTACAAATTAAAAGTACCCACCCCGCTTTTACCGAATAAGCTCATGATCCAGCCGCCCAATACCGCGCCGACAATGCCGACGATGACATTCAGGATAATGCCCTGCTGCGCATTGGTCTTCATAATCATGGAGGCGACCCAGCCGACCAGTCCCCCGAAAATAATCCAAAGAATAATTCCCATAAATTTTGTCTTTTAACTTTTGAAAAAATTACTTGTTTTCTTCGTTCAATTTTTCCGCGGCTTCCGGAGTGGAGACCGTCTTGCTCATGAACAAAAGCCTGACAACGCCCCAGGCAACGAGCGCGTAAACGGCCATGGCCAAAAGGGTCGTCCATTCGAAAATACTTCCTTCAACTTTTGTGACGCGGAAAACGGCAAGGAACGGCGCGGCAAAAATATAACTGACAGCGTAAATAAAGCTGGTAAAACCGGCCGCGGGATTGGCGGCAAGAAGTTTTAAAACGAACCTGAACGCCAAAAGCACTTCAAGGAGGCCGACGATATACCAGACAATCTGGGTGCTGCGGTATAACGGCTTGGTAGAGCGCGAGCTGTATGATGAATCCATATATTTTTAATTTAATAATTATCCGTTTTTAGGCTAAACGCGGTTACGACCATTGCCGCGTATTTATTGATTACAGCCTAATTTTAGCATATTTGGCGTTAATTTAAAAGCAAAAACAAAAAGGCGCGGGGATTATACCCCGCGCCAAACTTCTTTAAAAATTATAACTCGTCTCCGCTTCCGTCGTAGGAAAACTCGAGATTGTCCAAAAATATCTTATTGCGTTTTGTCAGGTATTCAAAAGCCTCGACAAAGCTAAGGCTGTGTTTTTTCATGGTGATCGCGAGCCCGTTGCAGAGCTGAAAAGGGACAAAGTACCCCTGGGCCTTGGCCGCGTCGCGCCAGTCGCTGATAAATGTATATTTTGTAATTTCCATGTCCATAATGTTGGTTTTTGAACAAAAAACTCTTGCCAAAGGAAGAGTCTCTCACGAAAAACGATTCTTCAATTGTGCTTTTATTATAGCGGAAAAACGGGAAAGTGTCAAGGGCTAATTTTTGATTTATAAACGAACCGAAAGAACCGGCTCGCCGATGACATAATTGGTAAAAAAGGCTTCGGGAACATCGTCAATTTTCTTGGCCCAGTCGGCTCCGTAAAGGGCGACAGCGGTCTCATCGGACTTTACCCAGCGCAGAACTCCGCCCTGCCCCACGGCGTAAACTTTCGGATCGGTCTGCATTTTTACCATTTTCACGCCCGGACGAAAAGTGACGTTGCCTCCGAAAGGAATCGCCGAAAGTTGGGCGGAGGTAATGGTAAGAACTCCGGTAAAGTTTGCATACCAGGTAAAATATGTTTTGTTGTTCGGGAAAAGATAGCGCCGGCCGTCGGCTCCGCAGTAATAAACCGCGGTCGAGGTCGAAGTCTTCAGTCTCGAGCCGGAAACGCAGGGCGCCGGCGAGGGGCCGGTTAAAAGACTTTTGTCGGCATTAATGTCGGGACTTGCGGCAAGAGCCTCGGCAAGGCTGTAACTGCCGGGATAGCGGGCGGCCACAAGACTTAAGTATGGATCGATCGCCGTACCGTCGGGCAGGCGGATTTCAAAATGCAAATGAGGCCCGGCATTTTCGGCATTGCCGCTGTCCCCCATCCAGCCGATAAGCTGGCCCTTGCTAACCGTTGCGCCGTGGACAATCCCCGGGGCGTAGGCATTGGCCGTCCCGCCCAAACCGTCGTCGGTCCCCGGCGTATCGTTGTTAACATGCAAATAATGATAGGAGTAGCCGTCGCTGTCCCGCAAAACAACCGAATAGCCGTAATCGGCTTCGGGATCAACGATGTAGCTGACTTGCCCGTCGATTGCCGAGTAGAGCGGCATCATTTTTTGGCCCATGAGATCAATCCCCTCGTGCGAATGGCCGTAACGGGCATCGCCAAAACTGTCGGTAAAAGTTACGGACGGATCGGTCGGAAAAAAAATCGGCCTCGTTTCCGCGGCAAAGGAGACCCGCGGCAGAAAACCGATACACGAAAAAATTATAAAAAAAATTGCGGCAAAAATTAAGAATATTTTTTTCATAACTTTTATTTTACACTTCAATTTTTGAAAACAAATATCCGCCCAGGGTTAAAAGAACGACTGCGGCGGCGGAAAGAACAATCGCGTCCGTCCCGATACCGAAATGGGATTGCAGGCTGAGCGTCCCCCGCAGGGCATCGACTCCGTAGGAAAGCGGGTTGGCCGATGTGACCGAAGCAATAATTTTAGGCAGGCCATCCAAAGGAAAAAGCGCCCCGGAAAGGAAAAAAATCGGCATGATCAGAAAATTCATGATGAGCTGGAAACCGTGCATGTCCGACATCTTTGAGGCGATAGCCGTGCCGAGAGCGGTAAAGATTGCCGCGAGCAAAAACATAAAAAGAAACGCCAGGGGAACGTAGGCCCATGAGGCCGGACGGAAACCGACAAAAAACGAAAGAAAAAAAACGATCACTCCCTGAAGAGTCGCGACCGTTGCTCCGCCCAAGGTCCGGCCGATCATAATCCGGAGGCGCGAAACCGGGGCGACCAGAGTTTCTTTCAAAAATCCGAACTGGCGGTCCCAGATAACTTCGATTCCCGAAAACATCGCCGTAAAAAGAACGCTCATGGCGACGACTCCCGGAACCAAAAACTGCAGATAATTTCCCGCTCCGGCCCGTTCGTAAATCGGACCGAAACCGAAACCGAGCGCCACCAAAAACAAAAGCGGCTGGCCGAGCGACCCGATAATTCTTGAGCGCGAACGCAAATATCTTTTAAGTTGTCTTAACCACAATATATAGATAGTCGACATAAAATTTTTATCTCCGGTGCCACATGGCCCGGCCTTCCCGCAAATTATCGGCTCCTGTCGCTTCGCTGTCCCTTAACTTTTTTCCTGTGAGCGAAAGAAAAGCGTCTTCCAGATTATCGGTTTTGGTGGAAGCCAAAAGTTCGGGAACGGTTCCTTGGGCGACGATTTTTCCATGATCAATAATCGCAACGCGGTCGGCGACCCGTTCGGCTTCGGCCATGTAATGGGTCGTGAAAAAAACGGTTGTCCCCTCCGTCTCCCGCATATTTTTTACGTACTGCCAGATGGCGTTGCTTGTCTGGGGATCGAGGCCAAGCGTCGGTTCGTCCAAAAACAAAATTTTCGGATGGTGCAACAGGCCGCGGGCGATTTCCAGACGCCGTTTCATCCCGCCGGAAAACTTTTTGACCAGATCGCCTCTTCGGTCAAAGAGTTCGACGAATTCCAAAAGCTGTTTTATCCGTTCGGCCCGCCCGGCCTTCGGAGTTTTATACAAGACGGCGTGAAAATACATGTTCTCGTAAGCCGTGAGTTCGTCGTCCAGGCTCGGATCCTGAAAAACAATTCCGAACGATTGCCTGACCTTGTCTTCTTCCTTCATCGGGTCAAAACCGTTCATCAGCATTTCGCCGGAACTCGGATGCAGGAGAGTTGTGAGCATCTTGATGGTTGTGGTTTTCCCGGCGCCGTTTGGCCCCAAAAAAGCAAAAATTTCTCCGGGCGCCACGCCAAAAGAAATCCCGTCCACCGCGGCGAGACCGTTGTATTTTTTTACCAAATTTTTTACTTCAATGATGTTTTCCATCTTCCCATATTATCGCAGAAACTTGGTACCTTGACAAATTGACTTAAAAAGTTAAACTTAACCGAGGTTTGAAAGGAGGCCGGGAATGACACTCGAAGAACTTCTCGGCCGGAGAGGACTCTGCGGCCGGGCTCTGAAAATCCACGACACGACCGGATACGCCTGGCGGGGAACCGTAAAGCGGGTCTGGACCGAAGGAATTCTTGTCCACTTTCTGCTCGTCAATTACGCCCGGCAATTCGAAGCCGAGCGGGGGCCATGGAAGAATCTTCCGAACCAGACTTTCATGCTCGGCAAGAACACGCCGGTCGAAACGGCCGATGACGGGACGATTTCTTTTCTTCTGCCGAACGGCGGCGGCCGGGGATATTTCCCGCCCAAAGGAAAGGGCGAGGAGGAAAGGTAAGATGGCAAAGGCAAAGTGTCCGGAATGCGGCGAGATGGGCGAATGCTATTATCGCGAGGCAGACACGAGCCTCACTCGGCAGATCTTCGACGACTACCGCTTCATCTGTCCACATTGCGGGTTCGAGAAACGGGAAACCCAACACGGCGGCGAGGTCGGCTACGGACAATACCTGACTAACTGCCCGTTCTGCAACAACGACAACCTGCACCACCCCGGCGGGAGCCTGGCAGAAGAAGAGGCGGAGAAGCTGGCCTGGGCCGCAAAAGCGCGGGCGGCGGGATTCTGCCCGGCCTGTGGACAGCGGCTCCCGGAGAAGAAAGGCTGAATCCGGAAAAGGAGATCACTCACGACCGCGAAAAACTTTTCGCGGTTTTATTTTTTTTATTTTTTGTAAAAAAATAGAGACTGCCGCTTCGACAGTCTCGAGGCCTCCTCGACTCACTCCTTGAAAAATTCTTCCGCGTAAGCGCGGAGCTCTCCGACGGTTTTGACCTCGCGCGGAATCTGCCGCTGCATGCCACAACCCATGCAGGTCAGGGTCCAGCCGCTGATCACCTCGTAGATCTGAAACTCGCCGCCGGCGCAGCCCTTCCAGTCGTGCCGCCCGAGACCCATGCCGTCCCGGAGTTCGCTGTCGTCGGTCAACTCCGATTCTTCGGAGGGAATGAGCATCTCGCCGGTATTGGTGAGAGGAATCGATTTCATCGCTTCCTCCTTCGCCGCAGCGGTTTTGACCCCTCGAAGAAGAACCTGAGCTCGCGGTAGGTCATCCGCCTTGCCGGAACCTTGAAGCGGATACCGCACCGGCAGACGAGCTCGGACCAGCCGCTTGAAAAGTAGACCAGGCAAAATTCCCCGCCGCACCCGGCGTGAATACCGACAATGCTCCTGATTTCTTCGTCCTCCCGGTACCTTACCCCTTTGGGCTGGGCGAGCGTGACAATTCGGATCGGCCTCATCTTTCTTACTCCCTTCCCTGCTGTTTCAGTTCTTTATAATATAAAAATCTTATATTGTCAAGAAAAACCCCGGCCTCAATTTTGCGATTAGATTCCCGGCGAAGCGCTGCGCCCGTAACGGGACGCGCTATTCGCGCCCGCGCTTCGCGAAACATGAACAACTTTTTTTATTATTCTTGCAAAACTTTTTATTGGAGCAAAATTGGAGCGGAGTTATTAACTGCCAACGGAATTTTGTTCGCCTGCGGCTTCAAAATTTCGGGCCAGTTAATAAAAAAGCGCCGCGAGCATTGCCCGAGGCGCACGACACGACAAGTTGTTTTACTTCCCTCCTACTTTTTTCGGCCTCCTACCTTTTCGGACGATCGGGCAGATGTCTGGCCGGACGGCGCGGCGCGATGAGCCGCGGACTTTGCGGACCGTTACCCTTCCAGTCGCCGCCCAGACCTTCGCAGTACCGGCAGATGCCCGCCTCGAAACCCTTGCCGCGGGGCGAACGGCACTCATGGCAGTCGCAACTTCTGTTACCGGAACAATGTCTGCAGCGAACCCAGCTGCCTTTCATTTCTTACCTCCGGCCCGGCTGCCTAGCTCGCCTTGTTGCCTCCGTCGTCATCGACTTCCGCGACGCGCGAGAACCGGTCATTCCCCTCGGGAACAATCGCCCAGTGGCCTCCGCTCCCAGAACAGCCGCGGCAAAGACCGGGCAAAAATCCTTTCGGAGATTCACTCCGACATCCTTCGCACTCGCAGATCTTCCCGCCATGACAGTGCGGGCAGGCAATCCATTTCTTCGCCAATTTCCCTGTCCTTTCTCTCCCCTTTGGAACCCGAAGACGCGGAAGCCGGCTATTTCTTGTTCTTACCGGCGGTCTCGGTCCTGACCCTGAACTCCGGCGGGAGAGGCGGACTGGCCTTGACGAAGTGTCCGAGGCCGCCGCATTGCCCGCAGGTTCCGCCCTGCTGGACGCAGATGTCGCAGCTGCAGGTCTTGCGTCCCTTGCAATGGTTGCAGAACCCCACGCCCCCGACGTCTTTTGTCACTCTCATCTTTTCTCCCTTCCCTCCAAAGCCTCCCCCCTGTCCTTTTCGCCGCGCGCGGGATCGCTCTTCGCCTCCGGCGGAAAAACTTCGATCCCCGCGTAGCCCCGACCATTACAAACCCGGCAAGTCCCGAGCTTCTTTGTCCCCTTGGGACCGGATCCGCAAACTTCACAGGCGCAATTCTTGAGCCCGTGGCAGTGCGGACAGGCGATCTTTTCGGTTCTCATTCTCCCCCTCCCTTCTTCTTTTTCAACTTGTCGATAATATAAATAAACTATCATTATAATCGGTTTTTGTCAACCCCGTTAAAAACATAAAAATGACAAAATAAAACCAGCCCGGTAACGCGAGCTGGCGTTTTTTTTGATTTTACCAGGAGGGACAATGGCTGCCGCAAAAAGAATAGGCTGAATCAATACAATAATCCATCGGCGAATCAAGACAATAATCGTTAATGCAGGCACCGGAACAGCCGTAGCAGCCGTTTGACGCGCAGGTATGAATAACGCTTCCGTCGGTATTAAACCCGACAATCAGGCAAACTTTCCCGTAACCGCAGGAAGCGTCGCAATCGCGGCAGAGGCAATTCGGGTACGGGCTTGCCGTCCGGCAAAGACAGAAATTGTCCGTGTCGCCGTCGCAGTCGTTATCAAGCCCGTCGCAGATTTCTTCGGTACCGTAAACATATTCCGCGCCGCAGACGACTCCCCGTCCGCCCGGTTCGCACTCCCAGACGCCGGTCCGGAAGCATTCGCCTTCGCCGACATCGCAGGGCCGTCCGAGATCAACCGCGAGTCCGGTCCGCCAATCCTCGTCGGTTTCCCCGTCGCAGTCGTCGTCGATTCCGTTGCACCGTTCGGCACCGACTGTCGGATCGGCGTTGCAGACGATTGTTGTTTCGTCGGAACTGCATTCGTAGATTCCGCTCCGCTCGCAGCCAGGCAGGGGCGTTACGGCGCAGGCCATACCAAGGGCCGCCCAGCGGTCGTCGGGAATCGTATCGCAGTTTTCGTCAGCGCCGTTGCAAAGTTCCGTCGCTCCGGGATAGATGTTCCTGTTAAGGTCGTCGCAGTCAACGAGCAGGTTGTATCCGTCGCGGTCCTGGTCAACGTCGTCGGGCGAAAGCGGCGGACAATTTACCCAAAGCGGATTCGCCCCGCAGTTCGGATAACTCGGGCTCTCTCCATACGGGTCAACCTTGTGGTTTCCCGGATCGCGCACTTCAAAATGAAGATGCGATCCGGTTGACCAGCCCGAATTGTCGCCGACTCCGAGCGCCGACCCGATCCGGACATAGTCGCCGACCCGGACAAGCAGAGTGCCGCTTTTCAGATGGCCGTAGATAGTCAGATAGCCGTTTGGATGGCGGATACGGACCGAGTTGCCGTAGCTGACAATATTATCTCGCCGCGTATTTGACCAACCATCACTTACCGCTTCCACGACACCTGCGGCGGCGGCGTAAATTCCGTCTCCATCATCGCGAACGTCGTAGTCAATTCCGCCGTGACAGGCGCCTGAGGCAGTCCGGTAGCCACAGAAACCGGCAGTAATAACCGGCGTCCGGGTAATCGGCAAGTACAGAAATCCCTCTGCCCAAACCGGGCGAGGGATTAATGCAAAGAGTACAATAGTCAACGCGCTCACCAATATTTTTTTCACGGCCTATCTCCTACTCTCTCTCGGTGAGGGTGTTGATCATGCTTTCAGCAACGGAGACATACCTTGTATCCATTGGCAGAAATTTTATTGATCCGCTGCCCAGGGCTATAAGGTATATGCTGTAATTTTGTTCCAAGATTTCAGAATAGCGCGTAACTATTTTAGCTGATCTTCCTCCCAAGGTTGTGTCGCTAATGGAGATGGCGTCCGCGTGCGCCACGGCAGCTTCGCTGATTGTTCTCACATCGCGCGAAACCATTATCGGGAAAACCGGTTCGGGCGGCAAAGTTTCGGGAAGCGAGGTGTCGGAAAAAGCCAAGGTGACAATTTCGGCACCCTCGATTGTTTCCCGGTACTCGCGGTATTGCCAACCTTCCGGATACTGGAAGCTTACTCCCCACTCGCTGTTTTGATAGGTCTGGGGACCGCCACTTGTCTCCGGTTCGTTGTTATTGACGCCGTAGCCGTTGCCGCAACTCCATCCGGAGAGGGCAAGAGCCGCGAAGACGAAAACGAAAAGAACGGATAGTTTTCTGTTTTGCATATTTTTTTTCCTCCTTGTAAAAGAGCCGGGAGACTCTCACTTGTCTCCTTATGGCTTCATTTTATCATTATAAATTATGTTTTGATTAAATTTTCCGCCGAAAACTTCCCTTCTTCTATTTTATCATATATAAAAGCGCCCGCCCAAAGGGCGAGACGCTTATTTTATTTTTTTATTTTTACTTTTTCACCTCTTCCGCCGGAGACGGTTCAACTATATCAAGCGGCATCGGGGTTGGAACAATATTTTGTTCAGCCGTAACGCTGTCCAAAATTTCCTTGACGAGAGGGATGACGACCGCTTCTTTGTTTGAATAATCGTCGGCCGGAGTTTTTTCTATTACCGGGAAAACTATGGCTGGAACAAAAAGCTCGTCGTTCTGATTATTCTGATACCGCCAATATCTCATATACTCGATTCTCGGCGTTCCGAGTTTGACCTCGACTTCTTTAACCTGGAAAGATTCTCCCGGGTAGATTCCCTGCGGCCAGAGATCTCCCTGAAGGACGAATTTCATAATCCGCTCCTTGTCTGTTTCCGCCGCGTAATTTGAACTTTGATAATTTTGCGTCTGGAGCCCGTAAAGTCCGGCCGCTTTCATTGTCCTGATATTGATATTCACCATAAACCCGGCCCGGTCGTAACCGCCCTGCTCCCAGGCTTCTTTGCCGTCGAAAACAAATGGATATTGCACGGTCATGACATCGGGAATCCAGACGTCCTCGGCCCTCGCTCCGGCATAGCCGAGCTTCCAGCTTTGGCTGACCTTCGGCGTTCCGTAATTTTTAATATCAATCCCGTAGCGGGTCAAAAATTCGTTCGCCGCGGCGATTAGTCTTTCGTCGGACGGAACATCGGATTGGCTGAGGCGCGGCTGGGCCGAATAATCAAGCTGGGGCATCCGGTTCCAGTTTTCATACATAGACAATGTCCCCTCGTACGGATTTAAATCGAGCATGTAGCCGCCATCGCGGTCTTCGGCGAGCGACATATATTGGACTTTGACATTGGATAATTTGCTCGTATCCAAGAGGCCGAAACCGATATTCCCTAAAATGGAACTTAAGTTTTCACTGCCGTAACCCTTGAGGCGTTTCAGGACTTCGACCTCGGCTGTTTCCGGCAGGGAAAAATCCTCTCCGGCATAAACATAGTTGTATTTGGTCGCGTACTGGGGCGGCATTATTTTTATGTCCGGCGCGACGGCCGAGGTTCCCCCGCCTCCGCCGAGACCGACTGCATCGCGGGAAGAAGACGAGGTCTGCGGAGTGTAGCCGGGCATTGGCGCGGAAGAGGAAAGCGCTTTTTCCAGATTGGCTTCCGAGAGAGCGGAGCTGCTTCCCCCGAGGTCCCCGAAAGCCCGCTCGCCGGCTTCTTCAACATTTATTGCCCCAAAAATTGCGGCCGGAGAATTGCCCTTGAAGTTTGGCAGAACAAGCTGCCCGTTTTTTATGGCCGGCATGGCAACGAGCAAAAGAAACGTGGCGGCCACCGCGGCCAGGGAAAATCCCCGCCAAAAATTTAAATTTTTCCAGAGAGACGGTTTGTTCTTCGCTTCTTTTTCCAATTCCTCGACCCGGGCCAAAAGTTTCATTTTAAGTTCTTCCTCAAAAGCCTTGTCAAATTTAGTTTCCGGCTTATTTTTTATCATGGTAGCCATGGTTGCCTCCAATTCTTTTTGAAATTTTTTTAATTCCGGATCAATCGTAAAAATTTCCGCTAAAATTTTCTCGACGATTCTTTCCATATATTTAAAGTTAATATTTATTATTTTATACTGATTATTTGGTGAATAATCCCATCGACAAGAAAAAAACAAAAGCCTGCAAGCTCATCTCTTTCCTTAATTTTCCGATGATTCTTGAAAAAATCATTTTACAGTTGGCTTCGCTCGTTCCGATAATTTCCGCGATTTCCCGGTAGGATAATTCCTGCCAGAGGCGGAGCATGACGATCTCCCGATGGACCGGCTTGAATTTGGCCAGATGCTTGCGGACTTCCCCAAGCTGATCTTTAACATCAATGTCCGTCGTCAGATCGCCCTTTCCCGGCATGTCCCAGATATCTTCAACCGGGATTTCCGGCTTAATAGTCCGGTAATGGTCAATAACCGCGTACCGCGCGATACCGTAAAGCCAGGCGGAAAAACTTCCCCGGCCGGGCTTGTAGCTTTTGATATTTTCCAGAACTTTCATGAAAACCGAACTCGCGATATCTTCGGCTGTTTCCTTGTGATAAGTTTTGTAATAAATGAAGTCGTAAATCTTTTTGATATACGCTTTGTAAAGGACGCCGAAGCCATTAAAGTTTCCGGCCTGGCATTCCTTAATAATTTTCAATTCGTTTTCCATATGGTTTTTAGATCTAAAATGAAGCTTCTGTCTTTTAATACGGAACAAAAATCAAAAAGTAACAGCTCTTTATCTCTTAATTCTTCTCGTTATTTTTTTGATTATAACAACTGCCGCGACCACAAAAATTACCAATACCAGAACGAATCCTCCCAGATATTTTCCGATTTTATTGTTGAAAGCCGACCAGGGGGATTTGTTAAAAAAATCTTTTTTAAGGGCCGGCAACGTCCAGAGAGTTTTTATCGTCTCGCCCGGCGGGAAAGACTCGGTCTCCCCGATTGCCAGAACGTATTTCCCAAAATTACCCGGCCGGGAAACGGTAACAATATATGTCCCGGGCTCGGCGTCTTCCTTCCGGCCTTCCGGACCCTGCCAATAATCGTCGCCGGCGAATTCTTCAAAAAATTTAGTCCACTTGTAATTTTGCCCGTCGAGATTTAAAATTTCTTTTTCTCCGGTTTCGGACTGGAGAATAACTTGTGCCGAAACGTCCTTTTTAATCCCGGAAAGATCGGGAACAAGCAAACCGATATAAAGTTCGAAGGACTTCTCGGCTTTAATCTCGTAGACGACCGGCTCGCCGGTAAACTCCCCGTAAAAAGCCTGGGAAATATCCGGATTTTGAACCTCGATATTTTTCGCCTCACGGACAAATCTCGGCTGGTGCGCCAGGGCCGGCGGGACGGAAAATAAAAAAAGCGAAAAAATCGCAGTAATCAATAAAATTTTTTTAGGCATAATCTTTTGTCTCCTTTCTCCGTTATTTTACCACTAAACGAAAAAAGGCGCACCCTGCGGCGCGCCTTTTTGCTCCTTAATAAATTTTCTATTTTTTTAGAACAAAAGTGACCGAGACGGTAGCGGAAACTTCTTTTTCTTTGGTTGAGAGATCATATGCTCCGTAGTCGGCTACCTCGGTAGAGTTCGGCGGAAGAATCTGAATCACTCCGGTCTTGGCCGAGGTTGGTTCGCCGACCGTGACACCCGACCCTTTGGCAATCGCTTCGGCTCTGGTTTTCGCGTCGGAGGTCGCCGCGGCAAAAAGCTCGGGGCGGAGTTCGGAGAGTTTTGTATAGTAGTATTCAGTCCGCTGGTATTCCGGGACGAGATCAAGATCTATAAACTTTCCCGTTTCGTTGGCCAGGCGGTCAACTTTCTCAATATCCCCGCTTTCCACCCTGATCTCCCGCCGGACGTTGTAGCCAATAATATTCTGGCTGTAACCGTAGCCGGGAAGCTGCTCGTAAATCGCGTCCGTCTGGACCGGAAGAAAAGTGATACCTTCGGCCTTGATGCCGAGATCAGTCACGATTTTCGTAATTTTTGTTTTATCGTTTTCCACTTTGGCGATGATATCCGCCAGATTGTCGATATTGGCCCGCCTCGTAAAATTAGTTGTCCATTTGGCGAGGTCGGCATTAACCGTTTTCTTCGCCGAACCGGTAACCGTCAGCCCTCCGGATTGGCGCGAGGCGTAAAGCCGGTCGCCAAGCATAAAGAGGCCGCCGAAAAGGGCCAGAGCCAAAAGCAGAGCCGGGATCATGAGATGCATTTTACAACCCCCATGCCTGCCGCAATCGCACTCGTCCCCGCAATCGCACTCTTTCTTTTTTTGATCTTGTTCCATAAATTTATAAATTACAATTTTTTACTCTTTACCGATAATGATCAACACCGCCGCTCCCTCCGGTTTTGTCTCGCCTTCCGGAAAAGTTGAAACTTGGCCGCCGACAGCCTGGGCGATTTTTTCCATTTCGGGATTATTACCGATTAAATCGATAACCAGTGTTTTGGGATAATCAAATTGCGAGGAGTTGGCTTTGACGGTCACCGTCGCGTTGTTGATCGTTAAACCGGTGTTGCCGGTCAAAAATCCGGCTGTCGGCTTTTTCTACGGCCTCAGGCAGAAGATGCAAAAAGGCCCCGCCCATCAGAGCGCCCGAGGCAAGGGAAACAAGAGTCAAAAGAATTTTTTCCAACCATTTTTCTTTAAGTACTAAAGTCAAAACACCGA
>JBGSRW010000009.1:0-70185 GCA_041737355.1 Patescibacteria group bacterium | reverse complement strand
AATTGACCAATGGTTTGTTCCGTCTCCCAAATCAAGCTCCGGATTGCCGCTTGTTGCCCAAATATATTCGCGGGGCGAAGCTCCGCTCACTACCAAATTATAACTTGGAGTAGTTGTTCCGATACCGACATTTCCGGCCGTTGTGATGGAAACTTTCGGTGCACCGTAAACAAAATCAAAATTGGAAGTAGCGCTCGTTTGCCTGATGCCCCAGGCATTTCCCCACAGAAGATACCTGTCAACATCCAATTTTACGTCCCCGCCGGCAACTTGCAATTTGACGGTCGGACTTGTCGTCCCAATACCGACATTGCCGTCCCGGTCGATTCCCAGGGCGTTAACCGGAGTGTTGCTTGAATTCCGCGAACGCAAAACAAAGCCGGTGCTGGCCTGGGCACCTTCTAGAAACATGTCTACCGACGAACTATTCATTAACGGACTAAAACCGAATAAACCCGCGCCAGTACCCGTTCTTTCCAATTTTAATGGATATGCTTCCGATGTTTTTACATGTAAAAACATCTCCGGGGTAGCAGTACCTATACCAACCTTTCCGGCCGTATCAATCCTCATCCTTTCCACACCATTTGTTTCGAAAGCTAAATCAAAATTATCATTTGTTCCGAGCGTAGCCAAGATTCCAAAAGTATTGCCGCCTTGAATAAAAACATCTGTAGCGGTCGGCCAGTTCGTCTGACAAACGCCGTTGATGCAAAGTTTTATCGCGTTCAACGAGCCTTCACCCATGTTGCCATTGGTGGGATTGCCGATCACCGCTCCGCTTCCCGCTCCGACAACGGTAAAAACGCCGCCAATATTTAAACTGCCGTCTTTCGTCTGGGCGCCCGAACCGACATTAATCGGTCCGGGAACATTATTGTCCGGCGGAGCCGCGGTCGGTTCCTGCCAGGCAGCCAAGGCAAAACGCAAACCTAAACCACCGGCCGTACTAAAAAGAATTACGGCCAGACAAATAAGAAAAAATCGCATTCGCATATTCATAAAGCGAAATGTTTTGATATTAATATAGTATAGCATAAAAAAATTAGTACAAAAAGTATCGTCAGGCGGATGATTATTATATTCCGCCCTCCGACTAAAGGAGTATCCTCCTTTAGAATTCTCATTTGAGCAGAGTTCGCTCGCTACCGCTCGCTCACAATATACTTCCCACTTTTCCGCCTACGGCATAAAGGCAAAATAAAAAAACGCCGGACAATAAGCTTATTGTCCGGCATTGTGCTTCCTCCTGCTTTTCACTTATCCCTGGCCAAGCGGGCCGTGGTTTTCCTGCTCTTGATGCAGCTTCTGGTGGGCATCCATGTCATCCATAGGGATATCCCGTTTGCAGAGGCTGCACCAAAAAGAACTTTCCGAGTGCAGCATTGGCTCTGCCGCTACCGGAATGTGCGGTCCGGTTTCGCGGAGCGGTGACTCTGCTCCGGCCGGCGACCGGCAGATTCCGATATGTGCTTCAGCGGAGGCAAGATCAACTTCCTGACCGTCCTCCTCGCGCCGGCAGGTTAGCGAGCCGTCCGGCACCGTCAAGTCCGCTGCGGGGGCGGACGGTTCTTCGGAAGTTCCGATTACCCTTTCGCCCTCAATATCAACAGAATCAACTACCATTGCCGGGCCGGGGTTCATTTCAATGTGGGTCGCGGCCCTCGGATCAATTTCCTCGTCCGTCGGCGGTTGGAAAGTGACCGTAGGATTGTCGTCGTCGGCGCTTGTGCCAGGGGTAATATCTCCGGGCAACGGAAGAGGCGGAAACGCCGGCGCCAGTGTCGGCCTGTGGGGTATCCCACTTGTCGGAAGCTCGGCAAGAACAACCTTTCGTTCCCGTTCGCTAAGCCGCTCCGACCAGGACTGAAGCGTGCCTTCGCGCGCTTCACATTCTCGTTCGCGCCGAGCGACTTCGGCTTCGCGTTCTTCGAGCGTGGCGACGATTTCCTTCTTGCGCTTGGCCCGGGTAAGAATACCCTTAGCCGCGTCGACTTCGTTGGCAAAGGCGTCGCGGTTGTTCTTCAGCTCAAGCTGTTCTTCGCTGAGTTTCTGCTCGCCTTCGCCCAACTTTTCAGCGCGCAGATCGAGGTCGTCGCCTGTCTGCTTCAGTTCCTGCATCCGGCGTTCGTAAGCGCGCTCGTCTTCGCTAAGCTTTTCGGCACGGGCCGTGTTGCTTCTTTCCGTTTCCGCAAGCCCACGCTCCCGTTCGGCGAAAGCGGCCTCACGGGCGGCGAGGTCTTCCCGGGCCTTTTTGATCGCCGGAGCGATGTCCTCGTCGTACATCCGGACCTTGCCGTCGATCTCTGTGGCACGCCGGTCAAGGTCAATTTGCCTTTGGCCGAATTCCTTGTCCAAACGGTCTCTCTGAGCCGTCAAATCGGCAAAACCCTTAACGAGATTCTCTTCCCGTTCAGTTTGGGCGATGTCCGTTAGGTCGCAACGGGCTTTCCCGCTGCTGAAGGTCCTGCGCAACTCTTCGACCCCGTGTTCTTTTGTGGTAAGGTTCTTCTCCCGGTCTTCAAGGGCCTGCCGCAATGAATCAAGCGCCGCAACCCGACGCTCAATGGCCTTTTCACGGGCCGTGCAAGCTGCTTCGCGTCCGGCAAGCGTCCGGAAATCCTCTTCGAGGAGTTGGCGCCCGCGGGCAACCATGACCTGCAGCAGTCCCGCTTCGGTCTTGGCTTTTTCCGCGCCAGTCGGAACGGGCGAGAAAATCGGCGGGACGCCGATTGCAGTGACTGTCTTCGGCTTCTCGGACACAGGGGCGGCTGCCCTTGCCTTCAAGCTCTCTTCCCACTTGCCGAGTTCATCGCGCTGAGTCCGCAAACTCTCCTGGTCGCGCTCAAGCGTCGACCTCTGCGTGCGAATTTCCAGATCCTCGGCGTCGAGCCGGCGCCGCCGCTCGGCAAGTTCCTTGCCTTCTTCCGCCAAGGCGGAACGCACGATTTCAAAATTCGCCCGTTCGCGCCGGAGTTCTTCGACCGATCGCTTCAGTTTCAATCCGGGACGGGTAAAATGCCTGTGTGCGATGACAATCAGGGAGCATCCCATGATCGCCAGAATGACGAAGAAGAACGCCTCGCGATTATACATCGCGGAAGGCGCGGAACTCTTGCTTTCGGCCGGAGAGTTCACATTATTTTCCGGCCTCACGGCAGAAGCTTGCTTCAGCTCGTCGTAGCGGCCCTGGATCTCGGCCTTCTCGCGAAGCGCTGCTTCGGCCGTCCGCTTCAGTTCATCGCGTTCGGCGCGCAAAGCGTCGCGCTCTTGCTTCAACAAATCGCTCTCTCTCTCGGCCTGGTCGCGTTCGGCCTCAAGAGCCGTGTTTTCCGCGTCAAGTCGGACATTTTCCGATTCGACAATCAAGCGTGGAACCGGGATGATGAGCGTCTTTCCGGCGATAAGTCCGTAATGAACCCGCCGGCAGACAGTGATCGTCTCGCCGTTACGGAGCGTAAGTTCGCGCTGGCCAACGCATTCGCGGATGAAAGCGCGCGGCGGATTGGCGGAGATGATTTCTCCGATCGTCACGCCGAAATGCGCCGCCACCCGCTCGAGCCGGTCGCGGGGCCTGACCTCGTAGGCCTGCCCTGCTTCGCCAATAGGTGAGCTCTCGCTCGCCAAGGCCTCCGATGCCTGGGTCGCCCCAAGTACCAGAATGAAAAGAACGAACAGCCTCATTTTTTCCCTCCCTTCCCGGCTTTTGGCCGAGAAGCTGCTTTCGAACAAAAACCTGTCTCACTCCGAGACAAGCCTCCATATACTTAAATCCGTTTTAGCCATTTTGTCAAGGGAGAATAGAGTGGTATAATTAAATAATCTTTCCACAAAATTATTAAACTAACCTTAAAATTTATGGAACAAGAGCTAACACCCAGGCCCAAAAAAACTGCAGCGTTTTTAAAAATCCTCATTATCGCACTTGGCCTATTTATAATTCTTTTGGCCGCCTTCTATGCTGGTTACTCTATCAACTCTAACAACGCAAACTACCCCGTCCTTAGCCTTCTCGGCGGAAATCAAAATAATTCTTACCAGGCCGGCTTTGATGCCGCCCGCGCCAAACTTGAAAAATCCGGCTTGCTACGCCCCGAACCGGAAGAAATTTTTACCATCTCCGGAAAAATATCGGCAGTTGCCCAAAATAAAATTACTATAAAAGCAGATCCGACAGTCGCCAATCCTCTGGCCGAACAGGCGCCTGAGGAAAGAACAATCACGGTAAGCGAAAACACAAAAATCCTAAAACAAACCAATAAAGCGCCGGACGAATTTGCCGCTGAATTTGAAAAATATAGACAAAGCACGGGAAATTTAGCGCCCAACGAAACTCCTCCCGCGCCGCCGCAGGCATTTACCACGGAGGAATTGAAATTGTCCGATTTGAAAGCTGGCGACATTATTTCCGTCACCTCTGACGCGAACATAAAGATGACTGCCCAGTTCGAAGCAAAAGAAATCCGCCTGACAATAACTCCTGAACGTCCGGCTGTACCGCAACCGTAAATAAATTAATGAAATTAAAACCGAGCCCTTTCCCGGGCTCGGTTTTTTGTAATAACTATTTAAAATTACTCAACAAGCGGCGGCCGGCCGCGGTTGCTTCCGCCTTTGAACAAAACCATAGCCGCGATCGGCGTTGTAATCCAAAGAAATTTACCGAGCTCGCTCGTAAAAATTTGCCTCGTTAGCGGCAATAAATGTTCAGCCGTTTCAGTAGGCAGAAAAGACATCACCACGCTGATCATAAGACCAATATGCAGAAAACTGAAAAGAATTACCTGCCACCAGCTTCCCCCGCCGCCCGACGATCCAAAGGCCCGCGAGAGAGCGCTTCTTGAAAGAAGAAAAAACAGGGCGATAAAAACTCCCAAAAATAAAGTTACCTTGAAAGCGAAATTCGGCCCCAAATTGACGTTGATATCCTTTCCCGACCAGTCGTTAAGATACGGCGCGGTATTAATGACCGCAAGAGCCATGTAGATTGAAACCAAAATTACAATGACCCTGTCCCGTCCGAGCGAAAGCCCGTAAAGAAAAGCGGCGATCACGAAAAATATTACGATAAAAAGATCCCAAGTCGGCATCGCCCAGTCGATTGATTGGAGAAATTGCATAAAACAAAAGAGTTTATGTGAATATTATTTAATTATATCACAAAAACTACTCGCGGGCTAACTCTTCGAGCAATTCCTTCTGGCGCCTTGTGAGATTGGCCGGCGTCAAAACTTTTATTTCCACGAGATGGTCCCCTCTTCCGTAGCCGCCAAGCTGCGGAACCCCTCTTCCCTTCAGCCGGAAAATTTGTCCCGATTGCGTTCCGGCCGGAACGGTTAATTTTATTTTTCCATCCAGGGTTTCTATCTCGATTTTTTCGCCAAGCGCGGCTTGGGAAAAACTTAATTCCAAAATGGTTAAAATGTCGTTATCCTTGCGACGGAGTTCGCGGTCCGGCCTGACTCTGAAGGTAACAAATAAATCCCCCGCCCTGCCGCCGCGTTTACCGGCCTCCCCTTCGCCGGATATTTTGATGGTTTGGCCGTTATCAACTCCCGCCGGAATTTTTATCTTGAGCTTTTTGGAATCGCTTATAACTCCGTTGCCGTGGCAGTTCGGACATTCCCGCTCCGCCTTTTTCCCTTCGCCGCCGCAATCCGGGCAGGTTGAAACCGACTGGATGTTCCCCAAAAAAGTCCGCTGGACAACCTGAACCCGGCCGGCGCCGCCGCATTTCGCGCAGGTTGAAATTTTGCTTTTTGGATCGGCTCCGCTGCCGCCGCAGTTTTTGCAGGCGCTCGGTTTGTATAAATCCAAAACTTTTTCCGCGCCGAAAACCGCTTCGCGGAAATCTATTTCCATTTCCACTTCAATATCGCGGCCGCGTCCGGCCCGCCCCTTGGCTTTTCGTCCGCCGCCAAAGATATCTCCAAAACCGAACATATCGCCAAGATCCCCCATATCAAAACCGTTGGCAAATCCGGAAAAATCGCGGAAGCCGTCAAAACCGGAAAAACCACCCTGGCCTTGGGCCTGTTCAAAGGTGGTTCCGAATTGATCGTATTGCTGGCGTTTTTCGGGATTGGACAAAACCTGATAGGCCTCGTTGATTTCTTTGAACTTATCCGCGCTGCCGCCCTGTTTGTCGGGATGATATTTGTGCGCCAATTCACGGAAGGCCTTTTTTATTTCGTCCTGGCTCGCTCCTTTTGAAACGCCTAAAACATTGTAATAATCTTTTGCCATTTTATTTTACTTCTTCGTATTCGCCTTCCACTGTTTTCTTTTTATCATCTTTTTTCTCCGGCTCGGTTCCGCCTGCTCCGGCTGCCGGACCGCCCTGCGGCGGCTGCTGCTGGTACATCGCCGCGCCGACTTTCTGCGCCGTCTGCGCTAAATCGTCCGCCGCTTTTTTGATAGCTTCTTTATCTTCTCCGTCCTTCACTTTTTTTAACGCTTCAATTTTTTCTTCAATCGCTTTTTTATCTTCGGCCTTAACTTTATCTCCCGCGTCTTTCAGCATTTTTTCCGTGGTGTAAACAATTGTTTCGGCGGTATTTTTCAAATCAATCAATTCTTTGCGTTTCTTGTCTTCTTCGGCGTGCAGATCGGCTTCCTTTTTCATTCTTTCTATTTCATCTTTTGACAAACCAGTTGACGCGGTAATGGTAATTGATTGTTCTTTGTTGGTTGCCTTGTCTTTTGCTTTAACATTCAAAATCCCGTTCGCATCAATATCAAAAGTCACTTCAACCTGAGGAACGCCGCGCGGCGCCGTCGGAATTCCCGAAAGAATAAACCGCCCCAAAGTCTTGTTATCGGGAGCCATCGGCCGTTCGCCTTGCAGAACATGAATTTCAACCGATGTCTGTCCGTCAGCCGCGGTTGAAAAAACCTGAGATTTGGAAGTCGGGATTGTTGTATTGCGGTTAATTAATGGAGTCATTACTCCGCCCAGGGTTTCAAGACCTAAAGTTAACGGCGTTACGTCGAGCAATAAAATATCTCGCACCTCTCCCTGAAGAACGCCCGCCTGAACTGCCGCGCCGATTGCCACAACTTCGTCCGGATTTACCGACAGGTTTGGTTTCTTTCTAAAAAAGTTTTCCACGGTCTGCAGAACCAACGGCATTCTCGTCATTCCGCCGACCATTACCACTTCTTCAATATCTTTAATATCCATCTTCGCGTCAGCCAATGCTTTCTTGCACGGCTCCAAAGTCGCTTGGACCAAATCTCCGACCAACTCTTCCAATTTCGCCCGCGTCATTTTCATTACCAAATGTTTCGGCCCCGAAGAATCGGAAGTGATAAACGGCTGGTTGATTTCCGATTCCATGGCGGTTGATAATTCTATTTTTGCTTTTTCCGCCGCTTCCTTGATTCTCTGCAAGGCCAGATTATCTTTTGACAAATCAATCCCCTGATCTTTTCTGAATTCATCCAAAATCCAATGGATTATTCTCTGGTCAAAATCGTCGCCGCCCAAATGAGTATCGCCGTTTGTTGATTTAACTTCAACCGTGTCCTGACCAATATCCAAAACTGAAACGTCAAAAGTTCCGCCGCCCAAATCGTAAACAACAATTTGCTGGCCTTTCTTTTTGTCTAATCCATAAGCCAAGGCCGCGGCGGTCGGCTCGTTGATAATCCGGCGCACTTTGAGCCCCGCGATTTCTCCGGCTTCTTTGGTCGCCTGACGTTGGGCGTCGTCAAAATAAGCCGGGACGGTAATTACCGCTTCTTCAATTTTTTCTCCCAATTTTTCTTCCGCGTCGGCTTTCATTTTTTGGAGGACCATGGCGGAAATTTCCTGCGGAGAATATTCTTTGTCGGACATTTTTATTTTCACGCCGACTCCCGACTGAACAATTTTAAAAGGCAGAACTTTCATGTCGCGGCCAACTTCGGCGTCGTCATATCGCCTACCGATTAAACGCTTAATTGAATAAAGCGTGTTTTCCGGATTGGTCACTGACTGCCTCTTGGCAATCTGTCCGACCATTCTCTCACCGCTTTTTGTCACAGCGACAACCGAAGGCGTGGTTCTCGCGCCCTCTTTATTTTCCAACACTTTCGGCTCGCCACCTTGGATAACGGACATGCAGGAATTAGTTGTTCCGAGATCTATACCTAAAATTTTTGGCATAATTTTTTATACTTAATTATTTGTAAATTTCTGTTCCGCGCCGCATGCACGGAACAATCTATCTATAAACAATTACTCTTGACTTTTTTGATTAAATGATATTAGATTAACGCGTCGCAAACAGAAAGAGGGAGGTAGCGACATGAACAAGAATGACGTTGACCGACTTCGGCGCATGGATCTGGGCGGGTGGATCATAATTGAGCACCGCAGCGACGGCCAAAACGTCGTTGGCAATCTCCTACGCAGACCCGCGCGTTGGGTAGAACCCGACGAAGCGTTCATGATTTCTTGGCGTCGTTGGAGTCGCGCGTTGGAACCGTCGGGGGTGGCGCGTTTCACGCCGTCCTCTTGGAAGATGGAAATTGCGGACGCAGACTGCAACGTCGTTTTTCTCAAGCGTATTGCCAAGGATCCGCCCGAGAACGAAATCGTAAACCCCTGCCCGGAGGCAGACTTGTACACGCTCGTACGGGCTAGTGTGGGTTACTTCTAGCGAGACGCCTTCCTTGCTCATCACGCGTCATTCGAGATCCTTATCGGTGGCGCGTTTTTTTATTTCTTATTTCTTCCCCTTCACCACTTTAACTTTTATCGCCTTGCTCTTTGCTTCCGGCGCTTTGGGGATGGTGATTTTCAACATTCCATTTTCCGATTTGGCTTCGGCTTTGTTTCCGACGACCGCGACGGGCAAACGGACCGAACGATGAAAACTTCCGTAGCGGACTTCTTTACGGTAAAAATTCTTTTCATCAACTTCGCTTTGCCGTTCGGTTTTTCCGTCGACGGTTAAGACATCGTTTTCAATGGAAATCTCCACATCTTCCGGATCAATTCCGGCAAGCGGGGTTTCCACGATGACCGCGTCTTTGGTTTGATAAATGTCTAACGCCGGGACAAAACCGGGCGCGTTCTCGTCAAAAAATCTGTCTAATTCTCCAAATTGTTCCCAGGGATTGAATCTTATAATTGGCATAAATTTTATAAATTAATATTTAAATTTTTATTCACTAACAATTACTTTGGCCGCGATGATTGTTTTTCCATTCATCATATATCCTCCGCCAACTTCTCCAATTATGATATCCGACTCCACGCCGTCTTTTTTCTGCCGGCTGATTGCTTCATGAAATTCCGGATTAAATTTTTCTCCCACGGTTTTAATTTCTTCCACGCCTAATTTCTTAAAAACATCTTCAAATTGCTTTTTGATATTTAAAATTCCTTCTGCCCATTTATCTCCGCTCGTTTCCATCGCGCAGGCTTTTTTGAGGCCGTCGTAAACCGGCAAAAATTTTAACATCATTCCGCCCGCCACAAATTGCGCCAATTCCGCGCTCGCTGTTTCGCTCTCCTTTTTTAAATTAAGATAATCCGCCTTGGCCCGCTTCCAGCCGTTTAAATATTCCTCGGCTTGTTTTTTACACGCTTCCAGTTCCGTCTGCGCCTCTTCATTTTTTTCTTCAGTTTTTTGCTTATCGTCTGCCATAGTTATATTTTATTTAACAAATTCTTAACCTCGTGGACCAAGGCGATATTTTTCCCGTAGTCCATTCTGATCGGACCGAGCACCGCGACAAGGCCGTTTTTTTTATTTTTTCCGCGATATCTTGAAACAACCGCTCCGCAACTTTCACTGAAAGGATTTTTCTTGCCGATTAAAATTTTTATCTCTTCTTTGGTTTCTTCAAAAATCTCGCTGATTATTTCATCCAGATGATCAACCACTTCACCAATCCGATAAACCAAATTTTGATCATGAAACTCCGGTTTGGCAAAAAGGTTGGAAAGCCCGGTATAATAAACGTCGTTTTTTCCGAAAGCGAGAATCACTGCTTCTTCCGAAAGTTCGGCCAAAACTTTGGCCAGACTTTTTTCAGGAAATTCATCGGCCCGCGCTGCCCGTTCCAGTTCTTTTTTTTCTTTGCCGTCGATTTCCAGATTTTTCTCCGGGAGATTGGCAAGATAAAAATTAAATCCCGCTTCGGTCGGAATACGGCCGGCTGAGGTATGCGGCTGGAAAATCATGCCTTCCTCCTCAAGCTCCGCCATTTCGTTCCGTAATGTTGCCGAACTTAACTTAAAACCGCCCCGCCCAGCCAACATTTTTGAGGCCACCGGCGCGGCATTTTTTATGTATTCGCTGATGATTGATAGGAGCAGTTTTTCCTTTCGTTTTTCCATATTAAACTATTTTACACCAGTTAGCAATCTCGTGTCAAGAGTGCTAACTTCAGTATAGCAAAACACGGACCCCGGTCAAGGGTCCGTGTTTATTTTTATTGATTATGCGTTTCCGCTTTTGACAAACTGATGTCCGATTTCCGAGAGAAGTACATTTTCTACGTGGATTCCCCGCGGATGGAAAATTCTGTCCAGTTCATTAGTAATCGCCACCTCAATTTGGTTTCTCTGAAGAGAGACGATGTCCTGGCCCGAGTAAAGCGAGGCAATCATGCGGAGACGGCTTCGGATTGTCGGCCGGATAATTTTTTCCACAAAATCCTCGCCGATATTTTGCCAGATGTAAGGAATCTGCTCCATATCGAGCCGTAAAAGAATCGTCCCCTCGATCGCGATATTTTTGCTGTCGAGCGTTACCGCGCCGATCGGACCGTCGCCCAAGGCTCTGATATTTTCAATGTTAAATTCTTTACTGATATTGTATTCCAGGGTTTGGGTATTGAATAATTTAGCTCTCTGCCAGAACGGAATTTTAAGATGTAATCCGGGGTGCAGAACTTTTTTCAGAACTCCCCTGCCCAAGTCGTAAACGCAGGCAACATAACCCGGCGGGACAGTAATGAAAAAGCCCTTTAAGACGTCCTCCACGACAAAGGAATACATGATTTTGTCTAAGGAATCTGCCATATTTTGTTTTATTTAGATTCAAAAGTTAAATCTACCCTATGGCTAATACTAACTCTAAAAGGTGATTTTGTCAAGGTCAGAGACAAAAAATGCCGGACGAAACAACATTCACCTTTCGGCTACTTATCGGTCTTTCGACCAACTGTCGTTCGTCCGGCAAGCGTGTGGGGGAGGCCAATCCAACACACACATCACGACTTCCTCGCGCGGGGTTTCCGCACTTGGAAGTACGTTTAGTGGAGCCCGGCGGCGATCTCACGGTTCAGCGAAAAGAACCGCCGCCGGGCTTGGAAGACTGCACTGTTCTGGCCCAATCGGAGGGATGTGGGGCGAGCTCCGCCCCCAGGAACAGTGCAGGTCGCGATCGGCACGGTAGCCAGAACCGTAGCCAGTGCAAGGCTTTCACCGATCGCAACTTTATGCTAACGCGAGCTTGGCTCGCGGAAGCTTCCGGGGTTCTCTCGGTGGCTCGAGAAAAACCCACCGGCCCATTTTAGCCCCCTTGGGCTTAGCCACGAGCCATCTGGTTGCGGCCGAGCGGAGGTCTTCCGCTTTTTAACCGCAACCGAGAAGGAGGTCTTAACAGCGGGAGCGGACTCTCTCCCCAGCGGCTTAACCCGCCAGCATCTTTTCTTTTGGCATCGACACTCCGCTTTCTCCTCGCGGTGCTCTAGCCAAAAGCGGGGCAAAACCCTTCGCTGTTAAGACCTGGCGGGGCTGGGAGGGCTTGAACCTCCAACCTTCTGGTTCGGGCGCCAGTAGTTACTCTCACGCGCCTTCCCCCAAATGCTCTGCTTCGTCTACGGCGCTGGTCATGACCTAAGCCATTACCAAACGCTGTTTCAGACTTTGAGCTACAGCCCCCGTCTACATGTTGTTTTTATAACAAAAACTAAAAAATTTGTCAACCTTTTATACTAACAAAAAACCGGCTTTTCAGCCGGTTTGGAAACTTTACTTATTATTCTTTATGCCTTTACTCTTTCGATCTTAATCGCGTTGTCTTCAACTTTTATTCTGATTTTTATTCTTTGCCTAATCACAATAACTATCATCGAAAAAATCAGCGAGGTCAGGATAAAGATCGATTTGGCCATAGGCAAGATCCAGAGAAGGAAAAAACAGGCGGCCGGAAAAAAAATCATGTAGGCAACCTCCGATTTAGCGAGACCGCTCGGCCGGCTACGATAATCAATAAAGATCTCGAGAAAAAGAACCGCTCCCACCAGACCGCTCCAAAATAAACTCCTGATACCAAGATCAAATCCCAAAAAATTAGTATTGATAAAATCGGGATGATCAACCCACGAATAGAGATCCCCAAGCTTGCCGTTAATTCCGCCGATAAAAACCTGGTACAAGAGCACCAAAATAAGGGCCTGCACCGCGAGCACCATGACTTTTGCCCAAGGACTAACCCGGTGCTCTCTCATTACCTTGCGGATTATGTCTTTCTTTTGAATAGGATCGTTTTTAAAATCTTGTTCTATTTTTTTTATTTTCTGTTCTAACTTTTCGTAAAGAATTTTACTCCGCTCGGAAACAATGGTAAACGGGAGAAGAACGATGCGGATCGCGATAGTCAGATAAATAATCGCCACGCCCAAATTTTCAAAGGCCGGGACGTTATAAAGCCAAATCAGAATATTCAAAAGCGGAGTGTAAAGAAAATCGTGCCAGATTGTATGAAACATAATAAAATTTTATTTAGTATTGCCCTACACCGTAGCGAAATCAGGCATTGGCCGAAGCTTGCTTCTTCTCAATAATATTTTTAATTCGTTTGGTGAATTCCTCGTTACTAACGCCTTTTTGAATATAATCTTCTATTGAAATTTTTTTCATCCATTTTTCCGCTTCAATCGATAAATCGGTATTAGTAAGCAAAGCAATAGGGATATGGGCGGTTTCCTTTTCTTCTCTTAATCTGCTGGAGGCTTTCAGCCCATCCTCCAATGGCATCTCCAGATCCATCAAAATAAGATCTGGCTGAAAACGCCGGGCCAATTCTCTTCCCTGAATAGAGTCCGGGGAATAGATTACTTCATAACCAATCTTTGCAACTAAACTTCCATAAAGGCGACGCATAACCTCGTCGTCATCAATGATCAAAACATGGACTTTCTTTTGTAACGTGGGCATATTATTTTATAATATTCTATAAAAAATTACTTAGCATCAATATATTCCCTCACTTTTTTTACCACATCCCGGTATTCCCACTCACTCTTGATCATAAAATCTATGATTCCTATTTTTTTTGCCCGAGCAATTGTACTGGAGTCGTGGGAATTACTCCACATAATAACCAAAGAATTTTTTCCCCATTCGTCCTTGCGAAGATTCTCTAAAAAATAAAAACCGTCGGTATCGGGCATCAGATTGTCAACTATAATAAAATCCGGATGCTCCTTGAGCGCCTTATCCAAACCGTCTTGACCATCGACTGCTTTTGTTACTAAAAAACCTTCATGCGTAAACTTATCCGAGATACCATTCAGGATAGATAATTCATCCTCGATAATTAAAATTTTTTGTCGCGGCGTGTCCATAAAAATTTATTTTAATTCTAATCTTTTTGTTCCTTCTTTTTTCTTCATGCCCTCGAGCGGAAGAGTAACGTAAAATGTCGACCCTTTATTTTCTACCGATTCAAACCAAACTTTTCCACCCGTTTTTTCAAGTGTTGATTTTATAATATATAATCCAAGACCGGTACCGTCCGGATCCTTTATCCGCGCATTATCGGCCCGAAACATTTTTGTAAAAATCTTTGGCTGCACATTACTGGGAATTCCATAACCCGTATCCGCGACTGAGATAAGAACATTAGGGCCGTCCTTTTTTATATTGATATTAATTTTTCCTCCCGCTGGCGTGTATTTTACCGCGTTTGTAAACAAATTCTGAAAAATCATCCGAACAATGTTTAAATCCGCATTAATTAGAGGAATATTGTTTTCAAAATTCATCTCTACCTGCAATTTTTTCCCCTCAATTTTCATGCCAAGATCTTTCAACGCGTCTTCTGCTACCTTTTTAAGACTTAGCCGTTCTGGTTCAACGATGAACACACCCAGATCAACCCTTGAGACGTTAAGAAGCGCCGTGATAAGACCAATCATCCGGTCATTGGCATTTTTCATTTCCACAAGATACTCGCGCTGTTTATCGTTTATTGGTCCGGCATCTCCATCAAGAAGCATGCCTGCATATCCTTTTAGGGCAGTAAGAGGCGTGCGGAGCTGATGCGAAGCAATGGAAACAAATTCATCTTTCGCCAAATCTAATGACCTCAATTCTTTGTTTGCCAATTCCATTTCCTTGGCGGTCACGGCGAGTTGTATGGCTTTATCTTTCAGCTGCTTCGCGATTACAGCTAACTTTTGTCTGACGTTTTCCTTTTCCTTGGCAGTTGCGGCGAGCTTCTTGGCAACTACCGCTAATCTACTTCTTACTTCCTCTTTTTCTTCCGCTGTAGTTGCTAGTTGCTTTGCTGTCACCTCTAATTTACCCCTGACATATTCTTTTTCCTCAGCAGTCTTGGCGAGCTGTTTGGCTTTTATCTTTAGATTTTTTGCAGTCACCACTAAGCTGCGTCTAGCGTCTTCCCTTTCCTTGGCTGTAGTCGCAAGTTGTCTGGCGACCATTGCCAGCTTGCTTCTTATACTTTCTTTTTCTTTGGCGGTCACGGCGAGTTTACGTCTGACGCTTTCCGCTTCTTTGGCGGTAGTGGCGAGTTTTTTTGCAGTTATTACCAGCTTGTTCCTTACGCCCTCCTTTTCCTTGGCGGTCACCGCTAACTTGCGTCTAACGCTTTCCGCCTCTTTGGCGGTCACGGCAAGTTGCTTGGCAACTGTTGCTAGTTTACTTCTGACGCTTTCTTTTTCTTTGGCGGTCACGGCAAGTTTAAGCCGGGCACTCTCCTTTTCCTTGGCGGTCACGGCAAGTTTACGTCTGGCGCTTTCTTTTTTTCTAGCTGTTACAGTGAACTGTTTGGTTTTGTTGTTTTCCATATTTTTAACTTATCCTGATTTAACAGCTAATTTAAAATATTACTTTTCCAAATCCAAACGAACATTACTTTTTCCGCCAGAGATAAACTCGCCAATGGGGGGGGTATAAATAAAAAATATAAGGCAGATTATGGATATAATATAGCATATTTTAGGAAATGAGCATAGTACCATTTTTGACATTATATTTTATATTTTTGACACAATTAACTTCATCTTCGCAAATAAGAACAGCGGTACGGCGCCGGGCGCGGGACAAAAAACCCTGCTTTCGAGAAAAACTGAGATTTGGCTGAAAATACAATGGGCGGCCTTATTGGCCGCCCACGATAAAATCGGGAAAATTTTGGAAAGTTGTATATATTGGTAGCCCCATCGGGGAGTTAAACTGTTCGGCCGAATCGTCGGCCTGCGCTTTAAAACCAATCGGTTTTAATATTTCCGCGAGCGGAAACCTTACGGTTTCCGGCCCTTCCCTGGTTTAAATCCCTATTGCTACTTTCACGGTTAATTTACTTCTATATTTTATATTGATTTCTAATTTATTCTGGTAGCCCCATCGGGATTTAAACCCGAGTTTCCTCCGTGAGAGGGAGGCGTCCTAGATCAGGCTAGACGATGGGGCCGTGAATTTTTCACTGATTTTCAGTATATCAGAAAACTTTTAAATTGTCACCATATCAGAAAAGCGAGCCGTGCGACTCACTTTTTTTCTTATTAAAAACTATTTTCTTTTTCTCGCCCATTCGGGATCCTGGCGGACGAGCATCTCCGAGGCCATAAGCGGTTCGGCCATCAATTCCTTCACGACTTTTTCCATCCTCATTCCTTGTGAACCTTTCGCTAAAACTATATCTCCCTGCTTCATTTTATTTTGGACAAAAAGCCCGGCCTCTTCCGGCGTCGGGAAATTGGAAACCCTATCCTCATTCATTCCCGCCTCGAGCGCCGCCCTGGCAATATCGCGGGAACGTTCGCCGACCGTCACCAAATAATCAACCTTATTCTCCGTCACGGCCCGGCCGACTTGTTTGTGCCCCTCCTCGCTGAAACTCCCGAGTTCGAGCATATCGCCGAGCACAGCGAATTTTTTGTCGTCCTCGGCCGGCAATTTTATCGACTGTAATACTTCAAGGGCCACTTTTGTCGGAATCGGCGAAGCGTTGTAGGTATCATCGATAATCAATGTTCTTTTTATACCGGCTACAAGATTCATCCGGCCCTTGGGCGCTTTATAATTTTTCAAACTCTCGGCAATCTCGACAAGATTCATCCCATAAACAATTCCTGCCGCCGCTCCGGCCAGCGCCGCGTAAATATGCTGTTTACCTAAAACCCCGGGAATAAAAATCGGGACAACCGCTCCGGCATGACTAAGTTTGAAATTGACACCTTTTATTTCCACTCCGTCGCCGATTACGCTGTCCTCCTGGGCCCGGACTCCCGAAGACGCGTCAAAACCGTAAGTCAAAACCTTGGCTCTGGTTTTATCCCTCATTTCGTAAACTTTTTCATCGTCGCGGTTCAATATTGCGAAACCCTCCTGGTCAAGATGGCTTATGATAATTCTTTTTTCTTTGACAATCTTATCTATACTTTCAAAAAATTCCAGATGGGCCGGCCCGATTCCCGTAACTACTCCGACCCTGCACGGCGCCAAATCCGTAAGATATTTTATATCGCCGGGATGATCGGCCCCCATTTCCAAAACCAAAATTTGCGGGTAGTCGGCGTCGCGGAATAGAATAAGTTTAACGCCGTGAAAAATTACTCCCAACCATTTGAAAATTGATTTGTACCCTGATTCCGAACCAAGAACGGAAAGAGGCACGCCGAGTTCGTTGTTGTAATTTTTTAAATTCTGACGGACCTTGAATTTTGAAGACAAAACCGCGAAGACCGCCTCTTTGGTCGAGGTCTTACCCATACTTCCCGTAATGCCGATCACGCCCGGCTTGTATTTTTTCAAAACCGCGCGGGACAGAACATATAAAATTTTCTGAACTATTTTTTTCATAAATACAAATTAACAATCAAATTACCTGCTTGGAGGCACTTTAAAATAGTTTAGCATAAATTTGGCAATTTCGCCAAAGAGCGGCGCGGCGGTCGCTTCGGCCCAAATCGTATCACGCGGGTGATCGATCTTGGCGAGCATCACGAATTTCGGATCTTCAACCGGTGCGAACCCGACGAAAGAACCGACGGTTACGTCTTTTTCGTAGCCGCTTCCGTCTTTTTTCGCGACTTGAGCCGTTCCGGTTTTCCCGGCGACAAAATATCCCGGAACCCCGGCGCGTTTTCCATGACCGTGCTCAACGACCGAAGCCAACATCCCGCCCAAAAGAGTCGCGGTGCGGGAAGAAATAACCTGCCTTACAACTTGCTGACCGGTCTTAACAACTTCACCGTCGCTTTTCCTTATTTCGTCGACGATATAAGGCTTAACCAGTTTTCCCCCGTTGGCAATGGCGGAAAAAGCCGATACGACCTGGATCGGCGTCACGGAAATTCCCTGCCCAAAAGAACCGGTCGCGCTCCAGATATCGCCCCTTTTCCCTAAAGAACTTATATTTCCTTTATTTTCAAAATCCAGACCAACTCCGGTTGCCGTGCCAAACCCAAAATCCTCGACATATTTTTTGAAAGCCTCGGCGCCAATTTTTTGGACGGCGTAAACGGCTCCGGTATTCAGGGATTCGTCAAGTACGTCGGTCATTGTCTGTATGCCGTGCGCTTTTTCATCGGAATTTTTGATTGTCCGGTCGTCAACCTTTACGAATCCTTCGTCGTTGTATGTAGTAGTCGGCGTAACTTTTCCGAGATCTAACGCGGCGGCGATCGTAATGGCTTTAAAAATAGAACCGGGTTCGTACTGATAAAAAATAGCCGGATTATTGAACACATTGATATCTTTAACTTTGGAGTATTCGTTCGGATCAAAATCTGGGTAAGAACACATTGCGAGGACCGCCCCGGTTTTCGGATCCATAACGATTACCGATCCTCCGTCGGCTCCATGTTTTTCCACTGCTTTCCGCAACGCGTCGCAGGCAAAAAATTCTATATTGCGGTCGATTGTCAAAACCAAATCCGATCCGTCCTCCGCCTTGTCCCATTTTCTTCCGGAAACGGGAATCCAGCGCCCGGCCACATCTTTTTCCGAAGCGAGAAAACCCTGCTTTCCGGCGAGCTCCTTGTCAAAATAACCCTCAAGCCCGTACTGACCAATTTTTTTATCGTCCTTAAAACCGAGAAATCCCAGAAGATGACTGCCGACATTTTTTTCCGGATAGAAACGGATATCCTCGTCCGCAAATCCTATCCCTTCAATTTTTAATTCTTCAATTTTTTTAACTTCTTCTTCCGTAACCCTGTTCCGGAGCGGTTCATAGGGATCGTTTTCTTTTTTCAATTTTTCCAAAAGCTCTCCCTTCAATTTCTCCTTGGCCGCTTTATCCGCCTCTTCTTTGGCCGCGGCCAGAACTTCCGGATCGGCCGCTTCGTCTTTTTTTTCTTCGCTGGCCTGATCTTCGGCTATTTTGAATATCTCCGACAACTGCTTGGCCACCTCTTCAGGATTTTTTATCTTCCTCGTATCGGCATAAACAAGATAAAGGGCTTGGTTCGTCGCCAAGGGATAAAGTTCTTTTTTGTTATCGTCACCGGAAATCTCGCTCATCCAAATTTTTCCCCGCTCGGGAAAAAGCGACTGGTAAATTTCGTGCTGCCCGGCGGCCAGAGCCGAATAAAAATCTTTATCCAAAATTTGTAAAGTAAAAAGCCGCCAGACAAGAACAGCGGCAAATATAAAAATAAGTCCTAAAATAAATTTAAGACGTCCATCCCCTCTCATCTCCAGGGCGCGCACATTTTTTTTGCGCGAGAATCTTCTCATAAACCGCCTTCAAGAGTTATTTCTACCCAGCTATTTTGCGACTCTCCCCATTTGTAAGCTTTAAATTTATGGCTTTTTTCAGTATCGGAATAGACATATTCAACCGCCGCCTGGCTGCCCATTCTTTTCGAACCCAAGGTTTTTTTATCAAGCACCACAGCTTTGGTCGTCCGCTCAATTTTCATTTTTCCCAAGGGGCCGTTAAAAACAACAAATTCGCGGAAACCTCTCCCCTCTTCCTCCTGTAAATCCTCTTTTCCTTCTTCCAAAATCGGAAACTTATCTTTCAGAATTGAAACCGTATCCAGCCATTTTTCGTCATGCATATGGAAAAATTTATTATTTTAAATACTTTCTGCCTTTTAATTTTTCCGGAAAATAATCCTGATGAACCGGCTCCTTGTAATTTGGATTATATTTATATCCTTTTCCATAACCCAAATCTTTCATCAAATCTGTCGGGGCGTTGCGTAAATGAAACGGCACCGGTTCATTTTCTGTTTCACGGAGATCGTGCTGAACTTCTCCGTAAGCCGTGTAAAGCGCGTTTGATTTCGGCGCGCGGGCAAGATAAACAACCGCCTGTGCTAAAATCACATTGCACTCAGGCATTCCTAAATAATGGCAAGCGGTGTAAGCCGTCGTCGCCTGCACTAGCGCCTGCGGATCGGCCAAGCCAATATCTTCCGAAGCGAAACGGACCAAGCGCCGGGCAACATAGAGCGGATCCTCCCCCGCCTCAACCATCCGGCCAAGCCAGTAAAGCGCCGCGTCAGCATCCGAACCTCGCATTGATTTATGAAGCGCGGAAATTATATTGAAATGTTCTTCTCCGGCCCTGTCGTAAAGCAGATGGGTTTTCTGCAGGGCTTCGCGGATCGTTTCCTGATTTAATTGTACCATTTTTTCGCTGCCCTTACGACTGGCCTTGATCGCGAATTCCAAAGCATTCAAGGCAATTCGGGCATCGCCATTGGCCACTCCGGCCAGATAGTCAAGAGTCTTTTCAACAACCTGAACGTCAAGGGCGCCATAACCGCGGACTTTATCGGAAATCGCCCGCTTCAAAATATTTTTAATATTTTCCTGGCCCAAAGATTTTAGGACAAAAACTCGCGAGCGGGAAAGAAGGGCGGAATTAACTTCAAACGACGGATTTTCCGTGGTCGCTCCGATTAAAGTAATGGTTCCGTTTTCCACGTAGGGCAAAAGAGAATCCTGTTGGGATTTGTTCCAGCGGTGGATTTCGTCAATAAACAAAATTGTCCGGCGGCTATTAAACTTTCTTCCGCTTTGCGCCGCGGAAACAATTTTCCGCAGATCGGCCAAACCCGAAGCGGTCGCCGACATTTGGATAAATTCCGACTTGGTCATCTTGGCAATAATCCGCGCGAGCGTAGTTTTCCCGCTTCCGGGCGGACCCCAAAAAATCATAGACGGGATTTCATCATTCTGAATCAGATTGCGGAGCATTTTCCCGGCGCCGATCAAATCTTCCTGTCCCTCAAACTCATCAAGTGTTTCCGGCCTTAATCTGTCGGCCAGCGGCGCGTTTTTTGCCAAGTCTTTATTCAATTTTCCGTCAAATAGGTCTTGCATAAAATCTGTATTAACTGTACCTTTAATTTATCCTAAATTAACCTTTACGTAAAGAAGAATCTGCTTTATAATAAATAATGATTAAATTAACGGGGTATGGCCCAGTAGTCTAAGGCGCACGGTTCGGGACCGTGAGATCGAGGGTGCGAATCCCTCTACCCCGACTTGGACAATTAACAGATTATAAAAACGAGGCAAGCGCCTCGTTTTTTGTTTCCTCCGAAAAATTCATTACAGATTATAACCGTATTTTTTATAAAAAATTCTTTTGGCTATTTCCACCAAGATCAGATAAATTACCACCAGGCCGAAAATCACCCCGAGCACCATAAGCGGCAGCGGCGCGAAATGGAAAAATATTCCTATCGATAAAAACGGAATAGCCCAGGCGAAAGCCACAAGGAGAAAAGTGTTCCAGAAAAGCATCCGGCTCGGGCTGCTTTGTATAAACGGTATTTTTTTCGTGCGGATAACGTAAATAACAAAAACCTGGGTGGCGATTGATTCGATAAACCACCCGGTCTGGAATTGGCTTTCCGATAAGCGAAATACAAAAAAGAGCGCACCAAAAGTCAGGAAATCAAAAATCGAACTGATCAGACCAAAAGTCAGCATATATTTTCTGATGAATGGAAGACTCCAGGCAGTCGGTTTCTTGATGGCGTCATCGTCAACCGCATCGGTCGTAAGCGACAGCTGGGAAATGTCGTATAAAAAATTATTCAAAAGCACTTGCGTCGGAAGCATCGGCAAAAACGGCAAAATAGCCGAAGCGCCCATCATGGAAAACATATTTCCGAAATTGGAACTCAATCCCATCATGATATATTTCATCGTGTTGTGAAAAGTTTTTCTTCCCTCAATAATGCCGTCTTTCAAAACTCTTAAACTTTTCCGCAATAAAATAAGATCCGCCGTTTCCTTGGCAACATCAACCGCGTTATTGACGGAAATACCGATATCGCCAGCTTTTAGGGCCGGCGCGTCGTTAATCCCGTCGCCCAAATAACCAACAACCTTGCCGGCTTTTTTCAAATTAATAATAATTCTTTCTTTTTGTTCCGGAGTAATCCTCGCGAAAATCGTCGTCCCGAGAACCGCCTTCTGCAACTCGTGATCAGACATTTTTTCTATTTCAATGCCGGTGATCGTCCCTTTAGTTTTGAGCTTTATTTCCCGGCAGATTTTCTCCGTCAGCAATTCGTTGTCCCCTGTCAGAATTTTTACCTCAATACCGAGATCAAAAAGTTCCCTAATCGTTTCCGTAACCGTATCTTTGGGCGGATCCAGGAAAGCGACAAAGCCCAAAAAAATCATTTCCTTTTCTTCTCGCCGCTCATAAACTTTGGCCGTACTTTTTATTTCTTTTCTGGCCATGGCAAGAACGCGGAAACCGTCCTGGCTTAATTTTTTAAATTGCTCGTTAATTTCTTTCTTTGATTCCGCGTCCAAAATATAATTTTTTCCTTCTTTTTGATAATGACCGCAAATTTTAAAAACTTCTTCCGGCGCTCCCTTGGTAATCAAAAATCTTTTTCCCTCATCCTCGACAACCATAGACTGTCTCTTTCTTTCAAAATCGAAAGGTATCTCGTCTATTTTTTTATAGCGGGCAATATGCAATTTTTTATATTCCAAAACGGCGCTATCCAAAGGATTTTGCACGCCTGTGTGGAAAAAACTGTTAAGGTAGGCATAGAGCAAAACATCTTCCGAAACATTGCCGAGGCCGTCCATATACTTGACCAGAATTATTTTATTCTGAGTCAGCGTCCCGGTTTTATCGGTGCATAAAACATTCATGCTCCCGAAATTCTGGATTGAAGAAAGATTTTTTACAATTACTCCCTTTTTAGCCATCCGCACCGAACCGCGGCTCAAAGAAACGGAGATTATCACCGGAAGAAGTTCCGGAGTCAGACCGATCGCGATGGCGATAGCAAAAATAAAAGAAGTGAGCCAACCGCGCCCGAGCATGGCGTTTATTAAAAAAACAAAGCCAACCAAAAAAATGTTGACCCGCATTATGAAGAAACTGAACTTCTTGATATTTTTTTCAAAATCAGTTTCCGGTTCGGCCCGCACAAGGTCGCCGGCTATTTTCCCGAATTCCGTCGAGGCGCCGGTTTTCAAGGATAAAACCGTGGCAAAACCGGTCACGACGCTTGTTCCGGTGAAAACCAAATTTCTGTTTTGGAGAGAAAAATCTTCCGCCTCCACCTCATCGCTCTTGGCAACTTTTTCAACCGGAAAGGCTTCGCCGGTCAGGGCCGACTGGTTAACAAAAAAATCGTCACTCTCCTCTACCCGGCAATCAGCCGGAACGACGTCTCCGGCGGAAAGAAAAATCAGATCTCCGGGAACAATTTCCTTCAGCGCTATTTCCCTCTTTCTCCCGTCGCGAAAAACCGTCGCGGTAGTGACAACGCGGGATACCAATTTCTGGACCGCCTTTTCCGATTTGTAGGAATTGACAAACTCCAAAATCGCCGAAGTACATATCATCAAAAACAAAATCGCGGCGTTTATGCGTTCGCCGACCAAAAAAGAAATCAGCGAAGCGGCGATTAAAATCAAAAGCAACGGGCTGTTTAGCTTTCTCAAGAAAGCTAAGATCGGCCTGATTCTTTTCTTTTTGACGGCAACATTCTCCCCGAATTTTTTAAGACGTTCCGCGGCTTCCCCGGAAGAAAGCCCGGCTAACCCTTTTTCTTTTTCAATTTCTTTAGACATATTTTTCCTAGTAAAACCAGCTTCCTCAATTATACCAAATTTTTCTCTCTATGTCTTTGTTATAAAACTAAAAAAGACGGCCGACGGCCGTCTTTCTGCCCATACAAATTAGCAACAGTAAAGTTCGTTGGGGGCACGTTCTTTGTCTTTTTCGCCGAAAGGATTGCCGAACTTTCTTATGTTTTCAATCATTTTTTTATTTTCTTCGGTTTCCTGGCCGGCGAGATCAAGCTTGTTCCTGATTTTTCTCATCATGCCGGGCAGATCGATTTTCGCCGGACAATTCTCAAAACAGGCGGAACAAAGAGTGCAGGAATAGCAACCAGACTCTTTGGCGCGGAGCAAGTTAACCATAAAGGCCGACAAAATTATTCCCTTGCTTCCGAGATATTTGTCTCCGTATTTTGTGCCCAATTGATGATAAGCCGGACAAAAATCCAAACAGGCGCCGCAATTTATGCAGTAGAGTAATTCCTCAAAACCGTCTTCCAATATTTTTTCGCGGCCATTGTCAAGTATTACCAGATAAACTTCTTTGGCTCCCTGGGCGCCGATCACGAGTTCATTCTGAATATCGGCGGTCTTTGACGGTCCGGAAATAATTGAAACATAAACCGGCCAATCCTGCCCGGTTCCCCAAACGGAGGCGGCCCGCACGACCTGCATGGCGTCTTCCACTGTTGGAACTATCTTTTCCCAGCCGGAAATAACAATATGTTTATCAGGCAATCTTGAAACCAAAGAAATATTCCCCTCATTTTCCAAAACAACAATCCGGCCGTCAGCGGTAATAACGTTCGCCCCGGTAATCCCGGCCGTAGCTTCGATCATTTTGCTCCGCAGATATTTCCTCGCGAAAGCGGCAATGCTTTTGGCGTCGGGGGCTACGTCGGCTCCGAATTTATTTTTTATAATTTTTGAAATTTCTTCCGGCGATAAATGATACGACGGAAAAACCGGATGCATGTCGCGCCCGCCGGAAATACTCATAATAAAATCTCCCAAATCGGTGCTCACCGATCTTTCTCCCAAAATTTCGTCAATCCCGATTTCGTCGGCCGCCGTGGTCTTTGATTTGACGATTGTCTTGTCGGCCGCGACCAGCTCGCCGATTATTTTTCTTGCTTCGGCCCCATCGCGCGCCTCAATAACCTTGATTCCGTTTTTTGTTAAATTTTCTATTGCCCGCTTCTTTAAACTTTTCATGTCTCGGAAAGCCGCCTCTTTCATCTTCCTGAATTCATCTCTGAATTTATCCCAATCCAAACCCAAATCGGCCAAAGTTTTTTTCCGCCTGATTTTATATTCAAAAACCACTTTCCAAATATTTTTCTTGATTTCCGGAGATAAAAATTCTTTTTGCATACTACATTAGTTGAGACAGTTCTTTAACCTCGATATCTTCGCCTTCGGAATTGTGTTTCAAATTTAAATAACATAACGGACACGGCGTCACTAAAACTTTTGCTCCGGTTTTTTTCGCCATGGCGATCCGGTCTTTGGCGATTTTCCCGGCCAGCTCGAATTCGTTGGCGTGGACTCCCCCGCCTCCGCCGCAGCAGAAACTCTGGTTCCGGCAAAGCTCCATTTCTTTTATTTCGTAACCCAAAGATTCAATAACTTTCCGCGGCGCCTCGTATACTCCCATATGCCGGCCCAGGTGGCAGGGATCATGGTAGGTAACCGCGCCTTTTTTGCTCACCGGTTTGCCAGCTTTCTCGGCCAACGCCTCGGTAATATGCTGAACTTCAATATCCCACTTCTCGCCCAGCACTTCCGGGTAATGTTTCTTAAAAATCATGCTGCAGGTCGGGCAATGGGTAATGATTTTTCCGACCGAGTGATCCTTGAAAGCCTGCAGATTTTTTTCCGCCAAATTTTTAAAATCTTCGTTGTATCCGGCTTTCAATGCCGGCGAGCCGCAGCAAACTTCGAGATCGGAGAGTTCTATAAAATCAAAACCGGCTTCGCGCAAAATCCGCCGGTAATTTTCCATGAGTTCCTTGGCGGCGAATTTAGAAAGACAGCCCGGATAATACAGTGTGTTGCCTTTGAAGATTTTTTTAAATATGCTCATTTTTTATTTTATGGTTAAAATCTTATTTTTTTCCAAAGCTTTTTCCGCTAATTTGAGCCTGTCGGCGCTTTCTCCGTACATCGTAAAGACCGTATCGCCGCGCCTCACCCGGTCGCCCATCACCTTATTTAAGTAGATTCCCGCGATTTTGCAAGAGGGGGCCCCCAGAATCCGGCAGATTGCCACGATCGCCAGATTGTCGAAACTTACGATTTGGCCGGCTTTTTCCGCTTTGATTTTTAAAATTTTATCGCTCAAAACGATCTCTTCGGAATCAAGATTGGCCTTTCCTCCCTGGGCCCGGATAATCTCCTGCATTTTCTTCCAAGCCTTGCCGCTCCGGAGAGCTTCCATAGCTAAATCATAGCCATCGCCCTTCTTGGAAATTCCGGCCAAGTCCAAAAGTTGGCCGGCCAGCTCCAAAGATTTTTCTTCCAAATCAAGCGGCCTGTGCTCCTTGCGTTCCAAGACGCGCAAAACATCGCGCGCCTCAAGCGCCGGACCGATTCCCCGGCCGATTGGTTTTAGCGCTTCATTGATATCCACTTTTATTTTTATTCCGAAACGCTTTGCCAGGTATTTCATTATCTTTTCTATTTTTTTTGCGTCGGCAACCCGGTGAATTTTACCGGTCGGTCCGACCGGCAAATCGATGACAAGATATTTCACCCCCATGGCGACTTTTTTCGCCATAACCGAAACTATCATTTTTGTGTACGGCTCGAGCGACAAAGGATAGGAAACTTTAATTATTCGGTCATCGGCCGGAGCGATGCGCGTTCCTCCGCCCCAAGCAAGACAGGCTCCGGTTTTTTTAACTATCTCTTTTATTTTTGCCATGGGAAAGGTTACCGGCGCCAAGACCTCCATTGTATCGGCCGTGCCGGCCGCCGAAGTAATGGCCCGCGAAGAAGTTTTGGGAATCTTGAAACCTAAACTCGCAATAATCGGAACAACAAGCATGGTTGTTCGATTACCCGGTAGGCCGCCGACCGAATGCTTATCAAGAACCGGGCCGGGAAGCCGCAGCATATCGCCGGTTTCGGCGATTGATTTCGTAAGATAATAAAGCTCACTGTTTGAAAATTTTCTGGCAAAGCCCGAGGCGACAAAATAAGTTATTTCAAGATCGCCTAGGACATAATCGGCAATATCGCGAACGACCGCGTGCATTTCCCGGTAATTCAGTTCGCCGCCAAGAAGTTTTTTCTTAATGGATTCAATGGAGGCCGGCCGTTCCGAGAGCGTAATATCAATCATCTCGCCGGGTTTAAATTTATAATGCTGCCAGATTTCCTTGAAAAGCCCGACCTCGCCGTCCGCGACTTTGGTATGGGTAAAATTGGCGGTGACAACCGTTTCCCGGCCGTCCCATTTCAATTTCAATTTGTCGCCCATCCTGATGCCGTAGGCCCGGGCTTCTTTTTCTTTTAAAACAATAATCCACCGTCCACCGGTTTCAAAATCCAATTTTTTTACTTTAAAGAAAGGCATGGGTAAAATTTCTAATTTATAAATCCTAATTTCTAATATATTGTATCACAAAAAATAATTTTCGGCATTTGTTTGAAATAAAAAAAGACCCCGAATCTCGTGCCGAAGCACAAAATTCAAGGGTCAAGCAGTCCGTCCCCGCCCGACGTTCTCGGCTTACGCCGAAAACGTCAGGATGAAGTCCGAACTATACGGCGTCCTTGCGGGCCACCAAGAAAGAGTGCTCTGGAAGCCAAAAATTCTTCTTCGAGTGAGGTTGCGCCAGCGACAAGCTTCTCCGCTTTACTTTATCGGATCTCCATTCGCGGAGACTGGGAAATCCGATGCAATGCCCCGCCGCCCACGAGCAGTACGAGCCGAGAGCGACGAGCCAAGCTCCGCCCTGAGTTCCTCCTGTTTTCATCCGGAATCTACGAAATTGACCCAGAAAAGACAGGAGATCCTCAACTTTCGCTGGCCTGAAACCATGCTTGTCAATTTCTGCTAGCAACACCTTGGTTGTCACGCTTTCGCAGATGGAACAGATGGTGAGTTCACGATCGACGCGACCTTCCCCCCGCATCTCAAACTGATCCAGGCCGACGACATCTGCGATATCTTCGAAGGCCGTAGCCATTGCCATCTTCTCAAGTGAGATGTCGTAATCGACGGTAACACTGAAGGTCGGATAATCTCCGAAGATTAGGGCGGACCCTTCAGGATTCCTCAGAAAAAATTGGAGATTATCCCGAGTGACCCGACCCGCTTCGATCTGATTGTGGAGATCGGCAATCTGTCCCAGCGACGGCTTTGTCATCTTTCCCAGCTTTCTTTGTCCGAACATCCATCCATAGGCAGGACCATTCCTGGCCTTATTTTGAAGGTTATAAAACCGCCAAAATAAAGGCAGGAATCAACCGAATAGATTAACATGATTCTTAATTTTTGTCAACCCCGTATAAAAAAGACCCCCGCCTCAACACACGCTTATTAGACGTAGTTGAGACAAGGGTCCAGAGGATCCGAGGTTCCGGAGACCCGGCCCGAGAGGGCCGAGTTACCGAGTGACCAAGGTTCCTACTTGCGGCGGAGGAGACGAACGAAGTCGCACCAGTCGTCTTCGAGCCAGCCTTGGTTCTCCTCCCAGTGGTCGCCCTCCCATTCGACGCATATGACGATCTCGGAGGGAAACCTTCGTGACCGCCAGTTAGGGAAGACGAACTCGATCTTGTCGCGGAAGGCGACCGGGATCTCGTCCTGGTGGGCGAGGATGAACTCGCCGTCATCCTGGCCGAGGTTGGCCTTCATCTCCCAAGCCCGCTCCATCATCACGTCGCCGTCGACGCTCTCCTCGCCCTCCTTGAGGCAAGAGACAACCTCGTAGGTGACGCCGCCGACCGTCATCTCCTTCGGAAGTTCCAGCTCCGTAGCCTTCTCCATCTCTCCCTTTCCAACCCAAAGGTTACCGGGCATCCATCCATAGGCAGGACCATTCCTGGCCTTATTTTGAAGGTTATAAAACCGCCAAAACAAAACCACGAACGACAAATCAGCTTATCATGGCTTTAATATTTTGTCAAGATATTCTAACAAAAAACGCGACACTTCATCGTGTCGTGTTTTTGGCGAGAGACAATCCACTACTTTTGCGCAAATTTTATATTGCAAGTCCTGCCTTTTGCTGGACTTCTAGCAGTAGATTGCCTCTCACCCATAACTATACCAAGAAAAAATTACAGTAAGATTAAGAAAGGTATTTTTCCCTAAAGATCAAACCTTTCCTTCAAAATTACCCGATAAATATCCCCCCGGCCGACCATGCCGACTATTTTTCCATTTTGAACTACCGGCACCCGGTGAATACCGGTTGCTACCATTAATGCGCCGATTTTCAAAACCGGGGTTTCAGGATCAGCGGTAATCAGCCTCGTGGACATAAAATCTTCCACCTTTTTATGGTTGGCCGTCTTGGCCTCGGCTTCCAATTCCTCGAAATCAAGATACGACTCGGGCGACTTGTAAAAATCCTCATAAGAGGGATATACCGCCCGGAAAAGATCTTTTTCCGAAACCACCCCAATAATTTTCCCTGTTTCATCAATAACCGGGGCGCCACTCACCTTTTTCTCAATTAGAATCTTGGCTACCTCGCGGAAAGGCGTGCCTTTTGGCACGGAAACCACATCCTTTTGCATTATCTCTCCGACTTTCATATATTTTTATTTTACTTATAAGCTTCGGATCTATTGTACATCTTAAAGATTAAAAAACGCTGAAGATTTGAAATTTTCAGCGTTTTTTCCTTTATTCTAAGCCAAATTAGTCCTTTTTGCCCAAAATTCTGTACATACCTGTTCCGCAAACCGGGCATGTGCCTTTCATAGCACGACGCGCTACGCCGCCCTTTCCCTTCATTTCCACTTCCTGGGGGTCCTTCATGTCCTTTTTTGCCTTGCATTTTACGCAATAAGCTACAACTGGTTCGTTGGCCATAGTTTGAAATAGTTAAAAATTAGGCTGTGTATAACTTTATAGAGTATACCACGATTTAAGCTAAATGTAAAGGAAATCTAGGGATGCCAGATTTTTCTCCCAATCTGCCAGACCGAATCGTCGCCCTGTTCTTTAAGCCAATACCACCATTCAACTCCCCAAACATAAGCGCGGGAAAACCCGGTCCGGGTCGCGAAATCGATTTGCTTTTCTATTCTTTCCGGACTCATCATTCTTTTCTGTTCTTCCGGAGCTGAATACTCGGCCCCGTCGCTAAGCCAGGGTTCGGCCTGAAGTTCGGAGATTATCGCTTTATCGAGAGAGAGGCCAACGAGCTTCGCCTTGAGGCGATAAGAGGCCGGAGCCCAAAAATGATAAAAATATCCGGTGTAGGGATTATGGACTACCCGGTAAACCGAGGTGCCGAAAAAATCGCCGAGATGGGCCGTCTGGCTCCAGGTAGAAAGCTCTCCACTGTCGGTAATCATAACCGGCCGGCTATCGAGAGTTTTTACCAGCGCTATCTCTTCTTTCAAAAAACTAACGTCACCCTTGGGGCATTTGCCGAAAATATTAAGCAGAGGCTCGTTTTCCACCTGCCACATTTCCACGGCCGGAGAATTTTTGTATCTTTCGACCACGACTTTTATAAATTCAAGCGTTCTTTCCTTTATTTCCACATCAAGGGAATCGGAAAGCCAAGCCGGAGTATGGCATTCGGGCCAGCGCGGCTGGCGGTTCCCAACTACAAGCAAAACCTTGACTCCCCTTTTCTCCGCTTCGGCCAACTGCCAGTCTAGGGCGGAAAAATCGTAATTCCCTTCGCTCTCTTCAATTTTATCCCATTCCGACCCGAGCCGGAGGTATTTTGCGCCGAGATCGTCGAGGATCGCCAAGTAGGCCGCCTGCCAATCGAGACCCAGGGACTCGGCGTACGGCCGACTGAAGCTTGCCCCGAATTCCATCGGCTTTTTTTTATTGAAAAACGGCAGCCAAAGAGCGGCCAAAAACAAAACAACCGCTGCGACAAAAACGGCCAACCCTATTAAGATTTTTTTTAGCCAAAAATTCATGATTAATACTGGAGCACTGTTTTTACCCTTTTTACTTCTCCAAGCTTGTGTTTAATTATTTTTTCTATATTATAAACTCCGTACTTTCCGCCCTCCATAAACCCTTGCATCGCCGCCTCGGCAAACCAGCCCGACTCAAGCCAGTCAAAAAGCCATTCTCCGGTATATTTGGCATCCTCCTGCGGAAGGCCGGAACCGATCGTCATAAGCCATTTTTGGTTAAAATCTTCCTGCGAACCGACCGGCGGAGCGATAATAATCGGCAAGCCGAGCGCCGTATAGAAAGAAAGCTCGCTTGGCTTTGTCCATAAAATATCGACTGTCCGGAGAGCCCGGTTAAATTTTCTGAAATATTCTTCGCGGCCGGCGGAAAAAATAGTCTTGATATTTTTATCCAGATATTTCCCCAGGCCCATTTTCCTTATATTTTTTCTGAAATACCGGTTTACTTCATTGCGGATGCCGGCCACCAAAATTACCCTGATCTGATTTGACCTGATTTTTTTGGACAAACTTCTGATAATATCCATACCCAAATCCCGCTGCGCTCCGGCCCCGCCAACCGCGAACATCAGGGTCAGCGGATGATTCGGTTTTTTCGGACAGCATTTGTGGGCTCCGAGTTTTTCAATAATCGTTGAGCGGTACGAAGGAATGTATTTTTTCATCGGATCGAGATTCAACAGCCGGTATCCCAAATCGCTTCTCAATACCTCTAAAAATCTTCCTCCTGTAAGTTCCGGCGGCAGCGGAAAACCGGTCAAAAAAATATTTTCCGTTTTGACGCCGTAAAGTTTCAGTCTTTCAACCACCCGGTAATTCGAGGCAAAATATTTTATTCTGCTCTTGGCCGGATCCGGCGGAACCCAAGTTCTTGAAATATCGGCGTCACAGATAACGCAATAAATTTCTCCGCTGTAATCCCAGATTTCGGCCATCATGGCGGGGATAGGAAAAGTCGTAACGAGCGGCAACGGATTCTTCTCAAACTTACTTATCAATTGTTTTCCCCAGCCGTTTTTTCTGATTAAATGATCCACCTCCCTCAACTGGAGATTCGGCTTGGACAAATCGCGCTTCGGATAGAAAGGCAAAATTGCCTGCAATTTGTCGAAAATATCGAAAGCTTTTCTCCCGACTACCGGTATGCGCTGAAAACGGGAAATGAATTCGTAGAATTTTTTGCTCTCCTGCCATATTCTACGGTCACTCTTCGGCATTCCCGGATAGTTGCTGGCGTTGATAATCTTTCCTCCGTAAGCCAATTTTTTCAACGGAAAAGCAGCCCGCTGATGACCGTAACCCATGTCCACGGCAACAACCCAGGCTTTTTGGTGATTGCTGTTTTTTTTCTTGGTTTTCATTTTCCTCGCTATCTGAAGTCTTGGTAAGTTTTGCTGACCGGTTTTTTAAAAATCCATTCCCCGAAAAAATTAAGAACGTACTTCGTAGCCAGTCTCACTCCCCCTTCCTGCTGAAAACGGCGGGGAGAAGTATAAACATAAAGCTGATTGGTAAAATCTATATTTCCGACTTTGGCGACCCTTCTCGTCAGATTCGTATCCTCGCCGAAAAATTCCAGCTCCGTGTCGAAACCTCCGATTGAATGGAGGGCCTCCCTTTTCACGGCAAAATTTCCCCCGACAAGCATTATGCCTCCCTGACGCAAAATATATTTCCAAACAAATTCCCCGGCTTGCATGATAACGCAGTTGTATGTCCATTCGAGAGCGCGCGCGAAAGGAGAAATTGCTTCATAATGGTATGGCCCGGAAACGCCGACAAGCCTTGGGTTGGCCTTGAATTTTTCCAAAGCCAGCTTAAACCAGTGATTCGGGACGATTGTATCGGCGTCAAAATAAACAAGAATATCTCCCGAGGCAGCCCGAAAACCGGCCTGCCTGGCTTTGGTCAGACCCTTGTTCGGCTCGTCAACCACCCTGATCCCGGAAAAACTTCTTGCAATCTCTCCGGTCTTGTCGGTAGAGGCGTTATTTATTACGATAACTTCAAAATCCTCCGGCAGCTTGGCCGACAGAATTGATTTCAAACAGCGTGGCAGCAATTTTTCCTCGTTATAGGCGGGGACAATAATTGAAACTTTCATAATTATTTTCTTCCCAAAAATTTCGCGTATATTTCCAGCAATTTTTTGGTTTGCGCTTCCTCGGAAAACCCCCGGGCAATCTCTTCCGCCCGGGAGGAAAACTTCCCGTAAAACGCCTCGTTTTTCAGGAGTTCCTCGACTCTTTTAGCAAAAACAACCGGAGAATTTTCCTTTACCACAAAACCGTTTTCCCCTTCAAATACTGTATCACGAAATGCCAAATCGTCCAAGACTACGATTGGTAACCCGCAAGCCTCGGCCTCGAGAATAACGAGCGGCATAATTTCGCTCAAAGAAGACATAACGAAAAGATCGGACATATTGTAAAAAGGGGCGATTTTCGCGTGCGGAATAAAACCGATAAATTTTACATTTTCTCCGAGACCGAGCTCCCTCGCTTTCCCGGTTAGCTCCTCCCGCTGGTATCCCTCGCCGACCAAAAGCAAAACCGTATCTTTTCTCGATTTCAAAATTTCTCCCATCGCTTCGAGCAGGAAGAGAATATTTTTTTCCTTGGAAAGGCGGCCGACAAAAATAAGAACCTTGGCTCCGGGGGAAATTCCGTATTTTTTTCTTAATTTATCGGAACCGGATTTATCTTTATAAAAAAGGCCAAGGTCAACGCAGTTGGACAAAACATAAATCGGTTTTGTGACACGGAATTTTTCCATCGAAACCTTAATTTTGGAAGACGGAGCGATAACGGCATCGGCCTGGTTGGAAAAATTTCTTACCTTGTTCAAAACCAGGCGCGGCAAAATAAATTTTTCTTTCAGGTTATCCTTAATCCAAGCCGGGTAATCGGTGTGGTGCGTGCATATAAGGGGAATTTTTTGGGCTTTGGAAATCTTTTGGGCCAACTCCCCCATGGCAAAAATGGAATGAGCGTGGGCAATATCTAATTTAAAATCGATTATCTCCTTAAAACTTCTATTCTTCGGGAGGCGGGAAAAACTCAAAAATATTTTCGGGTTCTTTTGGATTTTTAACGACTTGAATCGAAAAATGTTCTTCTCGTCTTTTTTTATTTCCTTGTCGTCCGGGGCATAAATAAAAACCTCGTGCCCCATTTTTTCGAGGCAATTCTTAAAAGTTCTGATGACGGTTTCCACTCCGAAACCGCCGGGATAAGCGTAGTCGGTAAAAAAACCAATGCGCATATTTTAACAACGTCCGGCCGGCTTTAACGAACCAAAAACCAGAAGGCAGCGGCCAAAATAATCCGATAGACGCCAAAAAAAATAAAAGAGTTATTTTTTATAAAATAAAGTAAAAATTTTATTGCGAGAATGGCGGTAAAAAACGCGAAGGCAAACCCAGCCAACAACAGCCAGAATTGATCCGCGGAAAAAGCCCCGGCGCTTTTTACGAGATCGAGCCCGGTCGCCGCGGCCATGGTCGGCACTGCCAGAATAAAAGAAAATTCAACTATGGTTTTTCTTTTTAGCCCAAGCGCCAGACCGCCGATGATCGTGGCTGCCGCCCTTGAAATTCCCGGAACCATGGCGACCGACTGGAAAAAACCGATCGCCAGGGCCTTCCCGTAAGAAATTTCCGAAAACTCCTCAACCGCGCCCGGTTTTTCTTTATAAAAAATTTCAAAAATAATCAAAATAATTCCGCCGATAAAAAGCGACCACAAAACGACATCCCTGTTGCCGAGCAGAAATTGCTTTATTAATTTGTAGAAGATAAGACCTAAAAGGGCGGTTGGGAGAAAAGCGACGATAACCTTTTTTAAAACTCCCAACTCCAAAAAAAACGATTTCCAATAGAGGACAACGACCGCCAAGATAGCGCCAAGCTGGATCGCTATTTCAAAACTTTTCAAAAATTCCGTTCCCGGTAAACGCAACAAATCCGAAGCCAAAATTAAGTGCCCGGTTGAAGAAACCGGTAAAAATTCCGTTACGCCTTCGATAATTCCTAAAATAATCGCCTGGAAAAAATCCATAGATCAATAATGATACGTTTTTCCGGCCGCGATTGTCGCGGCCCGATAAATTTGTTCAAGCAAAAACACTCTCGCCATTTCGTGCGGTAAAGTCATCTCCGACAAGGAAATTTTGCGATACGGTTTGGCCAAAATTTCCGGAGATAAACCGAGAGCTCCCCCTATAACAAATACTATTCTCCGCTTTTCATTATTTAAAAAACCGGAAAAAGCGGGGGAAGAAAATTGCTTGCCGCGCTCATCAAGAATAATAATCTCACTCTCCAAATATTTTTCCAAAGCTTTTGCCAGCCTCAGTCCCTCTTCCCTTTTGGCTTTCTCTCTGTCCGATTCTTTGCGGAACGACTCCGCCGCCGCTTCTTCAACAATAATTTTAGCGTAAGGGCGAAGCCTTTTAAAATATTCGGCAGCCGCCTCGGCAAAATATTTTTCTTTAATTTTTCCTACCGCCAAAATAACGATATTGAGCATATTTATTCTTTACGGAGAGCTACCATCGGCTCCAGGCGAGCCGCCGCCCTGGCCGGATAAAGACCGGCAATCAAACCTACCATAACCGAAACACCTACCGCCAAAAGGATATATTGGGGTGAGAGATAAAATTTCCATGCATAACCCAAGGAATTAGCTATCCGGCTTATGGCGTAAGACAGCCCCGTACCGATAAATATTCCCGCGACGCCGCCCAAAAAAGTAATCGCTATCGCCTCCGCCAAAAATTGGCTCAAAATATCACGGCGTTTCGCTCCAATGGCTTTTCTAAGACCGATCTCAAAGGTTCTCTCGGCTACGGCAACATACATAACATTCATAATACCGACACCGCCGACAACCAAAGAAATGGAGGCGAGAGCAAAGAGCAAAAGCTTAATGGCTCCCGTGATCGTTCCAAGCATTGCCATGCCTTCCTCGGCGGCAGTAACGGAAAAATCCTCTTTTTTAGGATCGTCTATATCGTGCAGCTCTCTCATGCGCATTGCCAAATCGTCGGCTGTCACGGCGGAAAGCGACGGATCTTCCAGTTGAGCGTAAACCATCTGAATATAGTCGATGCCTAAAATTAATTTCTGAAGAGTACGCAGGGGGAGATAAGCCATGTCGTCCATGGAAAAAACGCTAGCTCCGCCCCGCTCCTTCATCACCCCGACAACTTTATAATTTTGTTTTTTTATCCTTACTCTTTTTCCGACGGCGTCTTCCCGCCCAAAAAGCTTCTCTTTAATCTTACTGCCGAGTACCACCACTTTAGCCAAACCCTTGTCTTCACCATCATTAAAAAAACGGCCCTCGGCTATTTCACCGGGATCAATTTCGTCAAAAGAGGCTGTGACGCCGAAAATCATGCCTATTTTATTCTGCTCTTTATAGGAAAAAATGGCCTGGCCCATCTGCGCGGAATAAACATTTTTTACGTTAGAAATTTTTTTTAACTCTTCCGCGTCAGACTCTTTCAAGGTGGTAACCTGCACTCCCTGGGCCATGCTTGTCGCATTTTCCGCGGAAGCGTGTTCAGTCGCCGGAACCTTGATTTCCACAACGACATAATCGGTACCAAACATTGTAATCTGGCCGACGATAAAATCCTCGATCGCTCTTCCGGCGGAGAGAACGACAATAACGGCCATAATGCCGACCGCAATGCCGAGAATTGTCAAAATCGCTCTCATTTTGTGACGCCAAAGGGAGGCAACGGCAATATTTATCGGTGTCTTCAAAAAATTTAAATTCAATCTACTCATAACGCAATGCCTCGATTGGGTTAAGTTTCGCGGCTTTCCGCGCCGGATAAACGCCGAACACCAATCCTATCAAAATAGAAATGGCGCAGGATAAAAAAATCGCCACATATGAAATAACAAAATCCCACTCATATCCCAGCTGCCTGGCCACCACCGAGACAAGAAAAGAAAATATTACTCCGAAAATTACCCCGACGACTCCCCCGCTTAAGGTTACGACTACCGACTCGGCTAAAAACTGACTTAAGATATTGCGGTTTTTAGCACCCAGAGCCTTACGCAATCCGACTTCCCTCGTTCGTTCCACTACGGCAACCAGCATAATATTCATAATACCGATCCCGCCGACCAAAAGAGAAATGGCGGCTATGGCCGCCAAAAAATAAGTCAGGGAATCGGTTATGGACGAAAAAATTTCAATAGCCTGCGTTTGAGCCCTGACTGAAAAATCATCCGGCTCATCTTTGTCCAGGCTGTGCCTTTCCCGCAAAACTCTTTTAATATCTTCCACCGCCTGTTTGGTATTCTCTTCGACATCAATTTTGACCCTGCCCAAAGAAACGTAATCAATCCCCAGCATTATCTTCTGGCACGTAGAACTCGGAATAAAAACTAGGCTGTCTTGATTTTGGAAAGTTACCGTTCCCCTTTTTACGATTACACCGACAACTCTGAACTCTTCTTTCTTAATTTTTATATTCTGATTCAAGGGATCGTTGTTCCCGAATAATTCTTGCGCAACATCGGCACCCAAAACAACAACCCTGGCCAGGTCTTTTTCTTCGTCTTTATTGAAGAAACGGCCTCTTCCGACTTCGAAATCATGAACTTCCGGGTAACTTGCCGTCGTGCCGATAAAAGTCCCGTCATATTTATTTTCCCGCCACTGCAATGTTCCTACGCCCCTATTTTCGTAAGTCACGGCAACGGCGTTGGGGACATTATTGTTTTCCAGCAATGAGTCCATATCCGCCCCTTTCAGACTGGTTTCGACAATCCCCATGGCCGAAGGGGGCGGGCCGGCTTCTTCCGAGGCGCCGGGCATAACGCCTATCAGATTCGAACCCATGCTTTTTACCTGATTTAAAATCAGACTTTGGGCTCCGGAACCGACCGAAATAATTATAATCACCGAGGCGATACCAATAATTATCCCGAGCATTGTCATAAATGTTCGGGATTTTTTTGTTTTAAGGCCGATGTAAGCAATTCTGATTGTTGATTTCCAATCCATGTTTTTCTATTTTATTAGATCATTTTCCTCTTTCGCCAGCAATCTTTGCTTTACCTCGAAATCATCACTGATTGACCCGTCCACAACTTTGATAATACGCCTCGCGTGTTCGGCGGTATACTTTTCGTGAGTAACCAGAACAATAGTTTTCCCTTTTTCGTTTAAATCCTGAAGAATTTCCATAACAAGTTTGCCGCTCTTTGAATCGAGATTCCCGGTCGGTTCATCGGCAAAAATGACTTCCGGCCTCGTAACAAGGGCTCTGGCAATGGCTACTCTTTGCTTTTCGCCACCCGAAAGCTGGTTTGAAAGATTACCTATACGATGATAAAGGCCGACCGCCATAATAGCTTCCTTGATCGCGTCGTTGTGGTTTTTTATTCTTTTTTTATCGTCATAAAGAAGAGGCAGCCGGACATTATCGTAAACCGAAGTTTTGGGAAGAAGATTAAAAGACTGAAAAATAAAACCGACTTTTTCATTTCTTATCACAGCCAATTCGTCATCCGTCAATTTACTGCTGTCTTGGCCGTCAAAAAAATATTGGCCGCAGCTTAGCCGCTCCAAAAAACCTAAAATATGCATCAGGGTCGACTTTCCGGAACCCGACGGACCCATGATCGCGACGAATTCTCCGGATTTTATTTCCAGATCAACCTGGTGCAGAACCTTGGTAATAACTCCGTCGTTGTCGTAATCCTTGCAAAGATGAACCGTCTTTATTAATGTCTTTTCCATTATATTTGCTACTTAGCCGTTTTTTCAAAAACAATCACTTTTTCCCCTGCCGCTAACCCAGAAACAATTTCTATTTCTCCCTCATCACCCCGGAGGCCGACTTCGACTGTCTTTTCAACCGGCTGGCCGACTGAAATAACACGCACGAATTTACGGCCGTCTTTTTCCTGAAGGGCCCGGTAAGGCATCAGCAAAACATTTTCCTTATGACTGGTGAGGATATCGCAGTTTGCAGTCATGCCGGACTTAATTTCATAATCGGAATTTTCCATTTCCACTTTAACTTTATAATAAACAACGTCCTGCACTACCGTTTCAGCCGGATAAACCAAGGACACCTTGCCATTAAATTTTACTTCATCGGAGTAGGCGTCAAGGGTAATTGCCACCGGATTGCCGACTTTTATTTTAACGATGTCGGATTCTGGGATATCAACTTCGGTATAAAATTTATTTTTCCCCAGCATGGCAACGACCGGTTTGCTTTGGTTTATCTGTTCTCCAACGGTATAGTTCACGAAAGTAATCGCTCCATCCGTCGGCGCCAGAAGCGTATACTCGTCAAGCTGGCTTTTGGCAAGATCAAGAGCGGCACTGGATTGAGCTACTTGCGATCTGTAAAAAGAAACATCCGAGGAACGAGGCGCGGCCACTTTGTAACCATATTGGGCCTTGGCCAAATTGTAAGCGCCGAGAGCGTTATCTACTGCGGCTTTGGCTCCCGATAGTTGAACATCCTTGCCCGCTAGGGCGGCGGAAAGGTTTGTCCGGGCGGTAAGCAAGTTGTTATTCGCCGCGTTGACCGCCGACCGATAGGTATCAATTTGAGTCTGGTAGCTGTTTTCGGCGTTCAAGAGAGACTGCTGCGACGACTGGACGGAAGATATAGCCGCCGAAACAGATGTCTGGTCGGCTTTTACGCTGTTTTTTATCGTTTCAATAGTGACTAATTGTGAAGAATTGCTCGCTGAGGCCGAGGAAACGGCGTCCATCAGGGAAGTTAATGAACTTAAAATTTTATTCAAGGCAGAAATCGTTTCGTTCAAAACATTGTAGGCATCTTCCATCTTCCCGCTCGTCTTGGCCAAAGCCAGATCGTTTTTTGCCTTTTCTAATTCTCCAACGGCTAAAATCTTATATGTCTCAGCCTGATTAATCTTTTGCTGGTCGGCGTTGGCCCCCGAGGCAATAGATAAATTTTGGGCGATATTGTCTAAAATAATATTGCCCGTCAGCAAATTGGTTTCGATGGAAGTCAGGGCGTTATTTTTGGCATTAACAATGTTTTGTTGGTAGGTAACTTCGGCATTAGCCAAATTTTTCTGGCTGTCCGCAAGGGAGACTTCCGCGTTTGAAATATTTTTTTCGTAAGTCTCGATGTCCTTATTCAGCTTTGCAACTAGGGCGTCGTAATCCCTCTTGGCATTTTCGTAGGCAATCTTCGCGTTGTTAACCGACTCCTGGGAAATTTTAACGTCTTCCAAGCTTGCGCCAGCGAGCAGTTTATTCAAATTAGCGGCGGCGGAAGCCAAATTGGCCTGGGCCTGCTTAACTTGAATCTCCGCGTTTCTTGCGTCGAGCTTAGCGAGAATTTGCCCGGAGGAAACCTGATCTCCCTCCGAAACAAGAATCTCCTTAAGCGTTCCCGCTACCTTAAAATTCAATTCTATTTTGTCGGAACTTGTAAGTGTGCCCGTCGCCGAAACTGTTTGCCTGATATCCCCCATTTTGACGTCTTCGGTAACGTATTCAACCTTCTGGCTCTGCATGGTTTTTGCCGCGATATATCCTCCTCCGGCCAGAAGCAATATCAGTATAATCCAAAAAGACTTTTTCTTAAGTAAAGATTTGAAAAAAATTAGGATCCCCCTCATAAATTTATCGATTATTTTTATTATTTTATTATACCATTTTATACGCTTTTGGTCTTGTTGACTTTTTTTATCTTTTCGAGGACGCCGGACATCTCCTTAATCAGGGAATTAAATTTCTCCGGCTTAATCATCGCCATTATTTCATCATCATGGGCAAAAATAAAAAACTTGTCCCCCGCCTTAACGCCCACTACATCCCTGACTTCCTTGGGAATAACGATCTGTCCGCGCTCGCCTACGGTCGTCAGCCCGTAAAATTTGAAATCGTTCGGTGAAAAATGTGCCATATTTTTTATAATTAAATTTGAAAAGTATGATTTATCGTACTTTTCATTATACGGCCAAGCCAAGCGGCGGTCAACCGCCCTCTTGTGGATAACTAAAAGCCTCCGGAAATTTCCGGAGGCTTTTAACTTATATTAAGTTATCTGGCAAAGCTTAAGCTTGAAACCAGGTGCTCAAAAACCGCTTCTTCTTCCGAGGTACTTTTTATTTTAGTGTAGACAATTCTGAAAGTTCTGCCATCCTTTTCAAAATGATAGGCAATGACTTTCTGGTTTTGGACCATCTCGTTGTCGCGAGTGCCTTCAAATTTCTTTGCCGCCGCGCCTCCGACAGTCACTTCGCTCGAGACGAGGTCGGAAATATTTACAGCCAATTCATCCAAGCTCTTTCTCGAAACTTCAATGACAATCCTGCCAAGATATTCCGAACCAAGCCGCGTCAACGGGTTTGGATCGGTGACAAATAAATCTTCCACGCCTGGCATGGCTTCCCCTATTTCCTTCTGGGTTGAATGCTGCCAATACCATTTCTCGGGCCGGTCAATCGTATAGCCAACCGACTTGTTTGTATAAGAAGTGAAATTGACGCCGCCAGCCGTCGGAACCGTATCTTCCTCTTCCGGACTGACGATTTCTTCTTCGGCGTTAACATTTCCGGCATTCTCATTCACATTCCCATTAATAACCTGGGCGTTTTCATTGTTTTCGTTTGTTTGTTTCTTTTCCTCCCCCTGGCAGCCGGCGCCGGCCAGAACCAAAACCCCGGCAAAAAGCAAAAAAATAATTTTTTTGGACATAAAATAAATTAATTTATTAAATTCTAACCCTTAAAACGATTCGGGTTTATTTTTTTAAACCATTTAAATCTTCGTATTCCATACCTTCAATATCGGCCTTCAGTCTGTCCAGCTCCTCCTGGGTGACTCCAGAATTAACGTTTATATCGTCTTTTTTTATTTCTTTTTCGGTACCCGTTGTTTTTTCTTCTTGTCCATTAATTATTTTCTCTCCGTCCCCAGTGCCGCAACCAGCTCCGGCTAAAATAAGACCGGCGACTATGATAACTGCTGAAATAATTATTTGTTTTTTCATATTTTAAATTACCTTATTTGTTTTCTAAAACAATCAAATCAAAAGCGCGCGTAAGCTGAAAATGGGCGTTAATAAGGTTTTCCCTAGCCTGTCTCAAATAGCCGTTGCCCTCTGAAAATTTGATCAAAGGCGTTCCGGGTAAAAAAACTTTTTCGTAAGAGGCTTCGGCCGTATTAATCTTATTTTTAGCTAGGGAGATTTCCGCCTTAACGATATCCAGCTTGGCGATGATTTCATTATTATTATCCAACTTTTCCGCCGCCGTACGCAATTTAGTTTCATAATCAGCGGCTACTCCGGCCCTTTGATATGCAATGTATGTCCAAGCGGCGCCTGTATTTCTGGCAACATCGACCAACAATTCGACATAAGCGCCGAGTATCTTAAGAAAAACCGTACCGACCTCGAGCCTCGTTTCGATCCCGCTGACCTCCTCTCTTAGACCGTCTATTTTAGCAAGATTTTTTACAACGTCATTCACGATATTCTGTCTAATATTTTCAGGAACAGCTGTATCTTCTTCCGATTCGGCTTTTTTCCAATTTAGCCAAGCTTCCGCTTCGTCAAGAGCGGCGCCAAGCACCGTTTTAGCCGTATCAACAATTTTTTGTTCATTTTCCGACGTCTTATTGGCGGCGTAATCAAGCTGCGCTTGACGGTAGGCGGCGTCGGCCTCAATTCGCGCCTGTTTTTCGGCAAGCCAATTTTGTTTTGCTTCTCCTGAAGTAGCAGCGCTTACCACCCCGACCTGAAAAAGTAAAGACGCTATTATCGCGGCAATCAACCAATTTTTTTTCATATTCAGAACCCTAAAATTATTATTTTCATGGCGGGGGCGGAAGGAATCGAACCCTCATCCCTGGTTTTGGAGACCAGTGTTCTACCACTGAACTACACCCCCTAAAAAATTAGTAATAACTATTAAAAACCGGCGCCAGCAAATTATCGGTCGGGACATAATCATCGGTAAGGATAATCGCCTTTTTATCTTCCAAAAATTGCCGAACCTCTTCTTCGGGAGCCAAAAAGCTGACTTTTTCCAAATTATTATATTTCCCCTCGGACTGAAGTTTTTCCAAAACTTTATTCCATTTTTCGGAATCTATTTTTTCTTCTCCAGCCAATATCACGAAAGTATTGCGCCCGTTTTTTTCCCATTCGGCGGCCATCGGAGCAAGATATACGTTTGGAAAAACGTCTTCCAGGGTTTTAATAAGAGAACTGGCAAACCTCCCGTACTGATAATTGTCTACGACATTTACGGCGTAAAAACCTCCGGGTGCCAGATGATCTTTGATAACTCCGGCAAATTCAAGCGTTGTCAGGTGATAAGGCACGGCGAAATCGTTAAAGGCGTCTCCGAAAATTAAATCATATTTTCTATCCGACGGCAATTGCTGCAAAAAAATTCTCGCGTCCTTATTAATACTTTTTATCCTTGTCCCCGGATCAAGCCCCATCTCGTCAAAATTAAAATTTGTCACCTCCGGATCAATTTCAGCTACCTCCAGAGTTCCTCCCGAATAAAATTTGTCGAAATATCTGGGCAGCGTGTATCCCCCGCCCCCGAGGAATAATGCCCCGAATTCTTCCCGGCCGCTTTTATTAATCCAGTAATCGGTCAAAAATTTATATAATTTTTCGTAATCGTAAGTCAAAATATCCTCCCGTCCCGGATAGACAAAACTGTGAATAAGGTGGTCCAGCTTCAAAATAAATCCCTGCGACCTGTCATCGGCGACTACCGGTCTCGTGCTGATGCAATAATAGTTGGTCTCCCTGACGCAATTACCGGGAATCCAAAAGCTTCCTAAAAAAATTAAACCCAAAACTATATTTGTTTTTTTCCCGGCCATCGCTTTCGGGGATCCGATAATCAAAAGCCCGAGCAAAATTAAAATCGCCGCAACTCCGATAACAACAAATTTTGTACCCAGATAAGCGATAAACAAAAAACCCGTGGCGAAAGTTCCGAGAATGCTCCCGAGCGACCCAAATGCGTAAATCTTTCCGACTGTCCGGCCTGTCTCGTCGAGATTTTTTAAATTAAATTTAACGACCATCGGAGAGATGCATCCGAGAAAAAAACTCGCGGGGAAAAAAATTACCAGGGAAAAAATAAAAGTCGAAGCGGAAAGAGGAATGCTCATTCTTCCCAAAATCAATCCGACGGTCGGCACAAGATAAAGAACCGAAGCGCTAGCTACTCCGGCGAGCAAAAAAACCGAACCCAGGGTTTTTTTCCTTAAATTTCCGTCAGCCGCTCTGCCGCCCAGATAATTTCCCAAACTTATACCGGCCAAAATTATTCCTATGATACTTGTCCAAGTATAAAGAGAGACGCCTAAATACGGCGCCATTAATCTTCCGGCTACAAGTTCCAAAACCATTAAGCAAAAACTGCTTATAAAAACAATAAGGTTCGGGAACCTGAGTATTTCTTGCTTTACCGGCTCGGACATACTAAAAAAATGCCTTACGCCCCTTTCCGGGCGCCCTGCTATTTAGTTTCCTTATGCGGCGTGTGCTTCTTGCACCACTTGCAATGTTTCTTCATCTCCAGTCTGTTTTTCAATGTCTTTTTATTTTTGTGCGAAAAATAATTGACCCGTTTACAGACCGAACATTCTAATTTGATTAAATTTTCCTGGGACATAAAATTTTAATGTATTAATCTCAAAAGCCAGCGGTCGGATTTGAACCGACGACCTACGGTTTACAAAACCGTTGCTCTGCCAACTGAGCTACGCTGGCAAATGGGCAGGCAAGGATTTGCACCTTGGAAGGCGTAAGCCAGCAGATTTACAGTCTGCCCCGTTTGACTACTTCGGTACCTGCCCATGCTTTGGCTTCCCCTACTTTTACGCAGAGTTTTTCAATTTTACGATAGAATGGAGCCGTTGGCCGGAATTGAACCGGCGACCTACTCCTTACCATGGAGTTGCTCTACCAGCTGAGCTACAACGGCAAAATCCTTAATCTTTGCCGGGAAAAACCAAAAAATCTTTCTTCCCGAAATTTACATTTTCTAAATATTTTTTATTCTTTCCTCCAGTTCTTCCAACTTCTGATTCTCGGGGTTGACTTCCTTCAGCTTTTCGAGCGTTTTTAAAATATCCTCAATAGTTGACTCAGGAATACCAGTTTGTCTTGATAATTCCTTCCTGCCAGTTAAAAGTTGTCCCTCCCTAATTATTATTATTTCGCCGTTCCACATAATCTCTTTTGATTTATGATTTACTAAAAGCAAAAGCGACAACCAGAGCCACATATAAGCTGGCTTATTCGAAAGGGGATTGTCAAAAATTTTTCTCCATACCCTTATATAGCCACGCTTCATAACAAAAAACCTCTAATCGGATAAGGATTTGCGAGCGTTCTTGTGAAACGCGACCGACCTTTCAGCCGAGCCAATCCTTACCCTATTAGAAGTTATTATGACACAAGATTTACGCATATTTAATTACTATACCACATTTTCAGGAATTTGTCAAGAGTCCGGAAGGGCTGCTAACTGTCCGTCTTACTTGTATATCGTCCAGATACCTCGCCCAGGTGGTTTCTACTCCTTTTGACGAACTAAGTCCTCCTCCGTTACACCACCAGCCCCACTTTGCCCTATAAATCCTTCGCCAGCGAGGCGATAGCCCTAAAACCTCTAAATAATACCTTTCAACACTTCTTTACTCGTCGTAGGCGATTTTCCAAAGCCCCTCGTCGGGATGGTTCTTTACATACTCATTCACTTGGTCGGTTTGCTCTTTTGTAAATTTTACAGAATTTTCCGGGTCAGATTCGTGCATGTAAAACTCCGTAGGAATATCCGATTCATCAAAAGGTTTCCCTCCGTTATAATCGAGATTCCCGCCCTTGCTTTTTATCAACCCCTCACAAACGGAGACCACAACCTCCAAAACCTCATCATCAGAAAGTCCTTTTAATGCTCCCCTGTCAGAAAGTTCTTCCCATACTTTCAAAATGGCAGGGTGAAGAACCGTTTTGTTCTTTAAATAGTTGTCTACTTCATTTTTATCCATACAATTTCTAAATATTTTTTATTCTTTCCTCCAGTTCTTCCAACTTCTGATTCTCGGGGTTGACTTCCTTCAGCTTTTCGAGCGTTTTTGAAGCCAAACCCTTATTCCCTACCATTATACTTATCTCAATTAAAAAATCAAGGTTTTTGGGATTTGTCGGTTCAATTTCAACTGCTCTGGAAAAACTTTGCAGGGCCTTTTCTTTTTCGTCCCGCTGCTTAAGGAGAAGCCCCAAATCAATCAAGGTTTCCACATCGTCGGGAATCAATTTGAGAATATGAGCAAATGTTTCTTCGGCATTATTATAATTTTTCTGTTCGAGATAAATAAATCCTAATTTTTTGTAAGCGTCGGTGTTCTTATGATCAAAGGAAATTATTTCTATGCATTTTTGCTCCGCTTCATCAAACTTTTTTTCTTTGACCAGTTCTTCAACCAAAAAAAACAATGATTTTATTTTTTGTTCGATTTCGGCCGGAGATGACGCTTCCTTGTCTTTTTTCTTGACATACTCGGCTTCCAGGCTCCGCGCCCGGCCATGGACTTTTTTAAAAATATTTTTAAAAAATTCGCCAAGAGGAGAAAAAACTTTGGATAAAAAATTTCCAAAACCGGTAATTTTTCTTTCCAGGCGGGACGCGATAATCTCCTCTTTTTTTGCCGCCTCCTGTTCACTCTTTATCGACCCGATGTCGATTGCCGCCAAAACAGGAAATTTTCTGACAATTATAAAAATAATAAAGGCCAAGGAAACAACTATGATCACTAGCGGAATAATATCGTAAGGAGACATAAATATATAATTTTAAATTCCTCCGCTTCGAGAGGCGAACCCGCCTCGGGCGGATAATTTTCAATGTTTAATTTTTTTATTTAAAATTTACCCTCACTGCCAAAAATTTTTATCTTTGCGGAAACAATTTCTTCAACTTCTTTTATCGCCGGCGATAAAACCTTGCGCGGATCGTATATCTGTCGGTCGCCAGCCAAAGTCTTTCTCAGGGATTCGGTAAAAGCCAGCCTGATTTCCGTATCAATATTGATAATTTTAATTCCTAATTTTATCGCTTTTTCTATTTCGTCTTTTTTTATACCGGAGGCGCCATGCAGAACGAGCGGAATCCCTACCTTCCGGGAAATTTCCCTCAGTCTTTGCAAGTCAAGTTTGGGGACCCCTTTTCTTAATTTAACGATTCCGTGGATATTGCCTATAGAAACAGCCAGGGTATCAACTCCGGTTTTTTTGACGAACTCCGCCGCCTCGTCGGGGTGAGTCATGAAAGCGTCCCGTCCGGCAACCTTTACCGTATCCTCGATTCCTTTCAGTCTTCCCAATTCCCCTTGGGCCCAAACGCCGTGTTTATGGGCATACTGAACCGCTTTCCTGGTCAGGGCGACATTTTCATCAAAAGGTAAATCCGAAGCGTCCATCATAATCGAGGAAAAACCGGCTTTAATGCACTCGACGATTGACTGGAATTTCTTGCCGTGATCCAAATGCAACGCCATCGGAGCCCGCAAGGCTAAATTTTTTGCCACTGTCTCTACGATATGGGTAATCGGTTTTAATCCGGCGTAATCTATTGTTGCCTCGCTCACCTGGACTATGACCGGCGCTTCCATACGCTCCGCGCCGCGGACAATCCCCAATGTGATTTCAAGATTTTGCGTATTAAAAGCGCCAAGCCCGTATTTGCCGCGCTCGGCTCCTTTGACTAAATTTTTTATGTGGACAATCGGCATGAATTTATTTTTTGAAATTTTTAGACAATCCCTTTTATCATTTTAACAAATTCGTCGACTTTAAGCGATGCTCCTCCGACCAAAACTCCGTCAATCCCCTCCTGTTCAACAAAATCTTTGATATTTTTACTGTCAACACTCCCTCCATAAATGATCCGGAAATGTTTTTCGACGATATCGACCGGGAAAATTTCAAGAAGCGCCTCGCGGATGATCCGGTGCGAGTGATCAGCATCTTCCGGAATGACCGCCTGGCCCGTTCCTATCACCCAAATCGGTTCGTAGGCAATAATTACTTTTTTATTGCCAAAAAGCTCGACGCCGTGAAGCGCCTTGCCGGTTTGTCTCGCGACTATAACGTCTCTCAGACCCTTCTGCCTCTCGTCAAAAGTTTCTCCGACGCATATTATCGGGGTAATATCGTGCTTTAGGACGGCTTTGACTTTTTGATTAACCGTTTCGTCAGTTTCGCCGAAATTCACCCTCCGCTCCGAATGGCCGACAATTACATAATTGCAGCCGACATCTTCAAGCATCTTCGGGGATATTTCTCCGGTAAAAGCTCCTTTTTCTTCCCTAAAAACATCCTGCGCTCCCAATTTTAAATCCGCCGGGTTGTCCGCTTCCAATAATTCATGCAAAGAAAAAAGCGAAGTGAATGAAGGGCAAAGAACAATTTCCACTTTTCCCAAATCAAGCTTCCCGAGCTCTTTCCCGAGACTCCCGGTAAGATCGGCCGCTTCGGAAACCGAAAGATTCATTTTCCAGTTGGCGACAAAAATCTTTTTTTTCATAAAAAATTAAATTTTTAAAAATTTGGCGAAAGGCGCTTCGTCCTTGAACGGCCCAATCAGAGCCAAGCTCATTTTTTTCTTTTGCATTACTTCCTTGGCGACTTTTTGGATATCGGCGGCAGTGACAGCGAATATTTTCTTTAACTTTTCTTCGGGCGTAAGAATTTCTTTGGTCAAAAGCTCCTGTTTGGCAAACCAATCGGCAACCTGGCTTGAATCCTCAAGAGCCAAAACCAGACGTCCTTTTATACACTCTTTAGCCCGCTCAAGTTCTTCCTTTTCAATCCCCTCGCGCGATACTTTATCCAATTCTTCAAAAATCGCCCCGATTGCCGAAGTAATTCTTGTTTTATCAAGACCAGACTGGATAACTAAATTTCCGACATCTTCGTAAACATTGACATAAGATTTTATAAAATAGCACAATCCCCGCTTCTCACGGATAGAGATAAAAAGCCGGGAACTCATGTAGCCGCCCAAAATTATTGCCAAAAGCTGCAGGGCATAAATTTCCGAATCAAAATAAGAAAACCCCGGAAATCCGAGAGCCAATTGAACCTGTTCGGTATCTTTGTATTGGATTTTTATTTTCGATCCGGCGTTTTTCCCCCCGCCAAAATCGAATTTATTGAAGGCCGGATCAACTTTCACGCCCGAGGAACCGAAATATTTTTCCGCCAGAGCTACATCTTTCTCCCCGAATTTCCCGGCCAGAATCAAAACAAGATTATTCGGCTGATAATATTCATCTCGGTACTCCAGCATTTTTTTCCGGTTGAAGCTTCTAACCGTTGCCACGTCTCCGCTTATTTTCCAGCCGAGCGGATGATCGCCAAACAGCGTCTGCTCGAACAGATCGTCAATAAACATTATCGGATTGTCTTCATACATCCTTATCTCTTCAGATATTACTCCCGCCTCGCGCCGGATTTCCTCTTCATCGAACTTGGAATTGAAAAGCATGTCCGAGAGCATGTCGAGAGCCAGTTCAATTTTATCCTGTTCAATCTTTATGTAGTAGCCGGTATGGTCGCGGGAAGTAAAAGCATTATATTCGGCTCCGACGCTGTCCAGGTCGCGGGAGATAGCCAAGGTGTCCGGACGTTTCGCTGTTCCCTTGAACATCATGTGTTCTATAAAATGGGAAATGCCGTTCACTTCTTTCGTTTCGTAGCGCGAACCGACTTTATACAAAACCAAAATTGTCGCCGCTTCGGTTCCGGCGATCGGCGCGGTAATCATCCGGACGCCGTTCTTTAAAATTTTTTTTTGAAACATATTTAATCTACAAATTTAATTTCTCTTTTAAGTAATCGGCCAGCTCGGCAATTTTTATTCTCTCCTGTTTCATCGTATCGCGGTCGCGGACCGTCACGGCTTTGTCTTCGAGCGTTTCAAAATCAACCGTCACACAATACGGCGTGCCGATTTCATCTTGGCGGCGGTAACGTTTGCCGATCGACTGGGTCTCGTCGTATTCGCAAACGAAATGCTTGACCAACTCTTCGTAAAGCGGCCGCGCCACTTTTGATAATTCTTCTTTTTTAGAAAGCGGCAAGATAGCAACCTTAACCGGGGCGAGCCATTTTGGAAATTTTAAAACTATTCTCGGCTCGGTTTTTCCTTCTTCCGAGGTCGGGGCTTCTTCTTCGGTGTAGCTCTCCGTCAAAACCGCGAGTACCGAACGGTCAACACCGAAAGTCGGCTCGATCACGTGGGGAATAAATTTTTCTTTGCTTTCCGGATCGGTATAAACCAATTCCTGGCCGCTTGATTTTGAATGGTTCCCTAAATCAAAATCCGTCCGGTAAGCAATGCCGTAAAGCTCGTCTTTGCCAAACGGAAAATCATATTCAATATCAATGGTTCTCTTGGAGTAATGGGCGCGCTCGCCGTCCGGAACTTCAAGGTCGTGCAGATGCTCTTTTTTTAATCCCAACATTTTCATCCAGTCGTACATTTCGCTAAGCCAATATTCAAAACTTTTTCCCCATTCTTTCTCCCGGATAAAATATTCTATTTCCATCTGTTCAAATTCGCGCGTCCGGAAAATGAAATTTCCCGGTGTGATTTCGTTCCTGAAAGCTTTGCCGACTTGGGCAATGCCAAAAGGAATTCTTTTCCGACTGCTATCGAGCACGGATCGGAAATCGACAAACATGGCCTGAGCGGTTTCCGGACGGAAATAAGCGATGTTGGCCGATTCTTCGGAAGATCCGATAAAAGTCTTGAACATCAAATTGAACTGTTTTGCCGAAGTAAGCTCGCCGCCGCAATCCGGACATTTGTCGCTTTCGATTTTGTCGGCCCGGAAACGGTTATGGCATTTTTTGCATTCAACCAAGGGATCGGTAAAATTTTGCAGATGCCCCGAGGCCTCCCAGACTTTCGGATTCATAATCAAGGCCGCGTCAATCCCGACCATATCGGTTCTCTGATGGACAAATTTTCTCCACCAGGCCTGTTTGATATTATTTTTAAGTTCAACGCCCAACGGTCCGTAATCCCAGGAATTACTCAAACCTCCGTAAATTTCCGAACCGGGAAAAATAAAACCGCGGCGTTTACACAAGGAAACTATTTTTTCCATCAATTCGTTTTGATTTTCTTTTTGCGCCATAAAAATTAGATTGTCATTAATTCCTGCTCTTTTTTATCGCCAATCGCTTTTATCTCGTCGTTCTGTTCTTTAACGAATTTCTCCAATTCTTCCGTCGCCCGGAACTTTTCATCTTCGGCAATTTTGTTATCTTTTTCCGCTTTGGCGATTTCATCCTTAACCATTTCCCGAACGCTCCGTAAACTGATCCGCGACTGTTCCAATTTCTGCCCCATAATTTTTATCATTTCCTTGCGGTTTTCCTCGGTCATCTGGGGCATGGAAAGGCGGATCTTTGTTCCCTCATTTACCGGATTGATCCCAATATTGGCCATCTGAATAGCTTTTTCCATATCCTTGATAACACTCTTATCCCACGGCTCAACGATCAGGGTCTTCGGATCGGAAATTATAATATTGGCCAAACCGCGGATGGGAGTTTTAACCCCGTATGCCTCGACAATAATATTTTCCACAATCGAAGGATGAGCCCGTCCGGTCCGGAGAGATGACAATTCAGTTTTGAGGTGTTCCAAAACTTTGGCGAAATTAGGTTTGTGTGTTTCCAAAAGACTATTCATATTTTTATTTTTATCTATAATTTGTTATTGCTTTGGTTTGGTTGTTCCGAGATAGACGGTCCCTCCGTTCGCCGGATCAACCGTCAAAAAGGTCGCGATGCGGGTTGTCGGAAGTTTTCTCGTCACCCATCTTGCTCCGCCGTCGGCCGTTTTATAAAGCGTCGAGGTTGTCCCGTAATAAATCTCGTTTCCGTTTTGCGGATTGATCGCTGAAGCGGAAATATCGATGCTGCCGGGCGGCGTAAGAAGCCCGATTGGCTGCCAGTTCGCTCCCCCGTCAGAAGATTTCAAAATTCCGTAACGGGAAACGAGGAACAAGGCGTCGCGCTGGGCGACATCCATCAGCAAATTTTTGAAACTTCTCGCCCCGTCGTATTGATTCAATTTTTCGCTCAAATCCGCCCAGTTCGCTCCCCCGTCCGTCGATTTCCAGATACCGCGTTCGGAAGTTGCGACATAAACAATTCTTGTATCGTAAAAGTTTACCAAAATTTTCGCGATTTGATTTTCAAATCTTTTCGTTACCGCCCAGCTTGCCCCCCGGTCGGTTGATTTCAAAAAATCTCCGCCCGAAAGACCGGCATAAACTATTGTCGGATTGTAGGAATCAACCGCGATAGCCGTAACCGCCTGGTCGGCCCTAGTATCGACATAGACATTCTGCCAAGACCGGAGACAGTCCGAAGTCTTAAAAATTTTGTTACCGATGGAAGCGTAAACATTGCATTTATCCTTTGCGTCAACGCCTATGGAATTTATTTTTCCGGCCGAAAGGGCTCCTCCGGAAAACCACGATTCTCCCCCGTCCAAAGTATAAAACAGGCCGTTTTCCGCCGTTCCGAGGTAAATTGTCCGCGAATCCTCGGGATCAAAAACCATGGTCACGACATTGACATTGGCAATGGTGGACGGCGTTGTGGCCGCTACCGCGACTTTTTGCTGCCAATTTTCGGCTTTGTCGGTCGATTTGAAAACTCCGCCGTCGTTTCCGCCGGACGATCCGCCGCTAAAACTGATACAGCCCGGACCCATCAGGATCATACCGGCAACCAGAAATAAGATGAGATGATTTTTTTTCATAAAGTTAAATTATTAAAAAGATAACATTAAATTTTCCAAAACTAACCGGGGGTTGAAATTGTCCCGGAAATAACGGCTCGCCTGGCCTATTTCTCCGTAAAGTTTGGGGAAAAACCCCGCGTCAAACCTTCGGGCTATTTTTTTTATGTCCTCAAGAAATATCTGATTGGAAATCATCTCCGAACAATTTGTTTTTACGAGCGCCGCATCGCGCAAGACGGAAATCCAAAGCGACAAAATTCTGTTCAGAGAGTTGGTGAGATCTTCCGGAGCTTTTTCTTTATTAAAATATTTTTCAAAAATTTTCATTTTTCCAGCCAAAGTATCATCTTTCATGAGATCAATTATCCCTTTCACGTCCTCGAGATAGCTGGCCATCGCCGAAGAATCGCTTTCGTTTCTTGTTTCCCAAAAATTTATGGCCGCTCCCGGTTTTCCCCATGAGGCCTTGGAAAAATTTTGAGCTTCGTCCCTTCCCGCTCCCCGGCCGACCAGATATTGGTAAATTTCTTTTTCGCTGACCGGCAAAAATTTTAAGGTCTGGCAGCGCGAAACTATCGTTGCCGGCAGCGCCGACAAACTTGAAGATAAAAGAATAATCAGCGTTTTTGGCGTCGGCTCTTCCAGGGTCTTCAAAAGACTGTTGGCCGCCTCAATACTCATAGTTTCCGCCTCTTCTATAATAGCAATTTTATACGAGTTTAAAAAGGAGCTTAAGGAAAGTTTTCTCTCCAATTCCCGCATCTGAGCAATACTTATTTCACTCATCATTTTCTCCTCTTTTTCATCTTTCTCCCGGCGGATAAAATAAACATCCGGATGCCCGGCAACCGGCTGGCCAACGAGCATCTCGGCGAATTTTTCCGCGATTGTTCCCTTACCGAGCCGTTTCGGGCCATAAAACAAATAAGCGTGGGAAACTTGACCGTTTTTCACGCTTTTTTCTAAAAAACTTATAACATTTTTATGGCCGATAATCTCGCTGAAAGACATACTTTTTCTTTTAAAAATCCGCCTTTTGTTATTAACTATTGACAAAACTTCTGAAATATGATAAATTTAAACCATCAAAGGCGGGGTGTCCCGCCGCATCAGATTGCGGAGACTTTTTTGGATGGCAGCTCGACTTCTCGACCGACTCGCGGGCTTTTAAGCTTACGCCGCTAGAAAGGAGGATCCTTTGGTGCTTGGTCACAATTTCGTGATCGCCCCGGGATTTTCGCGGCAGAGCTTTGAGGCCTAACGGTCTTGGCTTGCTGCTTTCCGATAAGTCCTCCGCGAAGGAGGTATGAACGTCATGTTTTGGGGAGCTCACGGAAGTGGTTCAAGATGGTTTCAGAAGCGACGGACGGCGAACTGTGGTGAAGGTGGGTAACGACTCTCCTTCTCCTGCCGCACGAGCGGAAGTCGTCGGTCCAATCGGATCGAAGTGAAGAACCAGCGTCTGGGAAGATAAACCGGCACGAGCCGACTTCAACCCTGGCGCAAAGCCCGGGAATAAGGTGTCTGCATCTTGGCTACAAGATCAGAGACGCAGCACCATATTACCGGGCTATTTTTTTATTTCTGGTATTTTTCCGCCGCATCCCAGGCCAGGTTGAAAATTGCCCTCAAGGTTTCACTGATTTCCTTACTCTCGATAATAACTCCAATAATTTTACCCTTGCAGACTCCGATTGCTACCTTTTGCCCATAGATAACCAAATCGGTTGAAAAAGGAAATTTTTCCGGCGGGATGTAGCGCCTTTCTCTTCTTCCCTCTTTTGAGGATAGGGATTTCCCTTTGGCTGTCGTATAAATAAGCCTGAAAGACATGTCTTTTGTCTTATCCGACAATTTTTTTCTGTGGTCTTTGTCGTCGGGAGGAAAAATTTTGTAAAACTCATCCAGCGCCACAACTTCCTCAAAACTCTCATATTTCGATTTTAAAATATCATCCTGAATCGCTCTTAACCCTTCCGCGCCTTCGAAGAATCTTAATCTTGGTTTTTCTTCGGCCGCGGCGAAAAGGGTTTTCAATTCCGGCAAAATTTCTTCAAATTGTCGGGTTTTTTCTTTAATTTCAACTTCCTCTTTGTGGAGCAAGGCCAAAAGATGATCAGGAGAGCCTGAAGTAAAAAATCTTTTCTTTCCTTTTTCAAAAGAGCTCATCAATCCCCTGCCAATTAAAGATTCGATCATCACGTAAGTCGTAGCCCGATTGACTCCGGCTTTACCGGCAATATTTTGCACGGGCGAAGGGCCAAGTTCCATTGAGGACAGATAAACTTTAGCCTCTTTATCGGACAGACCTAATTTTTGTAATTCTTTCTCGAGCATATTTATGCACAATTTAAGATTAATTATTTTGTTATCATAGCATAAACTTTTAATAAAATAAAGCCCTTTTGTAAGGGCTATTTTTATTTATTCTGTCAACAACTCTTGACAAAATTAAGAAAATATGATAAATTTAAAGCACCGAACCTGGGGAATCCGGTTACAGCCTAGAACCGGCCAAGGACCGGAGTACCGCACTTTGTGCGGGAGGCCCCGCAAGCGCACGCCGGCAGATGAGGCCGGCGATGAGACAAGTCAGCAACTCACAGCAAGAAAGAGGAGGAACAAAAAATTCTGAGAACCGCAGCGCGGGGCGCGCACTGAACTGCAGGGGGGGGTGGATGGACGCAAGTCTTGAAACCCCTTCTTTTTTCCCGAAAGAAGGATTAAAATTATTAAGTGACGACCGACCGATTGAGCAAAAATATTTTGCCCAGCCGGATGGCCGCCAAATTCCAAAAGGAGGAAGTGCGACCATCAGGGGATGGAGGTGGAAAAGTGAGAAACGTGCTGAGTGAGATGGACCGGCGCTACGAAGCGCTGGTCGAAGGCGCCGACCCGGCCGACATGGTCCAGGATGACGGCGTCTGGCGTTCCGGTCCGGACCGCGATCGCGCGGCCGACCTGGACACCTTCGCCGACCACGTCCGGCTGCTCGCCACGGGCGGGCAGCTCGAGGACCCGGCCGACGACCTCTCATCGTAGTTTCCCGCCAATCGGGCCCACCGGTTCGTAACCCACCCGTTCTTTTTCCCCAAAGGCCTGCCTGCGAATAGGACTCTAAATCCTACTTGCGGACGGGCCTTCTTTTTTATTTCTAAAAATAAAAATCCCGCTAAGCGAGATAATAAAAAAATTACCTTTTACTTCGATTTTTCTATCTCAAATTTTCCAATACTTTCCACGTCTCTCTGGCGCATCTATCCCAACTGAAATCCTGCGCTTTGGCCAACCCACGGATTCTCAAATCTTCTCGGAGATGTTCATCCCCAAGAACCCGCTCTATGCCTTCGGCAATATTTTTCGGTTCGTAGGGATCGACAAAATAGGCCGCCTCCCCTGCTACCTCGCGGAGCGCCGGAATACCTGAGCAAACAACCGGCGTGCCCGAAGCCATAGCTTCCAAAATCGGAATGCCAAACCCTTCGTAGAAAGATGGAAAGACGAAAGCGTTCGCACCGTTCATCAAATACGGCAAATCATCCGGTTCCACCCAGCCCGGCATAATGATTTGATCGTGCAAATCATTGTCCACAATTGCTTTGGCAACTTTTTCAAAACCAAATCCCGGCTGGCCGGCCAGTACCAATTTTAATTGAGAATTTTCAGCCGAGGACTTTAAATTTTTCTTTAAAATTTTAAACGCCTCCAACAAACCCGGCGTATTCTTTTTCAGTTCCAAGCGGCCGACATATAAAATATACGGCTGGCTGATTTTGCATTTTTCCAAAACTTTTTTTATTGCCTCTTTATCGTCAATTATTTTATACCGGCTGCTGTCATAACCGTTCGGCACGACTGCGATCCGCTCGGGAGAAATTTTAAAAAATTCCAAAATTTCGCTCTTCGTAAATTCCGAAACGGTAATGATTTTAGTCGCGTGGCGCAGGGCGAATTTTAAGGCTAATTCATGATATTTCAAGGCTGGCCAGTCATAAACTTGTGGCAAACGCAAAAAAGCTACGTCGTGGCAGGTTGTAACCGTTTTTTGGGGATGAATAAAGGGAAGAGTATGTGCCGGGACAAAAAGAACTTCCGGCGGCCGGCGGCGCATTTCCCAGGATAATCTTATTTGCGTCCAAAATTTCTTTGGCCGCCAGGAAAGAATTTTGCTCTGCCAATTTTCCGAAAGTTTCCCGAGATCCCCCCGCAATTTTTCCCTCGAATATAAAATAAACCGATCTTTTAGATCAGCAATTTTTTTTAATTCTTGAATCAAATGGTAGGAATACCATTCGGTTCCCGTCTTCTCCGATTTATTGGCGCGTGAGGCGTCAATACCGATAAGCATAATAAATTGTTTAGCTTATTTTGTCGCCAAAATGCTTCTTTTGTAAGATTCCAAATTTTCAAGCGCGATACCCGTGCCTTTGGCTACGCAAAGAAGCGGCTCATTCGCCACGTAAGTCGGAATGCCTGTTGCCTGAACAATCAGCTGATCGAGGTTACGGAGCAGGGCCGTACCGCCGGAAAGAACTATTCCTTTATCAATAACGTCCGCGGAAAGTTCGGGCGGAGTATTGTATAAAACTTCCTTGACCGCGGCTATCATTCCCTCAAGTTCGTTCGTTACCGCCTCGGTCACGTCGTCGGAGGTAACAAGAATTGTCCGCGGAAGTCCGCTGATCATGTCGCGTCCCCGAACCTCCATTTTCAATTTTTCTTCCATATACATTGCCGAACCGATTTCTATTTTGATTTGTTCGGCGGTCCGCTCACCGATTGCCAGACCGTATTTCCGGCGGATAAATTCAGCAATTGCAGTATCAAGTTTGTTCCCGCCGATTCTCACCGAAGCGGAAGAAACGATCCCGCCCAAAGAAATAACCGCCATTTCTGAGGTTCCCCCGCCGATATCAATAATCATATGACCGGAAGCGCTGCCAATCGGAATATTCGCACCAATTGCCGCGACAACCGGTTCTTTAATTACGTAAGCCGCCTTGGCTCCGGCAGCAATCGTCGCGTCGATTACGGCTCTTTTTTCAGTTGAAGTAATTCCAGCCGGAACGGCAACCATTACTTCCGGACGAAAAAGCCGGACGCCCCCCAAAGCTTTGTTAATAAAATAGCGGAGCATCGTCTCGGTTGTCTTGTAATCGGCAATTACTCCGTCCTTCAACGGACGGCGGGCAACGATGGTTTCTGGTGTTCTTCCGAGCATTTCCTTCGCCTCATGTCCGACCGCTAAAATTTTTCGGTCGGAAACAGAAAGCGCAACCACTGAAGGTTCGTTAATAATAATTCCCCTTTTGGGAACGTGCACTAGGACGTTGGTTGTGCCAAGATCGATCCCGATCTTTTTTCTTAACATATGTTATTTGGCTAAAATCTAATTTCTATTTCCTTGTCCGTTCTTAGGTCGGTCTGTAATTTATAGACCACGTCGCCCCAATCTTTAGACTCTTCGGCGGGCGCGGCTTGCTTAATCTTTTTACCAAAATCAAGGTTTAAAGTCAAGGGGTGACCGGTCGTGCCCGATTGCTTTTGGAAAAACAATTTATACGAACCTCCCTGGATCTGATTTTTTATTTTTTCCGGCAAAACATATTCAAAACTAAGGGTTCTCTCCTCGCCGGGCTCAATGGAGATAAAGGCGCCAAAATATGTTTTCCCCAGCTCTTCGCCGACATCAACTTTGCCTGCCCGGCGCGACGGATCGGAAACTTTATCGTTTTCCATCATGCCCGCTCCTTTCACTAAAACGCTTCCGGCCGGAACATATATTCTTGTGTAAGTTCTGTAACGGGTAGTTTTCCACGTAAACGTGCCTTTGTTTTTATAAACTATCTCCGCTTTTGCCCGGACCTCACCGTTCTCCCCGGCTGTAAAAGAATAAAATATTTTTTTATCCATTACGCTGTCCGTTTTTAAACTGGCAAGGTTTGCGTCCACGACTATAAGATAATCTCCGTCGGTGTTGCGGACCGCTCCATCCCACCCTTCACGCGCGATAATCGACTGCAGCCCCGCGGATTTTCCCCATAAAAGAAGGTGTTTTTGAACAAGGGCCTCGCTGACAACATTTATCAAATCAGACCATCTCGACGACGGTAAATTGGCTAATCGTTCAAAAATTTTATCTCCCAATTTTCCGACTATATCCTTACGCTGCCATTCAGGAATCCCCTTTTCGTAATATTCTTTTTCCACCTTGTATTGGAGAACATCCATCAGATTTTCTGGAGTAAAAGTCGCTCCGTCCATTTCTATGTTGCCGATTTGTCTCAAAATATTTTCAATCAGGGCCGGCGTTACGGCTACCACCGCGTCAATCTTCTTTTCCTCTCCGCGCTCGGCTTCGTAAAACCATTCCGCCTTGGCCGCCGAAGTCGGAAAATCCGGAGACCAATTGGAGTCGCGCATAAACCACGACCCGACTTTCAGATATTTTTTTATCGGAGCCGGGGGGTCTATCTTCAAAAAATTAGACGCCGGGCCGTCCAGAGCGTAGATGTTATCGGTTTCAAATGTCTTTATTTCTCCGTCTTTGGCTTTAACAATTCCGTAAGTCCCAATAAATCCGCCGGTTGGCCTGATTTCGTCGCTGTTTTGGAGAAGAAAAAGATAGGTTTTACCCTCGGGGTAGCCGGCGAGTTGCGGCAAAATTTCCGCGGCCGGAATGGCTTTTTGAACCGCGTTCTTCAGTTTCAGGAGAGTTTCCCTCACTTTAGCCACGACTTGAAAAATTTGGCCGATTACCCTTCCTTCTTTAACCTCATTGAGCGAGGCGAGGGCTTGATCTATTTTTATTTCAGCTGAAGCAAGGCGAGGAGCCGAATCAAATAATTTTTGAAGGATTTCCCTCTTCTTTTCGGGGGAAAGTTCCGCGAAACTGGTTTCTTTATTTATGCCGGGAACTCCCCCAAGCGTCGTCTCCGCTTCACCGGCGATATTAACTATGTCTCCAACTACCCCGACCACATCTTGCAAAGCCGACGACGTTTCAACGCCGGTTTCTATCAAATTTTCTATTGCTCCATATTGGTCGCCAACCCAGGGAAAAATTTTCAGGAATCTAAGATTGGAAAACTTGGCCCGGGCCTCTTCAAAATTATTTTTTGCCTCGGACAAATAAAAGTTTGCATTGCCAAAATCCAAAGCTTCCGCCCGGCTGACCGCCAATTCCAGATTGCGCTTTCCCGAATCGGCCAGATTATAAGCGTCCCGGACAGTCCAAAAATAAATTGCGGAAAAAATCAAACTTGCCGCCACGACCGAAGCAAAAACATATAAAATAATCCTGACGAAAAGAAAAACTCTTCTTTTTTTGGCCCTTTCGGGATGAAGAATATCCAAAAAATTTGTCCCCCTGAATTTCATAAATAAAAAACTACTGATTTATTTTAAATATTTTTTTCACTCTTTCTCCATTTTCCGAAATATTTAAGCCAGCTCATGAGGTGTATTCTTGTCACTTTTTTAAAAATTCCGCTCCACCATTTTCCCTCGGCCGATTCGCGCCGATGAAAATGAATAACCGAAACGAGAGGATAATAAACCACTTTCCATTTTTTCTCCCACATACTCCGGCATAAATCAACATCGTCAAAATAAGCAAAATATCTCTCGTCGAGCAACCCGACTTCATCCAGTGCCTTGCGGCGGATTAGGAAACATCCACCCAAAAGCCAATCGACTTCCCTGACCGAAGCGTGATCAAAATCCTTCATGAAGTAAAGATCCAGTTTCTTTTTTGCAAAACCGAATTTCCCGATCGGTGTCCGGCGGTAAACCGGCTCCCAAAAATCCGGAAAACGATAGCAGGAATACTGCAAAGATTTATCCGGATTCAAAAGCTTCGGTCCGATAATTCCGACATCCGGCCGGCCGTCCATAAATTCAACTAATTTTTCAAAAACCCCCTCGAATACAACTATATCCGGATTCATAATCATAACATAACGGCCCTTCGCCTCCTTGATACCAAGATTATTTCCCCTGGCGTATCCGATATTTTTATCTGAAGCTATAAAACGGATGTCGGGAAAACCCTCCTCCATCATGGCCGGCGTTCCGTCGCCAGAGGCATTATCCACGACAATAATTTCAAAATTAATCTTCGGCTGCGCCATTTTTATTCCCTTAAGGCATTCCTTGAGAAGTCCGCGCGCCCTGTAGTTTAAAATAATTATCGACAAATCCATATTATTAATCTAAACAAGCCATTTTTTAATTTCTCCGGTATTTACTTTTTTATTGGACATAATCCATTTCCTTTTGACAAGCATTTTACCCAACTTCCCAAAAAATTCCCCCAGGCCTCCAAGTGTCCTGGTTTCAAAAAATAAAAGGTAAATAAATTTTCTGAATTCGTACCATTTAATCCTGCAGCCGTAACGCCAAAAAATCCCGGCTGGAACGTTTTTAAGGAGAAGAAACAGGTGGTTTTTGTACGAATGATAATTTACAAAAGACGATTTATTTTTTCTCCGCCGAACCGCTTGGGCGTCGCTTCCTCCATCGCTTCTCGCCGTACGGTCATGATAACCTCTCGCTTCAGGCAGAAACCATGCCTTCCACCCGAAAAGCCGCAAACGGTAAGCCAAGTCGATATCTTCTTTGTAGCTGAAAAAATCGGGATCAAAGTATTCTCCTAAAACCGTGACCGATTCGAGGGAACTCCGGCGATAAACCGCCGCGGCTCCGGAAACACCGAAAACTTCAAAAGGTTTGTTCCATTTTTCTCCGTCTTTCTCTCCGGCACCGAGTTCGGCAAGCCGATGATTTTTCCAAATTTTGAGGCCCGCCGAATCAAGCATATCAGTTTTTTTATTATTACAGAAATCCCAGCGCAACAATTTCCCCGTTACCGCCCCGATCTCGAGATTTTTATCCATAAAATTCACTGCAGCCTCCAAAAAATTCGGTTCCAGGATCACGTCTTGGTTGAGCAGTAGCACATAATCGCTTTTGGTTGAACGAAACACCTGGTTGTGCCCGGCAGCAAACCCGATATTTTTTTCATTAAACGCCAGTTTTAAATCAATGGCCGGGAACCGGAAACTCTTAAGATACTCTGCCGTTCCGTCAGTCGAACCGTTATCCAAAATAAAGAGAGAAAAATCCCTAAACGTCTGTTTGGCTAATGAATCCAAGCAAAAGGGCAAATACTTCTTGCCGTTCCATGTGACAAGGTTAACCGAGACTTTCATCGAAATTAAAAAAAATATAAATTAAAAACTTTTATTTTCTGGCCTTTTCCGTGACCCAAAATCCCAAATATTTGCCGAGCATCAGCCTGGTTTGCGCTTCGATAGCCGGAATTGAACCGAACAAAATAAGGGAAACCGGCAGAAGAGCCCACTGCAAAAGCATAATAATAAATTTAAAAGGATGCTGCGTTTTCGGTCTTGGCGGCAAAAGAAACAAAAAGAGAATTGCCGAAACAAACATTCCGATCATGGCCGCGGTAAGGAGCCAATGGAGAACAAGCGGTGTCATCTGAAAGAAAGCCGTTGTCCCGATTTTGCCCTTCCCAACCCAGAGCGGCAACTTGCTCAGAATAAACATCAAAATCGGGGCGGTAGCCCAGGAATACATTCCTTCTCCGAGATTCCACAGATATTTTATTCTTTTCCAGAAAGGAATTTTGGGAACACTTATTTCTCCGCTATTCGTTTTTAATGTTCTTTTTTTAAAATGCCAGACCATGTATGGAAAATGTTCCACTCCCCAGGCCCAGCGGCGCTGCTGTTTATAAAGATTTACGAGACTTCGCCAGGCAGTGTTGGCCATGACCGTGTCCATGGACACGGGTATATACATTGGCACCACTTCGAAATCCCCCCCGTAGCGGATGAAGCATTGTAAAAAAATTCTCGAATCGTCCGTCACAATATCTTTTTGCCAAAAATCCACGTCAACCAGCGCCTTAAAGGCGATACTATGGGAAGAAAAGGTGAAAAGCCGGTCCGGCTTGGCAAGTTCGGTCAGGAGCCAAAAAGTCGTGCCGAAAGCCGCTACCCGCATGATAGCCATCGAATCCCAGATATTGTTGTTGTAAAGAGCGACCGGCTGAAAGGCGGCTCTTTCTCGCTTTGGATTGGTTATGTATTTGTATGCCAGGCATGAAAAATACTCCGGATGAACGCAGGTATCGCTGTCAAAATAAGAAACGATAATTTTTTCGTAAGGAATATGAAGTTCGTCAATCATCTCCTTGGCGCGGAGTCCCGCCCAGTAGGCGTTGGCGCCCTTGCCCTTGATTTCTCCAAAAAGATTATCTGGATGCATGGTCGTGAGCAATTTAAAAAATTTTCCGCCGAATTCTTTTTCAATAATTTCCTTATTTTTCAAAAAATTTTCTTTTAACCTTTCTTCGCCGGATAAAATTACCATCATCTTTTCCGACGGATAATTGGAGGCAACCAAGCTTGAAAAGGTCGAACGTAAAACTTCAATCGGCTCTTTGGAAGTCGGAAGAACGACAAGATGATAATAACTGTCCCAACCGTCCAGCTCCTTTAATTTTTCCATCCAATTTACTTTTATATCGGCCCGAAAACGTCTCCAGGATATTGCCATATAAAAAACAAAATAGAAAACCCTGAAAAGCCAGTAAACACAAAAAACTATAACAAAATACATCACCCACATCGGTTTCAAAAAAGATAAAACTATCGCCAAAATAAAAGTCGTCCAGACGAGAGCGCCGGGAATTATTTCCAAAATTCTGTATTTTGCCCGATCCGAAATCTTCATAAAAAAAATAAAAATCTGCCGAAGAGATTATATTCAGAAATCTTAAAAATAAGCCTAATTTTAGCCATAATTGGGCTCGAAATTCTGTTTAGAGCATAACTCTTTTAGACTGCTTTGTCAATCTAAAATAAAACCGGCTAGTCGGAAGACTAAAGCCGGTGTGGACAGACGTTATTCAATGCGCCTTGGCGCCTTGTTTCTCCGCGCCTCGCCGCGCAGACGCCTGAGAGTCCGCCAGACGAACCAGTGGTAAACGGTTACCAAGGCGGAAAAGGTAACGCCCACTGAATCAACCCCCTCTCGGCTTATCGAGCACGGTTCCGAGCAACCCTCGAAGACAACCCTCAGATGAACCTGAACGTGGTGCTCATCACGGCTGTCGCCGTCAGCTGCGCCGAGAGCATGAACGGCATAGCTGGTTGTCTTTATTTTCGCCAGTTCCGGACCGATTTCCGGCCAACGCTGGACGATCGCTTCGCGCAGGACGGTTTCCATGATGTCGACCGACCCCATCCGTCCTTCGTAGGCGATGCCTTTCTTCTCGAACCTCACGGCCTGTTCTCTCGAATGGATGATGGGTTGGCCGTCGAGCAAAAGGGAAACCGTCATTTGCAGGCGGCTTTCGCCTCTTCCGCTGCCCGCTTGGCCCATTGACCATTCGGTGTTGTGAAAATCGCGGCTCTGGATTTCGAACTGAGGCGCCTTGCCCGCGACGATTGCCGCAGCAAGCTCCCGTTCGATCCTGCTGTCTTGCCCCTTCAGGATATTTTTCCCCGACACTCCCACACTCTCCTTTTTATCTAAAAAAACGGATTCCTCGTCCGCACAGAATAAATTATCACAAAAACAAAAAAAATACAAACCCCGCCGGAAATTTTGGCGGGGTTTGTGGAATTTACGCCAATTATTTCATGTGTTTCTGAATATCCGTCCACTTTCCTTTTAGTTCTTCCATCACTTCTTTAACCTGTTTTTCGGCCATTTTTCTTTTCTTACCGTACTCGGAAACGACTTTTTCAACCATATCCTCATATTTTTCCTTACTCATCACTTTCATTTTTTCTACTTCTTTAAGCAACTTCGCAAACAAGCCGTCTGACATCTTTTTCAATTCAGCGCGGCGTTCCTTGCCCGTCTTCGTGGTTGTCAAAAGCGCGGCTACCGTCCCAATCAGGGCTCCAAGCAGTGCGCCTTTGAAAAATTCTTTTTTTCCCATAAATTTATTAAATTATTACAGGGCAAAGCCCTTTATTTATAAAAAACTATTACTCTCCTTAATATCAAGTCTTCTTTTCTTTTTAAATACGGGCCTGAAAAATCAAACCAGACTCTCCTAAAAACATCTTTCGGCATTTTTTTTATTTTTCCAAACTCCGGATCAGCAAGATAAATGTATTTTTGATCCAGGCCGACGGCCACGGAATAATGCCCTTCGTCAGTCGAAAACCAGTCAACAATAACGGGGATTTTTTTCTTTAAATAAAAAATAATATCGGAAAAATCGGTGAACTCTTTGATAAAAATTTTAAAACCGAAGTAGCGGGCCGCCTTTCTAAATCCTTCCGCCCCCGTACCGCGCCTCGCGGTACTACCGCAAATTTTTACTAATTTTTTTTCGCTTTCTTTTATGCCATAAAACTCCAATACCATTTTCAAAGAAACTGGCCCGCAAGAACTCAATCCCGCTGTCTGCTCGTATGGCTTAATTTTCAGCATAAACTTATTTAATTATTTTACCACAAAAGAATAAATAAAAAAATCCCGCACTCTGTCTCTGGAACAAAATACGGGATGAGGCTTCAATCCTCCTGCCGGCAGATCAGGCAACAACGTCGCGGATATGCCAAGTAATGGAAAGGACGGCGAAGGCCAGCGCCGCCCAAAGAAAATAATTGGCAAGATAGAGCGTCCAGCCGGCGCCGGCCGCAAGTCCGATCACGCCAGCCGACTGGCACCACATTTTCATCTTGCCAAATGAATTGGCCTTCCCGGATTTGCCGAGCCACAGCTTAATTAGCCGCCCGAGACTAAGAAAAATCTCCGCTCCAAAGATCGCCCAGACTAGCACGGCCGGAAAATAATCCCAGCCGTAGATCAGGAGCAACCCAACAATCAGGAGCTTGTCAGCGTAGGCATCGAGCCATTCGCCGTTAGCGCTCTGCTCCCCCCGAAGGCGCGCAAGAGCGCCATCGAAGATGTCGAGAACGACAGCTAGGGCCAGCAGAATAACTGCTAGAACATTCCATCCCTGCCGGAGAAGTGCCACGACCGGAGCGACCATAGCGGCGCGCGCGTAAGTCAGATGATTTGGCTTTACCGACCTCGGGATGAATCGAATGAACGGCGCCACGAGCCAATCGGTTCCGTGCACCTTTCCTTTTCCCTCCATCACTCCCTCCTTTTAGTTGCAGAAACTTTCCGGAAACCAAAGGCCTTACTTTGTCCTACCATAAAACTTTTATTTAGGCAACAAAAAAACCGCCGGAAATGGCGATTTTTTGCTTTAAAATAAAGGATTATTGAGCTAAAGGCAGGGCGCTTAAATTGGCATTTGTAATTCCCAAACCAAGATTTCTCATAACCGCGAAGGCGTCATCCGGCCGGCCGAGATAGTATTTTTTTCTGTCTTTCGGATAAATATAATATGCCTCGCCGTGCGATTCTACGTCCAGCAAAATTTTTCCGGAAACGCTCGTCGGGAAATAAGTCGTATTTTGGATAAAATCATGCGTTGCCCCGAGCCCCAGCGTCCGCATGATATTGAAAGCATCCGCCGGGCGGCCGAGATAATACCCCTTCTTGTCTGCCGGGTAATAATAATATGCCTCGCCGTTTTTTTCTACGGCCAGAAAAATGTATCCGACATATTTCGCCAAACTTGTTGCCGAACTCCCGTTTGAGGTGCCGGAAGTATTAGTCAGGGCTTTGTCGGTAATTTGCATCAAGACCGCCCCGACCCAGCCGATTGTTCCGTCGGCCAACTCCACCTTGTACCAACCGTCGGTTTCGCCGATCACTTTTATGACCGAGCCTTTGACGACTGTTTTTAAAATTGTCGAATTCGTAGTACACGGCTCGTTTCTGACATAAGCGCTGACAATAACTTCCCCGCGCAGATCTCGCTCATAGATCGGATCACAGCCGCAGCATTCTTCGGCCAAAACAATATTTGCCGGTAAAATCAGTGTAATTAAACTAATTAAAACGATGAAAAAAAATACTTTTTTGCCCATAATTTTTCTATTAATTATTATTTGTCCTTAAAATTATCTCCAAATTCCCTGCTCCGCTCATTATTTTAACTGAAAATAGCTGTCCTCGCAATTTTTCCAGAGCCGTTTATCAGAGAAACGGCGAAAAGACAAAAATATTTCCGACAAAATCCTTAAAAAACTAACTAAAACTTATCCACAGCCGCCCCCTTTGATTACCTTCCTATATTAATGTATAATTTAATTATAAAAGGACGAAATGCGCACCTTGTTTTTGTGTATTTATTAATTTTTTAAAATAAATAATTTAAACGTAATCTATGTCTATCTTCCTGTACGAATTTTTCCACTTCCTGGCCTCCTCCTTGGCTATTCTGGTCAGTATTTCCTCGGCCGTCCTTTTCTTCACAACTTTCAAACATGAAAAAAATCTCCGTACCGGATGGCGCGCCCTTGGCTTCCTGCTTCTCGCTGGGGCTTTTTTGTTTTTGATCGTAGAGAGAAAAAGTCCTTCAGTGGAAATTTTTGCCATTACGGTCCAGGCGATAGCCTTTTTTCTGATTCTTAAGGGCGTCTTGGCCGAACCAAAACTTCTCCACCTTAAACAAAACCCTGATGAAGAAACAAAAAATTCCAAAACCAAAAAAACCGACGCAAACGCTGTCCGTACGATAATTCTCTGGGTCGCGACCTTCCTGGTTCTTGCCTTTGCGCTAATTTTACCCGGCTACCTTTACGCAAAACCTCTTCTTGCCCCGATTATTGAGGCTCTTACGGTAATTTTTATCGCAATCACAATATTTCTCCAGATCCGGCGCTATCGAGAAGAAAGAAACTCTATTCCCCCAAAAGACCGATGGCAAAACCTGTATCCCCTCTTTGGCTATATTTTTCTTTTAATCAGGGGTATTGCCATGTTTTTTTACCGTCTTCCCCAATCGGATATCGTAATTTTCCGAAAATTGTCCCTTGATTACAGCGCCGCATGGATTGTCGCCGTCATCGCAACTTTTATTGCCTTTATTTATCTTGGCATCTGGGCCTGGAATTTTATTAAAGTCAGGCCTTTTCTTAAAATTTACGTCGTTTTTATTTCGGCCATAGTGTTTGTTGCTACTTTAGGCGCGCTACTTTTCACCCTTCTCATCTTCAAGGTCGTGGAGAACAACAACTTGGATCTGATGCTCAAGGGTGCTGATACGGAATCGGTAATTATGAACGACCGGGCCAATACGGCGATGTTTGTCGCCCGCCTGGCCGCCTCCGATGAAAAAATTATTCAGGGATTGATAAAAAACGATTATACCGCTATTGACCGGGCCGCCCAAAACTATTTGACGAGTGCCAACATCGATATTTTAAGAATTTACAATCCTTTTGGAGAAATAGTCGACAGCCCAAGCGATCCGCGCGATAAAGGCCGAGTTTTAGCCAATGATAATATGATTGCCCTTGCCGTTAAAGAAAAAAAATCGGTGAGAACCTTCGACACTCTCCCGGGAGTGCTCGCGGATTTTATCGTTGTCAGAGCCGTCTATCCTGTCATTTTCGCCGACAACGTGGTCGGCGTTGTGGAGGCGGGTTACAAATTTGATAATGCTTTTGTGGACTTCTCAAAAGAAAATACAAATCTCGATGTCACTATCTACACCGGACCGAAAATATCCGCCACCACAATCAAAACTCTCGACGGAGTCTCCCGTTTTGTCGGCAGCGAAGAAACACAAGGCGACATTAGTAAAAAAGTTCTCGGCTACGGGCAAAACTATACCGGGGTTATTGATAGGTTCAGTGAAATCTATTACAGCGCCTTCAAGCCGATTCGCAACGCAAACGGCAACATAATCGGCATGGTTGCCGTAGGCACACCAACATTTTTTCTCTTTGAGACAACAAGGCAAACTCTTCTGACAACCTTTATTCTGATTGCCGCTTTTTCGTCCTTGATTTCCTTGATTGGATATTATTCTATGCCGAGACTCGGAAACGAGACGCGCAAGGATTAGCAAAAGATAATTTAATATATATATACGCATATGTTTAATCCGAGTCAGAAAGCCTTAAAAATAACCGCCCTTTTGGTTATCTCGCTGCTCGCGCTTAGCGCCGTGGCTGTCGCAATTTATCTTGACAACCCCACCTACGCGCGGATAACCGAATTTCTTGGCAAAATTATTTCTCCCGGAGAATACACCGTTTCCCTGGACTTTGACTCCCCGCAGCATTTCACTTACGACGTTACAAGAATCAACGTCAAAACTACCGGCGCGTATCTTGCCGCAAAAAACAGCGAAGCAGATATCATCAACCTCACCCCCTTGAAAATCGAACCTGGCTCGCAAATAGTCGGTTTTCAGGAAAGAGCCGTAAGGGCGAGAGGGAGTGAAATAACCTATCAGATTACGAGCGACTACAAGGCTTGGTATTATTTTAATGGCAAAGATTGGGTGCCGGTCGGTACCTGCGAAGACTGCTCCAATAACGAAGTCGAAATAAACCGTTATATTGAAAAATTCCCGGTCAAATCCGACGGCATCCAAATAAAATCTTTCTTAGCAAGCAAGGGAAATTCTGAAAATTCCATCGTTCTTAAAGGCGTCGATTTCAAAATAAGCGGCCGGCAAAATGTTTTAACAAAAACCGATACGGAAAAACTCTTGCTGGTGAGAGAAGCTTTCGCCTCCAACGGACAAGAACAGGACAAAATACAGATAGAAGTTACCGGCAAATGCGAAGCGCCTAATGCTGTTTTTATCGTCGAAAATAAAGATTCCGGCGCCATGCCGAGCCCAAGTGAATACCGGGTTTACCGCAATGGTAGCCTTGAAAAAACTGAAACTTTTCAACTGGCTGGCCGAGATAAACTAACCCTCACGATAGCCGCAAACGGCGACGAAATAAAAGTGGAAACAAAACAATATCCTTTTGCTAGTGATCGAGAGGATGTTTCACAGGATATCGTAAGAAATTGCGGCGAAGAGAAAAAAATGACAATCTGCCACTACCCTCCGGGCAATCATGAAAACCCACAAACTATAACTATCAGCGAAAGCGCCTGGCCGGCCCATCAGGAACATGGAGATACACCAGGAGCTTGTGAAGAAAAACCAAAGAGCAAGGCCAGAATCTACGTTGACGGAGAGTGCCGGAATTCCAAAGCCGTCTTTACTCTAAGCAACAAAAGTTCGGACGGCATGATAAAACCGGCTGAATATTTTATTTACCGGAACGGAACGCTTGAAAAAACCGAAATATTCCAATTGGCAGGCCGGGCCACGCTTGAAGTAACGATTGATGCCAACGGCGATGAAATAAAAGTAGAAACACAAAAATACCCCGATAACCCGGAGAAAAAAACGATGTCCTACGATAAGGTCGATAAATGCGGCGGAGGCGGAGATGAAGTTGGCAAAACTAAAATTTATATCGACAGCGAATGCCGCGACCTAAAAGCCGTTTTCGTTTTGACCAACAGGGGCCGGGACGATATGGCGGCACCTGGCGAATATTCGGTCTATCGAAACGGCGTCTCGGAAAAAACTGAAACCTTCCAGTTGGCCAGTAAGGCCACACTTGAAATAACGATTGATGCCAACGGCGACGAGATCAAGATGGAAACAAAAAAATATCCGGACGACCCGGGAAAAGATGATCTATCCATCGAAATTCTTGACGAATGTGGGACTGGCGGCCATAAAATAACCATCTGCCATTATCCTCCGGGTAATACCGACAATCCTCAAACTATCGAAATCGATGAGTCTGCCTGGCCAGCCCATCTGGCTCACGGAGATGCTATGGGGGCTTGCGCTCCCCGCCCCCCGGTCTGCGGAAACAATATCAAGGAATCGGGCGAAGAGTGCGATGACGGAAACCTGACTAGTGGGGACGGATGTTCGGCTACTTGCGCGATAGAGCCCCCACCTGAGCCATATTTCAATCTGGCGGTCTGCTACGAAGGAACGCTCGGATCACAATCGACCGACGGTCGT
>JBGSRW010000007.1:0-76206 GCA_041737355.1 Patescibacteria group bacterium | reverse complement strand
CTCATTTCGGGCAAACAAGCGGACTGGGGTTTTGTGCCGCCGTACGATTTTGTCGTTGAATTTCTCCGCCAAAGGCGGAGTAGCCCCCCGACAACAATCCAACAATCCGAATTGAAAAATTTGACATTTCCTATTTGGTGGGCGCGGGAGGAATCGAACCTCCGACCTCGTCATTATCAGTGACGCGCTCTAACCGACTGAGCTACGCGCCCGAAAACCGATTTTCTAAAATGATAACAAAAAAGATTGGTCCTGACAAGAGCTTACCAATCTTTTTTGTTTTTGACAACTTGAAGCAGCAGAAAGTACGACTTCTTTTCACACCTATAACTATTGAAAGTTCCAAATAAATTTGGAACTTCGACCAAATTTGTCCCGTGAGGGGACAATATTTTTTTCTCCCTAGAAAGGAGGTGATCCACCGACAGCTTCCGCTACCGGTGCCTTGTTACGACTTCGCCCCTATCATCGAGTTTACCCTCGTTGCCCTTGCGGGCCTCTTCAGGCACCCCCGACTCTCTTGGCGTGACGGGCGGTGTGTACAAAACCCGAGAACGTATTCAACGCGCCGTGGCTGATGCGCGTTTACTAGCGATTCCGGCTTCATGGGGTCGAGTTGCAGACCCCAATCCGAACTGGGACCGGGTTTGATGGGATTAGCTCCACCTTACGGTTTGGCAACCCATTGTTACCGGCCATTGTAGCACGTGTGTCGCCCAGGACGTAAGAGCCATGCTGATTTGACGTCATCCTCACCTTCCTCCCCGCACTCAAGGCACTTGCTTCTTCGCAAATGCACTGGGTGCGGGGCAGTTCGGCCAGATATAATAACTGACCGTGAGGGTTGCGCTCGTTTCCCGACTTAACGGAACATCTCACGACACGAGCTGACGACAACCATGCAGCACCTGTGCTGGAATCCGATTTAACGGTCATCTCCCGTTTCCGGGTGAATACTTCCAGCATGTCAAGCCCTGGTAAGGTTCCACGCTTATTGTCGAATTGAACCACATGCTCCACCGCTTGTGCGGGTTCCCGTCAATTCCTTTGAGTTTTAGCCTTGCGGCCGTACTCCCCAGGCGGGGTACTTAACGCGTTAGCTTTAGTATGCGGCACTGAGAGGGTCGATACTCCCAATGCCCAGTACCCATCGTTTAGGGCGTGGACTACACGGGTATCTAATCCGTTTTGCTCCCCACGCTTTCGTCCCTGAGTGTCAGAACCGTTCTAGCGAGCTGCCTTCGCATTTGGTGTTCTTGCCGATATTAACGCATTTTACTACTACACCGGCAATTCCGCTCGCCTCTCCCGGTCTCAAGCCTTGTAGTTTCCTCGGCAGTTCTCGAGTTAAGCTCAAGAATTTAACCGAAGACTTACAAAACCACCTGCGGACCCTTTACGCCCAGTAAATCCGGATAACGCTCGAGGTCTCTGTATTACCGCTGCTGCTGGCACAGAGTTAGCAACCTCTTATTCCTCTGGTACGGTCAAAGTTCATCCCAGAGAAAAGCAGTTTACAATCCGAAGACCTTCATCCTGCACGCGGCGTCGCTCCCTCAGACTTTCGTCCATTGGGGAATATTCTCGACTGCAGCCTCCCGTAGGAGTGTGGGCAGTGTCTCAGTCCCACTGAGGCGGGTCGCGCTCTCACGCCCGCTACTCGTCATAGCCTTGGTGAGCCATTACCTCACCAACTAGCTGATAAGCCATAGGCCCCTCCCAAAGCGATCCTTGCGGACCTTTATTTTTCCGACATGTGCCGGAAAACAACATGTGGTATTAGTTCCGCTTTCGCGGAGTTATCCCACTCTTTGGGGCAGGTTACCAATGTGTTACTCACCCGTTTGCCACTAGTACGACCCTTGCGGGCCGTACCCGTTCGACTTGCATGCCTTAGACACGCCGCCAGCGTTCATCCTGAGCCAGGATCAAACTCTCAAAAAAAGTATTTAAATGAAATTTAAATACGTAAGGCTCCGTCTTTCGACGGAGTGTTTTGGTTGAGCACCAAAACAAATTGGCGTACTTTCTGTTGCTTTAAGTTGTCAACTTAAATTTATTATATTGTCAAAGAGATATTAAATGTCGCTATTTCTAGCGACAAAAATATATTACATCGTACCTTTTAAGTTGTCAATTTTCTAGATGTATGTTTGGCAGTTTTTTCTTTAAGAATAAAGCAAAAAACGCGACAACTCTATAGAACAAGTATATTTTAACGCCTTTCATTTTTTGTGTCAAGGGGCTTTTCCACACCTTTTCCACACCGTACTTTACCTTCCTAACCGGCCCCTTCTCCACTCTTCGATTTTCTTGTGATCACCCGACAATAAAACCTTTGGCACGGGATATTTTTTACCCTTCAGGGTGAAAATTTCCGGCCGGGTGTAGGCCGGCACGCCGACGCCAAGACGCTTTTCTTCAAGCGATTCGGTTTTTCCCAAAACGCCGGGGATTTGCCGGGCCACCGCGTCGGTTAAAACCATGGCCGGCAGTTCGCCACCGGTCAATACATACGGCCCGATGGAAATTTCCGAAAAATCAAACCCCAAATCTTTAATTACTTTTTTTATCCGTTCATCCACCCCTTCGTAATGGCCGCAGATCAAAATCAGATGATCATCTTTTTTTGCCAAATCAGCCGCCACCGCGTTATCAAACTGTTTCCCTCCGGCAGAGAATAAAATTACTTTGGTTTTTTTATTTTTCTTCATCGTACGGAGCGCCTTGGTGAGCGGTTCAATTTTCATGACCATGCCAGGGCCTCCGCCGTAGGGTTTATCGTCGACCGTCTTTCGTTGATCGATCGTCCGCTTCCGTAAATCGTGAATATTTATCTTTATCAGCTTATTTTTTTGGGCGCGCGAAACAATGCTCTCGGAAAAATAAGAGTCAAAAATTTTGGGGAAAATTGTTATAATATCAAAATTAATCATAGTGATATTATATTGTTTTTGTGTCTTTTTGTCGAGGCCTTAATAAATAAAATAACGCGCCATTTTGTGGCGCGTTATTTTTGTATGTCGAAATTTTAGATTTTTAACTCATCGACATCAGAAGTATCAACATCGGAGGTAGTAGGAGCCGGGCCTCTTCGATTCATCCGTGAACCTTCCGGTTCATAGATCTTCAAATTGACTCTGGCTTTTTCCTTCGCACCGACGATCTTCAGAAGGGTTCTGATCGAGCGAGCGGTTTGACCCTGCTTGCCGATCACGTAGCCCATATCTTCCGGATGAATTTTGAGAGTGATTAAAACTCCCATTTCGTCGACCGTTCTTTCGGTCTTGACGTCTTCCGGATGATTGACGATCCCTCTGACGATGTATTCAACGAACTCTTGGTCTCGTTCTGCCATACGTTTCAGTCTTGTTAAGTGTAGAATAGCCTTCCTACTGCTCGACCTTGGCACAGTACAGCTATTTATATTTTAAAGATATCATTTTCTTAAAAAAAAGTCAATCCCTAAGCTTTTGGGGCTTCGGCCTTTGGCGCTTCAGCCGGTTTTGCCACCTCGGCTCCTTTAACCTTTTTTCTCCGCTGAACTTTCATTTTTTTTGTGGCGATAACGCCCGCGGTCACAAGAAGATTGTTGACCGTAGCGGAAAGCTGCGCACCTTTTCCTATCCAGTATTTCAATCTGTCTTCTTTCAGGTCGACGATTTTAGCTTCGCTCCGCGGATTATAATGCCCTAAAATCTCAAGGTAGGTACCCCAAGGATCTTTGGTTTTTTCAGAAACAATCAACCGATAGGACGGCTGGTTCTTTTTTCCGGTTCGCGATAATCGGATGGAAAGCATAAATAGTTGTTATTTTCGGTTAATTTAGTTATGTTGTGATTTTGCCAAAACCTTCCCTAAATGTCAAGTTTTTGCCACTGCCTTTTCCGCTTCCTCAAGGTTAAGGCTCAAAAGCCTTGAAACGCCGTCCGACTCCATAGTTACTCCGTAAAGCACGCTGGCCTTATGCATGGTCGCACGGTTGTGGGTAATCAAAATAAACTGGGCTTTCCCCGTCAGCTCCTCAATAATGTCGGCGAAACGCACCGAGTTTGATTCATCAAGAGCCGCGTCGACTTCGTCCAAAACGACGAACGGCGCCGGGTTGTTAGCGATAATTGCCGAAAGAAGGGCAATCGAGGTTAGGGCCCGTTCGCCGCCGGAGAGCATACCAACCCCTTTTAACCGTTTGCCCGGCGGAGTCGCCTCTATTTCCACTCCGGCTATAAATTCTTCCGATTTCGTTTTCTCGGTCTCGGTCTCGACCGGCATTTCACCCTCGCCCAGAATTTCCGGCCCTTCTTCCTCTTTGGTTTCTTTTTTTAAAAGCAGCTGCGCCTTGCCTCCGCCAAAAAGAATTTTAAAATATTTTCCGAACTCATCGTTTATTTTGTTAAAAGTAGAATCAAATTGTTTTTTGATAATCCCATCCAGCTCGCGGACGACCTTCATTAGCGATTCGATCGCCCCGCGTAAATCGGCAATTTGGGTTTTTAAAAATTCATAACGGGTATTTGTTTCGCCATATTCTTTTTCAATTTCCGGATCGATCCCGCCGATCAATTCAAGCTGGTGCTTCAAGCGGAAAATTTTCTCGGGCCAATCCGGCTCAAAACTTCCGTCTCCGGCAAGTTCGGCCATACTTCCGAGTTCCTGCATAATTTCCCGTTCCAAATCTTCGCGGCGGGCGGCCATTCCGGCGTTTTCAACTTGAATCGCGTTAATTTCCGAAGTCAAGACGTAAAGTTCATGCTGCTTTTGCTGCAAGGCGCGTTGCAGATCAAAAAGCCCCCGTCTTTCGGCTTCCTGTTCGCGGTTGAAATTTTCCAGCTTTACCTGAACCTCGGTAAGCGCCCGGTTTATTTTTTCGACTTCTTCGGCTATTTTTTGCAACTCTTTCTCGAGACCAGGGTCGACTTTCGCCGCCTCGCTTTTTGCCGGCCGGCGCTTGAGCTTATCAAAAAATTCCTGGAATTCCCGGCGTAAAACTTCCGCTTCTTTTTGCAGCACCGTCAATTCGTCGACGCCCTTGGCCTTAACCAATTTTCCTACAAATATTTCGTATTTCCCATAAAAATTTTCAATTGCCGCCTCAACTTCTCCGGCAGGCATCGCCATCGGCCGCACCATTTCCACATGCTGGCTCAGGGCAATTTTATTTTTTACCATCATGTCGCGCTCGCGCAGACGGTTTTTTTCCTCGAATAATTTCTCGTACTCTTCCTGAAACTGCCTGAAAATACCGGACGAAGGATGATCTTTCTCTATGGCCCGCAGCTTTCCCTCCGTTTCGGCGACAGCTTCTTCTAATATTTTTTTCTTGGCCAAAAGCGGACTTGTCCTGTCGTCTTCCTGTTTCATTTTGCCGTTTACGTCGCGCCAAAGATGGCCGTAATATTTTTTTTGCAAATCCCTAAGTTCGCCTTCTGTCTTGCTCCTTTCGGCGAGCCGTTTCATTTGGCGGGAAAGCGACCGGACGCGCGGCTCAATTTCGGCGAAAAGTGTCGCCGCTTGCCCCAAATTTTCTTCACTCGCCCTAAGTTTATTCAAAGCCTGAAGGCGCTTAATTTGGTACTGCTCAACGCCCGTAGCTTCATCAAAAAATTCTTTGCGCTCAAGAGGAGTAGCCAAGAGAATCGCGTCAACCTGGCCCTGGCCGATAATGCTGTAATTTTTTTGGCCGAAGTTTGACTGGGCCAAAAGCATTAAGACATCGGAAAGCCGGACCTTGTTTTTGTTGATCAAATATTCGCCTTCACCGTCCCGATATACCCGGCGGGTCAAAACCACTTCACGGTAATCAATCGGGGCTTGGCCGTCTTCATTATTTAAATATAATGAAACCTCGGCAAAACCCATCCGCGGTTTTTTGGGGGAGCCGGAAAAAATCACATCTTCCGATTTCTTTCCCCGGAGCAATTTCAAACTCTGCTCGCCAAGCACCCAGCGGATCGCGTCGGCCACATTGGATTTTCCCGAACCGTTCGGCCCGACGACCGCGGTAATGCTTTTTTTATCTTTGCTTTTCGGGGTAAATTCCAAAACGGTCTTATTGGCGAAAGACTTGAATCCTTGAATTTCCAATTTCTGTAAGTACATATTGATATATTCTACAATTTACTCCTGCCTTTGACAAGATTTCGTGATAGTATTAAGATAGGTTATTCATAAATTATCTTTTTATGTCGTTAAGAACAGAACAATTGGACGAATACATTATCCGGGAAATGAGCGAATTTTTCAGCCGGGAGGTTGAGTTTCCTCTTGAATGCCTTGTTACCATTACCCGGGCAAAAGTTACCCCCGATCTGAAATATGCCCAGGTCTGGCTTTCGGTTTTGCCGGAAAGATTCACCCCCCAAGCCATGAAAGTCGCCATCAGATCCCTTCGGGAATTTGAAAGAAAATTATTCAAAAAAATGTCCACCAAATTCGTTCCTAAAATTACCTTTAAAGTTGACACGGGCGAAGCCCGGGCTGCGGTCGTGGAAAACCTGATAAACCAAGTCAAAAATGAACCAACTGACAATCAATAAAATTAAACAACTAATTATTGGGGCAAAAAATATTCTCGTCTTGACCCACCAAAAACCCGACGGCGACGCCCTCGGATCCAGTTTGGCTTTTTCCAATTTTCTGGATGGACTGGGAAAAGAAAATACCGTTTTTTCCCTTGGTCCGGTCACCCCGACCGCTGATTTTCTGCCCGGACGGCAAAAAGTTCGAAGCGAACCGGAAAAAATTAATTTACAGGCTTTTGATTTAATTGTTATTTTGGACTGCGGCGACCTCAAGCAGACCGGATTGGAAAAAGAGCTCCGCGCTCTGCCGGAAAACTTTTCCATCATAAATATCGACCATCACCAGACCAATGAAAATTTCGGCCTGATAAACATTGTCGACCCGGAGTCGTCTTCAACCGTAGAAATTATTTTTAACATCCTGAAAGAGTATGGCTTCCTTATCGACAAGGATACGGCAACCTGCCTCCTGACCGGCCTTATTACCGACACGGCAAATTTCAGCAACCCGGCCACGACTTTCGCCTCGCTTGAGGCGGCCGGAGAACTTTTGGCAAAAGGCGCCCGCCTGGGCGAAATCTCAACCAATGTTTTGAAGAATAAATCCCTCTCTGTCTTGAAATTCTGGGGGGAAATTCTCTCCCGCCTGACCGAGAACAAGTCGCTCGGATTCGTAACAACCGTCATTACCAAAGACGACTTAAGTTTGGCCAATTTGGGCGAAGAAGCGCTCGAAGGAGTAACCAATTTTTTGAATAATTTAAAGGGAGCGAAGATAGTTTTGGTCCTGAAGGCCCTTGAAGACGGAAAAATCAAAGGAAGCTTCAGAACAACTACTCCGGGAATTGATGTTTCGCGTTTAGCCAAGGCTTTCGGCGGAGGTGGACACGCCAAAGCGGCAGGTTTTACCATTCCCGGAAAATTGGTTAAAATAGGGGAAGAGTGGCGAGTGGAATAAACAAGTTTCTAAACCTTAATTCCTAAATTTATGCCGCGAGGAATTTTTAATCCGGAGGGAGAGTTTCTGAGAAAACTTTATGAAGGAAAACGTGGAGAAGATAAAAATGAGCCGCCCGAAATAGATGAAGAACCCACTGAGGAATTGTCTGAAGAGGAAGAGGCCCGGAAGAAATTGCACGATGAGGCCGCGGCCCGATACGAAACTGGGATAAAAAATCCGCCCCATGCCGTTGAAGATGATCTGGATGCGGCGGCGGAAAAAGAAAAAAGATTGTTAAAAGAAACAAAATATAATAGACTCTCTGCGGCGAGAGACAAGCAAAGGGCCAAGGGGATCAAAAAAGAAAGGCCGAAAGGCGGAGAAACTATCCGCGAGAAAAAAGCGGCGTAAATTTTAAATCGCTGAAAAAAATACATTATGACAATAAAAAATAACGAGATAACTTCCCAGCATTTAATCCCGACCGTAATTGAAAAATCAACTTACGGGGAACGGGCTTACGATATTTATTCCCGTCTCTTGAAGGACCGGATTATCTTTTTGGGCGACACGGTTGACGACGCGGTAGCCAACACGGTTATTGCCCAGCTTTTGTTTTTAGCGAGCCAGGACAAAGAAAAAGATATCAAATTATATATCAACAGCCCGGGCGGTTCGGTGACGGCAGGCCTCGCAATTTACGACACCATCCAATACATTGAACCTGATGTCTCCACAATTTGCGTTGGTTTGGCCGCGAGCATGTCGGCCACGCTTTTAGCGGCCGGGGCAAAAGGCAAAAGATTCGCTCTGCCCAACTCGGAAATTTTGATCCATCAAGTTATGGGCGGCGCCGAAGGCCAGGCGGTTGATATCAAAATCCGGGCGGAACGCATTTTGCGGATCAGGGATCGCTTAAATGAAATTTTGTCCAAACATACCGGCCAGCCGCGGGAAAAAATTGAAAAAGATACTGACCGCGACTATTTTATGACCGCAGAAGAGGCTTTAAGGTATGGAATTGTCGATAAAATTATAAAGAAATAAGGTTAAAAACTAGATCAAAAACGGCCGGAAGGGCCGTTTTTTGTTATTATTCGAAAACGTCATATATATAGCTATTTTTGTCATTTTACTATATTCTGTCAATAACTCTTGACAAAATCTCAGACTTAAGATATACTAAAAGGCTGCATAATCGGAATATTGTGCGGTAAAACAATAATAATTTCAACAAGGAGGAGAGGGATGATCAAGGAGATTCTGGGTGGATTCCGTTGTGATGAGGCGCTCAAGGCCGAGGCCGAAAAGCTGGCCAAGTCGACCTTCACGACCGAGCGGGCAATGGCGGTCGGCCTGGTCGGCGCCTACTGGCGACCGACCTGGATCGAGGACGCCGTCCGGGCCATGCTCGGCACGAACCCGGTCGAGGAGGCCCGGACCTGGATCCGCTCCTCCATGAGCGAAGAGGATCTCGTCTCGGTCGAGACCGAGCGCAAAGCGCTCACCAGCGGTCTCACCGAGGACCTCGTCCACCTCCTCTCGGCCGACGAGGAGGAATGGAACGAGACGGAGCGCGTGCATGTCAGGGAAACTGAGCGCAAGATTAGCGCGCTTGGTTTCATCCTCGACGCCGCCGCATTTCGCGCGACGGTCCGTCTGGCCGAAACCGGCTAGCGGCCAATCAGACCTTCGGGGCGGGCGATGTAAGGCACCAAGCCAAGCATTGTCCGCCCCTCTTTTTTTCTTTAAATCTTGACAAAAAAACAAAAATATCTTATCTTGAAATGTGGGCACAAAAAGGGTGCGTCAGAGGGAGGAGGAAAATGAAACTAGGGAAACTCTACGAAAAAATCGCCCGAATGAGAGTGATTGCCGAGCTTTTCGGCGAAACCTTCGAATGCCACAAGGAATTCAAGGCGCGGCTGGGAATTCTCGGCCGCATGATCGCCGAAGAGCATGGCCTTTGCCAGGTGAGCGAAGCGAGGCACCTGCCGCCGGACAAGCCGATCGGCAGGAAGGCCGAGGCCTACTTCAAGGAGCTCGAGCGGTGGTTCGAGACCAAGGCAACTCCTGCCGAAAAGAAGGCGGACTGATTTGGCCAAAAGACGGAAGCTCGAAGATCCCAACTGGTCAAGGTGGCAGGTATATTGCGGGGGAACGCCGGTTGGCAGCCGCGTCTTGGCCGTAAGCGCCAAGCAGGCAATCCACATCAAGCGCAACCGACAAACCGGCATTGTCTGTTACGATGGATGGACGGCCCACCAGAGCAGTTTGACCCTTGAGGTTTCTGAAGCTCTGGCCGAGCTCGACGCCGTTTCTCCCGGAACAACGCTTTGTCCCGGCTGCGGCTACCCTGACCCATCGCCCGGGGCGGGTAATTGCCCTAACTGCGAGACCCCCTACTCTGAAAATCCGGACTAAAAACCCGGCCCCGCGACTCCAAATCGCGGGTCTTTTTTTCGGATTTTTCCTCACCTGTGGATATTTTGTGGATTTCCCCTTTTTCCTTTGACAAAAAAAGGTATTTAGTCTAAAATTATCAAATAATTTGTAATTTTTTATCATGCAGTTAAATTCAAAAACCCTACAGAAAAATATCCTGATCCTTGAGGTTGAGGTTCCCGTTGAAGAAATGAAGCCGTATCTTGAAAAAGCCACCCTGTTTTTGGCTCAGGAAGTGAAAATAGACGGTTTCCGCCCGGAAAAAGTTCCTTTTGAAATTCTAAAACAAAAAGTCGGCGAAATGACAATTTATGAAAAAGCGGCCGAACTGGCGATTGAAAAAACTTATCCTAAATTCATAAAAGAAGAACACGCCGAAACAATCGGCGGACCGGAAATTTCCGTCGTCAAACTCGCTCCGGGAAACGCCTTTGTTTATAAGGCCTCGGTAGCCCTTATCCCTTCGGTAAAACTCGGCGATTACCGGAAAATAAAGGTATCAAGAATAAAAAACACTGTAGAAGACAAAAAAGTCGATCAAGCCTTGCAGGAAATACAAAAAATGCAAACCAAGGAAGTTTTGGCATCCCGCCCGGCGAGAAAAGAAGACAAAATTGTCCTCGATATGGACATGCTTCTCGACAAAGTTCCTCTCGAAGGAGGCCAGGCCAAAAATCACGAAGTTTATCTTAGCGAAACCTATTATATCCCGGGTCTTACCGAACAACTTATCGGCCTTTCTGCTGGAGACTGCAAGGAATTCTGCCTGCCTTTTCCCAAAGAACACTACCAAAAAAACCTCGCGGGAAAAAATGTTGATTTTAAGATAAAAATTACCTCCGTTTTTGAACTTCAGCCGCCGGCTCTTGACGATGCTTTTGCCAAAACTCTTGGCCAGGAATCTTTGGACAAGCTTAAAAATCTTATCCGGGAAAATCTGCTCGCCGAAATGGAAAACAAAGAAGATCTCCGCCTGGAAGGAGAGATTTTAAGGCAAATTGTGGCCGAATCGCGCTTTGACGATATCCCCGAAACCCTGGTCAATTCCGAAGCTCATAAAATGGTCCACGAACTTGAGGACGGGCTGGCGGAAAAGGGGGTTACTTTCGCCGACTACCTGAAAAATATTAAAAAAACCGAAAAAGAATTGATGCTTGATTTTGCGCCGCGGGCGGTTGAACGAATCAAGACCGCTCTGGTCGTGAAGGAAGTCGCCTTAACCGAAAAAATTGCCGCGACGACAGAAGAAATAAACCACGAGGTAGAGCATCTCGCCGAAGCTTACAAAAACGAACCCGACCTCCTCGAGAGAGTCCGCTCCGAAGAATCAAAACAGTATCTGGAAAATGTTATAAAAAACAGAAAAACCATTAAATTGCTGAAAGAACTTGCCGTAAAATAGAATAAGATGAAAATAGCAATTTTTTCCGACACCCACGACAATCTTGCCACCTTAAAACAGGCGCTGGATTGGCTGGCCAAAGAAAAAATAAAAAAAATTATTCATTGCGGGGATATGGCAAGCCCCGAAACGCTCGATTTTATTCTGGAAAATTTTTCCGGACAGATAAATTTCGCGCTGGGCAACGCGGATGGCCCCGAACTGGCTGGAAAAACCCGGGCAACATGCTGCGGGGAATACGGAGAAATCGTGGCCGACGGCAAAAAAATTGCCTTTACTCATTTTCCGGAAAAAGCTCTTGAATTAGCTAAAAAAAACTACTATAATCTCGTGTTTTACGGCCATACCCATAAACCCTGGGAAGAAAAAATCGGCGTTACACGGCTTGCCAACCCGGGAACTCTAGCCGGATTGTTTTTCAAGGCGACTTTCGCGGTCTATAATACATCTTCCGACAAATTGGAATTAAAAATTTTAGAAAAACTTAATTAAACCATGTAAATAATTAACTCTGCTATGTCAACCAAAAGAACTTATCAGCCAAAAAAACTTCGCCGCAAAAAAGTGCACGGATTTTTGAAAAGAATGGCAAAACCGGGCGGCAGAAACGTCTTAAGAAGAAGAAGAGCCAAGGGCCGAAAAAAACTGACCGTTTAGTTCTATGCTGCCCAAACAGCACCGCCTCCAAAGCGACAAAGATTTCCAAAAAATCTGGAAATCTGGGCGGTCTTTTTATACAAAAATACTTGGATTTAAATTGTTAAATAACGGCAAGCAGCTTTCCCGTTTTGGCTTCGTGGTAGGAAACAAAATTTCCAAAAAAGCGACTGAACGGAATAAAATAAAAAGGCAATTGCGGGAAATTGTTGGGATAAATCTTAAAAAAATATCTCCCGGATATGACCTGATCATTTCCGCCCTGCCGGGAGCAACCGAAAAAACATACCAAACGCTGGAAAAAGACCTTTTAGCCGGCCTTTCTTATTTCAAAATACTTTGTAAATGACTATTTTCACCGTTATTGCCAGGAAGACGGTACTCAAAACCGTCAAATTTTACCAAAAAACTCTTTCTTTTGACCACGGCTTCTTTTCCTTTCTTTTCCCCAATGGTTTCTGCCGTTTTCACCCAACTTGTTCGGAATATGGCTACGCAGCAATCGAAAAATACGGTATTTGGGTGGGGGGAATAAAGGCTTTTTGGCGGGTTTTACGCTGTAATCCTTTTTCTAAAGGCGGCTTTGACCCGTTAAAATAAGTTTTCCCCAACTCATCAACACCTTATTCACTTTTTGCCTCTTTACAGACCATTTTATCGACTCTGTTTCTGTGGTATATTAGAAAAGGTGATCCAAATCCACCATAACTCTTCCTCGTATGACTAACCAACAACTTTGGCAGGCAGTGCTCGGCGAGCTGGAACTAAACTTGAGTAAAGCCAATTTTACGACTTGGTTTAAAAATACCGCGGTTTCTTGTATCGAGGAAGCAAAGGTTTTAATTAGCGTCCCAAATACTTTTACCAAAGCGTGGCTTGAAAAAAAGTATCACCAATCAATCTTAAAATCCCTGCAAAATTTTGTCGGGCCGCAAATCAAAGAAGTTGTTTATCGGGTAGAAATGGTAAAACCCCAGACCCAAAAAATGGAAACGGCGACCGTTTCCTCGTCTTCTCGCGTTGCTGAACCGAGAAACGAAGAGTGTAAAAAAGAATCGGTTCAAAATAAATTCGGTTTAAATCCTAAATATACTTTCGCCAATTTTATCATCGGAAAAAACAACGAATTGGCGCATGCCGCGGCTCAAGCCGTGGCAAATAACCCGGGTAAAAGCACTTATAACCCGCTTTTTATTTATGGGGGAGTGGGCTTGGGGAAAACCCACCTTCTTCAGGCCATCGGCCATTCTCTTCTCGCCGCCGACTCCAACAAAAAAATTATTTATATAACCAGCGAAAAGTTTACCAACGATTATGTCCAGGCAATCAAGGGCCGAACCATGGAAAGATTCAAACAGAATTACCGTTCCGCCGATCTCCTTTTAATTGACGACGTACAATTTATGGCCGCGAAAGACGGAACCCAGCAGGAATTTTTCCATACCTTCAACGATCTTCATCAGTCGGACAAACAAATTGTCATGACCTCAGACCGGCCCCCCAAAGCCATTCCCGCCCTTGAACAAAGGCTTATCTCCCGCTTTGAATGGGGAATGATCGCCGATATTTCCCAACCGGATTATGAAACAAGAATCGCCATTTTAAAAGCAAAATGCGTTGAAAAAGAACTCGTCCTCGATTCGGATATTATCAACTATATTGCCTCCGCCATCCAAAATAATATCCGCGAACTTGAGGGAGCTTTAAATAAAATTATCGCCCACCAGCAATTTCAGCATGTTACTCTCGGCCTTGACCTTATCAAGAACATCCTGCTTCCCCAGGTCGCCCTGGGAAGAAAATCCGCAACCCCAAAACAACTTATCAATTTTGTGGCCGAATTCTACGACCTGAAGCTTGAAGAACTTCTCGGGCAGAGCCGGGAAAAAAGACTCGCTTTCCCGCGCCAGATAATAATGTATCTGATGCGCAAGGAACTGCAAAGTTCTTATCCGGCGATCGGCCAGGAGCTCGGCGGGCGTGACCACACAACGGCGATGCATGCTTTCGAAAAAATCTCCAACGAAATAGAAACCAGTGATCGCCTGAAACAAGAAATCGAGCAAATCAAACAACGTCTTTACAGCAATTAAAATTCCGGACAAAAAGGGGAAAAGGGGGTGGATAAGGTTGTGAAGAAAAATCTCTAAACAGGGGATAAAATTCCTTTAAATCTCCCTCTCCCCAAAACCATACACAGGTTGCAAAAAATTTTCCACAGGTTGCGGTTTCAAAATTTCTTTCTGTTAAAAGCTTTTTACCCCTTATCCACAAAAAAACAAAAGCTTATTATTACTAAGTATATAAAATTAAAAAATAAAATTGTATTGATATGAAACTTTCTTGCACCCAAGAAAACCTAAACCGCGGACTTTTAATTTCCAGCCATATCGCGAGCAAGAATGTTAATTTACCAATTTTAAACAACGTTCTTTTTAGGGCAGAGGGCGGAGTAATTACTCTTCTCGCCACAAACCTTGAAATCGGTATAAAATGCGGAGTCCGGGGAAAAATAGACGGGGATGGGGCGATTACTTTGCCGGCTAAACTTTTTGCCGATTACGTCGGGTCTTTGCCAAACGAAAAAATCGACCTTGAGTTAAAAGACCAGACGTTGGAAATAAAATGTAAAAATTTTGAAACAAAAATAAGGGGCGCTGCCACCGCGGAGTTTCCTTTAATTCCGGAGATTAGTAAAGACTCGGCCTACGGTGTTGATGTTGGAAAATTCAGGGAGGCGATCAACCAGGTTATTTTTGCCACTTCGACTAACGAAATCAGGCCGGAGATAAGCGGGATACTTCTGCGTTTTGACGGAACAAAGAAGCGGGTTACCGTGGCGGCAACCGACAGCTACAGACTGGCAGAGAAGAGCGTAGAGCTTGCCGGCGGGGAAAACGAAAATACCCGTGAAGTAATCGTGCCGGCCCGCACCATGCAGGAGGTTCTAAGAATTCTTTCCGTTTTCCGGGACACGGAAGATCCCGAAGCGCCGAATATTCTCAAAGTCTATCTCGCCGAAAATCAGGTCTTGTTTTCCTTAAACAGCGTTGATTTGATCTCAAGGGTTATCGACGGCCAGTATCCGGATTACAAACAAATTATTCCTTCAAGCTGGAAAACCCGGGCGACCTTTAACCGCAACGATTTGGTTAGGGTTATAAAAACAGCAAGTCTGTTTGCCAAGCCGGGAATTTTTGACGTAGCTTTTGATTTTAAGCCAGGCAAAGAAAAGGGCGGCGAGCTCGTTCTTTCTTCGGCCAATTCCCAGTTTGGAGAAAACACAGTTAAACTTGAAGCGGAAATTGAGGGAGAAAACAATGAAATTACTTTGAATTACCGATATTTGTTGGACGGGCTAGGGGCGATGGAAACAGAAGAGGTTTCTCTTGAACTCACTTCGGGCGAAAGCCCCTGCCTCTTACGGCCAAAAGCCGAAGGCGCAAACTACCTCTACATCGTCATGCCAATTAAAAAATAAGAAGACGGATATTATAAAAAAACACCCGGCGCACACCGGGTGTTTTTTTATAACAGCTTTTAGATAAATATTTCGCGCAGCAAAGTATTTGCGTGGTCCATCCCCGGATCACCGAGTAGGACGACGTCAAAAGCTTTTTTAAAGTTTTCCAAATTTTCTTTCACCGCCTCATTCAAAAAACCAATTTTTAATAAATTTTTATAATCAAACCCTTCTACCATGCCGACATCGTCCAGGCTGTCGCCCAAGAGAAGCACGTTGTGTCGATTTTTTATTGTTTCAAAAACCGGGAAATTTTTTAAAATAATCTCATATTTGTTCAGAGAATGGATAATCGGTTCTTTTACCCCAAGCATTTTCCCAGTGGCATCGAAATCCAAAAAGTTTGCGATGATATGAATGTTGTCATAAAGCCGGCCTTCTTGCTCTAGATACATAGCAATCATATCGCCCGGTGCGCCGCTCATTATGATAAGCGGGATTTCATGTTCGTGCAAAAAATCAATAAATTCCAGAGCGCCGTCGCAGAAGTGCAGAGTTTTAGTAGCCACGATTTCTTGCATCACCTGCCGTGAGAGGCCGCACTCAATTAAAAGATTAAAGTGTTTGCTCCACCACTCGTGCATAGCCGCGGATTTCTCTGCGCGGTTCAAAATCGGGTCAAGCTCCATCGGGCGATATTTATCAGAAAGAGCGTGGGCTCGTGGCGCGTAATCAGGCGTTAAAAATTTTCCGTTTCTGATTTGGGCAATCACCGACGGAGATTTTTGTCCGTCCACAAACGATTTCAAAAGTGTCCGATCGAAATCCGAAAGCACGTGAAATTTCTCCGGCCCGTCTTTCGCAATGGCCAATTTTATTTTTTCTAGTTTTTCTTGACTATAAATTAAAACAGAATTTTCCATTTTTATGATATTTTACATCACCGTTACGGAAATCGAGGAGCTTTTGCTCGTGTTGCCATCCTTGTCGGTTGACTGGGCGTATATTTCATAATCGCCGGTCGGAGGAGCCGTCTGCCACTTGAAGACGAAAGAAGATTCGGTCGGGGTAGAAAAAGTTTTAAGAAGTTCGGTCTCGTCGGCGCTTTTCAGGTAGAAAGAAATTTCGGCGATGTCGGCAAAGTCCGGCGTATCGGCCGTGACGGTAAGAGGGAAGTTCGTTGAATAAAACCTTGCCCCGTTTCTCGGACCAAGCCAGTTGATTTGTGGCGGAAGTTTCGGTGCCAAAAGATTAAAAGTAATTTCCGAGAAATTGAAATTATCAATATCGTCGTAGACGGTGGCCCGCAGGGTATGGAAACCGTTCGAAATTGCGTTTGGAATTACGGCGTCCAAAGAGTATGGGGAAGCAAAAACCGTTTTTAAGAGTGCTCCGTCAACAAAATATTCAACCCGGGAAATCGGGCCGCGAGGGGCGAAAACGGAAACCGAAGCAAGGGCTTGGCGGACGTTCCAGGTAACATTATTCTCCGGCGAGGTAAGGGAAATTGCCGGTTTGTGTTCAGCTAAATGAATATCATCGTAATCAGTTGGCACCTGCTTATCCATTGCATATCCCTGTTCCTCGGCCCATTTCTGGATTGGCGCCTCCCATCCGGCAAATTGCGGATCGGCTTCCGGTTTTTCCGGAGGCGGGCCATTGGGATCGTTTTTGTTGACGTAAAAAAGAATAGTGTGGACTTCACGGAACTTTTTTTCTTCAATATAGGTCGGCGGCGTGAACTCGGTCGCCAGTTTTCCGGAAAGTTTATCGATTTTCACGACCGTTTCCGGGCCGATTTCTCCCTTCAAGACAGGCTTATCGGTTGTGATCGGCGCCGGAGCGGTAAATCTTTCCACGGGTGTTCCCTCAAGAGCTTTTTTCATATAGGCATTCCAGATTGGCGCGGCAACAAAAACGCCATCCGAGCCGCGTTTCATCTCTGAGTTGTTGTTGTTTCCGGACCATACCCCCGTAACAAGCGATGGCGTATAGCCTATTGTCCAGCCATCGCGCCAGTCATTCGTTGTCCCGGTTTTTGCCCCTACCGGCCGGCCGGGCAAGGTTAAGGGGCCGCCTGCGCCGAAAACATAAGCTCGGGCCGCGTCGTCCGACATGATGCTTTCAATTTGCCGGGCGGTTTGCGCCGACATTACCTCCTTACCCTCCTCCTCTTTCCATTCTTCAAGAATCTGGCCCTTGGCGTCCTCGACTTTCAAAATGGCGGTTGTCGGAAAAAGCTTTCCTTCGGTAGCAAAAACGCCGAAAGCAGCCGTATGTTCCAGGAGTTTTACTTCTCCGCCGCCCAAAACGAGAGAAAGGCCAAAACGGGAGCGGTCGGAAAGAGTGGTATAGCCCATAGCTTGGGCCAAGTTTAAAACATTATCAATTCCGGCCAAATACATTGTTTTAACGGCCGGAATATTTAAGGATCCGGCCAAAGCCTGACGCATGGAAACAGGGCCGTGTTCTTTTCCGTCGTAGTTATGTGGAATATAATCCTTGGTATCCGTTTTAAAAGTAGTTACAAGATCAAAGAGCATTGTTTCCGGAGAAAATCCTTTTTGAAAAGCTGTGGCGTAACCGATCGGCTTGAAAGATGAGCCAGGCTGACGGGGACGGAGGGCGACGTTGACGTTCGGCTCAAAAAGACAGTTTGATCCAGGGATACAATTTTCCGGTTCTGATTCCCCGAAATAATTTTTTGATCCGACCATGGCCAGGATTTGTCCGGTTTTTGGATCAATGGAAACCAGGGCGGAGTTGTTGGCATTATATTTAGTCGCATTTTTTTCGGCGTTTTCCGAGATAGCCTCTTCGGCAAATTTTTGTTTATCAAAATCAAGAGTGGTATAAACCCTCAGCCCTCCCTGGTCAACTTCTTTTTCTCCGTATTTTTCCGTGAGCATTTCTTTGACATACATTACAAAGTGCGGCGCGGTAATCGATTCTTTTTTGGGAACAATTTTCGTCAGCACGTCAATTTGTTTTGCCGCCTCCGCTTCGTCTTTCTTGATATATCCTTCTTCAACCATGCCGTCTAAAATATATTTTTGTCTAGCGAGGAGGGCGTCGGTGTGGCTTCCGTATGGGGAATAATACGTCGGGGCCTGTGGCAAAGCGGCGAGCAGCGCGGCCTCAGCCAGATCGAGATCTTTTACGTTTTTCCCGAAGTAAGATTGGGCAGCTGAAGAGATCCCGTAAGCGGTTGAGCCGTAGGGGATTTCGTTGAAATACATTTTCAGAATCTGGTCTTTGCTGAATTTTCTTTCGAGCTGTATGGAAAGAGCCAGTTCTTTAAATTTTCTTGTAAAGGTTTTTTCGGGTGACAAAATCGCATTTTTAACGAGTTGCTGGGTAATGGTCGAGCCCCCAACTTTCTGGCCGTGGAAGATATCCAGCCAGACCGATCGGAGGATGCCCTTGAGATCAAAACCATGATGAGTGTAAAAAGTTCGGTCTTCAGCAACAATTACCGCCTGTTTCATAAAGTCAGGGATATCGGATAGTTCAACCAGGGTGCGTTTTTGGTCGCTGTAAATTTCGTAAAGGACGTGCTCACCGGCTCGGTCATAAATTTTTGTGCTTTGGGCAACCTGGCGTTCGAGCAGTTTATCCGGGTTCGGGAGATCGCGGGAAAACCAGGCCAGGGCGGCTACCCCGATAATACCAAAAACAAGAGTTAGCGACAGAAATATAGCAAAACCGTACCCAATAATTTTATTATAATTAATTTTTTGTCCGCGGGAGCGGCTCCTTATTCTGTAGCGGAGATTTTTTGCCATAGAAATAATTTTTTGAAATATGTTAAAAGAAAGTTTTTTAAAACGAATGCCGGGCGGGATATAATTTTCTTGCCGCGGCGCGGCCTCCGCCAGACTTTTAGCACGGGAGATTTCTATCTTTTGGTCCACCCTTTCAGAGCTACCTTCTGCTGCGAGATTTTTTTCTTCATTCCGGCCAGCCTTAAAAAGTCGGCGAAGAGGCTTCTCTTTCCAATTTTTAGGCGATTGGATTTTACCGGGCAGATAGCTCATATTATTTTTTTCTGGCAACCAGGGCGGCCCCGACAATTCCGGCATTCCGCCCGAGTTTTGCCTTTATAATTTTAGTCTTTTTAAGCGATTTATAGATTACCGCTTTTTTGAATTCACGTAAGGTGGCTGAGAGAAGCCCAGGGGCGTTGCTGAATCCGCCGCCTAAAACAATGATTTCGGGGTCAAGAAGTTGAGTAAGGCTGGCTAAACCAAGGCCTAAATATTTAGACAATAAAGAAAAGGCCTTTTTGGCCCGTCCGTCGCCGGCGATAAGCTTTTTCTCTATTTTTATCGCATCCAGATTTTTTCCGGAAAGTTTTTTGTAAAAATTAACCAGAGCCGTACCTGAAGCCAGGGCCTCGAAGTGGCCGGCCTTTCCGCAGCTGCAGCGATAAGGCGAAGCGGCATCAATGGTCATATGACCAAATTCTCCAGCCGTATTATTTTTGCCTCTTAAAATATTTCCGTTGATTACTATTCCGCCGCCGATGCCGGTTCCAAGCGTCAACCCGACAATATTTTTATATCCTCGTCCGGCGCCGTAAATACTTTCTGCCAGAGTAAAAGCCCGGGCGTCATTATCGAGACAGACCGGAACCCGGAACTCCTTGCTTAAAAATTTTCCGATATTTATATTTTTAAAATTTTTCTGGAAATTTGGTCCGAAAAGAAAAACACCTCGGCGAAAATCACACTGTCCGGCTATGGCTACGCCAATTGCGGAAACTCCCGGCAGCCAGACTTTGCTCGCCGCCGTGAGAATATTTTTTAGAATAATCTTCTTGCCCCGCCCGGCTTCGGTAGGAATAGTAATTTTTTTTACGATTTTCCCGCTGGAATCAACTGTTCCGGCGGCGATTTTCGTCCCGCCGATATCCAAACCAATAATGTATTTTGACATAGAAATAAGCTTAATTTTGCTTAAATTATAACAAAAAGCCGCCTTTTTGGCAAAAGCCGGCTTAATTTTGAGGGAGAGGGGTCTATTTAAGAAATTCTTTTAAATTTTTGTAAACGGCGTAGGGAATTTTGAAATAATCCCAGGCGCTGTGGATGAGTTGGGTTTTGAGGGTCGGATCAACAAGATCCCCGTGAAAGTCTGTTCCGCCAGTGATAGTTAAATCCAGATCATTAGCCAGCTTTTGATAATGCTCTGCTTGGTGCCAGTTGTGGTAAGGCGAAAAAACTTCAAGGCCGCGGAGTCCAGCTTCTTTTAGTTCGGAAATTAATCCGTCATCTTGCCAGGAAAGTTGCTGGCCGGGATGGGCTAAAACCGGAAGTCCGCCAGCGGTTGTGACGATGGCAATGGCTTCGGCCGTATCAATCTTCATGTTCGTTTGCGGGACATGGGCCGGTTTTCCTTCGGCGAAGTAGAAGTTTATAAATTCAAACAAGGTTGGCTCGCCAAATTGCGGTTTTATTTCCGCAGACATTTTTTTAAGGTTAGCCGGATATTTTTCTACGATTGTCTTCAGATGCCGGAAGCCAAGATATTTTGTCTTGAGATTATCCAGGTCGGCAAAATCAATCTTAAAATCCAGATCGGCCATTTTCTTTAATGATCTTTTGGCCCATTCAAGGTGATGAACCTGCGATTGCCAGAGAAGTTCGTTAAGGTTTTGATTTTTGATATCAAAATTATAACCCAAAAGATGGAGCCGCTTTCCGGAAAACTCCGTATAAACTTCAACTCCGGGGATAACGACAATTTTTTCTTTTTTCCCGAGTTTTATCGCCTCAGTTACTCCGTCGATCGTGTTGTGATCGGCTATGGCGACAACCGCGAACCCTTCTTTTTTTGCCCGCTTGATAATTTGTCCCGGGGATAGGTCTCCCTCGCTGTAGGTTGAGTGAAGGTGAAGGTCGATGGTTTTCATAAATATTTGGCTTCTAAAATTTTAACTTTCTCTTCGGCAAAGGTCAGGAGATTGTCCATCATCTGGCTGTGATCGTTGATGGTTTGCCAGCTTTTTTGGGTGAAAGAAACAAAAGTAATAATGCGGAGAATATCTTTGGCGGAAAAAAATTCTATTTGCATCTCTTCCGTCGGTTTTATTTTCCGCCCAAAGTATGATAAATAAATTGTCTTTTTTAGTTTTTTTGTTAATTCTTTGTAGATTTTTGGCCGAACGTATTTGAAGTGCGACTCGGACTGGATCAAAAAGGAAGCCAGGTCATCAAGGGGATTAAAATATTTGCAGTCGGCGAAATCAATCAGAAATATTTTACCGCCCGCGCCTACGAGAATATTGTCATTTTGGAAATCACCGTGCGTCACGCGGTAAGCTTTTTTGTGAAAAATAATATTATTATATTTTTTTTCCATCTGTTTTAAGATGGCAACAATTTTTTCGGCGCGCTTTTCTCCTGCCGGATAGTATTTGCCGATTATATCAAACCATTTTTGAAGACCGTCCTCAATCAATTTTTTAGGATTGGCTGGGACAAAAGAAGGACGGCGCCTGATGGAGTGAAGTTTTTTTAGAATTTTCGCAACATTGGGAATTTTTTTATAGAAAAGATTAGCCCGCCAATTTTTTGGCTGTATAAGATTTTTTAAGGGTTCGCCGGGAGCCTCTTCATAAAGATAAGCCCTAAGTGGTTTCTGAAACTCCAGCGGGCGGGGGAGAGAGCCCTTGAGGCCGTGACGCCCAAGGAAACTCGTGGCCAGAAAATCGCGTTGCACCTTGCCGATTCTCGGCGGCCAATCAAATTTTTTTGCCCGTTCCGTTTTGATAATGACCGTCCGATTCTCTATTTTGCCATTTTTAGTTTCGATTGAAACGCGGTAGCGCACCGTGAAGCGCAGATAATTAAGAAAAACTTTAAGAAGTTCTATTTTCAGAGAAACAATTTTTTTTGCGTCAGGCCAGTATTTTTTTAGGTGTTTATCAAAAAATTTTTCCGCCCAGACTTGTTTTAGAAAAAGTTTATTATTTTTTGTTTGCATGGCTATCTGATTAGCATGGCTTAGCCCCGCTGTTCGGGCTGTCCGCCGCGCATTTTTTTGTACTGTTTTTTATATTTATCCATGAGTTTCTCCAAATTGCCGGATGGTACGACCGTCCGGAGCAGATCGATCGCGTGGACGGCATCGTAAATATCGTCCTGGTTTTCTATCTTTGAAATAGCGTCACGCCAAAGAATGGCTTTTTCAAATTCATTATTTCTCGCGGCTCTTTGCACCTCTTTTTTCATTGTATCAACAAATGCCCGGTAGACCTCGGGTTTGCCCGCCATGATAGTTCGTTTCTTAAAGGGAATACGAATTTGCGACTGGTTGGCCTGGTTTAATTGGCGGATATAACCGGTCCTTTGCCACTCAAAAGCTTTAAGAACAATTCTTTGGTACATCCGTTCTCCGTTTTCTACTTTTTCTTTCGGTAAATCGGGAATCGAGCGCAGCACGTCGAGCAATCTCCAGGCTCCGCCTTCAATCATTTCGAGCGACCACCACGGCTTACCGCTTGCCCACCAATACTGGCAGGAGTGGAGAGCCCGGTCCATTTTATCGCGGACAATTTTGTAATAAGATTTTTTGGGGTTTATTTTTTCTACAATTTTCAGGGCGAAACTCGTGAATTCCCATTGCCAGGAATGAATTGGATTTTCCGGATCGTTCCAAGAGAGGAACTGCGTGCCGTTCTGGATATTTTCCTCGGAACTTGCCCAGGTAGAGGGGATCGGATCGATCGCTTCTCCTTCGGGAAAATATTTTATTATTTCCGAAATGAATATTTTTTTAAACTTAGGGGAAGACAAAACTTCAAAGAGAAGTTTTTCAAGCCCCGGTCTGTGATGACCAAAGGTTTCCCCGTCCATAGCCGTAAGCAAATAGCGGTTTTTATTTTTTTCTTCACCCAGCGCATCAAGGAGAGTCGCTCCGGAGCGGACCACGGCCGACATAATTAGATTGCTGACCCGCCTGTCTCTGAAAAATATTTTAAAATCCTTCAAGCCCTTAATTGAATAAGTTTTTGAGTAATCAACAACATCGGTTCTTCCATTATAGGCGATTTCATCAATAATCATCCATTTATATCCTAGGGACGAAACAATGTCAGCCACCTTTCTGTCATAAGCCATTTCGGGCGGGAAGAAACCCACGGGTTTGTAGATTTTGCCAAAAAAGAATTTATTGGTTTCCTGATTAAGTTTTATCTGGCGGATAGCCTCCTCCCAGGGAGTGAGGGGAAGGAAGGGATGGTACTTCGCGCTTTCGGTAAATTCAATTTGACCGTCCGCGGCGAGCTTTTTTATCCCGTCAATAATGTCGTGATAACCGTACTGATCTAACTGTTCAGTCAGTCCGGCGTTGATATTCAGGGTCATTTTCGCTTTCGGATTTTTTAAAAGTCCGGCAATTATTTTTCTGTAGCTTTCGTTGACGATCCTTTCCAGGATATCCGGCATTTGATTCGGCGGCTGATAAATATGTAAAAAGTTTGCCCAATACATATAAGGATAATTTATAAATTTTAATTTCTAATATCTGAAATATTATTTAATAATTTTTCCAGCGAAGTAACGCTCGTACGGTTCGCCCGCAAGATAGGCTTCTCGTATTTTTTTAGCCCTGCCGCTATTTTGCCAATTACGCGCCATGGCGGAGATATTTCTATAGATATTTTCCGACTTTTCCGTTGTTGCGGAGGGAGTATTTTTTAGCGAACAGATTGCTTCGTTCAGCATTCTCGCCCCATTTTCTATAATTTCTACCGACCACCACGGATTGGCGGATGCCCACCAATATTGATCGGAGTGAAGCGCTTTGTCTAATTTTTTTCTGGCCAAACCGTAACCAGGTTTTTTTCTGTTCGCGTTTATTGTTTTTATCGCCAGGTTGGTGAGTTGCCACTGTTTTTTGTGGATGGCATTTTGGGGATTTTTCCAAAGAGGGTAGGGCATTTTATTTTTTAACTCCGATTCCCGCGAAGACCAGCTCGAGGGGAGAGGTTTTATTTCCAAGCTTTTCTCATAAAGTCCGAGAAGATCGGTAAAGGTGACAGTTTTAAATTTTTTAGTATCAAGCAAATCCGCGTAGAGTTTGTCCATATTTTTTTGGTGGTGTCCGAGATTTTCTCCGTCGAGCGCCGTCAGCAGGTATTCTTCCGAGCGGCCGTCTTCCTTGAGTATCCTAAAAAAATCCGCGGGAGTTTTGGCCTCGGCGGTGAAAAAAAGATTTGAGATTTTAGTATTGCGGAAAAAAACCGGGAGGCCGACGCCTTTAATAACGTATTTTTTATCAAAATTCATTTTGCCAAAATTTCCCTTGTGAGCGATTTCATCCAGGACAATCCACTTGAACCCAATTTTTTTTACGACGCGGGCGACTTTATCGCTGTAGCACAATTCGGGGATGAAAAATCCTGCCGGCTTCCAAAGATCGCCGAAGAATTTTTTGTTTGTTTCATTGTTCAATTCGATCTGGCGGATAATTTCTTTTTCCGGAAGCAGGGCGAGAATAACATGATATTTTGCGCTTCCGGTAAATTCAATTTGTCCCCGTTCAGCTAAAAATTTTATTTCCCGAATAATCGAAGACAGGCCAGCCGGAGGCAGCTGTTCGGTTAGAGAGGCGTTGATATTCAGATTTATTTTTACCCCGGGCCGGTTTTTCAGAATTTCAATAATGGGTAAGTAGCTTTCCGCCGCGACCCTTTTTGTAATTTCTTTTTTTTGGCCGGGCGGTTGGTAAATATGAAGAAGATTGGCCCAATACATAGGATCCAATTTATTTTTTATTTTTTCGGTTCCGGAGAGCGAGGCGGAAGAGCGCCAAATATTTTTCCGCCGGGATTTCCCAGGAAAAAGATTGTTTCATTGAGCGCCAAACAAGGTGTTCCCAGACTTTTTCGTATTTATAGTTTTCCACGGCCCTCGCAAGAGCGACCAGGAAATCTTCCTTGGTATAAGACTTGAAAACAAAACCGTTGCCCTGGTCGTTCGCGGGGTTGAAATTTCTGATTGTTTCAGCCAGCCCCCCGGTTTCATGGACGATAGGAATTGATCCGTAGCGGAGAGAAATTAGCGGAGAGAGGCCGCAAGGCTCAAAGCGCGAAGGCATGAGAAGCATATCCGAGCCGGCATAAACCCTTGAAGCCTGTTCTTCGGTGTATGGAGTGATGAAGGCAAATTTTTTAGGATATTTTGAAGCAATTTTTTTGAATGCGTCGGAATACTCCTTGCCATCCTTCCCGCCGCTCGCGATAACGACAATTTGGAGCGACAACCTCAGAAGAATATCAAGACTCTCAATGACCAGATTATATCCTTTCTGTTCAGCAAGCCGGCTAGCCAGGCCAACAAGCGGGATTTCGGCTTTTTCCTCGAGGCCGAGTTCTTTTTGCAGGGAAAGCTTATTTCTTTTTTTCCGGTGCAGGGAGTCCCAGTCGTAATTTACATGAATGTTCTTGTCTAATTTCGGGTTGAAGACCGAGTAGTCAATTCCGTTGATAATCCCAAAAAAATCTTTTTGTCTTTTTTGAATAATTTTTTCCAGGCCTTGCCCGAATTCCGGAGTCAAAAGCTCCTCGGCGTATTTTTCCGAAACGGTGTTAAGCGAATCGGCGAAAATAATCCCCCGTTTGGCAAAATTTATTTTTTCCAAGGATTTGGAGTGGAGGGGCGGTAAATTTGTGTCTCCGGGATCCCTGCGCTCGGCCGGGACGTCCCACCAGTTGCTTCCCATCTGGAAAGCGAGATTGTGGATAGTGAAAACGGTGGCCGTGTTTTTAAAAAAATCTTCGGCGGAGTAAACGGGATCCTTTTTCAGAAGAAAAGGGATAAGGCCGGTATGCCAATCGTGGCAATGGATTATATCCGGCTGGAAATTTATTTTTTTCAATGTTTCAAGGACGGCAAAATCGAAAAAAGCGAAGCGTGAATTCTCGTGCGTTGATCCGTAAAGGCGCTGGTGTTTGGAAAAATATTTTTTGTTCCCAATAAAATAAACCGGCGGACCCTGCTCTATGGAGCCCTGCCAGAGAGATATTTTTGTCTTTGATTTTTTGCCAACCTGGATAGCGAAGTCTTCGGATGCCGGTTTCAGACGGAAGGCGTTTGTGTCGATCGCTTTTTCGTAAAACGGAGTGAGAACGACAACTTCATGGCCCATTCCGGAAAAAACTTTCGGCAGAGAACCGGTAACGTCGGCTAGCCCGCCGGTTTTTGAGAAGGGAGAAACCTCCGAAGCGACTATGGCAATCTTTAATTTTTTCTTCATAAGCTTTTAGTTTATTTGATGTATCCAAGGGATTCTGATGCCAGAATAAACATGGCGTGCGCCCAAACCAGTGGGTAGACGCCGATACGGAAATCTTCGAAAACCTGTTCCGGTATATAGCCGCCAAATTTATCAATCCGGTCGATTACCCAATTGTAATAAGTTAGGGCCTTTTTTTGGTCGCCCTTTTTTGCCCAGTAAATCGCCAGCCAAAAATTTAAGAGAGGCCAGGAGCCGCCGCCCTCCTGGGCCGAACCTTCCCCGTCAAAATAATCATTCTCATAGCGATGGACTCCTCCGTCAAAAACAATTCTTTCTTCAATTTTTTTGACGGTATTTATCATTCTTTCGTCATCCGGAGCGCAAATTTCAAACGGCCAGACAATGCCCAGAAGAGAGGCGTCAACATTTGTGTCGGAAACCTTTCCTTTGTTGCGGAAAAAATAACCGTCCTTTTTACTGTAGGCCTCGTTTATCTCGTTGAGCATCTGCATGGCAACCTCTTTCCAAATTTGGTTTGAAAGCAGTTCCGAAGCGGAAAGCAGGCCTCTGGCGCAGGCGGAAAGCGAGTAGGTAAAATTATTCTCCATGGTTGTCGTGGTTTGCCGGTGCGGTTCTTCCCAAAGATCGACGGTATGAGGCAGAAAATGCGTCTTGTCCCAGTTTGAGGTGATGCCATTAGCCAGCCGCTCGATCAGGTCGCGGTGCTTCACGGCTTTTTTGGGATTTTTTTTATAATGTTCGTAAATCGCCCAAAGGACCGAGCCGGCCTGGTCTATCTGCAACAATCTGCCCATGCTGCCATATTGGCCATTCGTCGAATAGTTGGCGAAAAGAACCTTATCTTTTTTGAAATCTTTAGGGCGGTGATAGAGCCAGTCGAAAAAAGGTTCCTGGATCGGGAGTTTTAAAACTTCCGCCGCAACGCAGATATAGCTCGCGTCGCGCGGCCAGACCCAGCGGTAATTTGCCGCCTCACGAGGGTAATAAGCTTTGTCGGTATTAGTCGCGACAATCGCTCCGTTCTCGAGAGCCGAATCGCGGATAACCTCGCGGGAGATTTCAATCAGTTTTTGAATTTTTTTATCCATATAATATTAGCCCCGCAAAATAAAAGCGGGCTGTTTTAATCTTTAAATTTTAGAAAGGCGGTGCGCCCCAATTCCGGCAATCGCGAGAGCCAAGGCGTCGGCCGCATCATCCGGTTTTGGAATATCTTTAAGATTCAGGAGAATTTTTACCATTTTTTGCATCTGTGATTTGTCCGCTTTTCCGAATCCGGTGATTGTCTGCTTGACTTCAAGCGGAGTGAATTCGTGGATTTTCAGATTGTTTTCCGCGGCCGCGAGCACAATAACGCCTCTGGCCTGGCCGACATCAACCGCGGTTTTGACATTCTTGCAGAAAAATATTTTTTCAACCGCGACGGCCGTCGGTCCGAAGTCGGTAATAATTTTGCCGAGTTCCCGGTAGATTTTTTTTAATCTCATCGGGAAAGGCGTTTTGGCAGTTGTCTCAATGCAGCCGTAGCCGAGCAGGCGCAGATTTTTGTTTTCTTCGGCGACCAGCCCCCAGCCGGTTCTCGCAAATCCCGGGTCAATTCCTAAGATTATCATAAGGTAAAATATCGTTGCATTAGGGCGTATTTGTTGCTATGCTCTAATAACATAAACTTATTTAAATTATACAGAAAATTAGCACAATATTCAAGTTAAGCCGAAGGACAATAGAGGCACGTATAAAACAATTTTATTAACTTTAATCATTATTTATGCCCTACCTAAAATTTATATCCGACAAAAACTTGATTTCCGCCGTAGGAAAGGTTGTTAAAATAATAGAAACAGCGGAACATGAAGCGGGCAATAATCTGCATAAAAATGTTATTGACCCTTTTTCTGCCTTATTTCATGGTGTAACACATGCCATAACTTATAAAGAATGGATCGAACAAGAAAAAGCCAGGCAATCTCAAAAAACAATGCAAAATGCTATTGGTGATTTTCATCAAGAAATTTTAGGAGCTGTTCCGGGTTGGAAAAACCTCGGCGTGGGTGGAGTGTTAGATGTCGCAAGTGATAATATGAAAATTATTGTTGAAGTAAAAAATAAATTTAATACAACAAAGGGCAATCATAAGGTTGAAATCTATGACGCCATAAAATCTAAACTTAAAAATGTAAAATACAAAGACTTTATTGGATATTATGTGGAAGTTATACCACAGGGAAAACATAAGTATGATAAACCTTTTACGCCCTCAGACAACAAGACTAAAAAACGACGGCCGAGGGTTAAAAATATCAGGGTAATTGATGGCATAAGCTTTTATGCCCTAGCTACTGGCCGAAAGTATGCTCTGCAGGAGCTATTTGAGGCGCTGTCCCATATTTTGGTGGATAAATATAAGTTTAAATTAAGCAAAAGGGAAGCTCGAAAGTATTTTGAGCTATTTAAATTAGCTTTTTCCACAAAATAACCATTGCCTAGGCAAAGGTTATATGGTAGAATTATGATAGATTAGTTATCTATCATTTTTTTATGAAAAACGATAAATTTTTTACTGCTGGAGAAGTGGCTTTAAAATTAGGTACTTCCATAGATACCATTAGAAGATGGGATAAAAAAGGACTGATAAAAGCTTTTCGGAATGAGAGGAATGATCGCATATTTTGCTTAGATGAAATAGAAAGGATTCAAAATAGGACAAGCGGAGATAAAAAAAGTAAATTTAAAATTTTAAAAAATCATAAAATGTCTCCGTATACAGCGATTGAGCTATTTGCCGGCGCTGGTGGTACTGCCTTAGGAATGGAAAATGCAGGAATTGATCATGTTCTACTAAACGAATATGACAAGCATGCCTGCGAAACACTTCGAACAAATAAACCAAACTGGAACGTGGTCGAAGGTGATATTAGGGAACTTAAATTTTTTGAAGGACAAGCTGATATAGTTCAAGGCGGTTTTCCTTGTCAGGCTTTTTCTTGTGCTGGAAACAAAATGGGGTTTGAAGATATAAGGGGGACTTTGTTTTTTGAATTTGCCAGATGCGTCAAGGAAGTTAAGCCAAAAATTGCGATCGGCGAAAATGTTAAAGGTTTATTAAACCATGATGACGGAAGAACGATTAAAACGATGGTTAGTGTTTTGGAAGAACTCGGATATAGAGTCAAATACAAAATTTTACGATCTCAATATTTAGATATCCCACAAAAAAGAGAGCGCTTAATAATTATTGGAGTTAGAAAAGATCTAGATATCCCTATTTCATTCCCCAAAGAAAAAGACTACATAATCCCCTTGCGCGAAGCATTCTATAAATGTCCAAAATCTGAGGGTCAAGAGTACCCCCCAAAAAAGAAAAAAATATTGGAATTAATTCCTCCGGGTGGATATTGGAGAGATCTCCCAGAAAATCTTCAAAAAGAATATATGGGGGCTAGTTATTTTATGGGTGGCGGTAAAACTGGTATGGCGAGGCGATTATCATGGGATGAACCTTCTTTAACTTTAACTTGCAGCCCAGCCCAAAAACAGACTGAACGTTGTCATCCGGAAGAAACACGCCCTTTAACAGTACGCGAATATGCACGAATTCAGACGTTTCCAGATAATTGGAAATTTTCCGGTTCTGTTTCCCAGCAGTACAAGCAAATAGGAAATGCTGTGCCTGTAAATCTTGGATATTATATTGGAGATATGATAATAAAAATGCTTAACGGTGAAGTTAAAGAAGAAATCGAAGCACCTACATGTGCTCAGCAACAATTATTTGCGCTCGCTGCATAAATATTAAGGAGTCTCGGCTATGGTTGATAATAAATTTAAAATTTTGGAAGTTAGTCATCAGATTAGAGAGCTTTTTAATAATTCAACAATAAAAAAGACACAAGTTTATTCTAGAAAACAGAGCGGAGACTGGAATCAATTTTGTGCGGCATTAGATACGCTTGAGGATACCTGCTTAGCAATCGAAAATTTCCAAAAAGATCCAAATGATTTATTTATAAAAAATCCATATCTAGCGACTTACGGACTTTTACAAGCTCTTTTTATTCAACAAGACGCCGTAAACTTTTTAAAAATATCCTTATTTGGTATAAGTAATAAAATTGATTGGAAAGACAAAAAATATTTTGAACTATTTAAAATTAGACAAGTCAGAAACGAAACCATAGGGCACCCTGTTAAAAAAGAAAACAAAGGCAAAAAATCAAAATTTGAAAATGATGAAATTACCTCTTGTACTATTGACCGTTCGTCTTTGAGTAAAGACGGTTTCCGATATGTGCTGTGGATGCATTCAAAAACAGAAAGTAAAACGATAAAATTTTCGGATATTATTAGTCAGCAAGATAAACATCTCGGAAATGAATTAGAAATAGTTATGAAAGAGATTCAAAAAGAAGAGAAACAACATAAAAAAATATTTAAAAATGAAAAATTATCTGATCTATTAAACAAACCTTCTCTGTATCAGATAAATCTTATTTATGGTGTTTCTTGGAATGACCATTTAGCATGGCCTAGTTTTAATCATTATTACGAATTATATAAAAAAATAAGAAAAAGTTTAGAAAATCGTTATGGTAAATTTGGCGAAACTTTGAGGATTCCCGGAACAGAAGAAGTAATCAAAAAACTAGATTATGTATTTAGCAAAATCGAAACATTTAAAAATACAGGTAATTTTGAAAATTATGAACTTGAAGTTTACATTGACGCTCTTGACGCTGGAATTAACGAGTTAAAAACTCATTTATTAGAAGTTGATCAAGAATTTGAAATACAATAAGGCGTCTTGGCTCCAGGGCATTCGCCCCTAACTCCTCTGCCCAAAATCAAAAAAACAAATTTATGAAGTTATATATAAAGGAATTGCTTGAATACTTCGATATAAAAAAATCGACTGGCTATGGAGATACAACCGCGGCCATTTCTGTCGTCGGGGAAGATCTGGGGGCAGCACTATTCAAGCATTACTGCGAAAAAGAGCGCGGCTCTAATGTTCAAATAATTGATGCCAATAAAGAAATCCCAGTACTTGGCACAATAAGGGGTAGACGGTTGGATCGATGGATAATAGAGAAAACTAAGGATAAGCAGACACTTTTTCAGACAGAAATAAAAAGCTGGTGTTCCAGATCGATGGGAGGGTTAGATGTGCCGGTAGATATTAGCGAGCGCGATCTTTTGGAAAAGACAAATAGAAACTGGGTAAAAGACGTTCTGGAACTTAACGATAGCGACGAAAACGGATTGAATAAAGTGCTAATTAAAATGAGAAAAAACAATAGGGATATCGATGACCCATATACGCAAGAGCCATTGTTAATATTTTGGGATGTTAGATGTCCAAGCAGTAAGATTACTAGTTTCAGTCGGTACAATATGGAAAAGAAACATTTTGATTATGATTATTGTTGGATTTTTTCGTGCTCTCTTTACCTCAGGGAATTATATAAAAAAGGGGTAAAGGATTTTGACGTTGATATTCCCAACGCCGAAAGAAGACTCACTAATTTATTTCGCATATTTAAAATAAAATAAGGAGTTTTAGATTTTGGGCATTCACCCCTAACCCCTCTGCCCTTCACCCAAATCGCTCCCGTTGGTCGCAACTTCTCATATCCCTGACGTTAGCTGAAATTAAAAAAATATCCCGTGTAATAAATTATTGTGAATCTTAACTTTCATTCCAAAAAATTAATTTTATTCTTAACCGCTTCGCTTCTATTAACTGCAGCGGTTTTAGTTTATATTTTTTTCCTGCCATCCCTTTTTTCTCCGGGTCCGGATATTGAATATGTTAAGGTTTGTAACGGAAAAGATCTTAAATGCCACGAAACAAATCTGCCTTATCAAAACTCCGCATTATCAGCCGAAGCAAGGGCAGACGACCTGATAAAGAGAATGACAACCGCTGAGAAGATTGGGCAAATGGCCTTGATTGAAAAAAACAGTATCAGAGATTTTAATGATATTGCAAAATACGGACTAGGAGCGCTATTAAGCGGCGGTGGGGCGGGGCCAAAGGAAAATACCCCATTGGAGTGGCTTAAAATGGTAAATAGATTTCAGTCCGCGGCCAAAGATACTCGCTTGGGGATACCTCTTTTGTATGGGGTTGATGCCAATCATGGCCACGGCAATGTTTTTGGGGCTACGATTTTTCCTCATTTTATCGGGTTAGGCGCAACCAGAAACCCGGATTTGGTGAAACAAGTTGCAAGGGCAACTGCCGAAGAGATGGCTGCCACCGGAATTTATTGGAATTTTTCTCCCAACCTTGATGTTGCCAAAGATATCCGTTGGGGTAAAACATATGAAACTTTCGGATCGGACACCGCAAGCGTAGCGGAATTGGGGCTGGCCTATCTTGAGGGGACCCAAGATTCTTCGGATAATTATTTCATGGCATTAGCCAATCCCAAACATTTTATAGGCGGCGGAGCTATGGAATATGGGACTTCCCGCAACAAAAAATTCAAAGTAGAGGAGGGGAATATAACATTGGATGAAAAAACTTTGCGTGAAATCCACCTGGTTCCTTTTCAAAAAGCCATAGCTGGCGGAGCGCAGGTTATTATGGTTGGTACCGCCAGTTGGAATGGTAAAATAAATTCCGATAATTATCATCTTTTAACAGAGATACTGAAAAACGAACTGGGCTTTTCCGGCTTTATTGTTTCCGATTGGTACGGGGTTTATGAAATTGAAACAAGCAAATATAATTCTTTGGTCAGAGCGGTGAACGCGGGAATTGATATGGTGATGACTCCGTTTGAATACAAGGATTTTATGTCCAATATGCAAAAAGCCATAGCGGATGGCGACATAACAAAAGAGCGGTTGGATGATGCCGTGAAAAGGATTTTAACAGTAAAATTTAAAACAGGATTATTTGACCGCCCCCAAGCCGAATCAGATGGATTGTCTGTCATCGGTAGTGCCGAGCACCGCGAGCTAGCCAGGAAAGCGGTTCGCGAATCTCAGGTATTATTAAAAAATAATGATGCGCTGCCAATTTCTAAAAATATCCAGAAAATTTTAGTGGCCGGTTCCGCGGCTGATAATCTTGGCAAGCAAGCGGGCGGCTGGACGATAGAATGGCAGGGTGTTGATGGTAATTTTATTCCCGGCACAACTATTTTGGAGGGCATACGGGAAACGGCGGCCCCCGGCGCTAAAGTGGAATATAATTTAAATGGTAATTTCCCCGGCCAGAACGGCTTGGCTGATCTCGGTATCGCGGTTGTCGGGGAAAAGCCCTATGCTGAAGGGTGGGGAGATAACGCCAATCCAAGTTTATCCGCCCAAGATCTTGAGACTATTGATAACCTAAAAAAAGTCAGTAAGAAAATTGTTGTTATTATAATTTCCGGCCGGCCGCTCGATATTGGAGAATACGCGAAGGATTGGGACGCAATTATCGCGGCATGGCTTCCGGGCAGTGAAGGGAGCGGAGTAGCGGATGTTTTATTCGGCGATTTCCCTTTCACGGGAACTTTGCCGGTGAGTTGGAATTTATAAATTGATAATATCCCTAACATAATATGGACCCAACCAACCGAGACGATATTAAGCCAGGACTTCGGGTGAAAGTTGTTTTAAAAAAAGATCAGCCGACGGGAGAATTAACCGAAGGAATTGTGAAAGATCTTTTGACGAATTCCCCGACTCATCCGCGGGGGATCAAGGTTCGTCTGGAAGACGGCCAAGTCGGCCGGGTACAGGAAATTTTGGAATAAAAAAGAGCAATAACAAAAAATTCCACCATGACGGTGGAATTTTATATTTAATCTGGAAGATTAGAATTCGTTGAGATTGGTGTAATAATTATTTACTTCTTCATTATCATCAAGTTCATTCAATAATTCTTCGATCTTTTCTTTTTGCGCCGGATCGGAAATATTTATTTTTTCTTTCGGGACGAATTCCAGCTCAGTGTAGTCCGGATTTATTTTTTCTTTTTCCAGCCCTTCCCTGATTTTTTGCAGATTTTCCGGCACGGTATAAATTGTTAGGTCTTCTTCTTCGGTCTGAATATCGTCAGCGCCGAGGTCAATCATCTTAAGCTGAAAATCATCAAAATTTTGGATAAAGTTTTTATAATTTGAAATTCTCACTACGCCTTTTCGGTCAAACATCCAGGCTACAGAGTTCGGCAGGCCCAAGTTTCCGCCATAGTTCCCGAGGAGACTTTTAACGACGCCGCTTGTTCGGTTTTTGTTATCGGTCAGGGATTCAATGATAACCGCGCCGCCGCCGGGCAAAAATCCTTCATACTGGACCCGCTCAATAACCGTGCCGTCGGCCGAAACCCCAAGGCCTTTCTGGATCGCCCGGTCAACAGTATCTTTCGGCAGATTGACCGCTTTGGCCTGGTCGACGGCAAGCCGCAGTTTGAAATTCATCTTTGGATCTCCTCCGCCGCCTTCGCGTACGGCGAGCGTAATATTTTTGGAGAGACGCGTAAAAAGGGCGCTCCTTTTTACATCATCGGCGCCCTTTTGGTGTTTGATTTTTGACCACTTTGAATGTCTGGACATAAGTGGCTAATAACAATTATTTTTTCTTATAACCGGTTCCGGCAGGAATCAACCGGCCAATGATCACGTTTTCCTTCAGGCCTTCGAGCCGGTCAATCTTCCCGGTAATTGCCGCGTTGATAAGGACTCTGGCTGTTTCCTGGAAGGAGGCGGCCGAAAGGAAGCTTTCGGTTGAGAGAGAAACTTTGCTGATGCCCAAGAGAAGCTCTTCGGCTTCGGCCGGTTTCATTTTTTTCTCCTTGGCAACTTTGTTAGCCTCCTCAAGCTGGGATTTTTCTATAATTTCGCCAGGGAGAAGGTCGGTGTCGCCAGCATCTTTAACATAAACTCTGGAGAACATTTGCCGGACCATTACCTCAATATGTTTGTCGTTCAATTTTTGTCCCTGGGAAGAATAAATATGCTGGATTTCCTTGATGACGTATCGTTGCACCGCTTCCTTATTTTTGAGCTGGAAGAATTCGTGGAGATCAAGGTCGCCTTCAGTGAGTTGATCACCGCGGTTTACAAAATCGCCATCCTTAATCCAGAGGGTGTAGCCCGGAGGGATAATATATTCTTTCGTTTTTTCCGCTTCGCTTTCAACAATGATCTTGTTTTCCGAGGCCGAGATGACAACTCCATCCTTTGAGGCATTGACTTCCTTGCTTTCTTTGTCCAAACCGAGAAGTTCGCCCTTGGCTATTTTATCACCCTTCTTAAAGGCGGTTTTTTTATTTTTTGCCACCGAGTAGGAAATTTCTTCCTTATCCAGATAACGGATTTTGATGTTACGTTGTCCCGGAATACCCTTGGTAATGATTTCTCCGGTCGGGCCGACAATAGTTTTAGCGTCTTCCTCAACTTGGGCCGCGCCGGAAACATCGGAGATAAAAGCTTTTCTTTTCGGGCTTCTTGCCTCGAAAAGTTCTTCCACGCGGGGCAAGCCTTGGGTAATATCAAGTCCGGCGACACCGCCAGTATGGAAAGTTCTCATGGTGAGCTGGGTGCCAGGTTCACCGATTGATTGGGCGGCGACAACTCCGACCGGTGAGCCGATGGCTACGAGGCGGTTGTACCCCAGATCATAACCATAACATTTTTGACAGACGCCTTTTTTTAGTCGGCAAGAAAGAATTGATCTGACTTTTATTGTTTCCAGGTTTATTTTTTCCAGTTTTCTGGAAATTTCTTCAGTGATCAGTTCATCTTTTTTAACAATGGGTTTTTTTGTTTTCGGGTCCAAAACATCCTCAAGAGAAAATCTTCCGAGGATTCTGGCAAGCAGGGTTTCGCCCATCTCCTTGCTTTGCGCTAGCGTGAAGGTGACTCCTTCGGTGTCCCCGCAGTCTTCCTCGGTAACGATAACATCTTGGGCAACATCGACAAGGCGTCTCGTAAGGTAACCGGCATTTGCGGTACGGAGAGCGGTATCGGACAAACCTTTTCTGGTGCCGTGCGTAGAAATGAAATATTCCAAAACATCGAAGCCGGCTTTAAAATTTCCCTTGACCGGCAATTCGATAATTTCACCAGCCGGGTTGGACACGAGACCTTTCATACCCATCATCTGGGTAACCTGGCCCCATGAACCTCTGGCTCCGGAATCAATCATGGTGAAAACCGGGCCTTTTTTATCAAGACTCTCTTTACTTAATTTGATAACTTCGTCCTTAATCGTAGTCCAGACGCTGATAATTTTATTGTGGTGCTCATTCTGGGTCAGAAGACCGGACTCAAATTGTTTCTGAATGGTCTCAACTTCTTCGTCGCCGCGTTCAATAAGCTTGTCTCTTTTTCCGAGATGAGGAAGATCGTTCATGCCCCAAGAGTAGCCGGATTTCGTCAAATATTTGAAGCCGGTCGCCTTGAATTCGTCAAGAAGTTCGGCAGTTTTTGCTTCGCCGTAAAACTCAAGACAAAGTTTTATTACCTCACCCAGCTTTTTAACATTGGTTACCTCATTGATGTAGGGGATTTTCGGAGGCAGGATTTGATTTAAAACCAGGCGGCCGATTGTTGTTTCGAGCATTTTGTTTTCAGAAATTTCTTTGGCCGCTTTCGTCGCGAGATCCTTATCGCATTTTACTTTTATTTTTGAGCGGAGCTCAATCAGACCGAACTGATAAGCCAAGAAGGCTTCCTTTGGCGAAGAGAAAAATTTTACAGGTCCTTTTTCCTCCCCTTCGGAAGTCATATAATAACATCCCCAGGCGATGTCCTTGTTCGGGGTGGAGATGGGGTTTCCCGTCGCCGGCTTTAATAAGTTATGGGTCGAGAGCATGAGATTTTTTGCCTCATCTTTTGCTCCTTCGGTCAGCGGGACGTGCACGGCCATCTGGTCACCGTCAAAATCAGCATTGAAGGCGGTACAGACGAGCGGATGGATTTGTATTGCCTTACCTTCGATCAAAATCGGCTGGAAGGCCTGGATGCCGAGGCGGTGCAAGGTCGGAGCGCGGTTTAAAAGGACGTAGGCATCTTTGACTATATTTTCAAGAATATCCCAGACTTCCGGACGGCCTGATTCTATAAAGCGTGAGGCGGAGCGGACATTATGGACGAGTTCCCGGCCGATTAATTGGTGAATAACAAAAGGTTTAAAAAGTTCCAGGGCCATTCTTTTCGGAAGACCGCATTGATGAAGTTTCAGGCTCGGGCCGACAACGATAACCGAGCGGCCGGAGTAGTCGATTCTCTTACCGAGAAGATTTTGTCTGAAGCGGCCCTGTTTTCCTTTCAAAACATCGGCGATAGATTTTAGCATTCTCTTCTGACCGGTCGAGGCAACTACGGTTTTACTGTGGCGGGCGGAGTTATCGATTAACGCGTCAACCGCCTCCTGGAGCATTCTTTTTTCATTGCGGCAAATAACTTCAGGCGCGTTCAATTCGATCAGTCTTTTTAGGCGGTTATTGCGGTTGATAACCCGGCGGTAAAGGTCGTTTAGATCGGAAGTAGCAAAACGGCCGCCATCGAGCGGTACCATAGGCCGGAGGTCTGGAGGAATGATCGGAACGTTTTTCAGAATCATCCAGTCCGGTTTTATTTTGTTGACTTTTAAACTTTTAAATAATTTGAGGCGCCTGATTAACTTGTCTTTTTTGAGGCCGACGGCGGCTAAAAGTTCCGCCTCGAGATCTTTGATAATTTTTTCCGAATCTATTTTTCCGAGGAGCATCCTGATGGCCTCGGCCCCGATGCCGGCCTCGAAAAGATGGCCATACTTCAACGAGAGATCGTGGTAAGTCATCTCGGAAATAATTTTTAGAGGTTTCAGTTCCTTCAATTCTTTTTCGGCCAAAGCGAACTCCTGTTCCAGTTCTTGGAGCTGATCGTCGCGGTCCAAAGTCATCTGGACAACGCGGGTTTCAATCTTATCGGCGTTGCTGTTTTCATTTTTTTGATTGCGCAACTGGGAAACCTGTCTTTCCGCTTCGGAGGCAATATTTTTTTTCTTATTTTTAAATTCTTGCCGCAAGTTGGCGAGAACGGTTTCTTTCATTTCCTCCTTTACTTCCGTGATGATGAAATTGGCGAAGTAAATAACTTTTTCCAGATTTTGCACGGATAGATCAAGTATCAGCCCTATCTTCGAGGGGACTCCCCGTAAAAACCAAATGTGGGAAATCGGGACAGCGAGTTCTATGTGACCCATTCTTTCCCGGCGCACGAGGGAGTGCGTCACTTCAACGCCGCACTTGTCGCAAATAATCCCCTTATAGCGGATTTTTTTATATTTGCCGCAATAGCATTCCCAATCTCTGGTCGGGCCGAATATTTTTTCCGAAAACAAACCATCCTTTTCAGGTTTTTGGGTTCGGTAATTAATGGTTTCCGGCTTGGTAACTTCGCCATACGACCAGGCGCGGATTTCTTCCGGCGAGGCGAGCTTGAGTTTAATGGCGTCGAATTCGATTGGCTTGGGAGGAGTGTATGTCATATATGGAAATATCTTATTAAAAATTATTTATTCTCTTCCTTTCCCGGGACTGGTTCTTCCGAGCCCCCCTTAGTCCGCAAGAGTTCTACGTCAAGGCAAAGCCCCTTAAGTTCTCGGACCAAAACATTAAACGATTCCGGGATATTGAGATTTTTAATTGTTTCTCCCTTCACAATCGATTCGTAAGCTTTTGATCGTCCGGGCACATCGTCGGATTTAATGGTCAGAATTTCCTGAAGGGTGTGCGCGGCGCCATATCCTTCAAGGGCCCAAACTTCCATCTCTCCAAACCGTTGGCCGCCGAACTGGGCTTTGCCGCCCAGCGGTTGCTGGGTGATAAGCGAGTACGGGCCAATCGATCTTTGGTGAATCTTGTCTTCGACCATATGATTTAATTTCAATATGTAAATCTGGCCAACTGTGGTTTTGTGGTCAAAAGATTCACCGGTTTTACCGTCTTGAAGAAGAATTTTTCCGTCTCCCGGAAAACCAGCTTTTTCGAGCTCTTCCTTGATGGTTTGTTCTTCTATGCCGGCAAGGACCGGAGTCATAACTTTATAACCTAAAATTTTTGCAGCCATGCCAAGGTGTGTCTCAAGAATTTGTCCGATGTTCATACGGGAAACCACGCCGAGAGGGGAAAGTATAACGTCAATCGGTGTTCCGTCCGGCATGAAAGGCATATCTTCAATCGGAACGATTTTTGAAACAACGCCCTTGTTCCCATGCCGGCCAGCGAGTTTGTCTCCGACTTGAAGTTTGCGGAGATCGGCGACCGAAACCTGGATTGATTTTATAACTCCCGGGGGCAGCTTGTCTCCGGTTTCCTGGGAAAAGGTTTTTATATCAACAACCTTGCCGTGTTCGCCGTGCTCCAGATAGAGAGATGTGTCGCGAACATCTCTTGCTTTCTCGCCGAAAATAGCCCGAAGCAATTTTTCTTCGGCGGAAAGTTCGGTTTCTCCTTTTGGGGTAATTTTACCAACTAAAATATCTCCGGAAGAAACCTTGGCGCCGATTCTTATAATTCCATTTTCGTCTAAATTTTTTAGTTTTTCCTCGCTGACGTTCGGAATATCGTTAGTTACAACCTCCGGGCCTAGTTTCGTATCGCGGACATCAATTTGGTAGTTTTCAATATGGATTGAAGTAAAGCGGTCGTCGCGTACAACTTTTTCCGAGATAATGACGGCGTCTTCATAGTTGTATCCTTCCCACGCCATGAAAGCGACAAGCATGTTTTGCCCCAAGGCCAATTCGCCGCCCTCGGTCGCCGGACCGTCTGCCAGGACATCGCCCTTTTCTATCGTCTGTCCTTTTTCTACGATTGGCCGTTGGTTGATACAGGTTGACGCGTTAGATCTGGCAAACTTGTTCAGCCGATAAATTTTGAATTTATCATTTTTTTCCATGACGTGAACCTTATCGCCCTCAACCTCGACTATTTTGCCCGCGCCTTCGGCGATTTTCAGATGGCCTGAATCTTTGGCGGCTCTGCCTTCAACGCCGGTTCCGACGATTGGTGACTGGGGGTTAATAACCGGTACTGCCTGCCGTTGCATGTTGGTTCCCATGAGCGCCCGGATAGCGTCGTCGTGTTCCAGGAAAGGAATAAGGGCGGTACCGATACTGACAATTTGTTTCGGAGAAACATCCATGTAATCAATGTTCCAGACATAATCAACGCTTGGGTTTCCGTATTTTCTAACGCCGATTTTTTCAACCAGAAAATATCCGTTTTCGTCGATCGGGGTTGTAGCCGGGGTGGTAACGGATTTTTCTTCCGCAAAGGCGTTAAGATAAACGACATCGTTGGTTACGCGGGGACGGAGGAGCACGGTTTTTATATTTTTGTCATGCGACAGAGAAGAAGCAACGGCGGCAGTAATTTTTTCTCCGCCGGAAAATTTTCCCTTGGATGTTTCAACATCTTCACGCAAAATTTCTCCGACTGCCGACTTTCCGTCGTTCGGAACTTCGCGGATTATTTTCCTGTATGGCGCTTCAATAAAACCGTATTCATTTACTCTGGCATAGGACGAGAGATGGCCGACCAAGCCGATGTTCGGGCCTTCCGGAGTAGCAATAGGACAGATGCGGCTGTAGTGGGTCGGATGGACGTCGCGGACTTCGAAGCCGGCCCGTTCGCGGGAAAGGCCGCCAGGCCCCATAGAGGAAAGACGTCTTTTATGTTCGAGCTCGGCCAAAGGGTTGGTCTGGTCCATGAACTGGGAGAGCTGCGAGGACATGAAAAATTCTTTGACCGCGCCGATGACCGGTTTGGCGTTTATAAGTTTGTTCGGGGTAAGGGCGGTAACATCGATCGTACTCATCCGGTCTTTGACAATGCGTTCCATGCGGGCGAGACCGATTCTGAAACGGTTCTGGACCAACTCGCCGACGGCTCTGATGCGGCGGTTGCCAAGATGATCAATATCGTCGGCCGGATCCTGAGTAATATTTAATCTGATAATTTCCTTGATAATTGTAACCAGATCTTCGCGGTGGAAAATTCTGTTTTCTTTTGTGTCTTTCGCTTCTTCCTTGATGCCGAAACGTTGGTTGAATTTATACCGGCCGACCATGCTGAAGTCATAGCGGTCAAATCGGAAAAACATGGCATAGATCAACGAGCGGGCATTGTCCGGAGTAGCCAGATCTCCCGGCCTGATTCTTTTATAAACCTCTTTTAAACCTTCTTCTTCCGAATGAGCAATATCTTTTTCCAGGGTATTTTTTATATAACTGGTTTCCGGATGAGTATCAACATCTTTGAAAAGGGAAATAATTTCTTCGTCGATGCCGTAACCAAAAGCCCGGAGCAACGATGTAATGGCGACTTTTCTTTTGCGGTCGATTTTTACCCAAATTACTCCGGTCTGGTCCGTCTCTAGTTCAAGCCAGGCGCCGCGGTTCGGAATGATTTTTGCACCATAGAATCTTTTTCCGTGATTGGTTTCCGAAGTAAAAAAGACGCCGGCGGATCGGACTAATTGCGAAACGACGGCGCGTTCAATGCCGTTAATAATAAAAGTTCCCCGGTCGGTCATAAGAGGCATATCGCCCAAGTAAATTTCCTGCTCTTTGAGTTCGCCGCTTTTTCGGTTGGCCAAGCTGGCTTTTACCCGGAGAGGCGCTTCAAAATTGATATTTTTGGCCTTGCTTGTTATCTCGTCAAATTTTGGCTCATCAAGATAATAATTCAGAAAAGAAAGCTCGAGGTCGCGGCCCATAATATCCTTGATCGGAGAAACTTCTTCAAAAAGTTCGGACAGGCCTTTTTTAAAAAACCATTCATAGGATTTTTTTTGCAGTTCAATGAGGTCGGGGAGGGGAATGGCTTCATGCAAGTTGGTAAAAAGTTTGCGCGTTGCGGCTTTGGGAGACATAGTTATTTTAAAATTATTTTATATTTTATTTATTCTTAATCTTTACCAAAGGAACACAAAAGCACCTCCCTCCTCTTTCGGGAGAGGGGCTTAATGAAGAAAATCAATTTTTTCCAGCTGCCTTGTATGCATTTAATATTTGCGTCCCACAGTATTGAGGGACTTTGGCAGTCTTATCCTTCACTTTTTGTGAACTTCCAGGACGTTTCGCCTGGGTGTTCCTTGCGTAATTTTACAACAAGTAAAGTGGAGGACTTATGTTATTATCTTTAATTTAGCAGGGTATTTTAAGGCTGTCAAGCGATTTTTCCGGGGTTATAAACAATTTATCCACAAAAGGCCGGGTCAAGACAGGGAAAAACGCTAGGAAACCATTCTTTTTTGGCTAAAAATAAAGATTCTTTGCCTCTTGACGAAAATACGATTTTATGTTAAAGTAAAATGTCCTGCCTCTTAATGGGGGTACGGAAGGTTCTTTTTCTTTCTAAAACAAGGGTCAGTGACCCTAGAGGAGGAGAAAATGAGGTTTTTCTTTGCTGTTCTCGCGGTTTTCGCGGTGTCCGGGTGCTTCGGTGCCTCAATGGGGCTCCGGAGCCAGGGTGTAGAGTACTCGGCCAGCGGTTTCATGGGCCCTTCGCCCATGGAGGCGGCTCAGGCCGACCTTACGTCGGCTCAGGCCGACCGGGTGCGGGCCGAGGCGCGGGCCATGGAAGCTCATCCCGAGCTTTTCCTGGGCTATCGCGGCTACGGTTATGGCGGGTATGGGCGGGTTGATCCGTCCTACTACTACCCGTCGTCGTACGGCCCATCGCCGGCACTCGAAACGCGGGCAACCGGCCTCGAAAGAGACGTGCAGGAGCTCACGGAAATGTGCAGCGAACACATCGAGGAGGAGCAACGATGAGGTACGCACTGACGCTGGCGATGTTCTTGACTTTCGGCTGCGGACTCTTCGGCGGCTACAGCCAGCCACCGAGCTACATTCCGCCGTCGGCCTATGGCACGATGGCGGGCTACGGCGGCGGTTACTTCGTTCCGCCGCCGCCTCCGGGCGACCTGGCCTTCGTGAACGGCCACGGCTACCCCGGGGCCTGGAGAGGACCGCACATGGTCCGTCTCGCCAACGGCACGGATTGGTACATCCGTGTCCGCATGGATGGGGCGGACATCAGCTTTACCGACCAGACGGTCGGCCTGCCGCTGATCCCGCCGGGTCAGGACGCGGTTTTCTACACCGCGCTCGACGAGACGGACCTCGACTCGGGGTGCGAACAGCACCACTTCGAGTTCGAAGGGTATTTGCCACCGGATTTTTCCCGTCCGGTAGTGCGTAGTGGTCGCGAGGCGACCTTCTGCGCCGGCTGGGAGGAACAAAGGGTTCAGATCGGCCACTACTAGGCCGGTCGGGACTCAGGGAGACGGGCGCTTAAGCGAAAGCTTGGGCGCCCACTTTTTTTAAATTAAAAATCCTCTCGTTTCTTCGAGAGGATTTTGAGAAAAATATTTTTTAAAAATTTATGGCACCATCGGCGCTCCGGTTGACCTTAAGAGCTGCTGCATAACAAAGTAGGAAATGCTATAGGCCAATAAGATAATAATCAGGCCAATAACCGCTCGGGAAAGAATTTGCGTTGCCTTTTTAACCTTTTCTTCATTGCCGCCAGCTGTCATCCAAACATAGCCGCCGTAAATAAAAAGAATAACCATGATAATGCCAACAACCCCAAGAGCCGCGTTGATAATTTTTCCGGCGATGAAGACCGGACCTTGTTCTTGGTAGGTGGCCGAGGAGTTTCCGTAGGCCTCGTTGCCAAAATTTTTTAATTCATTGATCTGGGCAAAAGTTGTTGCCGGGGAAAAAATGGTAAGAACAGAGAAACAAAGAGCAGCAAGGAGAAAAAATGAGAATATTTTTTTTGGTGTTAGGGACATATTTTTAAATTAGGTTTAGAAAGCTTACGGAGTAGTGGGTGGAGGGGTGGTAGATCCCGAAGGAGCACCCCCCGTGGCGCCCGAGATGGCGTTAACCACGAAATAGGTAATCGCGTAGGCGGCCATAATAATAATCAGACCGATAATTGCCGCCTCCAAAGTGTCCTTTGCCTTGGTTACTCTTTCTTCCTTGCCGCGGGCTGTCATCCAAACATAGCCGCTGTAAATAATCAAAAGGGCCGCAAGGACGCCGAGAATAGTAAGGACTGTTTTTATAACGCTTCCCGCAATTTCAGGGAGACTCCGCGGTTCCTCCGTTCCATAAGCCGCTCCGCCGACGGTTTTTAATTTTTCCAGTGCGTCATCCGTTCCGGCTGCCGAAGAAAGCAAAGGCAGGGATAAGGCGGCCAGGGAACACATTAGGCAAGAGATGATAAAAATTTTTTGGAGTGACTTCATAGATTTGTTATTTTAGATATTTTATGGAGTGATAATTTGGGTGGTTACAAAATAGGTAATTGCGTAAGCGGCAAGGACGACGACGAGACCAACAGCGGCCCGTTCAAGGATTTTTTTGGCTTTTTCCACATCTTCCGTATTGCCGCCGGCGGTCATCCAAATAAAACCCGCATAAATTGTCAGTGCCAAAAAGATTACACCAACAAAACTTAGAATTACATAAACAATGTTACTTACGATATTTTCTACCGAAGTAGATTGGAACCCGGCTTTGCCCGCGGCTTTTTGCAGGCCGCCGCTTAAAACTCCGGTCGGCGCATCGAGTTCCGGATTAGAAGTTTCCCCGGAGGTTGGTTCAGATGGAGACGAACAAAAACCCACGCCGTCTTCTATGTCGCCGCACACTTGCCCGGTCGGGCAATCGGCGTCGCCGGTGCAGCCAATGGCGTCTACTGGGCGGGGCAGGCAATCGCGGGTTAAATTAAGAGAAGTAACAGTTGAGCGAAAAGATTTCACGCTGCCTTTGTCAGTGCAGGCGCCGATACAGGCCGCCTGGAGCATCGTTCCTGATTCTGGCGCGTCTGCCCAGCAGCAAAAACACATTCCTTCGGGAGGCAGGCAGGCGGTCGAGTTTGTTCGGCCGGTAGTCGCGGGATCACCGCTCGCGAAATATTTCCAGTCCCCGAAATCACGGCACATTGACGAGCAGGCGGATTCGGTAGCGGCTTCCCCAATCCTGCTATAACAGCATTCGCATCTTCCCGCCGCGGCGAAGTCGGTGTTGAGAAACAAAAAACCCGCCAGGGTTAAAAGAAAAAAACTTAAAATTTTATATTGGAGTTTCATCTTCCGAGTAAAGTTTCGGTGACGAAAAAAGTTATGGCGTAAGCGGAAAAGACGATAATAATTCCGACTACGGCGGCAGTGATAGTTTTTTTAGCCTTACCCAGCTGTTCTTCTTTTCCGCCGGCCGTCATCCACATAAGGCCGCCATAGATCATTAAAATTAGAAAGAGAACCCCGACAAAACCCAGAACGGTTGAGACGATATCTCCGATCTTCGTGGCAATATCAAATTTTTCAATGCCGGCCGCCCCAGCCGAATTTTCAAGGCCGGTATCCACAGCCGAAACAAAAGCCGGCGCAGCAAGGATTGCAAGCAGTGTTAAGCCGTAAAAAAGTTTAGAAATTTTTTTAAAGTTTGGAAACATACCGATGTTCAATCGAGAAATGGGGCGGGAAAACCCCGCCCCATTCACATTTTTGAATTATGGTGTTCTCGTCACATTCATCAAGGTTGTTACGACATAGCTCGCGATTGCCCAAGCCATAATGATGATCACCAAACCGATAACACCGGCGGTCAAAATCTGTTTGGCTTTGCTAATTCTCTCTTCGTTACCCGCGGCGGTCATCCACATGAAGCCTCCGTAAAGGACAATGACAACGGCGATGATACCCAAAAAGCCCAAGGCTACGTTGATGATTCTCGCGGCGGTAGCTCTCGGATCAGTGGCGGTAAGACCGATGTTGGCGTTGTTAATAACATTCAGGCCCAAAATGTCATTAGTTTGCGCGGCGACTAAAACTGGAGTTAAGAGACTGGCAATAGTCAGGAAAACAAACAATTTTTTCATTTTTTTTCACCCCCTTTCGGGTTTAGCCGACGGTTAGGAAGGCTAAAAGATAATATTTATAATCCAAAGGCTCTTAGCAAAAAATCCACCAAAGTATAACTTGCGAAAATCACGATAAGGCCGATCGTCGCCCAGATTAAAATATCCCGGCCTTTCTTAATTTTATCAGAGCTGCCTCCCGAGGTCAACCAGGTAAATCCGCCGTAAATAAACATGGCCAAAGCCAGAGCGCCGACAATTGAGATAACAGACTTGATAATACGGCCAATAAGCCCCGGGGCGCTCACTTCCCCAATAGGTGAATTCAAGTTATAAGTCGGAAAAAGTTCCGATTCAGAAGGCTGGGGAGGGCGCGCTCCCGCAGCGGTACATTTTTTAACATTGCTGCCCACGGTATAAGAATAGAATTCTTTGCAGTAACCCGATTGGCATTGATCATCCTTGGTACAATCCGCGTCGTTTTCATATTTGAAATCACATCGGCTGGTTTCACTGTTGCAAAAGCATCGGTTTTCACCGCACGTCCCTCCGCCGGAACAATCTTCCGGAGTTGCGCAACTATCTCCTTCCTCGACGGGGGAAGAAGGCGGGGTCCAGATGTAGCTGTAATGGTTCCCGGCACATCCGTCGATGCATTCGTCAAGGGGCATGGCCGGGGGTGTGGTAATTTGTATTTGGCAAAAACATTTTTTTGCTCCGGGAGCTATAGGATCAGCCTCTCCGCAAGTTCTTTGCGTAAAATTGTCGCTCCCTAAGTTAAAGGAGGCGGCGCAAGCTCCCGGGCATTCGGCGCAGTCTCCAACGAGAAGCCAACTTGTACCCGGGGGAATGCAATAGCAAGGGCTTGTTTCTTCGGCGTTAACGTTTCCGGCCCCCCAAAGAGCGATGCTTAAAAGCAGGGCGAATATAAAAATAGCCAGGTTTTTAATCTTTTTTTTCATTTTATAATCCAAAAGCCTTTAACAAAAAATCGACCAAAGTATAGCTTGAAAAGATAACGGCCAGACCAATTGTCGCCCAAATAAGAATATCTTTGCCTTTTGTAATTTTTTCGGAACTTCCGCCAGAAGTAAGCCAGGTAAATCCGCCGTAAATAAACATGGCTAAGGCCAGAGCGCCAACGACAGTAAGAATTGTCTTAATAATATTACCAATAATTTGGGGGACGGAAACTTCGCTGGTTGAACCCCCGAGCGGATTTTCCAGGTTAATCATGGGCGGCGCCTCCCCGGTCGGAAGATTTACGGCCGGAGTTGTTTGCCCAAAAGCGATGTGTCCGAAAGAGCCAATCAACAAAAGAGAAAAAAGGGCAATCAGCGTCGCGTCAGCAAAATTTTTTGTATATTTTTTCATTTTTTAAACTCCAAATTGTTGTAGGACAAAGTCTACTAGAGTATAACTTGCAAAAATTACGGCAAGACCAATGGTTGCCCAAATTAATACTCCCTGGGCTTTTTTTATTTTGTCCGCCGAGCCGCCGGAAAGCATCCACATCAAGCCGCCATAGACAAACATCAGGAGAGCAATCGCGCCGATAATTCCCAAAACGGCTTTAATCGCCTTGCCTATTAGCTGGGCGGGGGAAAGTTTGCCGATTGGCGAATCAAATTCGACTGATTCGGTACCGCTAGTCACGGAGCCGCCAACCGGTGATCCTTTCAATCTTTCGTAAGTTGCCTTTGCGTCCAGATAAAGATTATATGGCGCCGCTATTGCATCAAAAGCCGTTTCAGCTGTGGCTAGCGCGGCTCGAGCCGCCGTGAGTGCAGTTTCGGCAGCAGCTATGTTTGCCGGAGTTTCGTCCCGCATAGCGATGGTAATTGCATCAACGGCGGCAGAGGCTGCCGGAACGGCGGCAGAGGCTGCGGCTATTCTTCTGGTTGCAACCTCTATAACAGCGCTAGATTTAGTGAGCATATCGTTCGCGGCAGCGAGGATACTATTAGCCCTTTGTAGTGCCTCGAGATTTCCTGAATTTTGAGCTTCTCTCGCCTGATCTGCCGCTTCTTGTGCCGCCGCGGAAGCAGCTTCGCCGTCTCGCCTTGTTGCTTCACCACCCGAAAGCGCTGCGCTATGTTCGTTTTCGATTTGTGTTACTACAGCTTCGACGTCAGAGTAAATTTCTAATGCCGTTCTTGCGGCTGAAGCATTTTGATAAAAACTTGTAAACAATAAAAGAGAAATAAAAGAAACTCTGAACAGTAAAGAAGATTTTTTTTGAGGATTTTTCATAAAATTTTTATGGTGTAGGAGTTGGCGTTTCGCCTTCAGGCGGGGTTGTTTTTTCCGCGCCGGGAGTTATCCACCAATTTTGCGTGCCGAAAAGTTTTACGCTTCCGACCGAAGTTCCGGTGAGGGCGGCAATGGCAAAATTAACAATAACCCAGGCGCCAAGCACAATGGCCAAACCAATCACGGCATTTGTGATAATTGTTTTTCCTTTGGTCACCGCTTCCGATTTTCCTCCGGCGATCAAAAACATTACTCCGCCGTAGACAAAGAAAAGCAGGGCTAATGATCCGACAATACTTAGAATTAATTTAGTCAGATTGACGCCAAGTAGAATAAAATCGTTAAAACCACATCGGGGAGATTCAGCAGTTCCCAGTTGGGCGCCGGTTGCGCAGGGCGGCAAAAGCGGGGTAGCCGGCCAGGAAGCGAGAACAGGAGAGGCGACAAGAAAGAAAAAAATCGCGACGAGAGAAACTAAGAATAATTTTTTTGCCATATTTTTGTTATAAGGTAAAACGATTTACTGGGGCCGCATGGTCTGGTTAATTCTCCCTTGCGCCCAATTAATAGCTTCTTTCGGAGTTTGCGCGCCGGCCACGATCTGTTCGGTCATGTCCTCAAATATTTTTTCGGCGGCCGGAGCGTCGTAGCCATGATACCAACTTTTCCCCGTCAAAATTTGCGAGGCAAAAATCGAAAGATCCAAATCCTCAATCTGGTTTGCGATAAGAGACCGGAGAGCGGTCGGCTTTTTTGTTTTAGCAAGGAATTTTTGGGCATTTTCCGCTTTTGCCGTGAATTGGATGAAATCCCAGGCTTCGTTTGGGTTTTTTGTTTTTTTAGAAACGGTTTCCATCCAGTAGTTGGCAAAATTGACTTCCTGTCCTCCTTCAATCTGCGGCATTTTAGCCACGGCGAAATTAAGTTTTGGCGCCGCGTTTTTGATTTGCGGAATATGGTAAGAGTAACCGAAGAAGAAAGCGGTCCGGCCGGTCGTAAAGGCTTCAAGCGAGGCGGGCATGGCCGCGTTCCAGGTAAAAACTTCTTTATACGGAGAGGCAAAGTCGGTATAAAATCCGAGAGCGTCTTCGCCCGGCGGGTTTGGCATTGTTCCGCCCGGCGGGATATTGGCAAAAGTCGCACTGCCGCCGTCGTCGGTCATGGCCGTACCGTTTTGCATCATTAAGAGCGAGAGAATATCGGGTGCCCGCTCGACATTATAAGCCGTGCCAAGAGCCGCTCCGGACTGGATAATATTTCCTTGCTTATCTATTTTGGTAATTTTTTTAACCGCCTGCTGGAATTCCGTCCAGTTGCGGGGCGCCTCGGGCAGTCCGGCGGCATTCAGAATGTCCCGGTTGTAAAAAAGAGCTAAGGTATCCATATAAAAAGGCAGGGCAAAAACTCTTTCTTCAAGCGGTTGGCCTTCTTCTTGGTATTTTAAAATCGCGTCTTTGGCAACTTGGTCGGCAAAATCGGTTTTAAGAGCCCGGAGGCTTAACGTTGCGGCCGTGCGCAGTTCGATTATCGTTTCTTTTTTGATCGTGCCGGTGGTTATCTGGTAAGGCAAGGTTATGGATTTCGGCATCGGCAAAATTTTCGTTTCATATTCTTTTACCCAGGTATTCGGGATGGAAAAAAGATCCGGGCCACGGTCTTCGGCGAAGGCATTCAGGAGTTGTTGTTCATATTCTTCATAGCGAAATTTCCGGTAAGTAACGGAAACGTTCGGATGGACGAGGCGGTACGCGGAAATAATATCGTTCATTGAGTCTCCGTCGTCAAAAACTCGCCAATAAGTCAGGTTTACCGGTTTCATGGCTTCGGCAACTTCTTGCGAAGTACCTTTGCAAATCGGGCCGGCCGTGACGATGAAAGCCAGCAAAAGAAAAATGCCTAAAGTTTTCCTATTCATAGCTCTATATTTTTAATTTTTTCAAATATTGGGTAAAGCCGGCTTTGAGGTCTGGACGCTTCAGCGCGAGATCAACGTTTGCCTTGAGCCAGCCGAGTTTTGAACCGGCGTCGTAATATGTCCCGTCGATTTCGCAGGCGTAAACCGGTCGTTTTTTGAGTAATCCGGCGATGGCTTCCGGCAGCCAGAATTCTCCGCCGGCTCCCGGTTTTAATTTATCCAGTTCGTCAAAAATATCCGGTGTAAGAACGTATCCGTAAAGAGTGGCAAGCAATGAGGGAGTTTTTTCCGGGCCCGGCTTTTCCACGATTTTTTTCACCTGATAAATATTTTTTTCGGTTTTTACCGCGTCCAACATGCCGTATTTTTTAGTTTCTTCTTTGGTTACTTTCATGGCGGTAATAACCGGGTCGGTATATTTTTCGTAAGCCTCAATCAGTTGTTTCAGGCGAGGTTTTTTAGCTCCAAGAATCAGGTCGTCTCCCGAAAGGACGGCAAAGGGCTCGTCGCCCACGACTTGTCGGCAGTTTAGGACCGGGGTGGCGTTGCCGTATGGTCCTTTTTGGCGGATATAAATAAAATTCGCCATGTCAGCGATATTTTTTAGTTCTTGGCGGACTTCTTCTTTTCCTTGTTTTTTCAGCCAATTTTGGAGCTCGAAATTATAGTCGAAATGGTCTTCAACGGCTCTTTTCGAGGCGCCGGTTACGAGAATAACGTCGGTAATGCCCGAAGCGACCGCCTCTTCGACGATATATTGAATAACCGGTTTATCGACGATGGGAAGCATTTCTTTGGGCTGGGCCTTGGTAGCCGGGAGAAATCTTGTCCCATAACCGGCGACCGGGATAATAACTTTGCGGATTTTTTGTGACATAACAATGGGAAATTGATAATTTATTGGCTATGATAATTCCTTTGTTAATTATAGCACAAACGCGGGGTAGGCAAAACATTTTTATAAAGGGTATTCCTGTTCTGTTTTAAATTTGCTATACTCTAGAAAGACATAATTAACGAATACCCGAAGCGTTTTCTGCGTCGGGAATAAATTTAAAAAATATGGAGAAAAACAAGTACCTTACTCCTATTATCGTGGTAATAGCAGTGATCGTTGTTGTCGGCGGTTATTTTGCCTGGCAGAGATATCAAAGGGAGAGAGCTGTCCGCCAACTCGTTGGCGATTTAGGGAATGCTTTTTCCGGAAAAAATGCCGGTGATTTGGCAAAATTAGCGGAAGAAGCCAGCAAGTTTGCCGGAGAGACTGGTAATAATTGGCCGCCCGAAGGAGCGCAAGAAGAACAATCTCCCGCCGATGTTTATGGAGGGGCGGAGGAGGTAGGGGGAGGCGGCGCTTTGGTTGATAAGGCCAACTCGGAAATAAAACCTATTCTGGCAGAGGTTTTTGGCGGAGCTAAATTGACTGGATTTTTCAGCAATATAACGGGTATGGGAGATGATTCCGGATCGGTTACCTTTACCCTGAAGAGAGTTTTTGCTTCGGGAGACGCGAACAAGCTCACGAGTGCCCTGACAAGCAATGGCTATAGTATAACCTCGAGCGGGCAATCGGACGGTTCGGCAACTATCCTCGCGAGTAAAAACGGAGAGCAGCACACCTTCTCCGCCGATAATGACAGCCAGGAATTAGTAGTAGTGGTTTTTAAGATGCCGTCGTTTGGGAACTAGCAGATAGAAAAATTATTCATAATCTAACTTTCTAATCCTATGGAAGAACAAAAGCAAGGGATGCCGGCCGAGGCGCCGAAGGCGCCATCCGGTGGAGAGAAGAACACGGGCATGGCAATAATTGCCTATATCCTGTTTTTTATTCCGCTCCTGACCGGAGCCCACAAAGAACCGTTCGTTAAATATCACGTAAAACAGGGACTGGTGCTTTTCTGCATCGGTGTGATTATCTGGCTTCTCAATATGATGATTCCCTGGTATTGGTGGTGGCAGTTTTCATTCCTTTTCTGGATTTTACGTTTGCTCCAGCTCGGGCTTTTGGTGCTCGTAGTTCTGGGAATCGTAAACGCTTCCCAAGGCAAGGAAGAGCCCGTACCGGTAGTCGGCCAATTTGCCAAGATGTTAAAATTCTAAATTTCTGAATCAAAAAACTCCGCGGCCAAAAGTCGCGGAGTTTTGTTATGGAAATTTAAATTTTTTTAGGAAAAATAGGAAAGAGTTATGATTCCGGCTATCGCGAAAAAGATGCCGACAATTTGGTGAAATTTTATTTTTTCTTTATTTACTAAAAGACCGAGGAGGACCGCGAGGGCGATATAGCTTTCGCTGATTGTAGTGGCGATAGAAATGGGGACGAAGGTCGTAGCAAAGGCGAAAGAAATCCAGGCGAAATTATCAAAAAAAGTTTGGCCAATAATCGGCACCGGATAATTTTTTATATCAGTCCAGAGGCGGCGAAGTTCGCCTTTTGATAAAAGGACGGCGCCGCTTACGACGGCTAAAAAAGAATGGGCAAACCAGATGGTCATGAGCGGTGAGACTCCCTGGCTTGAGACGCCGACCAGAAAATTAGTCAGAGCCATGATGACCGCGCCGATTCCGGCTAAAATTATTCCTTTTTCCAAAATTTTCCGGCGGTAATTTTTTTCAGGCCGGCTTTGCAAGACTGCCAGCATAATTCCGATAAAAACTAAAACGATAAGAAGAATCTGTAAATTTGTGAGGAAATCTCCACCCAAAGTTATGCCTAGGATGACAACGATTGGCAGTTCAAGACCAAGGATAGGTTCAACAACCGCGATTTTACCCCGCCTTAAGGCTTCAAAATCAAATACGGCGGCGAAAAGCATCGTTACTCCGGCGAGTCCCAGCAACCAAAAGTCTCCGGCGTTTAGCAGAGAAAGATCGTTTTTAATAAAAGGAAAGATGCCGACCATACCCGCGGCGCAGATAAAAAAGAGGGCTTTCCAGCTGCCGACCGCCCGCACGGTTTTTTGGATAAAAAAATCACCGAAACCCCAGGTGACGAGCGAGACTAAAGCAAAAATGATTCCAAAATAATGCGGCATATTAAAGTATTGTAGACGATTTTACGGCGTAGAAGCAAGTTATACAAAAAACTCCGTGGCCAAAAGTTGCGGAGTTTTGTTATGGAAATTTATTCTCTGTTTGCTCTGGCCATTCGTTTGGCGGTGAGTTCATCCAGATGAACTTTTCTGATTCGGACGTTTTGCGGAGTTACTTCTACTAACTCATCGTCGCCGATATATTCCAGGGCATCTTCAAGCCCCATGGTTTTTGGCGCGTTAAAGTGTTCAGCAGAACCGTCGCCCTTGGAGCGCATGTTGGAAAGCTCCTTGGCTTTGCAAACATTGACGCGGATATCGCCGGTTCGGGCGTTTTGTCCGACAACCTGGCCTTCGTAAACCTTAACAGCCGGACCGATGAAAAATACGCCACGGTCCTGGACATTGATCATGCCATAAAGATTGGTGACGCCGGTTTCATGGGCCACAAGCGATCCCTGCTCCCGTTCGCGCCAATTACCCGGGTCAGGGAGATATTGATAAAAATTAGTGTTCATAATTCCCAATCCTCTCGTATCGGTCAAAAATTCGCTGCGATAACCGAAAAGACCCCGGGTCGGAATTAAAAATTCTAGATAGGTGATGCCGTCCATGGTTTTCATGTCTTTCAATTCTCCTTTGCGTCCGCCGATTTTTTGAATAACAATTCCGGAATGAGCTTCGGGAACTTCGACAAAGAATCGTTCGTAAGGCGTCATTTTTTTTCCGTCGATTTCTCTTTCAATAACTTTCGGACGGGAAACCTGAAGCTCAAAACCCTCGCGCCGCATTCTCTCAATTAAAATTGAAAGATGAAGTTCGCCTCGTCCGGAAACCGTCCATCCGCCCTCGGGCGCGTCTTCAACCTTAAGAGCCATATCGTTTTCCAGTTCTTTTTGCAGGCGTTCCTTGATTTGGCGGGAAGTAGTGAATTGGCCCTCTTGTCCGGCAAAAGGGGAATCGTTAATAGTGAAAGTCATTTTTACGGTCGGTTCTTCAATGCTCAAAACCGGCAGGGCGTGCGGTTCATTCGGATCGGCGACCGTTTCCCCAATAGTTAAATCGGGAATTCCCGCTACGGCGGCGATGTCGCCGGCCGCGACTTCTTTTGTCTCGGTTCGCAAAAGGCCGCAGAAAGTCATAAGAGATATCAGCCGGTATTTTTTCATCTGGCCGAGGCGGTTGATATGCATTATATCCTGGCCGACGCGGAGCGTCCCGTTCATAACCCGGCCGATGCCGATTCTTCCTTTAAAATTATCACCGCCGATATTGGCAACAAGCATCTGGAGCGGAGCGTTCTCATCGCCGATCGGCGGAGGAACATGTTTTAAAATCGCGTCAAAAATCGGCGAGATATCTTTCATTTTTGAAAGATCGGGATCGTTTCCGGCCAAACCCTGTTTTGCCGAAGCGTAAATAACCGGGAAGTCGAGGGACTGATCGTTTGCCCCGAGTTCAACAAATAAATCAAAAGTTTTGTCCAAGGCGAAATCCGGCCGGGCGTGCGGTTTGTCAATCTTATTGATAACAACAATAATTTTATGTCCAAGCTCAAGGGCTTTTTTTAAAACAAATCTTGTTTGCGGCATCGGCCCCTCTTTGGCATCAACCAATAAGAGACAGCCGTCGGCCATATTCAAAACCCGCTCGACTTCGCCTCCGAAATCGGCGTGGCCCGGCGTATCAATAATATTTATTTTTGTCTCGCCCCATTGCACCGAAGCATTTTTTGAAAAAATTGTAATGCCGCGCTCGCGCTCCAGTTCGTTTGAATCCATAATACAAATTCTGCCGAGATTTTCTTTCCCGACCTTGGTAGCCGATTGGTGGAGGAGAGCGTCGACCAGGGTAGTTTTGCCATGGTCAACGTGGGCAATAATGGCGATGTTTCTGATATTGTTCATAACTGAAATAAAAATTCCGCCGTTAAGAGCAGAAAAATTAATTCCTTCAATCTTTGATTATAATAGAGAAAAACTATTTTGTCAACTTAAAAGAGATAAAATCCCACTTTTCATCTCCGTAGACTTTTCCCTTATTTACGGAAATTTTCATCCCTTTGTCAAAAAATTTCCAGGTAGGAATTTTTTCCGGATTATAATATTTTTTTACGCTTATGATTTTTACCAAATCTCCCCAGGGAGTTTTATAAATTTTCCCGGTTTTATATTTACCAAGTTCCTTGCAACAGCGGACGGTCGAACAAATTTTTTTCTCTGACAGGACTTTTCTTAAAGTTTTCCATTCGCGTTTAGGGAAGGAGATAAAGTTATGCTTCTTCATGAAATTAAAATTTTTGTCGAAACGGAAGGGGTGGGATTTGAACCCACGATACCGTTTCCGGTATACCGCATTTCGAGTGCGGCGCTTTCGGCCACTCAGCCACCCTTCCATTTTCTTAACTTAACATTTTCACGAAATAAAATAAAGGGCTGGTGTTGCCCTAAAATAAAATAAAGAGCCTTACGCTCCTTATTTTTGTTTTTATTTTTGTTTTGTATTCCCGTGTCTCGTGGTAAAAACGGGAATTTGTGTTTTGAAAGAGCAAATTTATAAAAGGTCCCCCTCTTTTTGTTTTGTTAGCTTTGTTATTTCAGCTTGGCGAAAACAAAAAAGCCAGATTTAGCTTTTACATTATTATATTATAGCATATCCCGACGATTCTGTCCAGTTTTTAGAGTATTTAGTGTTATCCGCGCTCTCTCGGAAATTAAATTAAAATTTGATTTTTCTCGCTCGATCGATAATAAAAAAAGTCCGGCGAAAGCAGGGCTTTCGCCGGTTTGGAGGAGATTTTTCAGAGCGGAGCAATCTCGAAGGTGTGGTTGCAACCGCCGTAGCCGTTGTCGACTACGCCAACCTCAAGTTCCCATCCATGGTGCCAGATGCGGGGTACGCCGTGCGTGACCTCAAGGTCAGGCCCGCAAGACCAGCCCGCCCCAATACTCGGGGTTGTTACGTTGAAATAGTAGGTCGAACCAGGACCGTAGTCGGTCAGCTCGCAGAAGATGGAGCGGGCGTCTCGAGCGCCACAGCTCGGTTCAAACCTCCAGGTAATTGGCGGTCCGGAAAGCCGTTCCACCCAGAGCCCGACGGCCATGCCGATGCTTACCGGCGGGTCGGGGATGCAGTACCAGAGGAAAAGACCAGTTGTCGGGATCTCTGGCGGAGCGCAAGGATCGGTAATTTCACCGTCCTCGCCTTCGCCATCTTCCTCGCTGGCCTCGTCCTCGGCGTCGGCAGCTTCCGTTTCCTCGTAGTCGGCAGCTTCGTCGGTCGCCTCGGGCGAGACGTCCTCTTCGGTCAATTCAAAGTGGTCTTCGACCACTTCGGCGACTTCGTCCTCGCCAATGTCCGGTCCGGCTTCCTGGTCCGGAACATCGGACGGGCTGTAGTCATCACCGTCCGGCCCACTGCCGGCCGTGTCTAGACCGCAGCCGAAAAGGAAAAGAAAGGTCGCATAAATTGCCAGTTTGACCTTCATTTGCTCCTCCGCAATCCCTCATGTTTGGAAACGCTCCAAACACTATATTCTTACATAAAAACAAGAAAATGTCAAGCTAAAAAACTCCGCCCAGGCGGAGTTTGCAAAAAATTGGTTACTTGTTGTTAGAATGTTTTTTTCGGGAAGATTTTTGGAACCAAAACAGAGATGCCGATCAAAAGCCAGAAAAAAAGAGAAAGATCGTTTTTCAAATATTGGACATCAACCAGGCCATGAATAATCAACGTAATCATCGTGGCAGACAAGATAATAGATAGAGACGATTTTTCGGTAAATATTTTTTTTAAGTTATCTTTAAAAAACTTTGCAACCACTGTCAAAAAAATAATTAGGCCGCCCAAGCCAATTTCACTCCAGAAATTTAAAAATAAATTGTGAGGGTAAAGATAGATTTCAATATGTTTTGCCTTGTGATATGGGGCGAGAGCTTCCTGATAGCCGGCCAGTCCGGTTCCGGTTATTGGTCGGTCACGAAGCATTTCCCAAGTTTCCTGCCATTGGCTGATTCTTACTTTTCCCGAATCGTTTTGGAAGGCAATTTGCTGCCAGGCATAATTTTTAAATTGGGGTACTAACACGACGGTGGCAATAAAAATTATCGCGAGAATCACGGTCGGCCAGCGCAATTTTTTGGTCATAATTCCGAGGAAAAATAAACCGCAAAGAACGCCGATATAGGCTCCTTCTGAACGGGCGAAGACTATGGCAGCCGCCGATGAAAAAAATACGGCAAGCTGAAAAAGTATTTTTCGCAATCTGTGGCCAGCGGTTTGCAGCGTGTCAATAAGCCATCCGGCGCAAAGAGTGGCAATCGGTGCGAGATACAAGCCGACGGCGTTCGGATATCCGTAAAAACTTGTGACGCGCCTAGTTTCTTCCGCCTGCCAGATCGGGTTGGGGATGGCGAAACCGGTAATTTTTTGGTAGAAGGCAAAAGCCGAAATATAAAGAGCGGAAAAACCGAGGGCGTATAAAATTAATTCAAAATCCTTTTTATTTTTTATGACACTTATAAAAACCAGCAAGAAAAGGACGGGTTCGATAAAGTAAGTTTTCCAGGCGCCGGCCGCCGCCCGTAAATTTGGCGAAACAAAAAGCGAAACGGTGGCGAAAAAAATCCAGGCGGCGACGAGCCAAAGCCAGCGGTTAGATTTTAAATTTTTTAAAGCTTCGGCAATTCCCCCTTTTTGTTTTATGGCCCAGGCGAAAAAAAGAAGAAGGACCATTATTTCGAGCAGGTTTATCGGGAATGGCCCGAGGTTTGTACGTATGAGATAGGACGGCAAAAAAGCGACGAGCACAGCCGTCGCCAAAACGATATTTCGCCAAGCAAGAAAGAGGAACAGACAAGAAAAAAGAATAATCAGAAAAGCGTAAAGCATATTTATTCCCCGCTTAGTTTAAGAATCTCGGTAATAGTTTCCTTGCTGTATCCCCGGAGCAAATAGAGGGTGGCAAAATAAACCGCTGCGCCGAGAGCTATGAGAAACAGAAGGTTGGCAGCGGCGAGAAAATAAAGAATTGCGGACATGGCAAGGCTCGCGATTGCCGTTTTTAACAAAATTTTTCCGGACAGGACTATCCCCGTCGTTTTCCAGACGACAAAGAATGTCAGAAGGGCGATGGCTCCTTCGGAAAATACGGTTATCCATGAAGCCGCCCAATAAGTATAACGGGGGATGAGAATAACGTAGCCGAGGAGCGAGACGACGGCTACCACGGCGTATCCCCAAATCATCACCCGTTGTTTTTTTACGGCGACAACCATATGGCCAAAAAGAGTCCCGAGGAATATCGCTCCGGCGGCGAGTATCAGAATTTTTAAGATAGTTCCCGAAAGGGCAAAATCGTCTCCGGCAACTAACTTCATCAGGCGTTCTCCTAAAAATAAAGTTCCAAAAATAGCCGGCACGATTATCATAATCAAAAAATCAAATGATTTTTGGGCAATCCTTCTGAATCTCTCGAGATTTCCCTCCGCCCAGGTAGCCGTAAGGACGGGAAGGATCAGCCCGGCAAACATCATCGGGAAAGTCGTGAGCACGTCCAAGACGCGATAGGAGGCGCCGTAAAGTCCGACAGAGGACTGATTTTGGGAAAGGGATAAAATAATTGTGTCGGCCTTGAGATAGATTAAATTGAAAGCTATTGAAAGGCCGATCGGCCATGACCGGCGGTAAATTTCTTTCCATACCTGCCAATCGAAAACGAATTTTATTCGGACGTATTTCAGCGAGAAAATAAAATTTATAATAAAATTAGCCGCGCTTCCCAAGACTACAGCCGCCATAACCGCGACCAAGTTTAAATTGAAAAATACAACCAAGGCTATTCCCGCGAGAAGGACAACACGTCCGACATTTTCCGAAACAGCTACCTTCCACATGGATAAATGTTTTTGGAAAAGACCGACCAAAACCTGGTTAAGCGCGATGAACAGAAAAGAAAAAGTAGTGATTGTCACGCCGATTTTCAAAGTGTGGCTATAAGGGAAAAATAGGACGACGAGCGGGGCCAGCCCCAAAAAAATCAGGGCAGAAAAAAATCTTAAAGTAAAAATATTGCCGGTAATTTTATTTTCGTCGGCTCCCGGTTCGGAAATCATTTGCACGGTCGTAAGCGTCAGCCCAAAATCGACCATAATGCCGAAAAATTGTAAAAAAGCGACGATCGTCGTGTATCCGCCGAAACCTTCCTGGCCCAAGTACCGTGTCATTATTCCGAGCGCCAGCAAACCGAAAACGGTGGACAGCAATTTGCCGGCTACCTGGTATATCATATTATGGGCGACTTGGCGGGTTAAAGACATAAAAGAGAAGTAGGTTTCCTTGCTCCATTACAATTATATCATTTTGAGCCGCGAGGCAATAGCGCCTGTAATTAGTTTTGGGGAATATCGTTTTACTTCTAATGGGATTAAATTGACCGGAGGGGTATTTCTTGGTATTATATATAAAGTAGAAAGATAAATAATTTTCTTGGAAAAATGTTTGGGAAAAATTTATTTTGGAAAATTAGAATAATTTCTGATAAAAATAAAAAAAGGCCGGGTCTTGGCTTTTTAGCTGGCCTGGTTTTCTTTATTTTATTGTCCGGGTTCTACCCCGGCCGGGCAGAGGCGGCGGTGGCCGGTTACACTGCGGAAAAACTAACGCAAAGTTCCGGCAGCCTGGTAATGGCTCCGGGGAAGGCGCTGACTTTTGAAGCAAGTTTCAAAAATACGGGGACGGTCGCTTGGTACAATAATAACGTCCGCTATATTTCCCTTTATGCTGATGGCGCTGGAAAATTATTCAGACACAAGTATTGGCATACTGCCGAGCAGCCGGGAAAAATGGTTGAAACAAAAGTGCTTCCTGGTCAGACGGCCCATTTCAGATTTGCCATTCAGGCTCCGGATTTGCTTGGTCTGCAGACAGTAAAATTTAAATTGGCCGCGGAAAACCTGACTTGGATTCCCGGGGGAGTTTTAGAAATACCGGTGAACGTTACCAACAACCCGAATGCCGTTGTCTCGGTTCCGGTTAATACAACTATCGCCTCGGCGGAAAATTTTAGCGCTCTTAAATTGATACAAAGCCACAGCTCCATCGATCTTTTGGTCGGCAATAAGATTAATTTTAACGTCGGTTTCAAAAATATCGGTAAGATTAACTGGGAAACGGATGGGGTCAATTCAGTTAAAATTTGTACAGCCCCGGACGTAAATACCGACGCTTTCCGCGAACCAGGCTGGCTTGAATCAAATTGTTTAGCTTCAGTCTCGTCGGTAACCTTACCTGGCCAGATAGGATATTTCAGTTTTTCTTTGCAAGGTAACGCAGCCGGAGAATATAACGCTGCTTTTATTCTGATGAACAACGACAAATCAGTTTCGGGCGGTTTTGCCGCGGTTCCTATTAAAATTTTTGGTTCGCCACAAGTTGTCGTTCCCGTCGAGCCTAGTTTGGCCGAGGAATCAACCATCAGAATCGGTTTGTACGCTACGACCGAACCAGAAACAATAAAAGCCAGCGGAGTTTTCGACGTTAAGGATTCGGGAGGAAATCTGGTCTTCTCTGTGTCCGCCGGATCAAGCGTGACAGTCACCTTCAACAGTTCGGCGAAAACTTACTCAGTATCGTTTAATGGGACGATTAAGGACAATCTCTCCTATTTAGATTTCATTGCCCAGGATAAAAACTCAATTTTCGAAATTACGAGTTTCAGAAATCCACCGGCCTGGAACACGTCTCTGAATGATAATAAATTCCGCGGCAATTTGGAGTTCCGTTACAGCGAGGGCAGGGACAAAGTTTATATGATCAACGAAGTGCCGCTGGAAGCTTACATGAAAGGCCTAGCCGAATCGTCGAACAACAATCCGATTGAATATCACAAAGCTTTGGCCGTTGCCGCCCGAACCTTTGCTCAATACAATATCAATATCGGAGGCAAGCATCCAGCCGGTTATTTTCATCTGAATGCAAGTTCTTACGACCAGGTTTATCGCGGTTATAATTCCGAAACACGTCTGCCCAATTTTGTAAAAGCGGTCGAAGAAACCCGCGGCATAGTAGTCACATACAACGGAGATATTGTTGTCACTCCTTATTTTTCCCAGAGTGACGGAAGAACCCGTGCCTGGGAAGAAGTTTGGTTTGGGAAGGGAAAACCGTGGCTCGTTTCAAGGCCGGATCCCAATTGTTCCGGGATGAATCTTTTCGGGCATGGAGTCGGTCTCTCGGCCCGCGGGGCGCGGGGGATGGCTCTCGCTGGCAGTACTTTTGAACAGATTTTGAAGCACTATTATACGGGAGTTGGATTGAAAACAATCTATTAAACACAATAGCTGGAGATAGCCTCTCTCGCGAGGCTATTTTTTGTTTCATTCTTGACCAAAGTAATTTTTAGTGTTAGGATACCGCAGTAAAGGGAGGATTAGTCATGAGAAATATCGTCGGCTTGCGGCAGCGGATAAGTTTCTACGAAACTATCGTGAGACAAAGGTCAGATGCCGTCCTCGTTGCCGGCAAAGACAAGAGGATAACGATCTGCAGCTCCGGAGCTGAATGTTTGTTCGGCTGTGCGGCAAACAAAGCGGAGGGGAAAAATCTTTTTGATTTTCTTTCGATTTTTGACGACGCGGTTTTCTGGGAAACAGCCGAGAAGAGACTTTTCTCGGGAGAAGAAAAAATTTCCGAGCGGCGCATTTTCTCGAGAGAGGGCGGAGGAACGGTGCCTCTGCTTTTTTCTCTCGAGGTTGTGTGCGACGAGGACTGTTTCCAGGGCGCGATTTTCGTCGGGAAAGACGTGAGCCGCGAAGTTGAGCTTGAAGCCGAAAAGAAAAGAATTATTACCAAACTCGAACGGGAAAACCGGACCGATCCAGTAACAAGGATTCCCAACCGGCGGGCTTTCGATGAACGGATCAACGACGAAGTCGAGCGAGCCAAGCGGTTTCGTCGTTCCTTGTCGCTTCTTTTCATTGACGTCGACGATTTCAAGAAAAGAGTCAATACGCCCCACGGCCACACGGTCGGAGACAGGGTTCTCCAGGCCGCGGCCAGCGTCTTCGGATCCAACACCCGCGAGACGGATTTGCTCGCCCGTTATGCCGGCGACGAATTCGCCGTTATCTTGCCGGAAACCGAAAAGAGCGGCGCAATGATTCTGGCGGAGAAAATCAGATCGGCGATGGAAAAGGCGCCGATTATTCTTCGCGACAGCGGCCAGCGGCTCGTGGTCACCGTGAGTATCGGCGTCGCTAACTTCATTCAGGGCGGCACGGTCGAGGGATTGGTAAGGAAAGCCAGCCGGGCGGCTCTGCAGGCCAAGGCTCACGGACGAAACCAGGTTTGGGATGCTGAAAGGCGCCCCGGCCAGAGTACGTTCGTGATTTAGAGAAAACAAAACCCGGCGCTTGGTAATAACCAAACGCCGGGATATTTTTTTAAATAAAAATTAAACTGTCTGGTCCAACTTAGCTGCCTGGTTAGCGTGGTACTTTCTGTCTTCTTCGGTAAGTTCCATAATTTTTCTCGCGACTTCTCTGGGGTTAGGGACTTCTTCAAAATTAAATCTTCCAACTTCTCCGGCTGTCTGGACAAAAACATGGCCATAATTAAACATTGTCTGGAGAAAGCCGCGGGATTCTCCCGTGATATCCTGAACTTTATATAAATCCAGTTCGGAAATTGTTCGGGCAAAAAGATGTTGTTCAACATTTATTATGCGGTCGTTTGTGACAATCCAGAAATCAAGATAGTAATCAATAAAAGAAGTGAAAAAAACAAGCCAAACGGTTAAGTAGTAAATACCTCCCAAAATAACCAGGAGCGGATAAGTAATGGTGTTTTCAAAAAGCGAAGGGAAAGTTGTTCCGAGAAAAAAATAAAGGCCGATAGGAATAGCTAGGAGCAGAATAAACAGCAGCGCTTGCAGAATAAAAACAATAGTGTCGCGTCGCAGGAAATAAATAATTTTTTCGTAAGGTTTTTGGTTGATAAATTTTTGCAAGTAAACGCTCATAAGCCGGCATTAAGAGTAAAAACTGCTTGCGTCCAGTCAACGTTTTGTAGTTCCTGCCAGGTGGCGAAAATAATTATCGCCGCGCCGGCTAGAAAAATATAAGTCGTAAAAAAGGCAACTGAACTGGGCGGAACGAATCTTGCTAGGTGATAAATCGAAAATACGGAAAAAACCGCGAAGAGAAAAACGAAAACAAAGTAGGCGATGAGAAAAATTGAAAGAGTCATAGTTTAGATAAGTTTGTCCTGGATATTTTTTGGAACGGCGATGCCAAGATGTTTATAGGCCGCTTCGGTTGCCATCCGGCCTCGGGGAGTCCGGTTTAGAAATCCGAGCTGGAGAAGATACGGTTCGTAAACTTCCTCGATTGTCGCTTCTTCTTCGCCGGTAGCCGCTGAAAGAGTATTCAGGCCGACCGGTCCGCCCTGGAATTTTTTTATGATTGCTTCGAGGATCCGGCGGTCGATCTGGTCCAGGCCGAATTGGCCGACGCCCAAATTTTTTAGGGCTTCTTCGGCCAGCTCTTTTGTAATTATACCATTGGCTTTGACTTCGGCATAATCGCGGACTCGTTTTAAGATGCGGTTTGCGACGCGGGGAGTGCAGCGGGCACGTTCGGCGATAAGCTGTACCGCCTCGTTGTCAATTTTGATATTTAAAAGTTTGGCGCTCCGTTCGATAATTTTTCCGATATCTTCGTTTTCATAAAAATTCAAGTGGTATGTTGCGCCAAAGCGATCACGGAGAGGCGAGGAAATCATACTGACCTTGGTTGTGGCGCCGATGATTGTGAAACGGGGTAAATTAAGACGCACCGTTCTGGCGCCCGGACCTTTGCCGATTACCAAGTCCAGCGCGTATTCTTCCATGGCCGGATATAAAACTTCTTCAATAACTTTATTTAGCCGGTGGATTTCATCGATAAACAAGACATCGCCGTCGCCAAGGTTAGTCAAAATCGCCGCCAAGTCGCCGGCCCGTTCAATAGCCGGACCGGAGGTGATGCGGATCTGGGCGCCCATTTCGTTTGAGATCACATGAGCCAAAGTTGTTTTTCCTAAACCCGGACAGCCATAGAGCAGGACATGTTCAATCGGTTCTTTCCTTTTTTTGGCTGCCTCAATAAAAATTTTTAGGTTTCCCTTGATCTGTTCCTGACCGATATATTCAGCCAAAACCTTAGGCCGGAGCGTCATGTCAAACACTTGGTCCTCATTTTGTTCTTTTGGTTCAATCAGGCGGTTTTCTTCCATAAAGAAGGGATTATTTATTCCCCAATCTTAACTTATTTTCACTTTTTTGGCAATAAAAAAGAGCCCGGCAGGGCTCATGATTTTTTTATTTTTATTTTTGCCAAAGCGAGGTTGGTAGGCCGCCGAGTTTTTTGGAGATTAGTTCGACGATGTATTCGCGTTTGTCTTTGCGGTCAATGTAGTTTAAATCATTTGTCGGAATTGTAAGAACCGGAGCCAAGGAAAAATTATTTGCCCAGTCGTTGTAAAGCCGGTTCAGGTCGGAGAGATAATTCGGATCAATTTTTTGTTCAAAGTCCCGGCCACGGGAATTAATTCGGTTTGTTAGTGACGGAACCGAAGCCTCGAGATAAATAATCAAATCAGGCGGGGAAAGAAGTTTTACCGCTGTTTGATAAATTTCCCAATAAATTTTCCAGTCGCGCTCGGCAATGCATCCACGTTCGTATAAATTTTTGGCGAACACCTCGGCGTTTTCATACAAACTGCGGTCCTGAATCAGAATGCCTTCTTTTTGTTCCAGAAGTTTTGAATGGTCTTTTAACCTCTTACTTAAAAAAAATAACTGGGAATGAAATGCCCAGCGGTTCATATCTTTATAGAAATCAGCCAAGTACGGATTTTCGGCAACCGGTTCAAAAAAAGCTTTGCCGCCCAAACGCTCGGCGAGAATCCGGGTGAGCGTTGATTTTCCTGCGCCCATGTTGCCGGCTACGGCCAAAAATAATCGCATATATTTAAAAATGCCCGGGGTGGGACTCGAACCCACACGACCTTTCGGTCACAAGATTTTAAGTCTTGCGTGTATACCATTTCACCACCCGGGCAAATTATTCGTTGCCATCTTATCATTTTTTCCCAAACCAATCAAGTAGTTTTGGGAGAGGCCAGGTATTCAGAATATCTTTCCCCGTCGCCCAGCCGCGCCTCGCTTGGGCAACGCCGTATTCCATCAATTGCATTTGGTTTTTGTTGTGAGCATCGGTGTTAATTACCAATTTGACTCCGAGCCCGACGGCTTTCCTCGTGTCCGTATCGCGAAGATCCAACCGGTCGAAAAAGGAATTTATCTCCATGGCTACGCCAAGTTGCTTGGCGGCTTTTAAAATTTTATCCAAATCAAGGTCGAAGGGTGGTCTTTGGAAAATTACCCGACCGGTCGGATGAGCGATCAAATTTACACAGGGATTTTTCATTGCCTTGATAATCCTGGCAGTCATTTTTTCTTTGGGCAAATTAAAATGATCATGCACGGCGGCGATAACAAAATCGAGCTGGGCCAGGATTTTATCCGAAACATCAATGCTGCCGTCCGGGCGGATATTTGCTTCCGCGCTTTTTAAAATTTTAATTCCTATTTTTTTCTTGAAAAATTCAGCGTTTATTTTGTCTATCTCTTTAATTTGACGGAGAATTTTTTTCTCATCCATGGCGTGGGCAACCCAGAGTCCGCCGGCGTGATCGGAGACGGCGATATATTCATAACCTAATTTTTTTCCGGCCAGGGCCATCTCTTCAATTGTGTTTAAACCCTCGCTCCATTTTGTGTGGAGGTGTAAATCGCCTCGGATGTCGCCATAGCCGATGATTTTTGGCAGAAATCCGTTTTGCGCTGCTTCTATTTCGCCGCTGGCCGTCCGAAGCTCCGGTTCTATTAATTCCATCCCGAGAATTTTATAAATTTCTTCCTCGGTTTTTCCGCCGAGTTTATTTTTTCCGCGGAAAATTCCGTACTCGTTGAGTTTCATTCCCTTGGCGATAGCGATTTTTCTTGTTTCGATATTATGGTTTTTGTCGCCGGTAAAATATTGAAGAGCCGAGCCGTAATCTTCTGGCGGGAGAATCCTGACATCGGCGTTGATTCCCGATTTAAGACGGACGGTTGTTTTGGTCGGGCCGCGCGAGACGACCTCATTGACCTCCGGCATCCGGACAAAAATTTCCATAACTTTTTCCGGATGTTTCGCCGTGATTAGAGTATCAATGTCGCCGATTGTTTCCTGGCGGCGGCGGACCGAACCGGCGGTGCAAACCTTGTTTACTCCGGGAATTTTTTTAAGGCGCGCTTCAATATCCCGGGCAATCGGCAAAACGTGGCCTAGCAAAAAGCGACCGTGATTTTTTTTATAAAATTTCAATCCCTCTACAATTTTTTTCTGGCTTTGCTCGCCAAAATGGGGAAGTTTAGCGATTTTTCCGGACAGCGCCGCGGCCTCTAGGTCTCGTACGTTTTTAATTTTTAATTTTTTGTACAAAATCTGGACGGTTTTTGGCCCGACTCCTTCGATTGAAAGAAGTCCGGCGAGGTCGACCGGCACGGCTTTTTTTAATTTTTTATAAAGTTTAAGCTGGTCGGTCTCCAGAAGTTCTTTCATGTGGAGCGCCAAATGTTTTCCTGAGCCAGGAATTTTTTCCAAAGCCTTAAGTCCGCCTTCCTGGTAAAGGTCGGCGACATTTTTTCCGAGAGATTCCAAGCTGTTGGCCGCTCGTTCATAGGCGCGCGGCTTAAAAGGCACCTTCCGCATTTCGTAGAGGGCGGCCATTTCCCGGAAAATTTTGGCAATTTCCAAGTTGGTCATATTGTCTTTATTATACCAAAAAAAGACCGCAAGGTCTTTTTTTATTTTTTATGATGGGCGTTTCCGGCGGATATTTTTTGTCTGTTTCTTATTAATAAATATCGCGGTTTTCATTAATGCCGAGGCGCGGAGACGGTAACTAAAGTGACGGTAGCGATAGTTTGATTACCCGCCAAGATGTATTTGAAAGGTTTTTCATAAGACAATTCATCATTTTTTATCTCCTTATCGGTGAATACCACCAGCCGTCTTGGATAACTTTTAGAAATTTTATTCCAGGCTCCTCCGCAAGTAATGAGGTTAAGATGTGCTTTCCCGTCAGTCGAGATAAACACGTCCGAAGCGTTCGCTTTCGGGTCGTATGTCCGAAGTTCGCGTACCACGAAAGTAGTAATCGCTCCTTTCCCGTCTTTAACGTATAGCTTGTCTCCTTTACGCAATTTATATAAATTATTAAACACTGTCGGTGTGCCATTTTTCCAGACGCCGTAATGCCCGGTGATAACCGCGTTGCCTATTTCTCCGGGACGGGGTCCCAGTTTGTACCAGGCTGCGTTAACGGGGCCTTTCGGCACATCCACCGCTCCGGCAGACGTGAGGCCAACGTGTTCAAGGGCGGTATCAACCTTGATCTTTGGAATAGTAAGGCGAATCGGGAGTCCCAGGTTCATTTGTTTTTTTAGGGCGGCGGTCTGGAGAGATTCGGTCGGCTCGCCAGAAGCTAGATTTTGCGAAGTCTCTCTCTCGGCAGGCGAGGGAGGTAAGGGAGAAGAACCTTGAACGGGCAAATCAAAAGTCAGAAAAAAAATAATTGCCGAAGAGAATGCAATCCCCACGATGCTGACAATAAAGAATTCCAATTTTAACGAGATTTTCGGCTGCATAGATTTTCCAGAAGATTTAAAAACTTAAAGGCCCCGCCAAGGCGGGGCCTTTCCTGCCTCTAGGCGAGGCCATTGCTTGGCACACTTATCGATATTACGGAATGCCTAGACTAGATTGTGCTTTTTTTTATAACTACAGCGAATGAGATTGTAGCTAACATAAAAATGCCGGAGAGTACGATAATATCCAAGGGAGAATTTTTGCCTTCGGGAGAAAACCCGGTATTGGGCAGCGCCGGAACGGGTGCCACGGCCGCAGCCACGACGACGGTAGCGATCGCAAAATCTCTCGCTACAAGACCGTTGGCTTCGCCGCTTGCCGTGGCGGTGTTTACCGTAGTTGCGGTGAGATTGGTCCGACAAGTGTAAACCCAGGTTTCGGTGATATCAAGTTTTGCATCGCCGTTCGTGTCGCCGGAAACATATGCCACAGGGCCGCACTCATCATCGGTGATACCGATATTGCTTAGGGCGACCGTACCCGGGTTAGTAACTCTCTTGGTGTAGGTAACCATTCCTCCTCCGGCAAGCAAGGTCAGCGGGCTCGGAACTTTCGTCACGTGGATCAAAGGCGGAACTATTGGTTCGCCAACAACGACTGTCGCGCTTGCGATATCGGTGGCGGAAAGGCCGTTGGCTCGTCCGGTCGCAACCACGGTGTTTGTATGAGTTGCCGAGAGTGTCGTAGTACAGGTGTGTATCCATGTTTCGTTCACATCAAGTTTTGCATCGCCGTTCGTGTCGCCGGACGAAAGGATTATCGGGCTGCATGTATCGCCGATCATTGTTACATTGGTCACCGGAACCGTTCCGATATTACGGAGCGTGTAGGTATATGTCACCGAACCGGGACCGGCCGGCAGGGCCAAGGGACTAGGCACTTTCACTACGTCAATCAAAGGCGGGACCGGCGGGACGACTACGGGCGTGCCGATATCGTTATTTGTAACGATGCAAATATCGTTGTGGGTATTCAGGCCCCCATGGTTGATCCGGCCGGCGGCATCGCAATCGCCGGAAAAAGTCGTTGTATAATTTGTGGAACCGGTCTCGGTAACAGTGTAAATTCCCGGGGCAAAACGGATGCTCTCGCCGCTCGTCACGGGATTTCCATTGATAAAAAGAGGGAAGTCAGTATACGTGGCGGTTCTGCCGTTATCGTTAATAACATGCTTGATGACGGTAATAGTATTGTCGGTCGGCGAAGAAGTAGCCGGGGGGATATCGTCATTGGTGATCGTACAGGTTTTATTGTTGCCCGCGGCAAGCGTCACATTTCCGCTCGAATCGCAATCCCCGCTGAAAGTTTGCGTATAAAGGGCATTCGGATTTTCGCTTACCACATAGGTGCCCACAGGGAGAAGGAAAGTAGTTCCGGGTGACTCCAGTCCGGCTTCCGGACTTCCTAAAACGTCAGCTCCTAAAAGTTTTACATGCACGGTAAAGTTAGAGGCAATCGCGGTTCCGCTGTTATCATTTATTACATGCTTGATGACGCGGAGAGTGGAAGGGACGACTCCGATGTCGTCGTTGGTGATTGTGCAAGTCTTATTGTCGCCAGCGGCGAGAGTGATATTACCGCTAATATCACAATCTCCACTGAAAGTTTTTGTATAATAGGAATTAGTATTTTCATCTACTGCATAGGTGCCTGCGGCGAGCAGATAAGTAGTTCCGGGCGTTATGGTTCCGACCGTCGGGCTTCCCAAAACGTCAGATCCGGTATGTCTTACATGTACGCTAAAGTTGGAGGCAATCGCTATGCCGCCGCTGTCGTTTATTACTTGTTTAATGACATGAAGGGTGGCCGCTGAGGTCGGCGTGGCAATAGTATCCGTGTCGGTTTTAACCGTTCCGCCAAATGCCAAGGCTCTGCCTATCCAGTTGGAGTTTGCACCCACGGTAATGCCCGCATCGTCGATGACGGTTCCTACGAATACTGTGTTAGCGGCAAGCGTCGTGGCCTGGGTCGGTGTCCAAAAAACATCGCCAGCCGATGCGCCACCGAGTAATGTGACGACCGCGCCGACTGTTGAAGTAAGCGCGCCAACAGCTCTGAAAATATATGTTCCGCTGCCGTTAAGATTGAGCGGACCTCCTACGTTCATCGCTCCCGTGCTGCAATATACGCCAGGGGTGTAAACGCCGATAGGGCCGTGTGTCGTGTCGGTAGAGAGATTGATCGCTCCAGCCGCGAATGTGAATGTACACGCTTGAGGAGACAAGGCAGCCAAGGCAGTGCCTTGGTCTATGCCTGCCGTAGCGTAAGGAGCGCCTGATCCATAGTTTGTGTGCACTCCGAGAGGAGCGACCGCCGGTCCAGTAGTGAACCCGATATCTCCGGTGATTGTGGTTCCTGCCGTCGTGTTGGTATAGGTGCTCGAGAGAATGGCGTAGGTCGCCGCCGCCCCGAGAGACGGTGTCGTTGCCGCGAAAGCGGGAATCGGTCCGGTGAAACCGAACATGACGAATACAAAGGAAACAGCCAGTACGGTTACCATTGCATTCTTACTAAATGTTTTCATAGGTTCTTTTTTTCTTAATTTCGTTAATTTTATTATATTAATTGGCTAATATTAAAAATTGAAGCGGACTGTTTATACCGAGGCGAGAGCGATTATTTGCCCCTGATAATCCGCGCTAGAATCACGATAATGGCTACGACGAGGAGAACGTGGATAAACCATCCAATCACGGGAAAAGCAATGAATCCGATAAGCCACAAAACAACAAGTATAATCCCAATAGTTAAAAGCATGAGGTTGGTATTAATTGTTAGATGTGGCTGACGATACGGCAGGCAATGTACCGGAGAGATTCCGGTTTCAGCCATGTTGTTTTCCGTACCGTATTTGTTTTTGCGATTGCTCGCTAGTATAGTCGACCTCCTCCATACTTATTCTATAATATTATCACACTTTGGCAGTTTTTGGTGTCAACTCTCTGTGGATAAGTTTTTGGTGACTTGGATTACGCGGCGGAAAGAGTTTTTCGTCTATGCTGGCGGGAGAACGAAGATAGCCGCTTCCATGGTTATAAATTTTTGATAAAATTGGTTCGGGCGAAGCCGTAAAGACATTTTTCTCCCGGAAAATAAAAAAAGACCTTGCGGTCTTTTTTGGGATTTTTCATACTTCCGGACAAAAAGCGGGCGAGCGGAATCGAACCGCCATCTCGACCTTGGCAAGGTCGCATAATAGCCACTATACGACGCCCGCTTGCTGCCCGGAAATTAAGTCTTAATAAAATATAACAGCCAATTTTTTCGATGTCAACTGTTTTTAGATCTTTGTTTTTTTATAATCCTTTAAATTTTTTCCACCAATTGGCAAAGGTTCCGGTTTTGAGGCCGAGACCGACGAGGGTTAGGCCAAGCAGGCCGCTCGCGGCGCCAAGATAGAGATTAATATTGTTGCCGCCGGTTTCCGCCGGAATTTTCGCGGCGGATAAATCTTCGGTTTTCGCCGGCGGTTTTATTTTTAAGTCAGTTTCGTAGCGCGGCAACAATCTGAAACCGGTTTTGGTTTGACTTACAATTCCGGTGATTTCCCAATTTTCTCCGATTTTAATTTTTGGTTTGGGAAACGCAAGAGTCGATTTAAAATAAACCCGCAACTCGCCGTCATCATCGCTAAGATACAAATTGCTGCCGCTTTTTTCGGTAACTTCGCTCGTGGCCGTGATAAGACATCCTTCGAGCGATTCGTCGACTTCGTTCAGTTTCACCACAAGCGGAGCCGGAACTTCTTTTTGTTCCAAAACTTTAATATCATTTTTTGCCGCGACCTTGATTCTTTTTTCTCCACCCGATTCGGATAAAATGCCTTGGATTTCAACGAGATCACCCGACGCTAATTTCGGAAAATCTTTTTTATACATATATATTTGTATTCCCGGGCAGGCCTCGGCATCCGCGATATAGAAAATCTGCGTTCCTAAAATTCCCGGCTCGACAATAACTTGGCCAGTTATTTTTACACGATCATTTAAATCAAGATTTCTTGTTTCGGAAAGAGTAGTTTTAACAAAGGCGGTCGATTTTTTGCTGCTCGATTTTTTCGCAGTTGTTTTCTCTTTGAATTCAAAAATATTTTTGCCGCCAGGGGTCGGCTTGGTAGTCCATTTAAAATTGCCGGACTCGTCGCGGGAGAAAGATGCGCCCTCGGTGACATCATCATAACTCGTTTCGAAAAACATTTCGCTGTCTGGGTCGAGCAGGCGTACGGAATCATAAGTATTATTGAGCGCCAGCTTGGTCTGTTCTTTTTTGAAAACCATAAACTGGCCGGGCTTTATAATTGTGCCGTCGGTAATTTTGTATGGTCGGCTACCGCCTTCATCGTCATCAAGTTTCCAGCCGGATAAATCAAACGATTCGCCGGAAGGGTTGTAAAGTTCAATCCACTCTGCTTCGTCCGACCCTTCTGGATTTGGCAGCGCTTCGCTAATAACAATTTGCGAGTCACCAATTTCTGGTGTTTTGGAAATATTTTCTGTTACAGCTGAATCAATAATTTTTATATATTGTTGCGCCGTGGCTGTCGCTCCAGCAGCGTCTTTCGCTGTCAAAATAATTTTTAATTTCCCTTTTTTCTGGTAGGCGTGGCTCGCATTTTCGCCTTGGCCGAGATTTCCATCGCCGAAATTCCAGGAAAAATTTATCGCATCGCCGTCCGGGTCAATCGAGTCGGAAGCATCAAAAAAAATTGTTTCGCCAATTTCGGCTTCGGTCGGCGCGGAAATTACAGCTTTGGGCGGCTGGTTTTTTTTAGTAATTATATTTTCCGCTCCCGGGATCGGAGTGGTTGTCCAAAAATATTCTTCGCCGCTCCTGGCGTAGGCGGTGTCCTCGGCAACTGATCCGGAATATTCCGCTGAGGCGACAAGCGCGCCGTCCGGGCCATAAAGTTTTGCCGCTTCAGTGCCGCTATTGTTTAAGGCAATGCCAGTGGTTTTCCGGTAAAGAACAAAAAATTGATTAGGTTTTACAACAGTGGAAGAAAAATCGGCCGCTTTTATGGTGTAAGTTTTAGTGCTGGCGTCGCCGGCCTTCCATCCGGTCAAATCAATCTCGGTCTCGCCGGTGTTTTTCAGTTCAATAAATTCATTAAGGCTGTCACTGCCTTTTGGGTTGGGAAAAACTTCATTAACAATTATATCTTTTGAATAAGTGCCTCCCTGAGCCTGGATAATCCCACCGGCGTTTGGAGCGCCCTTGGTCGGAGCGGCAACGGCAAAATCATTAAAGTCGTTATTGGTATTTTGCCCATCGGAAATTCTTGCCAGAGAATTCGGATCGTTGGCAGCCGGAGCATTATCCGACTGGTCTCCGTCATCCCAGTTCCCGTAAGCCACCTGGTCGATAATCGTGCCAGCCGGGTCAATCAGGACAATTAAATCGCCGGTATTGTTTAAAATTCCTTTTGGTTTTTCTAAAACATAAAATCCATGCGCCGGTACGCTCCCCGAAAGAGCGGTTGCGGTTTCCGAGCCGTCTTCCAGCGCCCAGTTGGCGAGGTTTATAGATTCGTTGGTTGAATTATAAAATTCAATCCATTCAATCCCTCCGTCGTCCGGGTCGGCAATAAATTCGTTGATAAGCAAGGAACCGATCGGCCAGGAAGGAGGGGAGGAGGGAGTCGATTCGGTCGGCAGGGTTCCGCCTCCTCCCGATGAAGGCGGGGCATTAATAATATTTGCCGCGCCTTTGGTTAAAGTTGAGGTAGCCGCGAAATCGGAGATATCGTTATTTGTATCCGTGCCATCCGTAGTGCGCGCCGTTGAATTTGGGTCTGAAGCTCTTAGCGCGTTATCGGATTTATTTCCGTCATCCCAGGCGCCGTAAGAAACTTGGTCAATAATTGTTCCGTTCGATTTTTTTAATTTTATAATATCTCCGTCGTTGTTTAACCGGCTTGAAGAAAGTTCAACAACTTGAAATCCGCCGGCCGCGATCGTGCCCGAGAGCGTGGCGGTTGTTCCGACGCCGTCTTCGAGAGTCCAACCAGCGAGAGTAATATCAAAAGATTTTTTGTTGTAAAGTTCAATCCATTCTTCGCCCTCGGCCGGATCGGAAACAAATTCATTCACAACAATATCGCCGACTCCCGGTTCGGCGGGAGGCGCGGAGCAGTCGGCCGGGCAAGAGAATGCGTCTTCGCCAGCCTCGCAGATACTATTTCCGCAAACCGCAGCTGGCAGATCGGGTTTCGGCGGGTTGGAAATATTTTGAGGATTTGGCGTCGGCTGCAGTGTAAAGTCCGCGGAGTTATCATTTATATCTTCACCATTTCCCAAATCGCCGCTGAATTTTCTTTCCACGCTTTGACTGGCCGGCGGGGCGACGATGGCCGTTCCTTCGGGCGAGTCTGCCGTACCATAACCGATTTTATCAATTATCGACGAATCAATCGGCGAGATTAAAGTCGTTTGGCTATTTACCAAAAAAATATGACCGCCTGCGGCGGACATGGAAAAAGTACTGTGGCTCATGTCGGGCGTCGCGGTGCCGGCGTAATCGGTGTGTGTTGCCAAATACCAGCCGTGAGCAGGCACGCTCGCTCCGCTCGGAAAATTCTTTTTATAAAAAGTCGTGCCCGTGGCACTTTTGTATTGGATGGACCAGGTTTCAATATTTATCGTGATCGTAGTTGGGTTATAAAATTCAACAAACTCGTCGCTGGCCGTAACTCCGGCTGTTTGGATTTCGCTAATCACCAAATGGTCGGCTGCTGCGGCTTTTGAATTTTTTCCAAAAATAAAAAATCCCCCCGTCGCAAGAATTAAAATTAGAAAAGAACAGAAAATTTTTGCCCTCATATCCCTCCTAATGCCCTCGCCCCGAATGGGGAGGGGCGAGTTGATTTTTTGTTAAAAGTAAATTAAAATTAAGTCGTTAACATTTTAGCAAAATAAGATTAAAAAAATATTAAATTACGCGGGCGTGGCGGAACGGTATACGCGCCAGCCTTAGGAGCTGGTTCCCGCAAGGGATTAGAGGTTCAAATCCTCTCGCCCGCACCAGAATGGAACTTAGCGGTTGAGAACCAACCAAGGAGTGGGCGTGCCGTAGGCACGCCCACGCTGTTTCGCCCGTTTTCGCCAATGAATTCGCCAATGAATTCGGATTCCCGCCTTCGGCGGGACGGATTGTTTTTTCGCCAAGAAGCAGGTGCGAAATCAGAAGCAATTTTGACTCATAGTATTTGCTTTGGATACAAAAAGAATTTTTATCACTATGAATAATAATATGGAAAATAAAAAATTCTTTTTGTATGCTCGCAAGTCCACTGATGTCGAGGACAAGCAGGTTTTAAGTATTGATGCACAACTCACCGAATTGCGGGAATACGCCGTTCGGGAAAATATTGAAATTTCCGCCGAATATATTGAGAAACAATCTGCGAAAGTGCCAGGTCGCCCGATATTTAACAAAATGATGAAGGAGATTGAAACTTTCGGCGGAAACATCCTCGCGTGGAATCCCGATCGTCTGGCCCGCAATTCGGTGGACGGTGGCAAAGTGATTTATCTCCTCGACACAGGGAAACTTGCGAGCATTAAATTTCCAACCTTCTGGTGTGATAACACTGGTCAAGGTAAATTTATGCTCAATATGGCTTTCGGGCAAAGCAAATACTATGTAGATTCTCTTTCCGAAAATACGAAACGTGGGCTTCGCCAAAAAGTGAGAATGGGAATATTCC
>JBGSRW010000006.1:0-159666 GCA_041737355.1 Patescibacteria group bacterium | reverse complement strand
ACGGAAGCGAGGACGGGGCGGGAATTCCCTTCCCCTTCAACCCCTTTCCTTCCCGCCCCGCCCGAGTGGTTTGGGATTTTGCGAAACGCCGCAGGCGTTTCGCTCAAAAAAGGTTCGCGCTACATTTATAATACTCCACCATAAACTTGAGCGGGAGGTTTTTAATGAATTGTTAAATCTTCACTATGTCATTTAAGGTTGGTATTGTCGGTTTGCCCAACGTCGGCAAATCAACTCTTTTTAAGGCCTTGACGAGAAAACAGGTCGATATTGCCAATTACCCATTTTGTACCATCGAACCGAATGTCGGGACGGTCGCCGTGCCGGATTTTCGTTTGCAAAAATTAAATGATTTTTATAATTCAGCGAAAATCGTCCCGACCGTGATTGAGTTTGTCGATATCGCCGGTCTGGTGAAAGGGGCGCACGAGGGGCAGGGTTTAGGAAATAAATTTTTATCGCACATCAGGGAGGTCGACGCCATCTGCCAAGTTATCCGGGCCTTTGAAGATCCTAATGTTATTCATGTTGACGGGAAAATCAATCCGGTTTCCGATTTGGAAGTGATCAACCTGGAACTGATTTTTGCCGACCAAGAAACCGCCAGAAAACGCCTGATAAGTTTGGCCAGCGAACTTAAAGGATCAAAGGAAAAAATGCTGGTTAAAACAAATGAAACGGTTTTAAAAATTAAAGAGGGGCTGGAAAAGGGAATTATGGCCTCAAAACTCGGCCTGGACGAGGAGGAAAAATTTTTGGTCAAAGAACTAAGCTTGCTGTCTCTGAAGCCGGCCCTTTACGCCCTAAATGTTTCAGAAGATAATATCAAGGCCGATAAAAAAGAAATTTTGCAAAAATTTAATTTGCCGCTCGATCCGGAAAAAGTAATTTTGGTTTCCGCAAAAATCGAATCGGAATTGGCCGAACTTCCGCCAGAAGAGGCGAAAAATTATTTGAAAGAATTAGGTTTGGAAGAGTCGGGTCTGGATAAATTAATCCGGGCGAGTTACCACGAGCTTGAGCTGATTACTTTTTTTACCGCTGGGCCGAAAGAAGCCCACGCTTGGACAATTAAAAAGGGGACTCTGGCACCCCAGGCAGCCGGGAAAATTCATACTGATTTTGAGCGCGGCTTCATTTGCGCCGAAGTCATAAACTGGAAAGATTTATTGGACGCCGGCGGCGATGCCAAGGCAAAAGAAAAAGGCTTGATCCGCCTGGAAGGAAAAGAATATATGATGCAGGACGGCGATGTCGTTGAGTTCAGGTTTAATGTTTAATTTTATTGAATAAAAAAAACTACGCCCCTTAGTGGTGTAGTTTTTTAATCCAGATTATTTTGCGGGAGTAAAAATCAAAATTTCACGGAAAACTAATTGATCGGGCCGGGAGTAAATAATGGAGTGGCGCGGAGTAATTTCCGAAAAAGAGTATTTTTGTAATTCTTTTGGTAAAGGATCAGCAACGTTAAAGCCTATTTTTTTTATTTCTTCCAAAATTGGTAAAAATAAATCCTTCTTTTCCGTATGAAAAACAGGGAAGAGGATGGAAATTTTTCCGTCCGATTTCAGGATTTTTTTGAATTCTCGGAAAGCGGCGAGATACAAATCGGAAAGTTCTTTGATTATTAGCTGAATTTTTTCCGGTGATTCATTACCACGGAGAGGCGGACCGAGATATGGCTCGGTAATAACCGCGTCTATTGAGTCCGGCGGTAATTTTTGGGAAAGCTTGCGTGCGTCAGATGCCATCAACTTGTAATCCGTAACTTGTAATTTATAATTTTTTTCCAGCCATTCGAGATTTTCTTTGGCTCCGGCCAAAGTTTCAGAGCTCACATCCGCACCCATTAAATTTTCATACCCCCAAAGCAGGGCTTCCCCTAAGATAGTGGCAAAACCGCAGAAGGGATCAAGGATGGTGGAATCTTTATCGACCCCGGCAAGATTAATCATGATTTTTGCCAGTTTTGGCGGCATTAAGCCGACTCGCATGCTTCTAGCCGGCCGGCCAAAGTCGCGAAAACTTAAATCCTCAAATTCCTGGACAGCTACGGTTTTCCCAAGATAAATTTTATCTTTAGTGATCAGGAAAACGACTTCCGCTCCGGCTTCCGTGAGCAGTTTATTTTTTTTCACCACAACCGAACTCAAATTATCCTCTTTTGAGGTAACCCAGCGGGCCTGGATTTTTAAGTCCTTAAGGAGATTCTTTACCGGCATAGCCAGATTTTTTATTCCCTGGCTGGTTTTCTTAAAGCGAGTGGCGGAAACTTCGTCTTCAAGTCTGTAAAAGCTAAAGCCAAAATATACCTTTTTCGCGGGCGAATCTTTAAAAATATTAACAATATCTTTAGCAGTTATTTCCCGTAGCTCTTCGGCAACGAGGCCAATCTTAACCGTGCCGCCTAGGCGCGAGATAAATTTGTTTGCCTCAAAATCGCCGTTTATTTCGCAAACGACGGCCTCGCCTGAAATACGGCTAAAAGTCGCCCGCCCATCCATAGCGGCGACCAGTTCGGCGCTTGACAAAGCCGGGTTTCTGCCTAAAATAAAGAAGTATTGCATATATTCTATTATAACATAATAGTATTGTATTGCTTTAAATAAGTAAAATAGCCAAAGGGGCGTATCTTGCGCCTTTTTTGCTCTTGTGTTAAGATTAAACAACTTTTATTTATAATCTAAATTATGAAACATTACGAATTATTGTACATTATCCCGGGTAAATATACCGAGGAAGAAACAGAGGCGATCAGCGTCAAAATCAAGGATTTAGTCAAAAAATCCGGTGGAGAGATAACCGCGTCGGACAATCTCGGAAACAACCGGTTCGCTTACGATATCAAGGGAGCCCAGAACGGAAGTTTTATGACGGTCGAATTCAATATTTTGCCGGAACAGATTAAAGAATTAGACAATGCCTTAAAGCTGAACAGCGAGTTGACCAGGCATCAGATTGTCAGTAAAAGACAGGAGACACCCGAAGAGATTGAAAAGGCGAAAATAAGACAGGAAAAAATGGCGAAAAAAGCCGAAGAGGAAAAAGCTGTTCCTGCCCCGAAAGTCAGCCTCGAAGAGCTGGATAAAAAGTTGGGAGAAATACTGTCCGGAGATATTATTTAAAATTTTTAAATCATAATATTTAATATAAAGTATATGAATTTGAATAAGGCGATGATCATCGGAAATATGACCCGCGATCCCGAGGTGAAAACAACTCCGTCGGGACAGAATGTCGCTTCTTTCTCCGTGGCAACGAACCGTGTCTGGACCAACGCGCAAGGGCAAAAACAGGAAGCGGTAGAATACCACAACATTGTCGCCTGGGGAAAGCTCGCGGAAATTTGCGGGCAGTATCTTAACAAGGGGAAAAAGGTTTACATTGAAGGCCGGTTACAAACTCGGGATTGGGAAGGGCAGGACGGCGTTAAAAGATATAAGACGGAAATTGTCGCGGAAAATATGATTATGCTCGATCGAGGAGGATCTCCTGGGGGCGGAGGGGGAAATTACAGCCAGCCTTCGGCCGGAGGTCAAACCGCCGCGCAGCCCGAAGAAGCACCCGGGGAAGAAGAAATAAAGGTTGAGAATATTCCTTTTTAAAAAAGATAATAATAAATCAGAAGAATTCCAAATAAAAAATTATGGTTAAACAAAATAGCGCAACACCTTCCAAGAAGTCATGCTTTTTCTGCGTTAACAACACGGTAAAAATCGATTACAAGGCGGAAGAGATGCTCAGAAAATTTCTTTCTTCCTACGGAAAGATTGTTCCGCGCAGACGTAGCGGCGTTTGCAGCAAACATCAGCGTAAATTAGCCGTCGCTATTAAGCGGGCTCGAGTAGTTGGTATTTTGCCCTTTACGACAAAATAGCAAAGATTCAGATGATTTTTAAAAATCCACTCTCGGAAAAGACGGGTGGATTTTGAAATAGTTATTATTTGATGGGAATTTTGCGGGTATGAAAAAAAATTGGCAGAAATTAAAAGAAGACGCGCGGGGGAGAAAATATTTTTTCCTCAGAGCAAAAATAATTTCTCTGATTAGAGATTTTTTTTACAGCCAGGATTTCCTCGAGGTTGAGACTCCGAGCCTAGTCCGCTTGCCCGGGATGGAGCCTTATCTGGATCCGGTTGAAACAGAAATATTGTTTGGCGGAGAGAAAAGTAAGGCCTACCTCATTACCTCTCCGGAATATGCGATGAAAAAAATATTGGCCGCCGGTTTCCCGAAAATTTTTCAAATTTGTAAGAGCTTCAGGGGAGGAGAGGGTTCCGACAGGCTTCACAACCCGGAGTTCACAATGCTTGAATGGTATCGGGCCAACGCCGATTATTGGTCGATTATGGAAGATGCGGAAAATTTATTTTTACATATTGCCGGGGGGCTGGCTCCGGCTGGCGGAAAAGGGGAAGGGAAAGAGATATTTTATCGGGGTAAAAAGATCGATTTGTCTCCACCCTGGATCAAAATGACCGTGAGGGAAGCTTTTAAAAAGTATGCTAAAATAGATCTAGACAAAGTTCTGGATATCCAGGAGCTCTCTCGGGCCGCAATTTCCAAGGGATACAGCGTTGAGGCCGGCGATCGGTTCGAAGACATTTTCTTTAAAATATTTCTGAATGAGATCGAGCCTAATTTTGAAAAAGCTAAGCCAATAATTATTTATGATTGGCCGGTTGAGATGGCTGCTCTTGCCAGAAGAAAGTCCGACGGAAGCAGATATGCGGAAAGATTTGAAATTTATGCCGGCGGAATGGAGCTGGGCAACGCTTTTTCCGAACTGATTGACAAGGAAGAACAAAGAGAGCGTTTGCTCGGGGAAAAAAAATTAAGGAAAAAAATGGGAAAAGAAGTATACGGTATCGATGAAGATTTCCTTACGGCGCTGAAGAGTATGCCTCCCTCGGGAGGAATAGCCATGGGGGTCGACCGCGTCGTGATGCTTTTTTCCGACGCCAAAGAGATTGAAGATATTATTTTTTTTCCGGCAAAAGAAATTTTTTAAATTTAATATTGTTGATAAAAATTTTATGGCCTCAACACAAGACATCAAAAGAGGGGTGGTTATCCTCTGGAAAAATGAGCCGCACCTGGTAGCGGAATTTGAACACATCATGCCGGGCAAGGGGTCGGCTTTCGTCCGCACAAAATTAAAAAATCTAAGGAGCGGCAAGGTTTTGGAGAACACTTTCAAGGTGGGAGAAAAAGTCGACGTGGTTGATCTCGAAAAAAGGAGAGTGCAGTATCTTTATGCGAGCGGCGATAAGTTCGCCTTCATGGATAATACGAGCTATGAGCAATTTGAAGTGGGAACGGAAGTTTTAGCCGGTTTTGAAAAATATTTGAAGGAAAATTTGGAAGTAATCCTTCTTTTTTCCGAAGGTTTACCAATTACCTGTGAATTTCCTAAAAAAGTTTCTTATAAAGTTACCGAGGCCGAGCCGGGCGTAAAGGGCGACACCGCTTCCGGTCGGGTGACGAAAGAGGTTACGTTTGAAACCGGCTTGAAAATCCGCGCGCCGCTTTTCATCAAAGAGGGTGATACGGTCGTCGTCAATACGGAAACAGGAGAATACGCCGAACGGGGTTAAGAAACTTAAGCAATTAAAAAACTCGGCCTGGCAGGCCGAGTTTTGTTATTATTTTTGTTCCGGTTCCGACGTTGTTGTATTTTCGGCCGCGTCCCGGGAAGCTTTCATTACCAATTTTCTGATTTCCGCCATCAACTTTGGTTTTTCCTTAAGATATTTTTTCGCGGTTTCGCGGCCAACCCCCAGTTTTTCCTCGCCGTAGCTGTAGGAGTTTCCATTTTTGGCGATGACTTTATATACAACGGCCGTATCCAGAAGATCTCCGGAGAGAGAAATTCCTTCGTTGTACATGATGTCAAATTCGCAGGTGCGGAAAGGCGGGGCAACTTTATTTTTAACTATCTTGGCCTTAACGCGGTTTCCGATGATCTGATCCCCCTGCTTGATCTGGGCGGCGCGGCGCACTTCGACTCTCACGGATGAGTAGAATTTTAGAGCGGTTCCGCCGGTAGTTGTTTCCGGGTTACCGAAGACGATGCCTATTTTTAACCTGATTTGGTTGATAAAGATTAGGACGGTTTTTGTTTTAGAGATTACCCCGGTCAGTTTGCGTAAAGCCTGAGACATCAAGCGGGCCTGCAAACCCATATGTTGGTCGCCCATCTCACCTTCAATTTCCGCTCGCGGGACAAGGGCGGCAACGGAATCAACGACAATAACATCTACCCCTCCGGAACGGACAAGGGTTTCGACTATTTCCAGGGCTTGTTCTCCGGTATCGGGTTGGGAAATAAGGAGATCGTCTATTTTAATTCCTATTTTTTGGGCATATTCCGGATCTAGGGCATGCTCGGCATCGACAAAGGCGGCAATGCCTCCAGCTTTTTGTATTTCAGCAATGACGTGCTGGGCCAGAGTTGTTTTACCGCTCGCTTCAGGACCAAAGATCTCTATAATTCTTCCCCGAGGCATACCCCCTACGCCAAGGGCTAGATCAAGGGACAAGCATCCTGTTGGGATAGAATCTACTTCCATTCTTTTAGCTTCGCCAAGTTTCATTATCGATCCGTCACCGAATCTTTCTTTAATTTGACTGATGGCCTCCTGAGCGGCCTTGAACTTATCGGCATTTTTTTCTTTGTCTTCCTTGGTCATATTATTTTTCGGTTAAAATTATTTGTCGGTAAATTATATTTTCTCGGCTTCTTTTTTTAACAGCCGATATTTTTATTATGTTGAGGCCTGGCTGAAGACTGACGGATTCATGAAAACTTCCCTCGGCGTCAGACTGTATTTCCTGATCGTTTATTCTTATTTTTACCTCCTTTTCGGTTTGACCTATAACTTCGACGGTTGGTTTCTCGGTAACAAGATTATCGAGCGGGCTGCTGACATAAAGAGGAGGTGGGGCGAAAATATTATTTATTTCGAAGCCGAGATAAACTAGGAATACGGTAACAGCCAGGATGATGCCGGCGATTTCGATGATCCGGGGAGTGACAATAAAATTTTTTGAGGATATTTTAGAAGCAAAGCCGTGTTTTCCTGGCTGGCTAAAAATTTTGCTTTCTTTTTCAAAAATTTTTTTAAGACCCGCAATGTCGATGTTCAAAAAATCAGCGTAAGTTTCCAATATTTTTTCCGAGTAAACGCCTCCGGGCAGCTTAGAATAATCGCCTGTTTCCAGGGCTATCAGGTGATTGGGATGAATGCCTGTAGACAGTCCAGCCTCTTCGATTGTAAGGTTCTGTTCCCTGCGGGTTTCTTCTAGGATTTCTCCGGCCGATTTATATTTGATACGGGAGACGATCCACGCTTTCTCGTCGGATTTATTAAAATTTTTGTTTGATATTTTATCCATTTTCTTCTTCAAAAGTTTCTTTTTCACCCTCCGAAGGTTCGGCCGCCCCGGCTACGAGAATATCTCTCGGTTTGGCTCCGTCAGCCGGGCCAATAATACCTTGCTCTTCCATGAGATCAAGCAGGCGTGCCGCTCTGGCATACCCAACCTTAAGGCGTCGCTGGAGGAGAGAGGCTGAGGCCTTGCCCGCCTGGAGAATAACTTCCTTTGCCTCACCCAGCAATTCATCGTCCGAGTCGTTTCCGCCGAAGTCAAAACCGGGGATGGAGGCACCGAAGGAAGGTTTTTGCGTAATTTCTTCAATATATTCCGGTTCTGCCTGACCCTTGAGATATTCGGTAATCTTATGTATCTCGTGATCACGTACGAGGGCGCCCTGTAATCTCTTGGGTTTACCAAGGTCTGGGCAAATGTAAAGCATGTCTCCTCGTCCCAGAAGTTTTTCCGCGCCGGAAGTGTCAAGAATTGTCCGGGAATCCGTTCCCGAAGCGACGGCAAAAGCGATGCGGGTAGTTATGTTGGCCTTGATTAGTCCGGTAATAATATTAACCGAAGGACGCTGGGTGGCAAGAATAAGGTGAATGCCGACTGCTCTGGCCATTTGGGCCAAGCGGATAATGGCGCCCTCCACTTCGGCGGCGGCAACAGCCATCAGGTCGGCGAGTTCATCAATGATAATAACGAGATACGGCATTTTTTCATTGGTTTCCTGATTAAAGGAGGCGATATCTCTTTTTCCGTGCTTGGAGAGAAGTTCAAAACGGCGGTCCATTTCTCCGATAGCCCACTTTAAGGCGTTTACTGTTTTTATTGTATCGGTAATTACGGGAGTAAGAAGATGGGGAATTCTGTTGTATACCGTAAATTCCACCCGCTTTGGGTCGACCATAATAAATTTCAAATCATCCGGGCCGTTTTGGTATAACAGGCCGATGATAATAGAATTGAGACAAACGCTTTTGCCAGAGCCGGTCGATCCGGCGACAAGAAGGTGGGGCATCTTAGCCAGGTCGGCCACCCAAACTTTTCCCGAGACATCCTTACCGAGAGCGACTGCCAGATTATTTTTTCTTTGTTTGAATTCCTGAGCGCGAATAATTTCTTTCAAATTTACGGCCGCCACTTTGTGATTCGGTACCTCGATGCCAACCAGGGATTTACCGGGAATTGGCGCTTCGATTCTGATCGGGTGGGCGGCTAAGGATAAAGCCAAATCGTTGTGGAGAGTAGTAATTTTAGCCAACTTAACGCCATCAGCCGGTTTCAAGGTATATTGTGTTACGGTAGGTCCGACGGCAACGTCACCCATCTCGACGGGAATACCGAAATTTTCCAGAGTTTTCTGAATAACATTCATCTGGGTTTTGATATCGCCGCTGGTAGGTTTTTCCGATTGGTCGTCTAAAAGGTCTATTGGGAGATCAATTTTTTTTCTTTCAATTTTTGGCTGGACAAGAGCGGTTTGGCGGACTTCTTCGGCCGGCTGCTGGCCCGAAGCGATATTTTTTGTTTCAAAGGTCGGAAGAGCCGAATCAAGCGTAGGGTGTTCCGGCTCAGATTCTGCCGCAACCTCTTCGCCCGCAGGCTTATTTTTTCCGAATTTTATTCCCAAGAAGAAAAGCTTTATAGCTTGATATATTTTTTTCCAGAAATTGCCCTTTTCGGCAATTTTATGGAGAGAAGTATTAAAGGTTAAAAGGAGGGAGGAAATAAAAATAGCTACCAGAATAATCCACGTGGCGGCCGATCCCATAAGAGAAAGAAGGGGATAGGCCAAAATCAGGCCGACATAGCCGCCGCCCAAGGCCAAGCTGCTCAACGAAAAAGGATTTTCGCCGGCGAAACTTACGTGGAGGAGGGCGCTGGACGAGAGGGCGAGAAAAAAAATTCCGGCATAGTTTGAGATTCCCAGTTGGTATTTTTCTTCGTTTAAAATAGCGTAACCAAGGCCAAGAAGGATCAGCGGGACGGCGTAGCGGCCAAGTCCAAAAATCGAGGCCAGGGTTTTTTCTATAGCGCCGCCGGCATTTCCCGCCAAGTCAAAAAGACTCAGGATACCAATCCCGGCCAAGGTAAAAATAAAAACAACCATGATGCCCCTTTTTGTCTCCGGGCTCATCCCGCCAGTATTTCTACGGGGGGTTTTTTGCTTGTCCGACTGCTCTGATTTAGCGTATTTTATTTTAGGCATACCTCCTTAAATAGTTGATAATTTGTTCTTAAACTATAATATAATTGGGGCAAAAAGTAAACCCCCACAACAATACACTGTTGAGGGGGCAAATCGCTTTAGTTAGAGTGTGCCGGAGACGGGGTCAGTAGCCCTTGACAAAGGCCGAATATTCTTTTAAAATAACAAAAAAATAGCGAGGAAAGAGCTGGAGGCAGAGAGCTCGGCTTAGTCCCGCAAAACTGCGAGACGCCGGACTCGGGATTGTTTAAAGTGAAAAATTGAGTTCGCACCCTATTTTTACTTATCCAATCCTGTCTGGCCCCCATTTCTCTTCTTGCTATTTTTTTACTTTACCTTTATTTTTAAAGGAAATTAGGCCTTTTCAAGCACTAACACTTAAATATATCATATAATAGAGATTTTGTCAATAGGTATTGACAAAACCACCCGAAAGGGTGGTTTTTTGTTTATTTATATATGATTATTTTAGTTACGGTTTCTTTACTTTGTAAATCGTTACTTCGCTATTTTGGTAAACTTTTTCAAGGTAGCTTGCCTCTTCGGGTTTAAAGTCACCCAACCCCTTTTCCTCTTGACCGTAAAAAAGATAATCGATGTCATTTTTTTTAAGAAAAGCGGCTCGCGCCAGCTCTGAATATCTTTGAAAAAATAATTCCACCTGCATTGTTTTGTCTCCGGCCGCGGCCGTATTACCCGTGGAACCGAGATAAACAGTTCGTCTCGCAAAAGCTGGAACAATATTACCATTGTCGTAGCTGGAGAAAATAATACTTTCCTCAGGCGTGTTATTTTTGAGCCAAACCATAGCAGCTAGATTTTCTTTTTTTAAGAAAACAAAAGATTTGGGATTGAGATAAAGGTTAATATCACGTACGACGACATAATAAGCGGAAAAACAGAGAGTTAGGGAGAATAGTGGAACAAGCAATAGGGGATTTTTTAGCCAAGATAGAGTTTTTCTTTGGTCAAGAAAATTTTTTAAACAATAAATTCCTTCAATGGCCAAAAGCACCATGGCGAAGTGCAAACCCTCAATCAGTTTCCGTTGGAAGTTTAAAAAAGGCATAAAGGGCAAAGAAAGTTGGGCAAAGAACCAAACTAGTAAGAAAATTTCCGTACTGGTTTTACTTTTTTTCCGCAAAAGCGTCAGAATTCCGAAAATGGCAAAAATAAAAATAAAACCATAAGCCAGCAAAAAATTATAAAATGGTGGAGTGGGCAGATTATTTTGCAGAGCGAATTGCTGCCTGGTCCAAAATGTATTCAAAGTCCAGAGGTGATAAAGAATGGCCGGAGATGAGATGGCGACTAGTACAAAATAGTGTTTTAGCAAATTCCATCTTATCGTTAAGTTTTTTATACTTTGTACAACGATGTACAGGCCGGGGATAACAAAGACCGTTGGGACGTGGTAGGGATGGAAGAAAAAAAGAAACAAGGCGGAAAAACCTGCTGACAGACTGTAAAGATATTTTTGTTTTTCAAACGATTTTAGTATTAGAAAGAATATCAAAACAGTAAGAAGCAGCGAAGCGATAAAGTGCGGCGAATGGTAAAGAGTGTAGAAGGTCGAAGATTCTATGCTCCACAGGTCTATCGGTGGCGGCCAAATTTTTAAGAAACCTAATTCTACTAAAGGCCAGACCCAGCCGCTGATTCCCGAAGCAAAAATCAGAAAGACAAAACAAAGTAATCTTTTTTTGGGATCTGGAAAAAAATAAGAGATAAAAATATAGGCGATAGCCAAAAAGACCGGGATAAGAAATATCCTGGTAAGTTGGTAGGCGGCGAAACCAGAAAGGGAAAATATTTTTGCAAAAAGACCGACGCCAAGCCAGAAGGGATCAAAAATAAATCTCGGTTCAATTTCCGAGGTATATAAATTTTTAAAAAGGAGATGGCTGTCTTTAGCCTGTTCAATCCAGGAATAATAAATAGGCGTGTCTCGGGGATTAACTGTTTGCAGTCCCCAAAATAGGCTATTTCCCGGTGCAGAAAAAATTCCCACCAGGTTAGGCAGGAAAGTTATAGTAATAATAATTAAGCTAAATAACCCGACCAATTTCCATTCCCTCAGGCTAATTTCCGGCATAAGTTTTTTTTAAGCGCCAAATTTCTTTTAAATATTCTAGGGAAACTTTTATAAAATTAACTCTGCTCTTGCGGCCGATTTTTTTGTGTTCGGTCCAGGAAACGGGAATTTCCTTGACGCGGTAATTTTCTTTTTCCGCCAAAAAAACCATCTCGGTATCAAAAAACCAGGTGTTGTTTTTTATTTTTGGTAAAATATTTTTTATCACCTTACGATTAACGGCTTTAAATCCGCATGGCGCGTCTTTTATTTTTAGGCCCAGAAGCCAATGCAGGGCAAGGCGGTAATTTTGCGAAACAAATTTTCTGATTAAGGATCTTTCCACCTTTGATTCCGGCAGAAAGCGTGAACCGGCGGCGATATCGTAATTATTCTTGCTTATAGCGGAAATAAGAGCCGGGAGCGCGGAGAGATCGGTAGCCAAGTCGGCATCCATAAAACAACATACATCAACATCGGAGTTTTCCCAGGCGGTCCGGATTGCCAGCCCCTTGCCCTTCCGCGAAACAAACAGATATTTTATTTTTAAGTATTCTTTTTCCAGATCCTTTCCGATTTCCCCAGTTCTGTCCGAAGAATTATTATCGGTAATCACGATTTTCCAGTCATCGGAAATATTGTTTTTTAGAAAATTATAAAGAATAAGAATATTATTTTTCAGGATAATTTCTTCGTTGTAGGCCGGTATAGCTATTGTAATTTTCATAACTATTTTGCGGTCAGCTCGTAAATTTTACCCTCGTCGTCTTTATAGACCATTTTAAAATGGCCATCGCGCTTTAAATTATTTTCCAGGGCGACATGATCTTTGTCGACGAATACATACTCTGACCTAAAATTATTTTTAACAATTTCGGAAATATTGTCCTGTTTTCCGGTAGTGATATCAACCCATTGTTTGTGCAGATTTTTATCATAATCATACATAAAGGTTGGGTCAAGCCCGGCGATGTAATAGTCATGAGTATTGTAGTAGAAAAGAGCCGGAAAGTCGTCCCAGTCATTATGGAAAATTATAGCTCCTTCCGGTGTGTTATTTTTCAGCCATTCGGCCACTCCGCGGTATTTTTGGGTCGATCCTCCATTCAGAAATTGCTGTTTGACCGACAGGATATTCCGCGCGGCGGTAAACGGGACCATCAGGATAAAATAAAGGCAGAGGAGGCTGGCTAATACTTTTCTTTTTTGCCACCAATTTTTAAAAGTCAGCCAATATTTTCCCAAAAAAGAGAAAGGTTGATCCAGGGCAAAAGCCCCCATTAAGACGGCAAAAGGGATAAAATATTCAACATTGCGGCGAGCCCGCAAGGTTAGGAGCAGAAAAAAAACGGCGCAAAAGGTTGTCGCTAAAATCATTGGCCTGTTTTTGTTTTCCGGCGGCAGGATTTTTTTATCATTGGTAAAATTTTTGATGAAATTTACAAAGAAAACGGCCAACGAAACGATCAGGAGAACGAAAACCAGCGAGGTGTTTGAAATTAAATCTCCTAAACCGTAAGGATACCACTCCGCGCCGACGCCGATTTTATTTTGGTAATTGATAACCGCAATTTTGATAATTTGGTGCCAGTAAAAAGTGAGATTTTTTGGAAAGTACAGGTTGATAACCAGTCCGGCAAGCAACCCCCCGAAGCAGGCAGAGAAAAGTTTGATATTTTCTCTTGAGAAGAGCGTCCTGAAAAAAATTTTTATCGCCGCTCCAGGATTTTTTATTTCCGAATTTTCTTTTTTAAATTTTTCAACAAAATCAGAGATGGTTTCGGCAAGAATATAAAAGGAAGTTAAAACGAGCATGAGCGGCCAGCCGCCATAGGTCCAGACATAGAAAAAAGACAGAAAAAAAAGCGGCCAAAGTTTGCGACGCGCGATAAAGTAAAAACCGAAAAACAGAAAAATAAGAGACAAGGAGGAAGCCTTTGCGAGGTTGATCCTGAAAATGAACGGTCCCGAGATGAGAAGAAACAAGGAATAAAAAAAGGCGCCCCTGATTTTAAATTTTTGAAGAAACCAATAAAAAGTCAAAATCAAAAGCGCTCCGAAAAGTGCCGTAGCCAATTTTATGCCGACCAGCGGGTCAAGAAAGGTGACGAAAGGAACGAGGGAAATGTGGTAAAGAAAATGGTGATCAATATAATAATCTTTCAAGACGGTAAATTGTAGCCAGGGGAAATCTTTTACAACACCCTGGTCGCGGATTAGGACAGCTATTTTGGCATGGTAGAAAGAATCAGGATCCGGGAAAGTCGGTGAATATTGGAAAAAAGAAAAAATCGCGAAAGCGATTATAAACAAACCGAAATATTTGAGAAACGCAATATTTTTCATTGGGAATTTTCCTCCTTATGCCGGGATTTAATTCCTTTCAAGATCTTTTTTAAAAAAGTTTACCCAGGGAACCGGTGAGGGATCAAGATTATAACCCATAGCCAGATAAAAACTCATGTAGCTGCCGAAAAGTAGAGTTTCCCACGATTGCTGGAATCTTGTTTTAGCCGCCGGCCGGTATTCGAAAAATTTTATTTTATTTTTAGCGAGCACGGTTTTTAAAATTTTGTATCTTTTCTGGTTGCGGGGGAGATAAAGGGAGGAGTTTAGCAGTATGAAGGCGAGATTTTTTCGGTTGGACATCGGGTTCTTTAACCCCTCCATCAAATGATGGTTTAACTCCGGCAGTTCGAAATATGCGGCAAAACACTTAGCATTTTCGTTTATTTGATTTGCCATCGCATGGCCGTTGCCAAGCAAAAATTCCGAAGCAACAATGACCGGAGTTTTATTTTTTAATTTTTCGGCTAAATTTTTTGCCGCGTTATTTTTCCGGTCGAGCAGTCTGATTGTTTCAAGGATTTCTTTTTCATCAATTTTTATGAGGCCGCATTGTTTTAGGAGGCCGAGCTGGCCGAGAACCGAATATCCCAAGCCCATGCGCGGCTGGCCGGAAGGATTATAATTTGGTTTAAAGATATAAGCCGGGTAATTGTTGCGGCGCAAAAAGTCCGACAGTTTTCCGCCGGCTGCCAGACCAATGATTTTAGCTTTCCTCTTTTGACCTTCTTTAGCTGCCGCCAAAGTTTCTTCCGTATTGCCGGAATAGCTTGAAAGAATCAAAAGGGTTTTTGGTCCGACATAAGCCGGAAGCGTATAGCCGCGGACAACTTCAATCGACACCTTGAGTTCGGCGGCGAAAAGCGTTTGTATAATATGTCCGCCCAAGGCAGAGCCGCCCATTCCGGAAATGACAACATTTTCCGCTTGGCGGTAATTGGCCGGAATTTTTATTTTTTTAATTTCTTTCCATGTTTGCTCGCACTGCCGGCCTAAAAGCTCAATCGATCCGAGCAGGTTTGATTTGTCTAATTTTTTGATTAGTTGAGGGGTGATCATGTTTGTTAATGTCATTGTTTTTATTTCCTTATTTTACCATCTTTAAGCCAAATAAAAAAGCCCATCCGTTAGGCCGGGCCGAAAAATAAAATTTTAATTATTTATTTAACAATTTATTTTTTCGTAAAATTTTGTGGTAGCCAATGGCAAAACGGTGGGCTTCGTCGCGGACGCGGAGGAGAATATCTTTGTATTGTCCGGCCAGACGGCCGAGTTCCGGATTTTCTTCTCCATAGAGCAGGCGGTCCTGCTTGCGGTCAAAACCCTTGGCAATGCCAATTACGGAGATTTCTATTTTATGTTCGGTTAGAATTTCTCTGACGGCGTTAATCTGTCCCCATCCTCCATCAACTAAAATTAAATCAGGCAATGGCCACTCGGCGTGTTTCAGCCGCCGGCTGATTACCTCCCTTATCATCCCGACATCGTTTGCCCCGGTGACAGTTTTAATTTTAAATTTGCGGTATTCTTTTTTATTCGGTTTGCCGTCTCCAAAAACGACCATACTGCCGGTTGCCGATGTGCCGCTGATGTTGGAAATGTCATAACCCTCAATCCGGCCGAAAATATTTATACCGGCGCGGTCGCCCAGATCGCGGGAGATATCGCTTTTGATGACGGCAACATCTTGGATGTGTTCGAGAGAGAAAATTTTATTCCGTAGTTTTCCGGCTAGTTCGAAGTTTTCTTGACGGCTCGCTCCGTTCATTTCTTTCCTCAGGTTTTTTAAAATTTTTTCTTTTCTGCCTTCAAAAAATAAAATTATATTTTTAATATTTTTTCGGTAGTCCGGCCCGGTGATCAGGCCGGTGCACGGAGCACTACAGCGTTTTAAGTGATACTGCAGGCAGGGCCGTTTGGGAAAAGTTTGGCAGTCGCGGTAAGGAAAAATTTTTCTTAAAATATCCAGGGCGGCCCGGAGCGAAGCGGCGCTTGTATACGGCCCGAAAAGCTTGGTAATTTGTTTTTTGGATTGTGGGGATAATCTTTTTATCTCCAGACCGCGGATCAAAAATATTTTCGGGAATTTATCCTTGCTGAACGCGACATAGAGAAATGATTTGTCATCCTTTTCTTTGACGTTGTATTTTGGAGAATATTTTTTGATTAAGTTGGCTTCCAAAACCAGTGCTTCAATAACCGTCGGGGTTTTCTGGTATTCAATATTAGCAATTTCCCGGACTAGGTTTTCCATCCGTCGTTCGTGCGGTCTGGCAAAATAACTCGCTACCCGGTCGCGGAGAGAAGTAGCTTTTCCGACATAAACAATCTTCCCCTCGGCGTTTTTCATCAAATATACGCCGGGGGTTTTAGGAAATTTTTTAATTTTTTCTTTTACATTTTCCATACGATTGACAATTGGTTTGTTTTTGTTTTAAGATAAAGCCACGAAAGGAGGTGAGAGGTGAGAATTGTCTGCCTCAAAGAGGCACTTTTCAACCCGACCAGGTTTTTCCTGGTGGTTTGGGACGCGGCGGCCGGTTGCTTCGTTCCTGATGTCGAATGGATCGTCCATGCTTCAGATAACAAACAGGCAGCGGCTGCGAGAATCCAGGCGGCGATCAAGTATTTTTCCTCGAAACAGTGCGCTGGCGTAACCGACGAAGTAGCGGCTATTTTTACCCAGTGTGGCATCTCCTTGCCGGCGGGATGGAATTCCTACCAGACCAGGAAATGAGCTCGGAAATTTTTCGGGCTCTTTTTATATATTTATTTTATTTCAAAGTTTTCTTCAGGTATTGCCCGGTGTAAGATTTTTGATTTTTTGCCAAATCTTCCGGGGTGCCAGCCGCAATCAGCTGCCCGCCGGCGTCTCCGCCGTCCGGCCCGAGATCGATAATCCAGTCGGCCGTTTTTATAAAATCAAGATTGTGCTCAATGACAATGACGGTATTACCCAAACTTACCAGGCGGTGCAGAACCTCAAGCAGTTTTTCCACATCGGCGTAATGTAAACCTACGGTCGGCTCATCCAAAATATAAATTGTCCGTCCCGTGGAACGGCGGGCCAGTTCGGCGCCCAGTTTAATGCGCTGTGCCTCGCCGCCGGACAATGTTGTAGCGCTTTGGCCAAGAGTCAAATATTGCAAGCCGACTTCGCGTAAAATTTTCAGCCGGTCGTTGACAGGAGGAATATTTTTGAAAAATTCTTCCGCCTCCTCAATAGTCATCGCCAGGACATCATGGATATTTTTTCCTTTATATTGAATCGCTAGAGTTTCGCGGTCGAATCTCGTGCCTTTGCAAACCGGGCAGGTAACATAAACGGCCGGGAGAAAATGCATTTCAATTTTAATCATGCCGCCGCCTTCGCAATTTTCACAGCGTCCGCCACCACGTTGGTTTGGAACATTAAAACTGAAACGGCCGGGTTGGTAGCCACGGGCCCGCGATTCGGGAAGCGCGGTAAAGAGCTCGCGGATATGCGTCCAGGCACCGGTATAGGTAACCGGATTTGACCTTGGTGTTCGGCCGATGGGTGACTGGTCAATAACAATAACTTTATCCAAATAATCCAGCCCCTCAACCCGGGCGTGTTTCCCGACCTGATAATTTGTGTGGTTAAGTTTGTTGGAAAGGGCTTTCCAGAGAATATCATTTACCAAAGTACTTTTTCCCGATCCGGAAACGCCAGTCACGCAAACAAATCTCTTGAGCGGAATTTTGACATCAATATTTTTTAAATTATTTTCCGTAGCGCCGACGATTTTCATCTGGCCGGAAGGGAAGGATTTACTTTTCCCGTCGACATGGCGGCGTTTTTCCGGTATGGCAATTTCTTTGTCGCCACGTAAATAAGCTGCGGTCAGGGATTTTTTATTTTCCAGGACGTCGGGCATCGGACCAGCCGCGACAATTTCTCCGCCGTGGGTGCCGGCTCCGGGTCCAAGATCAACCAAATAGTCGGCCATCCAGATTGTCTCTGGGTCGTGCTCAACGACAATGACGGTATTGCCGATGTCTTTGATGTTTTTCAAAGTAGCCAATAATTTTTCATTATCTTTCGGATGCAGGCCGATTGTCGGCTCGTCCAAAATATAAGTTGCGCCGACCAGTCTTGAGCCAACTTGCGAAGCGAGGCGGATTCTTTGCGCTTCGCCGCCGGAAAGAGTCCCAGCCGTTCGGTTCAAAGTAAGATATCCTAAACCGACATCAAGCATAAACTGAAGCCGACTTTTTATTTCTTTTAAGACGGTACTCGCAATTTCCAGATCGACTTTACTCAGAGAATTTTTTTTGTTTGTTGGAGAAGAGATGAGGTCGAAAAATTTTTGCGCGTTTTCAACCGGCATTTTCGTTACTTCGACGATATTTTTTCCGGCGACGAAGACATGCAAGCTTTCTTTGCGCAAACGGTCGCCGTGGCAGTCCGGGCAGGGAGTTTCGGAGAATAAAAATTCCGTGCCCAAGCCGTGGCAGGTCTGGCAGGCGCCATACGGACTATTGAAAGAGAAAAGGCGCGGTTCGATTTCAGGGAAGGAAAATTCATCTTCCGGGCAGGAAAACTTGGAAGACATGACCATTTCCTGGCCGTTGTCCAAAATAACTGTTACGACATCCTGCCCGTATTTCAGGGCGGCCTCAACCGCTTCGGCGAGACGGGCCCTTAAACCTTTATTATTTTCGAGCGGCCAGCCAAGAGTAACTTTGTCGACGACAAGATCGATGTTGTGCTGCTGGTAGCGGGGGAGAACGATTTTATTTTTTAATTCCCGGAATTTTCCGTTGACCCGGACTTCGGAAAAACCATTGTTATAAAAATCGTAGAGCATCTGGTAATATTCGCCTTTTCTTCCCCGGACAACCGGAGCCAGGATTGTGATATGGTCGGAAGCATTTGTAACGGAAAGATGGCTCTTTTTTGAATTATGAATCTCTGTAGTTTTTCTCAAAATTAAATCAACCATTTCTTCAACAGTCATTTTTCTTATTTCCTTGCCACAGATTGGGCAGTGTGGTTTTCCAATTCTCGCAAAAAGAACGCGGAGGTAATCATAAATTTCCGTAATAGTTGCAACCGTGGAGCGGGGATTGGCGCTGTGGGCTTTCTGGTCAATGGAAATGGCCGGCGACAATCCTTCGATTTCGTCGACGTCGGGTTTATCCATCTGGCCCAAAAATTGCCGGGCATAAGCTGAAAGGGATTCAACATAACGTCGTTGGCCTTCGGCAAAAATGGTATCAAAAGCCAGGCTCGATTTTCCCGAGCCGGAAAGTCCGGTAAAAACGGTTAATTTGTTTCTTGGAATTTCCAAAGAAACATTTTTCAGATTATGTTCCCGAGCGCCTTTTATAATTATTTTATCTTGCATATCTTTATTTTTTATTTTTTAATTCCCGGATTTCGTCGCGAAGAAGCGCGGCCAGTTCGAACTGTAAATCCTTGGCCGCGGCTTTCATTTCTTTTTCTTTTTCAGCAATAATTTCTTCGGTGCTTTTTCCTTTTTCTCCGAGTAAATCCAGTTCCAAAATTCTTTTTTCCTTGGCATCTTGTTTTTTAGTCAATTGGCCGATAATATCCTTAATTGCTTTTTTGATTGTTTTCGGAGTAATGCCGTGTTTTTCATTATATTCAATTTGTAATTTGCGCCGGCGTAAAGTTTCGTTTATTGCCCGGTCCATTGAGCCGGTCATCTGGTCGGCATAAAGAACAACCTGGCCGCGGACGTTGCGGGCTGCTCGTCCAATTGTTTGTATGAGCGACGTTTCACTGCGCAAAAATCCCTCTTTGTCGGCGTCCAAAATCGCGACGAGCGTCACTTCGGGCAAATCCAATCCTTCGCGCAGGAGGTTGACACCGACCAAAATATCGAATTTTCCCTGCCTGAACTCGGTTAAAATTTTAATGCGGTCCAGGGTTTCCACTTCGCTATGGAGATATTTAACTTTGAATTTTTTTTCTTCAAGATAATCGGACAGATCTTCAGCCATTTTTTTGGTTAGAGTTGTGACAAGCACTCGTTCGCCGCGTTCCACCCGATCGTCAATTCTTTCCATCAGATCGTCAACCTGAGATTTTTCGTTTTTATTTTTCGGGGTAATCGGTTGGACGATAATTTCCGGATCAATCAGGCCGGTCGGGCGGATAATTTGCTCAACAACCTGTTGGCTTTTACCGAACTCGTACTGGCTTGGAGTGGCCGAGGTATAAATTGTCTGGGGCATCCGCGTTTCAAACTCGGGGAATTTCAGCGGCCGGTTGTCGGCGGCGCTTGGTAATCTGAAGCCAAATTCAATCAGCGCGCGTTTTCGGGAGGCGTCGCCTTCGTACATGCCGGAAAGTTGCGGAACGGTAACATGCGATTCGTCTATCACCATTAGCCAATCCTTGCCCTTTCCAAAATAATCGAGCAGGGTTTCAGGCGGCTCGCCGGCGGCCCGGCCGGAAAGATGCCGCGAATAATTTTCAATCCCATGGCAGTAGCCGACTTCTTTTATCATTTCCAAATCATAATTGGTTCGGCGTTCCAAGCGCTCGGCTTCAAGCAGTTTTCCGTTTTTATTAAAATATTCCAGGCGGTCTTTAAGTTCGGCTTTGATTGATTTGAAAGCCCGTTCCCGTTCCGGACCCAGAGTGACAAAATGTTTGGCCGGGTAAACCCAGACGTCATTCATCTCTTTTTTAATTTTTCTTGTCACCGGATCAAGTTCAATAATTTTTTTAACTTTTTGGTTTGCCATCTCGATCCGGTAAATCGTTTCTTGGCTCACTGGCATTATTTCCAAAGTTTCTCCGCGTAAGCGGAACTCGCCGCGTTTCAGACTGGAATTGGTCCGGTTAAATTGCATGGTTACAAGTTGCTCTAAAAGATCCGAACGGGTGATGGTTTGCCCTTTAGCCAGATGCAAAACAATTTTTTCGTAGGTTTCCGGCGCGCCCAAACCGTAGATGCAGGAAACGGAGGCGACAATAATCACGTCGCGGCGGGTTAAGAGGGCCTGTGTCGCGGCATGGCGCAGGCGGTCGATCTCGTCGTTGATCATTGCTTCTTTTTCAATGTAGGTATCGGTGCGAGGGAGATATGCTTCCGGTTGGTAATAATCATAATAGGAAACAAAATATTCCACGGCATTGTCCGGGAAAAATTCGCGGAACTCGTTGCAAAGCTGGGCAGCCAGAGTTTTGTTGTGGGCGATCACCAGAGTCGGTTTGTTGATTTTTTCAATAACATTTGCCACGGTAAAAGTTTTGCCCGAACCGGTTACGCCTAAAAGAGTCTGGTGTTTATAATTTTTTTCCAAACCATTAACAAGCTCGGCCACTGCTTTAGGCTGGTCGCCGGCCGTTTTGAATTTTGCCTTGAGTTTAAATTTATCCATATATGCCAAAAAGCCCCCAAAAGCCGTCCCGCTTAGGCGGGAGTGGGGCAGATATGTAGAGTAATGGTGATTTGACCGTTACTTATTGTAGAGTTAATATAACAAAAAATTTTATTTTTGTCAACGGTAGTAAGATAAAGACGCTTGACAAAAAAGGTTTTTTGCTACAAAATAGTAAATCGTCTTTTCGAGGAGGGTTGGTGATGGGAGAGGAAACCAAAGATTGCGGCGAAAGTGCCGGGGAGAACGGAGGGGGAAGCGAGGACGGCCGCGACACTTTGGAAGATTTGACCAAAGGCCGGCCGCATCTCATAAAGCTCCTCGATCAGCATCTCGTTGTCGTGGAAAAGCAGCCAGGGACTTGGATTTTCCAGGAGGGCGAGGAAGTCAATCGTTGCTGCTATATCGTTCTCGGCAAGGTAGAAATTATCGTTGCCGGCGAGGTGGTTGCCACGGCGATATCCCAGGAACTCTTGGGCGTAGACGAGCTGCTTCTGCGTAGAGAGCATCCCATCTACACAAAGGCCGCCAGAGTCGTTGAGCCGACCAATCTTGTCTGGCTCGACGAAGACGGGCTAATTTCCATCATGGGGCGAGGGAGCCTGACAGGGTTTTTGCGCCTTCAGGCCAGAGTGGCCAAACAGACTTCGGAAGCGCTCAAGCGTACCAAGATGGAGATTGATCGGGTTGATACAACTACCAACCAACTGCGCCGGGCGCTGCGAGAGACGCAGGAAGAACTGGCAGCTAAAGAACTGCTGTCCAAATTTCCGCCGCGTCCCGCCGCGGCTCCGCCGCCGCCTTTGCGGAAAGGCGTGGCGCCCGTCCTGGATCCAGTAGATTTGAGGGCTAGGCTTCAGACCGAACGTTCGAGCAACCAGTCGCTCGTACGCCTGATGGAGCGGCGAGATAAGGAACTGGCGGCGATGCTCGACGAGTTTCGCCAGATCATCCAGAAAAATCCGGCTCTCGAGAAAAACGGGGAGTTGATGGCTTTCAAGAAACGGCTGGAGGATGCCGTGACGCGGCGTGAGAACACCGTGGTCAGCTTGAAGCCTTTGTAGTTTTCAGTTCGCCGGACACCTTGCGTGCCCGGCTTTTTTTATTTTATAAAAAAATACCCACACCAAAGCGTGATGTGGGTTGCCGGAACCGATGTTCCGGCACGATGGAAGTCAGCTATGGCCCGGCGCCGGTGCAGCCGGTGTCCGGACACTTTACCGCTGTCCAGGTTCCGAGATTGTCGCCGCTCGGGGAGACAATCGCTTCGCCCGTGACGCGCGTCCGGTCGGTGAAGTGGCCGACGTAGCTTGTGCTGCCAGCCGAGAAATTGATCTGGTTGCCGTGGATTTCCGGCTCGTAATAGCTCGAGATTGCGTCGAGCGTCCGTCCGGTCTGGCTGGTGTAGATTGCCACCGTGAAGGGGAAAGTCGCGCCCGAGAGTTCCCAAGCCCCTTCGGCATTCACGACGCCTTTCACGGTAATCGGCGCGCTGCAAATTTCCGGTTCGCAGACGACTTCTCCGCCGTATCCTTCGCAGTCGTTCGTGACGCAGGCCGTGATCGTGGCTTCCGGTTCGGTTTCGCCTTCCGCGTCGAAGACGTCTTGGAGAGTCCGGATGGCGGCTCTGGCTTCGTGGGTCGGAGGGTCGTCGGTTTCCGGCATGAGTTCGACCAGGGCCGGGTCGGAAACCCGCCAATCGATCGGCCGGTACAAGGGCATGCCGTCGTGGTTGTAGACGTACGCCCTCAGTTTGTAATTCGCCGTGTTTGATTGGTCCCCCTTGGGGACGGCGATTGAGCCGTCTCCCTCGGGGAAGTCGGGACGGATCATGATTTGGGTAACGACCCCGTATTCCTCCCGAGTCAGGTCAATGAATTCGTTGCGGCAGCCGCAAAGCACGGCAAAAATGGCCAGGTACGTCATTTTTGTCTTCATTCCGGTCCTCCCTTCCTCACCTATATTTTATCAGAACGAAAATTAAGTTTAAATAAAATCAGGCCGTCCGTCAAGTGCCTGGGAGTAGAGCAGAAACAAAAAGAGGCCAAGCGGCCTCTTTTTTTCTTGAGCTATTTTTTATTAAGAACAGCAGGTACAAGGCTTTAATCTCTTGGTGTGTTTGCGCAATTGTTTGCCCTTTTTGGTATTTTTGAGAGCGTGTTTTGTTCTGGCTTTCGCCGCGCTATTTTGTCCCATATTTTTATTGGATTAGTGATTAAAGTATTTTAAATATACCAAAGATTTTTAGCCATGTCAAAGGTGTGGATGACTTTGTTTGACATTAGTTTCTTTATTTCCTAAACTTATCCAAACCCGAAAGAGATATTGGGAAAAACAAAACCAGGAAAGGGAGGAGAAAGATGGATGATTGCGGCAAGAACAAAGACCCCGCCCTGGAGAGGCGTCTTGAGATGGCCAAGTTCGTCGGCGGCGTCTTCGACGTCTTCGACCGTCTGCTGCGCTGCGGAAGGTGGGAGGGCTACCCGAACCGCCACCAGCGGCAGACCTCGGCACACCATTCGCTTTCCATTGCCCTGCTTGCGGCCTATTGTCTTGAGCTTGAGCGGAAGGCCGGCAAGAACAAGATCGACGAGCTCTTGGTCATGACGCACGCAGTGATTCACGAGTTCTCGGAAGGGGCGATCGGTGACATCCGCTACGTCTTCAAGCATGATCCGCGGATCGAGGAGGTCTACGAGCAGATCGAGCACGAGGAAACCCTGATCCAGATGGACCGGCTCGGTTTCCTTGCATCCTTCCTGCGGCGGGTCTACTGCCTGCCGGCGGAAAGCGTCGAGGCGAAATTTTTCGACGCGATGGAAAAGCTCGATTACGTGCTTTACGCCCTATTCGAGTTCGTCGGGCACGGTAACGAGAAATTCATCTCGGTTTTCGCCCGGCACCACGAGACGCTCGTGAAGTACGCCGGGGAATTCCCTTCGGTCGGAGAAATCTACAACGCCGAGCTTCAAAGCTGGATCGAGGGAACGCTCAAGGTCAATTCCTGGGCGCTGGAAGCTTCCGAAGGCAAGATCCGGCATCTCTCCGAAACCGATCTCGAAGCCATGGTCCGCGCCTTGCGGAGCGCTGTTGGTAAGCTGGCCTCCCGGAGTTCCGATCCGGCGGCGGTTCGGCGCGAGTTCGCGAGGAAGATCAAGAAAGCGATCGAAGCGTAGGAGGAATGAATCCGTCCCGGCCGCGCCACGCGTTGCCGGGGCTTTTTTATCTTGATTTATTTGGATAAATAAGCTACAATTCTTTTGCTAATCATTAACCAAAAAAATTATGGAAGTTTACGTAAACACGCTTATTACCGTTGCGTCCATCATCGTGGCCCTTGTTTTGGCCTCAATCCGCCAGATCAATCAATACCAGCGGGGGGTAAAGTTCACGATGGGACGTTTTACCAAAATCATGATGCCGGGCTGGCGTTTGGTTATCCCGATTTTCCAAACCGCCAAAAAAGTCGATATGAGAATCAAGGCGGTTGATGTTCCCGACCAGGAAGCGATTACCAAAGACAACATTTCCGTCAAAGTAAATGCGGTGATTTATTACAAAGTCAGGGAAGCGGACAAGGTGATTATTGAAGTAGAAAATTTTTATTATGCCGTTTCTCAGCTTGCCCAGACAACCATGAGAAACGCGGTCGGCGAAGTCAATCTGGATGAACTTCTTTCCAGCCGCGAAGCGGTCGCCAATAAAATCAGGGCAATCGTTGACAAGGCGTCCGACCCTTGGGGGATTGAAGTCAGTTCAGTTGAGTTGAAGGACGTAACTTTACCGGAAGAGATGAAGCGCGTAATCGGCAAGCAGGCTGAGGCAGAACGGGAAAAGAGATCAGTCATTATCAAGGCGGAAGGCGAAGTTATTGCCGCGGAAAATTTAGCCAAGGCCGCGAATACTTTGTCTTCTTCTGACGGCGCTCTTCATCTGCGCACCTTGAGTACGATTAACGATGTCAGTTCAGACCAGTCCAACACGATTGTTTTTGCCATCCCGCTCGAAGTCTTAAGAGCTTTTGAAAGATTGGGGAGAAAAGACAAAGATAAAGAGCAGCAATAAAATATTTTTGAAGAACAAAAAATACCCCGCTGGAAAAGCGGGGTATTTTTTATGAGTCGGCTTGTGAGTTATGGCATAACCCTATTTAAATAAAATTAGGAAATATGATATAATTATTGTAATAAAAAATAGATTGTAATATGTCTAATTTGTTTAGAAAGAGCGGGATTTTATTGTTCCTCCTTTTATTGTTGGGAGGATTTTTTATGCCGTCAAAAATGTTCGCGCAGGTAGTCAGGGAACAGTTGACGATACGGGTCGGCTCCTATGACAACAGCCCCAAAATTTGGATGGACGGAAACGGCGTGGCCCAGGGACTTTTTCCGGATATTTTGAACGCGATTGCCGCCACGGAAGGATGGAAACTAGAATATGTTCAAGGTACCTGGGACGAGGGGTTGAAGCGGCTTGAAGCGAACGAGATAGATATCATGCCCGACGTTGCCTTGTCCGACGAGCGCAAGCAAAAATACGACTTCAACTCAGAAACGGTATTGGTTAATTGGGGGATGGTCTATACCCGGCAAGGTATCAGTATCGCGTCCATGACGGACTTGGAGGGAAAGCGTATCGCCATACTGAAGAGCGGGATTCATTACAACGGTCCCTTGGGGGTCAAGAACCTGATCGACACCTTTGGCATAAAGGCGGAGATTATTGGTGTCAAGGAATATGCCGAGGTGTTCGATCTATTGGATAAGAAGGAGGCGGATATCGGCGTTGTCAACATGGTGTTCGGTATTTCGAGCGAAAAGAATTACGCCGTCAAGCGTTCGAATATAATTTTTGATCCCGCGGAGCTCAGGTTTGCGTTTACGAAGGGCGCCCAGAAGAACGATATTTTGATCGGCCGCATCGACGCCGATTTACGGCAGATGAAAAACGACAGCAACAGCGCTTATCACAATGCTATTGTGCGGCACCTCGGCGGTCTGGTTGAGCGAGTTGAGGTTTTCCCGAGCTGGTTGAGATATCTCATTTCTGGATCATTTATCTTTTTCGCGGTCGTTTTAATCTATATCCTTGTTTTGCGAGGCATCCGGCGACGGCTTGATTCGCTCGTCAAAGTCAGGACCGCTGATCTGGAAAAAGAAAAGGAGAATTTTAAGTCTCTTTTTGAGGGATCGAACGATTCCATAGTGATACTTGACGCGTCGAGTCTGCAAATCCTTGAAAGCAACGGCGCCGCATGGAGGAGGATTGGTTATCCTAAAAAAGAAGACCTTATCGGCAAGAACCCCCTCGATTTTTCCGCCCCGATCCAACTGGACGGCCGGCCATCAGAGAAGGCCCTGAAAGAGTTTGTGGCTAAAGTCCGAAGAGAGGGCGGGGCGTACTTTGATTGGACGTGCCGGCATGTTGACGGTTCGGACATCTTCACCACGGTTATGTTTACTCCCTTGGACTGGGGAGGCAGAAAGGTCCTTCTCGCGTCTCTGCGCAATATTACCGAACTCAGGAGGAATGAGGCGCTGGTTGAAGAGCAGAAAGAGAAGAAAATAGAGGCATTGGTAAGGTTTGAACAATTGTTTGAGAATGTTCCCGACGCGGTGTTCGTCGCCGACTCTGAAACGCGCAAATTGGTCGATTGCAACAGAAATGCCGTTAAATTGATCGGATTTTCCAAGGAAAAGATTCTCACAATGACCGCCGACGAGCTGCATCCGAAAGACCGTGTTGAAGATACTATGAGGGGCTTCGAAAGTCAGGTTAAAAAAGAGATCGGCATCTTCAATACGGAAGTATTATCCAAGAACGGATCGAGGGTCCCTGTGGAGGTCAATGCCGCGCAATTCATGTCAGCCGGCAAGCAATATCTCCTCGGGGTTTTTCGTGACATTTCTCGGCGTCAAAAGGCCGAGGAACAAGTCCGGGCTCTGGACGTACTCAAAAATAAGTTTATCCAAACCGTTTCTCATCAATTAAGAACGCCTTTGAGCGCGATTCGTTGGAGCATAGACGAGTTGTTGGGTAAGAAGGTTGGCAAACTGACAAAGGCGCAACAAGACATGCTTCGGATGGCTTATGAGGCGAATATCGAGGTTGTGACAAGCATCGACGACTTACTCACGGCCATGGATATTGAAGAGGGCCAAATGCGATTGGAAAAAGGGCCGGCCGTTTTTGAGGATATTGCCCGCTCCGCCTGCTTGTCGCTCGAACCGCGCTACAAAATCAAGAAACTGAAACATAACCATGATTTCCCCGGTGACCAAAGGACAATGGTGAACATTGACGTAGCCCGCATCAGAGAAGTAATTGTCCGTCTGCTCGATAATGCCATCGCATATACTAAAGAGGGTGGGTGGATTACCGCCAGGATATTCAAGACCGACGGCAGGGTGCGCTATGAGGTTAGTGATAACGGCGTCGGCGTACCGAAGGCCGAGCAGGCGCATATTTTTAGTCGCTTCTCTCGCGGCTCGAACGCCGTGGCCATGAAGCCTAACGGAGTCGGCCTTGGCCTGTACCTGTCTAAGAGTATCATCGAGACTCACGGCGGCAAAATAGGCCTCACCTCGGAAGAGGGTAAGGGAAGCACGTTCTGGTTTGAGCTGCCCGTGGCTGGATAAGCCGAAGAACTCAGTGCTAATATATTAAAAATCCGCTCAGCCGAGCGGATTTTATAGTTCATTTTTTGATATATTATTTTCCTATAATACAAAACACCCTGCCGATGGGCAGAGTGCTTTGAGGGGTGGCTACTGGGAGTTGAACCCAGGCTAGTGGGACCACAACCCACTGTTCTACCGTTAAACTATAGCCACCATGGTGACCCCGCGAGGAATCGAACCTCGATATCCAGCTTAGAAGGCTAGTGTTCTATCCATTAAACTACGGGGCCGAAAAGTATTTTTCAGTTTACCAAGGAAATTTTTAATTGTCAACCCGGTTATTTGTTTCGTTTCCGTCCGTGAAAGGCTTTGTGGACATCGCGAAGCTGCTGATTGGTAATATGGGTGTAAATTTGAGTGGTAGTAATTGAAGAGTGACCAAGCATTGCCTGGACCGAGCGGATATCGGCGCCGTTCATCAGTAAATCAGTGGCATAAGAATGCCTCATGGTATGCGGCGTAACTTTTTTGGTGATGCCGGCGGCCTTGGAGTATTTTTTGACGAGCCGTTCCACGCTTCTGGGAGTGAGGGCCCCCTCGCTTTCGTGTGCCCGGTCGTGGGAAACGAATAAATACGGTGACATGTCGCGTCGGGCGGCCAGATATTGTCCGAGCCAGTATTTTGATTGGTTTGAGAGGAAGACAACCCGGGGTTTGTCACCTTTGCCGCGGACCGTAAATTCTTCTTTTTTCAAATTTACCTGTTCTTTTTTCAAATTGGCCAGTTCCGAAACGCGTAATCCGGTGGAAAACAGCATTTCGAGGATTGCCTTGTCTCTTTTTTTGATAATTTCCGGGGAGTCGGCAAGGGTCGGGGTTTCAAGCAGCCGTTCAAGGTCGGGCCCTTCCAAAAAATCAACGATTCTTTCCGGCATTTTGCCTAATTCTATCTTTTCCGCCGATAAGGTTTTGATGTCGCGCTTGGCAAGATATTTCAAGAAGGCGCGCAGGGCGATCAGATGATAGTTTTGGGTGTTTTTTTTGAGCGTTCGGCCCTTGTCGTCGGCAAAACGGTTCAGCCAGAGGCGGTATTGGCGGACCATGTCCTGGGTAATCCCGGCGGCCGAGACGTTTCCGGCCCATTGGGCAAAGCGTTTCAGATAGAAATTATAATTCCGCACGGTCTGGTTGGATCGGTTTTTCTCTATTTCCAGGTATTCGAGGAATTCGGTGGTTAAAGTATTCAAATCTGGCATAGGCTGGTTAATTAGCGTCGTACAATTATATTATAGGGCAGGCTTGCCAAATTAGAAAGGGCATGCTAATATGTTATTACATTTAAGGGCATTAAGCCCTGTTAATTTGACGGTTGGCTGGGCCAAGGAGGATGGACTCGGCAACCCGTGACAAGTATGTTAGACAAAAAAGCAAAAGACAAAATTATTGAGAAGTTCCGGATTCATCCGACCGACACCGGTTCACCCCAGGTGCAGGTCGCTATTTTGACTGCGGAAATCAAAGAGCTCGTTGAGCATCTGAAAGAGCACAAAAAAGATTTTTCTTCACGCCGCGGTCTCTTAAAAAAAGTCGGTGAGCGCAGAAAACTCCTGAAATACCTCGAGCGCGAGGACAAAAAAGCGCATACCGAACTTCTGGAAAAGCTCAAAATTTAAACAAAGTATTTTTTAATTTTTTTGAACATTTAAAATGGTTACCTACAAAGAACAAAGGGTCGGAGTTTTTATTGACGTGCAAAACATGTATTACTCCGCCAAGAATTTGTATAATGCAAAAGTAAATTTCGGAAATATCCTGGAAACGGCGGTCGGAAATCGGAAATTAATCAGGGCCGTTGCCTACGTTGTTAAAACAAAAACCGGAGAAGAGAAAGTTTTCTTTGATGCGTTGGAAAAATTGGGGCTTGAAACAAGAGAAAAAGAACTGATGGTTTACGACGGAGCGAAAAAAGCCGACTGGGATGTCGGTATTTGTATTGACGCGATTGCTTTGGCCGAGAGGCTTGACGTAATCGTTCTTGTTTCCGGCGATGGGGATTTTATTCCGCTTGTTCAGTATTTAAAAATGAATAAAGGTTGCCGGGTCGAGTCAATGGCTTTCCGCGAAACGACTTCGACAAAATTGACCGAAACAGTCGATAATTTTATCGATCTTTCTGGTGATAAGAGAAAATATCTTATCAGTCAGCGGACAAAAAGAACAATTATATAATATAAAAAATAAATAATAACTAACTAAAGTTTGGCCGTCGGATAGGTAGGCTAAGTTAATTCTACCTAGTCTAAAATCTGATGGTCAGCGTAGAAAGGTATTTTATGGTAAAAAAATTTGAGATCGAGTGGGGAGGCAAGAATTTAATTGTGGAAACGGGGAAATTTGCCGGCCAAGCCAACGGCAGCTGTACGGTCCGTTACGGAGACACCTTGGTTTTGGGCACGGCCGTCATGTCGGGAAACATCAGGGAAGGCATTGATTACTTTCCTTTGATGGTTGACTACGAAGAAAAACTTTATGCCGCCGGAAAAATTAAAGGTTCGCGTTTTATCAAACGCGAAGGTCGTCCGACGGACGAGGCAATTTTAACTGCGCGCCTGATTGATCGTGCGATTAGGCCGCTTTTTGATGAGCGAATCAGAAACGATATTCAGGTTGTTACCTCTACCTTGTCTTGGGACCAGGAGAATGATTCGGATATTCCGGCCATGGTTGCCGCTTCGGTCGCTCTTTCGATTTCCGATATTCCCTGGAACGGGCCGATTGCCGGTATCAGAATCGGACAAGTCGGCGGGGAATGGGTCATTAATCCGAGCTATGAAGCGAGAGTAAAAAGTTTGCTGGACGTAGTTGTAGCCGGAACTCCGGAAAAAGTTTGTATGCTTGAAGCCGGGGCGAGCGAGGTTTTGGAAACCACCGTTCTTGAGGCGATAGCTTTTGGGCAAAAACATCTTAAACCGATTATAAAGTTGATTGAAACTATCCGCGACGAAGTTGGTAAGGAAAAAATGGCTATTGCCGAGGAAGATCCGGAAGAAGCCGCGGAAAAAGCCGGGCTGAAGAAAAAAGTAAAAGATTTTATACAGAAAGAATTGGCAGAAAAGTTTTTTGAAGGAAAAAAATCAACCAAGGCTTCGCGGCAGGAAGTTCTAAATAAAATAGAGAAAGATCTCGAAGAGTATTTAAAATCCGAGAGCATTGGCAAGGATAAGAGAAAAGATGCCCTGGAGTTTTTCTATGGTTTGGTTGAAGAGGAAGTCAGCCGGGCTATTTTGGAAAAAGGAATCAGGGTTGACGGGCGGTCTCTAACCGAAATAAGGCCTCTTTCCTCGGAAGTGGCTTTGCTGCCGAGAACTCATGGTTCGGGATATTTTACCCGCGGCGATACGCACGTTCTTTCCGCCGTGACACTCGGCTCTCCGGCCGATGAGCAGACTTTGGACGGAATGGAAGTAAGCGGCAAGAAGAGATTCATGCATCATTATAATTTTCCTCCTTTCTCGGTCGGCGAGGCAGGGCCTCTGCGCGGTCCGGGCCGGCGGGAAATCGGACACGGTGCCTTGGCGGAACGCGCTCTCTTGGCGGTTTTGCCGAAGACAGATTTGTTTCCTTACACCATCCGGGTTGTTTCCGAAGTTTTGAGTTCCAACGGCTCGTCTTCAATGGCTTCAACCTGCGCTTCGACTTTGGCCCTGATGGATGCCGGTGTGCCGATTAAAGAGCCGGTTGCCGGGATTGCTATGGGCTTGGCTTCGGACGAAAAGGGAAAATATAAAATTTTAACCGACCTTCAGGATTTGGAAGACAGCAAGGGTGGGATGGATTTCAAGATCGCTGGAACAAAAAATGGCATTACCGCCATTCAAATGGATACAAAAACATCCGGGCTGACTTTTGAGATAGTGGAAAAAACCCTAATACAGGGGAAAGAGGCGAGGATGGAGATTTTGGGCGTCATGGGACAGGCTATCGCCGTGCCGCGTCCGGAACTTTCTCCTTATGCTCCGCGCATTATTACTTTCAAGATTAATCCCGATAAAATCCGCGATGTCATCGGTCCCGGCGGCAAAATTATCAACGAAATTATTGATAATACCGGCGTGACGATTGATATAGCCAACGACGGTATGGTTACGGTATGTTCCGCTGTTCCTACGGCGCTTGAGAAAGCCGTTGCTTGGATAAAAAGCTTGGTCCAGGAAGCCGAGGTCGGGGAAATTTTCCAGGGTCCGGTAACGCGCATCCTTGATTTCGGGGCGTTTGTTGAGATTTTGCCGCATAAAGAAGGATTGGTCCATATTTCCGAACTGGCGCCTTACCGCGTCGGCAAAGTAACCGACATTGTGAATATCGGCGACGTCGTCAAAGTAAAAGTTATTAAGGTGGACGAACAAGGCAGGGTCGATCTTTCTATCAGACGCCTGATTGAAGGTGACAACGGCGGCGACAGGGGAGAAAGGCGTTTTGACCGGCCAAGATCAGACAGGCCGCACCACGACAGGCCGAGAAGATAAGAGGAGGAGTCAAAAAATGCTTTTAGACTTTTTCAAAAAACATAAAACAAAAACCTTGCTAATTGCAGCAGGGTTTTTGGTTGTCGGTTCGGTTGCGGCGGCAACCGCCTGGGTTTATTTCAGCTTTCTCGTGAGCCATGATGATTTTTTGGATATGGCACCGGCCCAAGCGGTTATTTTTTGGCACCGTTCGGCCGGCGGATCGGTTGACGAAACCTGGCTCCGTGATATCTCCGAGAGGATGCTTTCCAAAGAGGCGTCCGGACAGGCCGAAACGCTTTTCAGGAGCGTCGCGCCGAAGTCTTCTGAAACTTCTTTTGCCGTTTTGCCCGGTTTTGAGGATTTTATTTTTTGGGGGAAGCTCAGTCCGGCCGATTTCAACACATTGAAGGGCCAGCTGGAAGAAGAGAATTTCAACTATATTGTCGAAGACGAGGGAAAAGTTGCGATTACCAACACCAAGTTTGCCTTGAAAGAGGTTTTGGCGGCCTTAAGTCAGAAAAATTTTTCTTTGGCCGACCAAAAAGGGAGACTGGCTGCCTGGAACCGGGCTTCCCGCCGTTTTCCGGTCCAGCTTTATCTCGGAAACGGTTTTAAATGGGAAAATTTGTCCGCTCCGGGACTTAAAGCTGATTTTTGGGAAATAAACCAGCTTAAAATAACCAAAAACGAAACAGGATATCTGTATCTTCTGGCGACAGATAACGGCTACTTGTCCAAAAAGGCCGGCGATTATCTCAAAAACGTTTTGGCCGTCATCTTGCCGGAAACCAGAGAAAAAAAATTGCCCGACGGAGTTATAGTCAGGGAAATTGTCGCTAACCCCGATGCCTTTGTCTTCGGAAAGACCAAAATATCCGGGCGAGAGGTTGAGTATCTCTCTGTACCGGACCTGAAACGGGAGTTTTTTCTGTCGTCCTCGGGCAAGCAGACGATTTTGTCCACATCCAAGGATTTGTTGGCAAATTTTTTAGTTCGCCTGGGACGGCAGCCCGATTATTATGGGGAAAATATTATAGATCTGGCTAAAAAAGGGGCCAAGTGGCTGACTTCCGACTTTGAAGGAGCGATTTTTGGGATAAGTTTACCCGCCGCTAAGAAATAAGGGGCTGTTTTTTTCAATATTCGGAGCAGCGGCTGATATTTTTCGGGAAAAGTTAATAAAAATGAGTAAATGTGGATAAGTTGTGAACATAAAGTTGTCTATTCTGGGGATAACTCGTGGCTCGGAGTGGATATAAAAACCTTTTTCTCTCAAATAAGCCAAAGTTTGAGGATTGACAAGAACCGCTTTTTCGTGGTATAATATTTATAGAACATTGAAATCGGAGACGTTTTGGTGAAAACCCCGGTAAAAGCACGGAGGCAAACGGACACCGGTGGAAGTTTCGGCAAAATTTCTCTCTTCTCTACTCTTCGTCAAGGTCTTTAGCTGGCAGGACCTGAACCAAAAACAAAAACAAAAATGACTTTTCGGTGGGTTCACCTTTGGACTCACCATAAGAACGGTAGAGGAGCTTCGCTTTAGAAGTCAGCAAGAAGCGTTCCTTACCCCAAGACCGGTATCTCTTTAATCCTCTCCGGAGGACAAAAGGGTGTGTCGCGGGGTCATAAGGGCGCAACGGCCATTTATTAATTATATTATATAAGGGCGCAGTTGCGCCCTTTTAAGTTTGTCTTTTGGCCGGGGGTTGATGGAAAACCGTTCTTAATATATACTTAATTCTAAGAGGTTATTATTAAATAAATGCGAAAAGCCATAAATTGATAATTATATGGTAGTAAAAAACACTCTTGATAAAGACTTTTTGAAGAAAATCGAGGATCAGCTTTTGGAAGAAAAGAAAAAGCTGGAAACGGAATTGGCCCAATTTACCAAAAAAAATCCGCATAACGCCTCGGATTACGATGCCGACTTTCCGTCTCTCGGTGATGCCGAAGACGAGAATGCGGCTGAAGTTGCGGCTTACAGCGATAATCTTACTCTTGAGAGAACCCTCGAATCCTCCCTGCGCGACGTTAATGATGCCCTAAAGAGGGTAGAAGAAGGAACTTACGGGATTTGCCGTTACTGTGGCAAGCCGATTGACCCGAAACGGCTCGAGGCTCGTCCGGTTTCTTCCGCCTGTATGGATTGTAAAAAGAAGCTAAGCGGTAAATAAAATGTCTTTTATTCGGAAAACAATGCTTATCAATTTTTTGATAAGCATTTTGTTTTTGGTCGACCGGTTGACTAAATGGCTGGCCTTGAAAATTCCCGAAGAAGGGATTTTTTTATGGTCAAAAAAATTTTGCGGTTTGCTTTTTTACAGAAATTTTAATATGATTTTCAATCTTGAACTTTCCGCCGGTCTGCTTTACGGCCTGATAGGGGCGGTTTTGGCGGTAATTATTTGGCTTCTTTTCAAAAATTACCGGAAGAAAAATTATTTTTTGGTTGCCTGCCTTAGTCTGATCGTTGTTGGGGCAATCAGCAATTTGATTGACCGGCTATTTTTCGGCTATGTTGTCGATTTTATAAGTTTTTTTGATTATTCCATTTTTAATCTGGCGGATGTTTATATCGTGGCCGGAGTCGGCCTGACTTTAATTTTTGAAATTTTTTATTCCAAGCAAAAAAGTTTAGGCACTGGAAATTAGCATTTTTAAGTTTTCAAAATATGTCCTCAAAAATATTATCCGCGGCAATCGTCGGCCTGGATGCCGAATTGGTTGAGGTGGAAGCCGATATTTCCGGGGGATTAAGCCATTTTACCGTGGTCGGCCTTCCGGACATGGCCGTTCAGGAATCGCGCGAACGAGTGCGGGCCGCCATAAAAAACAGCAATCTTCCCTTTCCGAGAACCAGAGTAACGGTCAATCTCGCTCCGGCAGATTTGAAAAAAGAAGGGCCTTCTTACGATTTGCCGATTGCCATAAGTATTCTTTTGGCTTCGGGTTTTTTAAAATTACCGCAAGTGGAAGCGGCGCCGGCCGGAGTTAATATGGAAATTTTGCCGGAGGCCAAACCGGTGGCCAATTTATTTTGTCCCGATTCTCTTTTTGTCGGGGAGCTTGCCCTGGACGGGATGCTCCGTCCGGTGAACGGGATGCTGGCCATCGCTTCGGCGGCCAGGGCGAGGGGAATCAAAAATATTTATGTTCCGGAGGCCAACGCACCGGAAGCAAGCCTGATCGAGGGAGTGGAAATTATCTCGGTAAAAAATCTTTTCGAACTGGTCGGGCATCTTGCCGGGAAAAATCAGATAGCGCCGTTTTCCCGGACCGAACCCTTTGACTTTAATCAGGGAGAAACATCCGATGAGGAAAATTACGATATGGCTTATGTCCGCGGTCAAGAGTACGCCAAGCGCGCCCTGGAGATTGTCGCGGCCGGCGGGCACAACCTCCTCATGTCCGGTCCGCCGGGTTCTGGGAAGACTTTGCTCTCAAAAACATTGCCCTCTATTTTGCCGGCTCTTTCGATCGATGAAGCGCTTGAAGTAACGCGGATTTACAGCGTTGCCGGAGTTTTACCCTCGGGTCAGCCGCTTGTTATCCGCCGGCCCTTCCGCAGTCCGCATCATACCGCTTCAAACGTTTCCTTGGTCGGCGGCGGGACCTGGCCGCGGCCGGGGGAAGTTAGCTTGGCGCATCGCGGCGTTCTATTTTTGGACGAACTTCCCGAATTCAGCCGGGCCGTGCTTGAAAGCTTGCGCCAGCCGCTCGAGGACGGACTGGTTACAATTTCCCGGGCTTCCGGGAGTTTGCAGTTTCCGGCAAAATTTATTTTGGTAGCGGCGAGAAATCCTTGTCCTTGCGGATATCATACCGATCCGGAAAAATTTTGCACCTGCTCGCCCCAGGCGATTTTGCGTTATCAGAAAAAAATTTCCGGCCCGCTCCTGGACAGAATAGACCTTCACATCGAAGTACCGCGGGTGAAATTTGAAAAATTGGCCGAAACGCAGGTGGCGGAAAGTTCGGAAAATATTAAAAAAAGAGTCGAGGGGGCGAGAAAACTCCAGCGCGAGCGATATAAAAAATTAAAAGTGATGACCAACGCCGAGATTCCCTCTAAGTTAATCAAGGAGTTTTGCCGGATTGACGAAGCGAGTCAGGAGTTTTTGAAAAATGCCGTAACCCAAATGCATTTGTCGGCCCGCGCCTATTACCGGCTGCTCAAGATTTCCCGGACGATTGCCGATCTCGGCGGCGAAGAAAGAATTTCTTTGCCTCATGTTGCCGAGGCGTTGCAATATCGGGCAAAAGCCTCCGAATAATCAAACAAAAAACGAGCCGGAAATTATCGGCTCGTTTTTGAATCTCTTTTATTTTTTATAGATAGTCGAGAGGATTGACGCGTTTGCTGCCCAAACGGACTTCGAAGTGGAGGTGCGATCCGGTTGACCAGCCGGTTGAACCCATCATCCCGATAGTCTGGCCTTTTTCTACCGTTTCTCCTTTTTCAACAAAAAGTTTGCTGAGGTGTCCATAAACGGTCTCCACGCCGTTGCCATGAGAAATTCTTGCATGTAAGCCATAGCCGGTTCCCCAGCCGGCAAGAATAACCGTTCCTGATTCCGCCGCATAGATCGGAGAAGTCAGGTCGCCATCAATATCAAGTCCCGTGTGGCGCCAGCCGAAATATTGGGTAATAACATGTCCTGAAGTCGGCCAAATCATGCCCTTGCTGGAGGAAGAACTCGAAGAGGGAATTTTGAAAACATTTTTTGAAGCAAGGCGGGAAACTGGCTTTGGGGTCGGAGGCGGGGGCGGCGGAACTTTTCCGTCGGGGACAATCAGAAATTCTCCGACTATGAGGTCGTTGGCATCGGCTAAGGCGTTAAATTCGGTAATTTTGTCGCTTGTCGTATTGTAATATTTGGCGATTTTATCCAGGGTGTCATTAGTTTTTACTTTATGCAAAACTCCGTCGGTCGGGAGAATGGTTAGTTTATCGCCCGGGCGGATGGTACTGCCGGAGGAAAGATTATTGGCCCAGAGAATCGTGTTGACCTTGAGTCCAAATTTTTCGGCAATGGTGCTTATAGCGTCTCCTTCGGCAACAATATAATCTACGGATTTAGACCTGGCATTCATGTTCAGAGAAGTTGATGGCAGGTTGGGGTTCCAAAGAGTACTGTCGTCGATAATCGGCAGATTTTCTTCGGTTTCGTTGCTCGTTCCACCTCCCAAGAAAGTCCCTCCGATATCGGAGGATAGATAAGTTGTTGCCACCTTTACTCCCGTAAGCTCCGATGTTTCCTGGACAAAGTCTTCCATCCCATCGCGGTAAGCCAAAGAAAAGAGGATGCTCTTTCGGCCGACCTCTTCGGCATTTTCAAGCGAGGCTTCCTTGGCACTAATGTTTGAGGTAATGGAAAAAATGGTTATCAGGGCAATAACAATATGGGTTACATAGCGGCGGGTCAGGGGATGAATTATTTTGACCTTAACCGGTGCATAGATTTTGTCCCACCACTGAATTTTCGCGAAAAGGCCAAGCCGGTAGAATTTTATTATAAATGAAAAAAGGACAGTTTTGCCAAGCCAGCATAGCGGCTTCCAGACTGTCCAAGTCAAGACAATGATTGATATTTTTTTGAAGTACACGAGCCCGTCCAAAACCGCAACCAAAATCTTGATACCCAGCTTTTTTAGGTTGAATAAAAGGTTTTGAGCCATATAAAAACTCAATACTTATCATACCAGAAAGGCGGCCGGGCGTCAATAAAGATGTTATAAGATCTTGACAAAATATTAAAGCCATGATAAGCTGATTTATCGTTCCTGCCTTTATTTTGGCGGTTTTATAACCCTCAAAATAAGGCCAGGAATGGTCCTGCCTATTGGCGAGCGATCGAAAACCTTTGGTTAGAAAGGGAAGGATGAAGAAGAGGACCTACAAGGTCACGGTGGACTACGGCCAGACGTTCGAAGCGATGGTCGCTGCTGGCAATTACGATGACGTGTTCCCCAGCGTCTCCTCCGACCGCTTCCCCATCACGGGTGAGGGCAAGGTGGAGCGTGAGCTCCTCCTTGCCCGCGTTCCCGATGACCCCAAGTACTCTCCCCGTTCGGCTAGTGAGGTCATTGCCGAACTTGACCGCCACGGCCTCCGACCTGCCAAGATCGAAGATCTTCTAGCTCTTGGTGCTCGCTATCCCGGACTTCAGCGAGAGTTCCAAATCGTGGTTATCGGCTCGCGTTGGGCGGATCCTGACGGCGGACACGTCTTCCCTTTTCTCTCATACCACGAAGGCGAGCGGATCCTCAACGGTGATGATTTCACCGGCGGCGGGATCGATCCGCCAGATTTCTCTGGGGTCGACCTAGGCCCTCGGCCCGAGAGAATCCTTGCCGTCCGCAAGGACGCTGCGTAGTTCGAACTTCATCCTGATGCTTTCGGCGTAAGCTGAGAGCGTCGGGTGGAACGGACTAGCTGACTCCTATCTATGGTATTACAACCTGGGTAGGAGTCTTTTTATACCCTTTACAATCTAATGATTTTGAGGTAAATTAAAAGCCGAGAGGTTTTTTAATTAAATCTTAATAATTGAAAAGAGAAACTATGTTTTATTCTCTGCTTTTCGCTCTCTGCACCGCGCTTTTGGCCATTGTTTTTGGCTTTATTCTCGCCAGATGGATTCTGAAGCTGCCGGCCGGAGACGAAAAAATGCAATCGATTGCCAAGGCTATTCAGGAAGGAGCCAAGGCGTACTTGAACCGGCAGTACAAAACCGTGGCAATTGTCGCGGTGATATTGTTCGGCCTGCTTCTCTTCCTGGGAATTTACGCCTCGCTCGGATTTTTGGTCGGGGCGGCGGCCTCGGCTTTAGCCGGCTATATCGGCATGTACATTTCCGTGCGGGCTAATGTCAGAACTACCGAAGCGGCCAAGAGCGGTTTGAAAAAAGCTCTGGCCGTGGCTTTCCGCGGGGGAACGGTGACAGGCCTGCTTGTCGTTGGTCTCGCCCTTTTTTCCGTAACCGGATTTTTCATGATTTTGGTTTACGTTTTCAAACTTGACCCGACTTCGGCGGTTAAGGCTTTGGTCGGTTTGGGATTCGGCGGCAGTTTGATTTCGGTTTTTGCCCGTTTGGGCGGAGGAATCTATACCAAAGGCGCCGATGTCGGAGCGGATCTTGTTGGAAAAGTTGAAGCCGGGATTCCGGAAGACGATCCGAGAAATCCGGCGGTAATCGCCGACAATGTCGGCGATAACGTCGGCGACTGCGCCGGCATGGCCGCGGACTTGTTTGAGACTTATGCCGTCTCGGCCATCGCCGCAATGTTGCTCGGCGTTTTGCTTTTACCGGGTTTCACCGGTTCGATTATTTATCCTTTGGCGCTTGGCGGCGTAGCGGTTATCACCTCAATTATCGGAACATTTTTTGTCCGTTTGGGAAAAAAGCAGGGAATTATGGCCGCTCTTTACAAAGGTTTAGCGGTTGCGGCGGTTTTATCGGCCGGAGCTTTTTATCCCTTAACTGCCTGGCTCATGAAAGACAACGGCGTCTATCCGATCTGGAAATTATATCTTGTTTCGCTCGTCGGTATTGCGATAACTTTTGGCATGATGGCGATTACCGAGTACTACACTTCAAAAAAATTCCGGCCGGTAAAAGAAATTGCCAAGGCCTCAACTACTGGGCACGGGACAAACATTATTACAGGGCTCGCCATGTCCATGGAGTCAACCGCCATGCCGGTTCTTCTGATCGTCGGGGGAATTTTACTTTCTTTTTGGCTGGCGGGAATTTACGGCGTAGCGATTGCCGTCATGTCCATGTTATCAATGACCGGAATTATTGTGGCGATTGATGCTTTCGGGCCGATTACCGATAATGCCGGAGGAATTGCCGAAATGGCCGGACTCCCGAAAGAAGTCCGCGATGTTACCGACCCCTTGGATGCGGTCGGAAATACCACGAAAGCGGTAACCAAGGCCTATGCTATTGCTTCGGCGGGACTCGCGGCATTGGTGCTTTTTGCTTCTTACGTCCACGAAATTACGGCGCTCGGTTTTGAAGACAGCGTTTTTGATTTGTCGGACCCAAAAATTATTGCCGGTTTGTTTATCGGCGGTTTACTTCCGTATTTGTTCGGTTCAATGGCCATGCGTGCGGTCGGTAAAGCCGGCGGAAAAGTGGTTGACGAGGTCCGTCGCCAGTGGAAAGAAATTCCTGGCTTGATGGAAGGTACAGCCAAAGCCGATTACGCAGCCTGCGTTGATATTGTTACCAAGTCGGCGATTAGGCAGATGATAATTCCAGCTCTTTTACCGGTTGTCGCGCCGATTGCGGTTGGTTTGCTTTTGGGGCCAAAGGCGCTCGGCGGTTTGCTTGTTGGCTCAATCGTTACTGGAATATTCGTTGGTATTTCCATGACTTCGGGCGGGGCGGCCTGGGACAACGCCAAGAAATTCATTGAGGAAGGAAATTTTGGCGGCAAGGGCTCGTTTGCCCATCAGGCGGCAGTCACCGGCGACACGGTCGGTGATCCTTACAAAGATACGGCCGGTCCGGCGATTAACCCGATGATTAAGGTATTGAATATTGTGGCTTTATTAATTATTGGTCTGTTAATTTAGTTTTACAAATTAACTACCGCCGGCCAACCGCCGGCGGTAGTTAATTTTTTTCGGTGTTTATCTTTCCGGAATATCTGTAAAAAAATTTACGGTTATTTTGGGGAGGGAAAAGGGCGCAGAGTCGCCAAGGAGGTGGAAATGCAGGGAAAAAGGGAGGAGACGAGGGTTTGCGTCTTGCATGGCGGTCTTCTGGAACTTCGTCCGGACGGCCTTCACTGCAAGGAGTGCGCGCGCTTGGGACAGCAGGGCAACATTATCATTGCCGCCTGCCCCTTGCCGGCCTGCGGGATTGGGCTAGTCGATCCGGTCCGCGAGATCGACGGCCATCCGGCAATCAAGATCGGCTGGCGTTACATGAACGAGGCGCTGCGGGATGGCGATCACGTTCTCCACGTTTCGGCCGCTTGGGGCGGCCGCACGGTTCGCTCCGAGCCCGAGATCAGGGAAGGTGAAGTGCTCGATCTCTTCTGTCCGTGGTGCGGTGCAAGTCTGCCGACCGTGGCGTACTGTACCTGCAACGCCAAGATGGTCGGTATCAAGTCGCTCTACGTCCGGGACGGCTCTTCCGGGATGATCCAAGTCTGCTCTAGACGTGGATGTCCCGAGCACAAGAAGGTTTCGGTCGAAGAAGTGATGGCCATGCGGGGCCTCGAATGGATGATGCGCGGAGGAAATCGGGCCGATGACGAGGAGATCGGCGGCCTGAGTCAGCGCGACCGGCGCGGTATCCGGGTTCCCCCGGTTGCGCCGCGGCGATAGGGGGTAAGAGCCGAGAGATAGAAAAAATCTCCTGATGTTCTTCGGGTAAGTTGCTTCGGCAGCTTGCCCTCTTTTTTTACTCTTGAATTTGTTACTAATTTTTTGTAAGATATCCGGGAAAGGGAGGTAGAATTATGGAGGGCAGGGGCATCCGATCAAGCGAATGGCCCACCGAGATGGCCCGGAATTTCCACGGCGAATGGGAATTTGGCGACGAGGCTGGCGAGTTCGCGAGCGCTACTATTAAGGATATTGCTTTTCTTCTTGCCGAACTCGGAAAGGGCATTCCCGACGAAGAAAGCGGAGTCACCGGAGGTATTGACTTTGAGAACGGCGTTTTCGAAATGCGCCCTTACCATTGGGGCAAATGCACCTGCGGCGTGGGGACCGGCCTGCACCACGGATTGTGCGCCATCAAACGGCCCAATTTCAAATGCGGTGATTTGGAATTGCGCTGGTATCACGCCATCGGTCCGGGAATGACCGCGAACCAGCTTATCTCGCGTCAGGAGATTAGGATGATTTACCTGCGTTGTCTCGATTCTCTGCTTTAAAAGTGGAGAAGAACCTCGTGCCAAAATGTACGGGGTTTTATTTTTAACCAAAACAGATCAGGATAAAAAAAGAGACTTTTGAGTTCCCTTAGTCTTGTGTCTATTCGGTAAATTTTAAAAGGGGTTTTTGTTCTCTTGACAAATTTATCCCGTATGATATGATAACCTGTTAGTAAAAAAAACTGCCAGAAACCTGCAGACACGACAAGCACGGGGGTTAATTCTGCGCCTGCCTGGCCTTGGCTCGGCAAAGTCGCGGAACTAACTCTCTTGTCTGCAGATTCCTGGCAGTTTTTTTATTTAAAAAGAAGTATTTTGCAGCGCGGGATCGGAGGGAGCGGCGGGTACACCATCGGCCGGAGGCGTTCCGGAATCGGGCGAGGGAGTCGTGCCGGGGGTTTTGCCAATCAGGCAAACTGCGCTCCAAGGAACATAATGGCTTGTCCAGGTTTCGGTTTTAACTTCGCCCGCCGCGTTGGTAATAGTTCGGTCAAATTCGGCGTCGGCTCCTGTATGAGCCCGTTCAGTGCACTTTTTTTCTCCCGGTTTCAGTTCTTCGGTTTCCACAATTTTGGTCGGACCGGGGCTTCTGAAATTATAAACTTTCGGTTTGCTTATTTCGATTTTTCTTCCGTCGGATGTCCCCCAAAGTTCAAAAGTCAGAATATTACCGTCGATTTTTGTTTGGAGGAGCAGGTAAGAAGGGGTATCGTTAATAAACTTTAAATCAGGTTTGGGGCTGTAAATTGTCGCATCCATCCCGGCCGGTTCATAATAAACCACCCGGTAAGAATGGGGCCGGCGTTCGGTTATTGGCAGCCCGGCGTAAAGGGCGACTCGGAACATGGTTGTTCCGATTTGGCAAAGACCGCCGCCGTATTCGGGAATTGTTTTGTCGCCTTTAATGACAAGCTCCTGCAAATAGCCGGTCGCGCCGTTAACTTCGCCCAGAGCTTTATTAATGGAAAATTCTTCTCCGGGGGAAATAAGGGTACCGTTCAGTTTCGCCGCTCCGGTTTTGATATTATGCCGGCGGTTTACCGGGCTTCCGGAAAAATCAGATTCTCCGACTCCGACCAATTCCTTAATACCGAGATTATTCAGGCTGCCTATCGGAATTTGAGGTGCGGTAATTGTTACGACAAGCTGGATAACTTCTTCGGACGGAGGACTCGCGGGACATTTTGAAGAAATTTTTGCCGTATCAAAATTTAAAACATAATTATTTATTGCCTGGTAGCTGGCCTCGAGATTGAGTTCTTTTCCGCCCTGGTGCAACTGGAATTCCTTGACGATGCCGTTTTCAATTTTAAATTTGGCGTTTTGCGGCGGGACATTTATTTCTTTCGCGAAATTTTGCAGATAACTTTCTATTTTTTCCTGGTTCAAGCCGATCCCGACTCCGGACGAGGTTTGCTGAAATTCAAGCCATTCCCTTATCTGGTTTTGGGAAATCGTCCAAGTTTTTCTTCCTTCGCTTACAACAACAGGACAAAGCTGAGTAATCTTTTTTGCCCGTTCCAAGGCTAGGGAAGCTTCCGATTTAGTTATTTTAGGTTCGGCAAATACAAGATCAAGGACGGTCGGTTCCATCTGGAGATCGGCGACTTTGGCAAAGGCATTGGTAATGGCATTGTCATAGTTGAAGACTTGGCCGGATTTTTCCGGATAAACTTCGACGTCAACGATGCCGTTATTAGCCGTGATGCCAAGCTTCGCATCGAGAGCCGGCTTCTCGAGATCTCCGAAATTTTCCTGAAGAATTTTTTTTATTTCTTCCGGGTTGGACTGGGACAAGAGGTTTATTTTCGTTCCCCAGAAGGCAATCGTAAACTGGCTTTTCAAATTATCGAATAAATCTCCGCCGCGTCCGAGGGAAAAAGCCGATTCAACCGTTTTCTCATTTTCCAAACTAAAAGCGGTCCGGGAAAGATCGGGGTCGTTTGCCGCGGTAACTATAGGCATGACCGCCGCGGTTTTATTTTGGTAGGTAAATACAAGTCCTTTCTCCAAAAAATCTTTGGTAGCCCGGTTGAGCTCCTCCAGGGCTTTGGCTTTTGTTTTTCCTCCGAGGTCGATTCCGCCGACTTCAATCCCCGGATAAATTCTGCGGGAAAAAATTTCTTCGAAGGCAAAAACCGCCCCAGCCGGTATAAAAATCAACAAAAAAATGGCAATCACTGTTTTGTGCCATTTTTTTAGCTTTTTATTTTTTAGGTCGGCAACCGCAGGCGCAGCATTCGTTGCCTGTTGTTCTTGAAGTAGTTCGGGTGTTTGCTTTGATTTATTTTTGCCCATCTTCTTTTTTGGTCTGCAAAATTTCGTTGAGGAGAGTCTTGGCCAGCTTGGCCCGTTCCTCTTCGTCGGTTTTGCTGGTTGATAAGTTTAAGCGGATAGCTGTGCCTTCCTTGGCGTCTTCCGGAAGATTGTTTTTGGGCCAGATTATTTCCTGGCCATTTTCGGTTTTGATAACCGCCGATTCTCCTTCGAGCCGGTCAATGATTGCTTTGAGGAAATTCATATTTAAAATTCCTCCCTGACTTTAACCTCCGCGTTGGAGCTCGCCTTGGGTAGAATAACCGTCAGCAAGCCGTTTTTTAAAATAGCTTTTATCTTGTCGGCTTTTACGTCCTGAGGCAGAACAATAGTTCTCGAAAAACCGCCCCAATAGCATTCGCGGTAAAGGTAATCCGAAGGGTTGATATCCGGCGAGGCTTCGCGTTTGCCGCGGATAGTTAAGAGATCGTTGTTTACGACAATATTCAAGTCCTCGGGCCTGACGCCGGCGATGGTTGATTTTACGACAATATCTTTTTCTGTATGGTAAACATCAACGGAGAGCTGGCCCTCATAGTCTTTGGACAGCCAACTTTTATCTTCCTGACCAGCCTGAACCGGAAAGAAATTTTCCTCTTCGGATTTTTGATTCTTAGCAGGGAAGAGGTTGAACATTATTAAGAGATTACAAGTTATTACTCTATTATATCTCTTTTAAAGAAGTAATGCACTATTTTGGTAGCCCCACCGGGATTCGAACCCGGGTTACCACATTGAAAGCGTGGTGTCCTAGACCGGACTAGACGATAGGGCCATAAAAACGTCGCTTGAAAATATTTTATCCTTAATTTAAAATTTGGTCAAGGTTTAAAATACTCCGTGTTATCCGCGCTCGCTCGGAAATGAAACTTATTTCATTTCTCTTGCTCGCTTGATAATAAAAACCCCGGTTCGCGGCGTTCACATGTGGTGAAGCGCAAACCGAGGGGTCGTTGTTGCTACGCGTCGCCGTCTTCCTCCCCGTCATCTTCGTCTTCCGGATCGAGCGGATCGAGCTCGCTCTCCGGGACGAGTTCCTGGGGGAAAACGATCAAGCCGTCGCCGGGATTGCGGATGCCGGCAATTACGTTAACGTTTTGCCTTTCTTCGACCGGAAAAGTGTCACGGACCGACACGGAAAAGAGAATCTGGAGAGCCGAGAGATGAAGTCGGTGTTCCCCGCCGATGATCCTATCCCGTTCGTCGTCGTCGGCGATATCCAGAACGAAGACCATCCGGCCTTCGGGATCAGCGTAGACGTCGAAGAGCTTGCATCTCGTGGCCCGGCCACGATCGTCGTCGCTTCCCCGGTCGTGAAGCACAGGCATGGCAATCTGCATCAGAATGGCTACGCCACGGGAACGAATAACATCTTCTCGGGTTCTTTGCGGCTTCGGGCCGCTCCCGCTCGTTCCTTCCATTATGTTCCTCCCTTGCCTTCCCCTCCGAGGTCAAAAGACCCGGATGGTAGCAACGTTGGAGCTTAACACGAGAGCTTTTCTTTGTCAACCCCGTACTTTCTTGTCTTTTAATTTGATATGATGGTAAGATAAGAATACAGTTTCTTTAAAAGAAAGTGCGAGGTCAAGATAACAAAGATAGGATATATTAGATTAACGATACGAAGTTTATTTATGAAAATTTTAGGCATCGAAACATCTTGCGACGAGACAAGCGCGGCAGTCGTTATCGGCGACGGTCGGAGTTTTAATATCAAAAGCAATATTGTTTCCTCGCAAATAAAAATTCATGCCAAATACGGCGGAGTCGTTCCCGAAGTGGCAGCCCGGAAACATCTTGAGGCGATTTTGCCGGTGTTTCAGGAGGCGGTCGGAAAAGATAGCTGGAAGGAAATTGATGCCATTGCTATCGCCTCGGGCCCGGGTCTTATAACCTCGCTTTTGGTCGGCAATGAAATGGCGAGGATTTTGTCTTATCTCTCCAAAAAACCGTTGGTGCGGATTAATCATATTGAGGCGCATATTTACGCCAATTGGCTTACGGATGAAAAAATAGAATTTCCCGCTCTCTGTCTTGTGGTGAGCGGAGGGCATACGGCATTGATTTTGATGCGCGGCCACGGAAAATATAAAATAATCGGAGAGACGCGCGACGACGCGGCCGGGGAATGCTTTGACAAGGCGGCCAAGATTCTGGGATTGGGATACCCGGGCGGTCCGGCGATTGCAACAGAGGCGGCGAGGTTTTCGGTTGGCAGTTCATGCTCCATGGATAAACTGCCGCGGCCGATGATTGATTCGCCAAATTTTGATTTTTCTTTTTCAGGGCTGAAGACAGCCGTGCTTTATGCCGTCCGAGATTTAAAAAATAAATATAAAATAGAAAAAATCAGGCCGGCAATGGCCTATGAAATCCAGGAGGCGATTGTTGACGTACTTATCGCGAAAACTCTCCGGGCGGCCAAAAAATATAAAGTAAAAACCGTGATGCTGGCCGGCGGGGTATCCGCGAACAAGAGATTGCGGGAATGCTTCGTCGATGTGATGAAAAAAGAATTGCCTGAGGTGGGATGGAACATTCCGCCGTTTGAATATTGCACCGACAACGCGGCGATGATAGCCGCGGCCGGATATTTTCATGCGATAAAAAAAGATTTCACCCCATGGCAAAAATTAAGGGTTGATCCGAACTGGGAGTTGTAAAGATCGAGGCATAATATAAATCAAGAGAGGTGGAAAGTGGCGGAAGAAAAGAAGATCTTTAAAAGCAAGGTGCTTTCCAGAAAGGATCAAGTTAGTCTTTTCCAGAAAGCCAGGGTAGGAGACAGAGCGGCTGAGGCGATTATATTCGAAGCCAATCTCGGGCTGGTCAATTTTTGGGCTAGGCCGTATTTTGGTAAAGGTCTTTCGGTGAAAGACCTGATTCAGGAGGGGCAAATCGGCTTACTCAAAGCCATTAGGCGTTTTGACTGGACAAGGGGAGCCAGGTTCAGCACCTACAGCGTTTGGTGGATAAAGAAAGAAATGTCTCTGGCAATTCTCGAAGCGTGGGCAAACAGGCTCAATGTTCCACCCGGAGCAGCGAGACTTTATCGGGAAATTTGCCACGCGAGAGATGTTTTCCGCTCGAAAGAAGACCGAGAGCCAACAGAGAAAGAATTGGAAGAAATCACGGAGATCAAGAAAGACAGGTTACGTGATTTTCTTGATTTTCCGACGAGAGAAGCTCTGAGGTTGGCGGTCAAGCGCGAAGAGAAAAGAGGGGAAATCAGCGAATCGGCTGTTCCCGCAAAAGGAAGAGAGTGGGATCCCTCAGCCCAACTTTCAGGCAGGGAAACAGTCAATTTGGCTGAGCGCTTGCTCGGCCGGCTTTCTTCTCGAGAGCAAGATGTTCTGCGGAGTCTGTTTTACGGCCAGCCAGAGATAAGCGCCGTTAAGCAAGCTTACGGTCTCAGTTCGTCTGGCGTGAAGGAAATTGCGGGGAGGGCCATTAGAAAATTGCAAAGGCTAGCCAAAGAAGACGGAGGAAAATAACAAAGAGGGATTACCCGTCGGACGCGGCGGGTTTTATTTTTTTGTAGATTTATGGTTAGATTATATAAAGATATATGAAAAAATTTTTTAAAAATGAAAAAGAAACCTTGGCCTTTGCGGAAAAATTTTCCAGCGGACTTCGCGGTGGAGAAGCGATTGCCCTTATCGGAGAACTTGGCGCCGGGAAAACGGTTTTTACGAAAGGTCTGGCGCGCGGGCTTGGAATAAAAAACCGGGTCCAAAGCCCGACGTTTTTATTGATGAAAATATACAAAATATCAGGTACAAAACATAAGATACGAAATCTGGTTCATGTTGACGCATACCGGTTAAGTGGAGCGGGGGAGCTGGAGGATATTGGCTTGCTCGACTGGCTCGGCCGGGCGGATACGGTAACGGTTATAGAATGGGCGGATAAAGTTCCGGAACTTTATAGCGGGAGAAAGGTAATAAAAATAAAAATGGAGTTGGGAGAAAAAGAAGAAGAGAGGACGGCAGAAATTTCCAGCATTTAAATTTATTTTAATAAAAAAGAGCAGCCTATACGGCTGTCTTTTATTTTTTTAAAAAGCAAATATTTATTCCGCCGCGGAGAAGACTTCGGAAACGGAGGTGACGCCGGAGAGGGCTTTTAATAATCCGTCCTGAACCATGGTTACCATCCCGGCCTTGGTGGCGATATCCTGCATTTGATATTCGGAAACCTGCTCGGATAAGATTATTTTTTCAATGTCGGCGTTCATAGCCATTACTTCGTAAATGCCGAGCCGGCCTTTGTAGCCTATCCCATTGCAGGCCTCGCAGCCGGCGCCTTTATGAAATTTCAGATTGGCCAGATCTTTTTGGTATTTTTCCTTGACCGCGGGAGGCAGTTCGTCAAGAATTTTTTTAACCCGTTCCGTGGTTTCCGCATCCATTTTGTCTTCGACCTTGCATTCTTCGCAAATCCGGCGGACCAAGCGTTGGCCGATTACGGCGTTCAGGGCCGGGGCAAGCAAAAACGGTTTTACACCCATGGACATAAAGCGGGGAATCGCGCCCGAGGCACTGTTCGTATGAATGGTCGAAATAACCAAATGTCCGGTTAAGGCCGCCTGGATGGCAATATCGGCCGTTTCCAGATCGCGGATTTCGCCGACCATGACGACATCGGGATCTTGGCGCAGAATCGAGCGCAGGCCTTTGGCAAAAGTATAGTCGCGGGAATAATCAACCTGGCTTTGGTTGATGCCGGCCAATTTGTACTCGACCGGGTCTTCAAGAGTAATAATTTTTACGCCCGGTTCGTTAAGTTTGTTTAAAATGGAATAAAGTGTCGTGGTTTTACCTGAACCGGTCGGGCCGGTCGTGATAATCATTCCGTTCGGCCGTTCGGTTTGGACTTTAAGTTGCGAATAAGCCGGTTCCCAGAGACCAAGTCCGTCGAAACCAAGCCCGGCGGCGGAAGGCATGAGCAAGCGCATAACTACCGATTCGCCGTAAGAGGTCGGCAGACAGGAAACGCGGACGTCGATTTTTCCGCTTTTCACGAAAATAGTGAAACGGCCGTCCTGGGGGATATTGGTGACATTTATTTTCAGGCCGGAAATAAGTTTGATACGGGAAATAACTTTTGACCAGAGATCTTTTGGCAACGAAGCGGCATCTTGGAGAATGCCGTCGATCCTGAACCTTATTTTGATATCTTTTTCTTCGGCCTCAATATGGATATCGGAGGAGCGGCCGGTAATCGAGGCGGCAATAACCATGGTAACAATGTCGGTGATGTTGGCTTTCTGGATTTTCTCGTTCAGCTGTTTGAAATTTTTTATTTCCTCGGAATATTTTGTCAGATCCTTTTCGGTAATTTCCACGCCGCTCACTATTTTTTTTATGGTCGGCAGGGAAGCGTAAAGCTTGAAAGCCGAGCTGAAACTATTTTCAGAGATAAGATAGAGAACTCCGTGGGAATGGAATTTATCTTCCAGGCTTAAAAGCATTTCCTTAATTTGATCCTGAGCCGGGTCAACCGCTCCGATTCTTATTTCCGTTCCGGTATTCAGAAAACAAATGACCTTGAGCGTTTCGGAAATTTCTTTGGGGATTGAAGTCAGGGTTTCCGGACTGATCGGAAAACCCTTGAGATTGATATAGGGAAAACCAATATCCGCCGCCCTGCCGGCGGCTATTTTTTCTTTTTCTTTCAAGGCGATCGTCTCCATTTTTTCCTCGAATTTTTCCTTGGTACCTTCGGAGGCGATTTCAGGCGAAGAAGATTTATTGTTGGTGTAGCCCTTGAGGAGATCTTCAATCGATTGGTTGGCCATACGCCTAAATTTATTTTTTTATCTTGTTATCCCGACAAATCTTAAAAGTTTGCTCCAAATTCTTTTTTTATTTATTTCGGAGAAAAGCAGGGTCCAGGCGGAAAATTGGAAAGCGGAAAGAACCGAACCGAGGAACCCGACAAGGACAAGCCATCCGAGAAAAGCCAGAAAGATAATAATCCAGAAGCCGACCTCGAGCTGGAGATAGGCGAAAGCGAGAAGAAGGAGGGAAACAGGGATCAGATAAAAGACGGAGAAGAGAATCAGGGCAAGACCGGCCAGGATTACCGTTCCGAAAAGAATCAAAGACATCTCGAGCGAGACAAGCCAGTTTTTTATAAACAAATTCCAGCTGGCGCGGATTGCTTCGACAAAGGGAAGATTTTCAAGTACGGCGAAACACGAAGCGTAAATTGCCATAAAGGAAACAAAGAGGGCGAGCAGGGTGAAAACAACGAACGAGCCGATATAGAGGAGGATATTCCATCCGAAACCGCCGCTTCCTCCGGTGATAAAAAACATTACCGGGACGGTGATTAAAACCAAGAGGCTGAATATCGCGGCTTTGGCCAGGGCGTTCAGGCCAAGAACCGGCCAAAAATATTTTTTCCCCGTCTCCCAGCCGTCTTTCAGATTTGTTTTCCGCCGGCCGGTTATTTTTTTGACGGAGCTTATCAGGGCGCCTCTCCCGACGATGTTAAGGCAGATCAGAATGCCGAGCGCGATCATGGCGATAAAAACAATCAGCCAGAAAAAATTTACAAAAAGAGGAGAGGCCGCGTAGATATCCTCGAGGCGGGGGAGGGCAAACATTCCCCAGCCGTATATTCCGCCCGAAAGCGGAGACAGGATTTCTCCCTGCGAGACGACGCGGTTGAATCCTTTTACTAAAATTTCATAAATACCTCCGTTGCCGGCCAGCGCGGCAAAAAGTCCGAAGACCCAGAGAAACCGATTTTTGCTGGTTATTTCCCAAGCCTTTTTCAACATTGGCCGGTAAAACGGCCCGTGTTTTTTTAACATATTTCCCCCTTATGTCTCCGCCGAAGCGGAGTTTATGTTATTTTGTAAATAACGAATCGAATTCTTCTTTCTCGATGGTTTCTTTTTCCAAAAGCATTTTTACGATTTCTTCCATTTTGTCTTTTTTATGCCGGATAATATCAAGGGCGGTCTTGGCCCCTTCGGCAATCAGGCGGCTTACTTCCTGATCGATAATTTCGGCGACTTTTTCGCTATAGTCGCGCTGTCCGTGGATTTCCTTACCCAAGAAAATCATTTCTTCTTTTTCGCCGAAAGTCCGGGCACCAAGTTTTTCACTCATCCCGAATTCGGTAATCAGTCTTTTGGCCAAGCCGGTCGCCTGGCGGAGATCGTTTGAGGCGCCAGTCGTTACTTCGCCGAAAATTTCTTTTTCCGCGGTATGCCCGGCAAGAAATACGGCCAGATCGTCGATGAATTCCGACTTAGTGTGGAGATATTTGTCTTCGGTCGGTAATTTCAGAGTATATCCGGCAGCCCGGCCGCGGGAGACGATGGAAACTTTATGGACCGGATCGGCGTGCGGCAGTTCATGGGAAACCAGGGCATGGGCCGCTTCGTGGTAGGCGGTAATTTTTTTCTCGTGGTCGGAAAGGATATGGCTTTTCCGTTCGGGGCCCAAGAGAACTTTTTCCACCGATTCGCGGATTTCTTCCATCCCGATTTTTTGTTTGTTGCGCCGGGCGGTAAAGATCGCCGCTTCGTTCAGGAGATTGGCTAAATCGGCGCCGGAAAAACCCGGGGTCCGTTCGGCAATTTTTTTCAAATCAACGCCTTCGGCTAACGGTTTTCCCTTTGAATGAATTTTCAAAATCGCCTCGCGGTCGCGCATGTCAGGCTCGTCCAAAATTACCCGCCGGTCAAAGCGTCCGGGGCGAAGCAACGCAGGATCCAAAACATCGGGCCGGTTGGTTGCCGCCAAAACTATTACTCCGGAGTTCGGATCAAAGCCGTCCATCTCAACCAAAATTTGGTTTAAAGTTTGTTCGCGCTCGTCGTGGGATCCGCCCAAGCCCGTTCCGCGCTGGCGGCCGACGGCGTCCAATTCATCGACAAAAATTATGCAGGGAGCGCTCTTTTTTGCTTTCTGGAAAAGATCGCGGACGCGGGCCGCCCCGACCCCGACAAACATTTCCACGAATTCCGAACCGGAAATGGAAAAGAAGGGAACATTGGCTTCGCCGGCCACCGCTTTGGCCAAAAGTGTCTTACCGGTGCCCGGAGAGCCCATCAGCAATACGCCTTTGGGGATTTTCGCCCCGAGGGTCGTAAATTTTTTCGGGCTTTTCAAAAATTCAACCACTTCCCAAAGTTCTTCTTTGGCTTCTTTGACTCCGGCAACATCTTTGAAAGTAATTTTATGTTTGGCGTTTTTTGGCGCTTCGCGGGCACCCGACTGTCCGAACATCATTGCCCGGCTGTTCGCTCCCTGGACCTGGCGCATCATAAAATAAATTACGACAACGACCAGAACGAAAGGAATCAAAAACGGCAGTAAAGTATTCAGCCAGAAACTCCAGCCGGTATCTTCCTTGACTTCAATATCTATTTTTTTAATTTTTTCCGGAGAGGCGTTGTAGTTTTTTAGCAATTCGCCCAAAGTTTCCGCCGGTTCTTTCTTCAGGCTCTCAAGTGTTCCGTCGTTCAGGGTAATGGAAAGCTTGTCGCCCTCAACCGTGATTTTTTTTATCGCTTCGGCCTCAACCTGTTCGGTGAATTTTTGCAGAGTTATGGTTTCCACCTTTTCCGCGGAAAGATTAAACATGCCAAAAAGCGCCGAGACGACGAGGAAGATGAGTAAAAAGATAATAAAATTTTTTGTGAGATTTTTCATACCGGGCAGTAGAAATTTAATTTGTATTTGTTAGATAAAATATATCATAACTTATAATTAATGACAAACGGGTTAGGTTGGGCTTCTAATGGGGTTGTATTTTTAAAACCAAAAACGGGCGCAAGCCCGTTTTTGTATTTGATGCTGCTTACTCTTTTTTTGCTTCTTCTTTTTTCTCTTCAGCTTTTTCTTCTTTTACTTCCTCTTTCGGCGCTTCGGTTTTTTCCTCGGACGGTTTTTCCTCGGTTTTTTCCGGAGATTTTTCCTTGGCCCCTTTCAAACTTAAACCTAATCTGTGGTCAACCGGTTCGATGGAAATGATTTTGAATTTCAAGGTGTCGCCGATATTGGCAACTTCGGTCGGGGACTGGATTTGTTTGCTGGAGAGTTCGGAAATGTGGGCCAGGCCGTGGATTTCCGGATCAAGTTCTACGAAGAGGCCGAAAGGATTGATTTTCAAAACCTTGCCTTCGACAATTTGTCCGATATTGTATTTATCGTTGATTTTTTTCCAGGGATCTTCAATCAGTTTTTTCATGGAGAGGAAAATCTTCGAACCCTCAACTCCGATGATTTCCGCTTTTATCTTCTCTCCGGCTTTGACGACATCTTGGGGATGGTCGATTCTCTGCCAGGCGAGTTCGGAAATATGGACCAGACCTTCAAGATTGTCGAATTTCACGAAAATCCCGAAATCGGCCAGGGCGGAAACAGTTCCCTCAACAATATCCCCGACTTTGTAGGCGGAAATAATATTTTTCTGCTTTTCTTCCCAGGCCGCTTTTTCCGAAACGATCAGTTTGTCGTCCTGTTCGCCGACATCGATGATTTTAACTTCCATCTGTATGCCGACGTATGTTTTTAATTTTTCCAAAATTTTGGTTTTCTCGCCGCCGGGAACGCGCGGATAATGTTCGGGCGCCAATTGCGAGACAGGCAGAAATCCGATAATTTTATTCACGTTCATCATCAGGCCGCCTTTGTTCGCGTCAACAACCGTGGCAATAATAATTTCTCCGACTTTCTGCATTTCTGAGAGCTTGTCCCAGACCTTTTTATGGCCGGCAAAACGGAAGGAAAGTTCAACTTCGCCTTTTTCGTTTTCCAGTTCCATGACAGTCGCCTCGATTTCGTCGCCCGGTTTCAGATCAGAATAATCGCTTGACTCGTCGCAGAGCTCGCGGCCCCGGACAACTCCGGTTTTAAAACCCTCAACATCGAGATGAACCTCATTTTTGCTCGCGGTCAAAACTTTTCCCTTAATAACATCGCCGACTTTCGGAATTTTCAAAAAAGTCGCATCGGCAAGCAGGGATTCCATCGTCTGTTTTTCGTCTTTGTTTTTGTTTTCGGTTAGATTAGTTAGATCCATAGTTAATAATTAGCGGAATGGCCTCCGTTTTAGGCGGCAATTCCAGACTCCTTTCTTTTTTAAGATATCCCTCCATTTTCTTTCGAAGACGAAGGGCAAAATCAATCTTACCCCATCTTGAAATTTTTGGCAAGAGGAGGTAAAATTGGGGGAAGGAGGCCTGTTTAATATATAAAAATATATGGGAGAATCAGGAAAAATCATAGAATTTCCCCACGGCGGCGCGGAAATGCCGGAAGAAGGGAAGGAAAACGAACCCAAGGCAATTGAGATCGGGCGTTTTGTTTCAGACGAAGAAGGATTCAAGGTTTTGGTCCGCTGCGAATTACGGGGCGGGGTGGTAATAGTTGAAACCGCGGAGGATGGGAAAATTTTGGCGAAGAAAATTTCCGAAGAGGGGATTACCGGGCTCGACAACAAAACGGTTTTTCCAAAAGACGGGCAGAAATTTTTTGAGGCTCTTCGTTTGAATTTCCGGACGCCTTATTGCTACGCCCGCGAAAAAAATAAAGAATAAATCATATGGCTGACAGAGAATCAAGCTATCCTGAAGCTTTTATAGAAGAAATGAAAATGCCGGAAGGGAAGGAAGTGCCGGAGAAAAAACCGGAAGTTTCGGATATCGGGAAGCAGGAAGCTGAAACCAAGGAGCGGGAAAAAAGAATTGAAGAAGACAGACTTCTCTCAAGGATGGATCAGCTGACGAGCGCTCTTTACGGCGCGAAAATTATGGAGGGCGGGCCGGAGACGGCGGAACAGGTTGCCGAAGAGCTGGATAAACTTCAAGAATTGAAAGAAGCAAAACCTTGCGAACCGCCGTGTAAACCGATTGAAGCGTTGGGCGACGAACACAAAGGTATTAATGCATCATATATTTTGCGTCTGGGTGAAAAAGGGGAAAGAAAAGGAATTTTTAAGCCGGCTGACGGGGAAGTGGTTTTGGGAGAAAAGGGAGAATTGAGTCCGCGGCCGGGGATTGAGCCAAAGAGCAGTTTTAAAAGAGAATGGCTGGCATTTATGGCCGACCGGGCTTTGGGGCTGGATGTGACCCCGCCGACGGTTGTCCGAAAAGGCGAGCAGGGGGTTGGTTCGTTCCAAGCTTGGATCCCGGACGCCAAAACTTACGACGAAGGAGGGCCGGAGGCCGGGCTTAGCGAAGAAGAAGCGCAAAAAATCGCCCTGTTCGATTACCTGATTGGGAGTCAGGATCGGCATGGCGGAAATTTTATGGTTGACAAAGCCGGCAAGGCTCACGCGATTGATAACGGTTTGAGTTTCGGCCGCGGTTTGACTTACGACACCTTTGGAATTAAAGACAGATTTCCGACTTTGGCCGTGCGGTCCGAGCCGCTGGAACTGTTCAACAAGGAAAAGCTCGGGGATCAGGCTTTTGACCCGACGCTGTCTCCGGAAATAGGGAAAAAATTACAGGATTTTTTGCAATCCAACAAAACCAAAACAGCTCTCCGCGAATGCTTTAATGTTTTGGGCGAAGACGCGGAAGTTATTTGGCAGCATTTTACGGCCAGAGTTGAGGAAATGATCACCACGCAGAAATTGCCGGATAATTACGACGAGAAAGAGGCGCGCCGGGAGATTGAAGCGGCCTTCAACGGGGTTTATCTTTTTCCGGAAGAAGCAAAAGAAAAAGCGGCTTAAAATATTTTTTATGGCTTTACGATTTACTTCGGGACAATTTAAAAGCGCTTTGCATCAGGCTTCGGGCAAGCCGTCTTTTAAGGTTGAGAAAGCTTTACAAAAAGCCGGGATGGGGAATTTACTGCATCAACAGTCGGTGAGTAAGGACCAATTCAGGAAAGCGGTCGGCGCCCTGCGGAGCGAAGGGATTGTCCATAAATCAACCGGCGAAGTTATCCGCGGCACGGAAAAAGAAATTGCCGACGAGGATAAACCAAAGCTGACGATGGCCGACATGAGAAAACAAAGGGAGGCGATGCAAAAAAAGATGGTCGGACTTTACTCGCGCGAGCGCGAAGCGACTTCGGCCGGAAAACCGGAGAACGCGACAACCGCGGCGCTAAAGACGACGGCAAAAACTTCGGCGCTCACTCCGAAAAAAGTTACCGGTCCGCGGGCGACAACTTCGGCCCTGCGGAGCACGAACGGCAATTCGGCGGGAAAGCCGGCCGCCGAAGAAAAACCGCAGGCAATTGACTTAGCGATTGATTAATAATTTAAAATAGTATAATAGAATCCGCTTTGATGGCGGATTTTTATATTTAAACAAAAAAAACCGCAAAGTGTGGACCTTGCGGTGGGTTGATTTCCTCCTTGACTGCTACTTGTGCGGGCCGGGACAGCCGCCGTCTTTGCCGGGACCGTGCCGGTCAACGAATTCGGCGTGATCGGGATCATCGCACTCGCTGAATTCGGTGAAGTTGCGGTTGTAACCGCAGCGGGTGCAGGTATGCTCCCAGACGTAGTTGTAATTTCTCGGCGTGCCGCTCTCGCCAAGATAAGTGCAGACGATTTCACCCTTGCCGCACTCCGGGCAGATCTCGGCGGCCGGATCGAGTTCCTTCGCCTTGTCCCCGGTTTCATCGAGAAAGGAAGCCATCTCCGTGAGAAGCCGTCCCTTCTGATGTTTCGCGGGCGGTTTGCCGCAGAAAGGGCAGACCGTGTCGCGGGACCAGAAGAGCAGGAAGAAGAAAAAGCCGGCCTGCTCCTGCCGCGTTTCGTGGTGACGGCACTTCGGGCAGAGCAAGACGTACTCGTCCCAGATGGTGACGAAGCCGTTTTTCGGCTGGTGGAAGCATTTGACGTCTTCCGAGCCGCAGTTCGGACAAGCCATCTTCTCATTTTCGTCCGTCATGGCTTGTCTCCTAGGCGACCTTGATCGCCAGCTTGTAGAACCTGACGGATCTTGTCGCCCAGGCGGTGACTTCTTTGCCGTCGAACTCGGGCGGCGAAACGTGCTCGTAGGTCTCGCTTTCTTGTTTGCTCCAGACAAGAAGCATTTCCTTGCCGAGCCGGGCGCGGTAGAGTTCGCGGTTACCCACGATGGAGATCGGGCCTACGATATCATCGTAGGGTTTGCCATAGTCCCTACCGCGGAAGATGCAAACCTTGCCGTCTCTCCAGCCGGGGTAGAGCGGGAGCGCGTTGTCCCACACCGAGAGCCTCTCGTGGTCAATGGCGTCGCAGGGCGGTCCTTCTTTGGTTTTGCCCCAGAAGACGCAGGGCCGGTTGTCCTTGGGATCATCCGGCCAGGCGACGTAGAGCGGCCGGCCGTTCGCGAGCCGGAGGCCGAGGACTTGGCGGAAAGGTTCGCTCTTCGTCAGTCTCTCGAGCGGATCGCTCATGTCGCCGTAAACAACGACGCACGAGCCGCCCTGCCGGAGAAGAGTGAAGGCGAGCCTGCCGTTCAGGCAAGATGCTTCCCGTACTCCGATGACGGATCCGCCCGTTACTTCGCCCCCGGAAAGCTGCTTCATGACCCGTGCCATCCATTTCTTCGGTTCCGGCACGACAAGGTGCGGCTTTGTTTGTCCGTCTCCCATTTTGATCCTCCTCCGTCCCGCAATACCGCGGGACCCCTTTTCTCGCCCAAATCCATTCGGGCCAGATATTCTATCTTGGCAAAACCGCCCAAAATGTCAAGCATATATAATGTATATAGGATTAAGTCAAAATAGCCCCGGCTTGGGGGTTTGCCTTTTTATAAAATTATGTTATGATAAGTTAATGATTTTTTAATTTTCCGCCGAAGGCGAGCAGTCTTTGGTTCCGACTCTTTTTATGGAGGAGCGGTCGGAAATCACGGAGCGTATTAGAAAATAATTTTAAATTTATGACGATATCGTGGCTTGGACAATCGTGTTTCAAAATTCAGGGAAAAGACGTGGCTTTTGTAACCGATCCATACGGAGGAGAGGTCGGTTTAAAGTTATCGCGTCTTAGCGCCGATATTGTTACCGTGAGCCACGACCACGACGACCATAATAATGTCGATGCGGTCCGCGGAGAAAAGGGAGAAACACCGTTTTTAATCAGCAGCCCGGGCGAATACGAAGTAAAAGGGGTTTTTGTTTACGGTATTCCCTTCTGGCATGACAAGAGCGAAGGAAAAGAACGGGGGCAAAGCGTTGCCTACAGAATAGAAATGGAAGGGATTTCCATCGCCCACCTTGGCGATTTAGGGCATACCTTGAACGAGGAGCAGGTCGCCAAACTCGACGGCGTTGATATTCTTCTTATCCCGGTCGGAGATAAATGGACAATCGGGGCCCGCGAGGCGGCGGAAATAATCAACGAGATAGAACCGAGGATAGTTATCCCGATGCATTATAAAATTCCCGGGCTTAAAATGGATATTGATCCGGTGGATAAATTTCTTAAAGAGATGGGCGCCGGAAAGGCAGAACATCTCCCTAAGCTGAAAATTTTGAAAAAGGATTTGCCCCAGGAAGAAACAAAAGTTATTATTTTAGATAAAGACTAAGAATATGGCTCCAAAAGCCGTTGGTAATAAAAAAATAACCAGGAGGCGATCTCTGAAAAAAGAAGTTGAAATACCGGTTTACGTCGTCAGCCGGCGGAAAAAGGAAAAACCTGCGCCGGTTGTTGCGGAAACCGCTCCCGCGACCGAGGAAAACAAGAAAGTTTTTCCGCAAATAGTTAAAGACGAAAGCGGTCTGCCTGTTTTAGAAAATATTTCTCCGGTCATGGCAGAACCGGCCGAGCGGGATAGCGGGCCGGAAGAGAAAACGGCGCCCATTCCTCCGAAAAAAAATGTTGTCCAAGACGTCGGGAAATCCTGGTCTCCGGGAAAAAAGAAAACCGTGATGTGGGCGAGCGTGGCGGCGGTTACCGCAATAATATTTTTTGTTTGGCTCGCGGTTTTTGGAAAAAACCTTTCCCTAAATCTCGGATCGAACAGTTATACATATTTCAGGGAGGCGGTTTCCAATCCCGAACTTGAGAATTCTTTCCAAAATTTACAGACGGAATGGACCAATCTCGAAGAATATCTGGCGGGCAAGGCCGCGGAAGGAGCCGACGCCGAAACATTGGAAAAACTTAAAGAAAAAATTTTGGTTGAGGAAATGAAAAATAAAATAGAAAATAAATAATTTCCGATATAAAGATAAAAGACAAAATGGCTAAAGCGAAAAAACCTTTCGGTCAGGCAAAGCCCGAGGCCGAAGGAGAACAACCGAAGAAGGATTACATGGGTAAAATAGAGCCCTGCCTTATTGAAAAAGAAGCGCAGGAGTCTTATTTGGATTATGCCATGTCGGTTATTATTGCCCGCGCCCTTCCGGACGTCCGGGACGGTTTGAAGCCGGTCCATCGCCGGATTCTTTACGCCATGTGGGATGTCGGTTTGAAACCGGGAGCCAAATTCAGGAAGTCGGCGACCGTGGTCGGCGAAGTTTTGGGCAAATATCATCCGCACGGCGACGTGGCGGTTTACGATTCGATGGTCAGAATGGCTCAGGATTTTGCCATGCGCTACCCCTTGGTCTGGGGTCAGGGAAACTTCGGTTCGATGGACGGAGATTCTCCGGCAGCCATGCGTTATACCGAAGCGAAATTGGCGCACATCGCCGAGGAAATGATTTTGGATATAGAAAAAGAAACGGTTAATTTTATTCCCAACTACGACGGTTCTCACAAGGAACCCCAGGTAATGCCGGCCCGTCTTCCGAACTTGCTTTTGAACGGGACCATGGGTATCGCCGTGGGTATGGCGACCAGTATTCCTCCCCACAATCTTTCGGAAATTTGCGACGGGATTAGCCATCTTATTGAGCATCCCGATTGCGACGTCGAGGAACTTGTTCAATTCGTTAAAGGTCCGGATTTTCCGACCGGCGGGATTATATATGATATAAACGCCATCAAGCAGACATACGCGACCGGCAAAGGCTCAATCGTCATGCGCGGCAAAACGGAAATTATGGAGGATAAAGCCGGACATTTCAAAATTATCGTTTCGGAAATACCTTTCCAGGTTAATAAAGCCACCTTGCTCGAGAAGATTGCTCTTCTGGTCAAGGATAAAAAAATCGAAGGCATTAAAGATCTCCGCGACGAGTCAAACAAGGAAGGCGTCCGGATTGTTATTGAACTTAAAAAAGATTCCTACCCTAAAAAGATTTTAAACCAGCTTTTTGATCTTACTCAGCTTCAAGATTCTTTCCACGTGAACATGCTGGCTTTGGTCGACGGTATCCAGCCGAAAGTTTTGAATCTGAAAATGATTTTGGAATATTATTTGGCTCACCGTAAGGAAGTCATCCGCCGGCGGACAGAATTCGAATTGAAAAAAGCCAAGGAGCGGGCGCATATTTTGAAAGGATTGAAGATTGCCGTCGACAATATCGACGCGGTCATAAAATTGATAAAGAAGTCCAAAGACAAGGACGAAGCCAGGGTCAACTTGATGCAGCGGTTCAAATTGACCGAGGTTCAGGCAGTGGCAATCCTCGAAATGAAATTGCAACAGCTCGCCAACCTCGAGCGGATGAGAATTGAAGAGGAGCTCAAAGAAAAAATGGCCCTGATAAAGGAACTCGAAACGATTCTCGCTTCGCCGAAAAGAATTTTGGGTTTGATCAAAAAAGATATAGACGGGCTGAAAGAGAAGTACGGAGACGAAAGAAAAACCCAGATTATTGCCCACGCGGTCAAGGATTTTTCAGTTGAAGATTTGATTCCCGACGAAGCGACTATTATCGTCGTGACCGCTGACGGATATATCAAACGTCTTTCCCCGGAAACTTTCCGGACCCAAAGCAGAGGCGGCAAAGGAGTGATGGGTCTTACTACCAAAGAAGAGGATACCGTTGAACATCTGATTTCCACGACAACCCATCTCGACCTGCTTTTCTTCACAACCCGCGGCCGCGTCTTCCAGCTCAAAGCCTACGATGTTCCCGCGGCCTCCCGCACCTCGAAGGGTCAGGCGATCGTGAATTTCCTGCAACTCGCGCCGGAGGAAAAAATTTCCGCCATTCTCTCCGCCAAAGAACTTGGCGAGGGAGATTTCAAGTACCTCGTCATGGTTACAAGAGAAGGCGTCATCAAGAAAGTTGAACTTAAAGATTTTGAAAACGTCCGCCGTTCCGGCCTTATTTCCATAAAGCTCCACGACGGCGACCGTTTGGAATGGGTTAAACCTTCAACCGGCAACGACGAAATAATTTTGATCACCGCCCAGGGTCAGGCCATCAGATTCAAAGAAAAAAACGTCAGGCCGATGGGTCGGGCGGCAAGCGGAGTCCGCGGCGTAAGAATCAAGGGAAAAGATTCGGTCGTCGGCATGGACGTGATCGATCCTAACCTTATTTCCAAAAATTTGCTTGAACTTCTGGTGGTAATGGAAAACGGTTTTGGCAAAAGAACCAATCTCAAAAATTATAAAGTCCAGGGCCGCGGCGGTTCCGGCATTAAAACAGCCAAGGTTACCCCAAAGACGGGAAAAATTATCTCCGCTCAAGTCGCCTCGAGCAAGGATGAAAGGGATCTGATTATTATTTCCAAATTCGGCCAGGTTATCAGAATGCCTTTCAAGAGCATTTCCACTCTGGGCCGGGCGACGCAAGGAGTGAGATTAATGAGGTTCAAAGAAACCGAAGACCGGGCTGCCAGCGTAACGTTTGTTTAAAAAATATAAAATATAAATTAAAACTATGGGTTTACCAGGACACAGAAGGACAAGTTCGCACAAGAGAAGAAGGGCTTCTCATTTTGCCTTGAAAAAAGTGCAATATTCGATTTGCTCCAAGTGCAAAAAACCCGTCCTGTCGCATCATGCCTGCAAATTTTGCGGCACATACTCGGGCCGGGTAGCGCTTAAAATCAGCGCGCCGAAGAAAAAGAAAAAATAATTAAGGTTTAGCCATGGCTAGCCGGCATCTCGCGAGAACAATTGCCCTGCAGACCTTGTACCAGTGGGATTTTATGGGCCAGAAGGAGGAGGAAGTTCTTTCTGCCGCCAGCAAAAATATCAAAGAATTCGCTCCCAAGCTTGACGAGAGCGATTTTGTCGTGGAATTGGTCGGGGGCGTTTCCGAAAATAAAAAAGAAATAGACAAATATATAAAAAAATACGCCCCGGAATGGCCGATCGAAAAAATTACCCTGGTTGACCGCAACGTTTTACGTCTGGGAATTTTTGAATTGAAATTTTCCGGAGCGAAAGGGGAAAAACCGGTTCCTCCGCGCGTCGTTATCAACGAGGCGATAGAACTGGCCAAAACTTTCGGCAGCGGTTCTTCCGGAAAATTTATAAACGGGGTACTCGGGGCGATTTACAAGGATATGATTGCTGCCGGAGAAATTAAAGATGAAAAAAAAGACAAGGATAAAGAAAAATAATTTTGCGGGCTACGAATCTTTACGAATAGCACGAATTGACGTAAATCATTAGTGTTATTCGTACTCATTCGTGCTCCGCACGAGAACAATGAAGGATCTCGCCACTCTGGAGGAAAAAATAGGCATAAAATTTAAAAATCGCGATCTCCTCGCCCAATCGGTGGTCCACCGGTCTTATCTGAATGAAAATCCCGGCTTTAAACTGGCGCACAACGAAAGGCTGGAATTTTTAGGAGACGCGGTTTTGGAACTGATTGTCACCGAATATCTCTATCAAAATTATCCCAATCCCGAGGGAGAGCTTACAAACTGGCGGGCGAGTCTGGTTAATGCCAAGATGCTTTCCGAGATCGCCAAAGAACTGGATTTGGACAAGTATCTTTATTTGAGCAAAGGGGAAGCGAAGGAGTCTTCCGATTCTAAGGCCAGGCAATATATTTTGGCCAACGCCTTCGAGGCCTTGGCCGGGGCAATTTATTTGGACCAGGGGTATATTGTAGCAAGAGATTTTACCAGGAATTTTTTGATTGTTAAATTGCCCTACATTCTTGAGAACGAATTGTATCTCGACCCCAAAAGCAGATTTCAGGAGATGGCCCAGGAAAAAAACGGCGTTACTCCGACTTACAAAGTTTTGGAAGAGGTCGGTCCGGATCATGCCAAACGTTTCAAGGTAGGGATTTATCTTGAAAAAGAATTGGTTGCCTCAGGAGAAGGGGGGAGTAAGCAGGAAGCACAGGTAGAGGCGGCTTTGGCCGGGTTAAAAGCTAAAAAATGGGTATAAATTTTAATTTAAAAAAAATATGGTTTTGAATTCTCTTTTTCAAGCTGCCGCTGAAAGAAAAGCTTCCGACTTGCATTTGGCTTCCGGCCGCCGGCCGTTTCTCCGGATCGACGGGCAGTTGACGGAGATGGAAGACGAGGCTGTTTTAAAACCGAAAGAACTGGAAAAAATAATTTTTGAAATTCTTTCAGAAGTAGAGAAGGAAAAATTTATAAGCCGGCGGGAGTTGGATTTTTCCCACGAAGTGAAAGGCACCCGATTTAGGGTGAACCTACACTGGGAAAAAGGAAACATCGGAATGGTCGCCCGCGTTATTCCTTCCGAAATTCCGACCATGACCGAGCTAGATTTACCCCAGGTTGTTTTTGATCTCGTTAAACTTCCGCAAGGATTGATTCTCGTGACCGGCCCGACCGGACACGGAAAATCTACAACTCTCGCGGCGATGATCAACCAGATAAATGAGGAAAGACTTTGCAATATTGTTACCCTGGAAGATCCAATAGAATTTTTGTTTTCCGCCGACCGCAGTATTATTAAACAGAGAGAGCTCGGTTTTGACATAAACTCTTTTGCCGAAGGACTAAAACACGTTTTGCGTCAGGATCCGAACGTTATCATGGTCGGCGAAATGCGTGATCTCGAGACGATCGCATCGACTCTGACTCTCGCGGAAACAGGACATTTGGTTTTGGCAACCCTGCATACCTACAGCGCGGCTCAGACGGTTGACCGCATTATCGACGTTTTTCCGCCGCATCAGCAGAATCAAATCCGCCTTCAATTATCCATGACCTTGGCCGGGGTTATTTCCCAGCGCCTTCTTCCTAAAGCCGGAGGTGGTCGGATTTCCGCCAAAGAGATAATGATTAATAATTCGGCGGTTGCCAACCTTATCAGAGAAAACAAGTCAGCCCAGATCAATACCGTTATTCAGACAAGCGCGGGGCTCGGGATGTTCACCTTGGCTCAGGATTTGAGGCGTATGGTTAAAGAAGGGTTGATTACCGAAGAAGTCGCCGAAGCCTATCTATAAGGGGGAAACAATAAAAAATATTATATAATTTTTCGTCCGATGATCCCGCTGGCCGATTTAAAAAAAATTATCGCTTCCGACGATCTGATTAAAGAAACGGTGATTGACCAGGCCGTCTTGGATTCGTCAAAAGCGGATTTGCCGCTTGAAGATTTTTTGTTTGCGAAAAATTTAATATCCGAAGAAAAACTTTATAAAGAGGCGGCCGAATATTACGGTTTGCCTTTTGTTTCTCTCGAAAAAAAGATTGTCACGGCAGATATTCTTAATTTTATTCCTCATAATCTGGCGATCAAATATCAAATCGCGCCTTTTGAAAAAGTCGGGGATGAAGTCAGGGTAGCGACGGCCGCGCCGCCCGACCTGCAGATGGTGGAATTTATCAGGAGAAAGGAAGACGTAAAGATTAAATTATTTTTTACCGCTCCCTCCGGATTGAAAACGGTCATCGGCCAATATCGCAAGGACATCGAGCAGGAAGTAGAAAAAATTAAAGTTCAGGAAGGAAAGGAAATTAACGTTATTAAGATAGTTCAGGGGTTGATTGAGAACGCGATTAAAGAAGGGGCGTCAGATGTCCATATAGAACCGACGGAAGAAAAATCACTGGTTCGTTACAGGGTTGATGGAATTTTGCGAGAGGTTATTTTTTTGCCGAAGGAATTACACGCCGGCGTTCTCTCGAGATTAAAAATTTTGTCGCATCTGAAGATCGATGAGCACCGTCTGCCCCAGGACGGCCGTTTCACCATGGCTGGTCCGGACTACCGGGTTTCTCTCCGCGTTTCCATTGTTCCGGTCCTTGAGGGGGAGAAGGTTGTGCTGCGTATTCTTCACCAGGAATTAAAACAGTTGTCCTTGGAAGAGCTCGGTTTTCTTCCTAATTTCGCAAAAATTGTAAAAGAGGAAATTAAGAGGGCTCAGGGAATGATTTTGGCGGTCGGCCCGACGGGCTGCGGAAAAACTACGACTCTTTACACTTTGCTTGGCATGATCAACAGGCCGGGAATTAATATTTCAACCATTGAGGATCCGATCGAGTACAGTGTGACCGGAATCAATCAGAGCCAGGTTAATCCGCAAATCGGTTATACTTTTGCCGCGGGTCTCAGAGCTTTTTTAAGGCAGGATCCGAACGTCATTATGGTCGGAGAAATTCGGGATCAGGAAACGGCGGAAATCGCCCTGCACGCGGCGCTTACCGGGCATTTGGTTCTCTCGACTTTGCACACGAATGACGCGGTTACAACACTGCCGAGAATTACGGAAATGGGTATCCCGTCGTATCTCGTAGCTTCGACGGTCAATGTTGTCCTAGCGCAGCGCTTGGTCAGAAAAATATGCCCGCACTGCAAGACAAAATTTGCCGCCCGCTCGAAAGAGATAGATTTGATTGAAAAACAGCTTGGCGTTGATTTAAAAAAAATAACCGCTCTGCTAGACCTATCCTCAAAAAATATTTTTTTGTATCGCGGCGAAGGTTGCAAAATGTGCCGTTCCGAGGGGTTGCACGGCAGAATAGGATTATATGAAGTTTTGAGAAATACTCCGGAGATATATTCCAAAATTCTTGAAGGTGCTTCCCTGAAAGAAATAGACAAGGCCGCCCGCGGGCAAGGGATGCTTTCTTTGGCCGAAGACGGAGTGGCGAAGGTACTCCGCGGCGATACGACTCTCGAGGAGTTAATAAGGGTTATTTAAGGGCGGGAGGGGATTTTTTAATTTTTATAAATATATTTATGCTGGATCGGATTTCAACTTTTTTCAAAGGTCATTCCATCAAATCGGAAGAAAAACTTTATTTTATCCAGCATCTGTCATTAATGATCCGGGCCGGAGTTTCTCTGCCCAGGGCGATCGAAATTCTTTCCGAGCAAAGCAAAAATAAATATTGGAAGGAAGTACTAGGGGATATAAGAAATGATCTGATCAAGGGAAATTCCCTGGAGAAGAGTTTGTCTAAACACAAGGATGTTTTTGGGGCGGCCCTGATCAGTATGGTAAGAATCGGCGAGATGAAAGGCGATCTGGTAATGGTTTTGGAAAAATTCTTTGAATTGTCGCGGAAAGAAGAAGCGCTCAAGAGAAAACTAAAATCTGCCATGGCTTACCCGATCGTCGTGGCGAGCGCCATGGTTCTTCTTGGAATAGTCGTTGTTTTTTATATCTTCCCGCGCATTGCCGAAATTTTTGAAGAAGCCGATTTGAAATTACCTTTGCCAACGCGTATTTTGATCGGTATTTCCGATGTAGTTGTAAATTACGGCATTCTTGTTTTGGCCTCGCTCGTAGCTTTGGTTGTCTTTTTTCTCGTTTGGAAAAAAACCCGGCGCGGAAAATTTTTGTGGATGGCGTTCCTTCTCAAGCTCCCGGTTATTTCAGGGATTATCAAAGAGCAAAATCTGGCTCGCCTTTCGAGAAATCTCGGTATCCTTCTTAAGGCCGGCGTTCCCATTTCCGAGGCATTCCTCGCAACGGCGAACGGGTTGGACAACGTTTTATACAAACAGTCTCTTCTTGAGGCGAGAGACGAGGTCAACAAAGGGAACTTTGTCCATACGGCCCTCGGAAAATATAAAAATATTTACCCGAATCTGATTATCCAAATTATTATCGTCGGAGAAGAAGCGGGGGTGCTCGACGAGGTTCTTTCAGAAATATCGTCTTTTTACGAAACGAGGGTAACGAATACCTTTGATTCGATGTCCGCCATCATTGAGCCGATTTTAATTTTAGTTTTGGGTTTGGGGGTCGCCTTTATGGCGGTTTCAATTTTGTTGCCAATTTATTCGCTAGCCCAGATTTAGCATGATTTTTAAAAAAAAATTAAAAGACAAAATTTTCCGGAGGAAAAGAGACGGAGCCGGAACGTCTCTGATAGAGGTGGTGGTTAGTCTTTTTATCCTCGTTCTCGTTTTATCCGTTTTCTCCGCTTCATTAATAAGTTTTAGAGTTAATCAAAGCAACCAAAACAGAAATTTGGCTTATAGTTTTGCCGAAGCGGAGCTGGCCGCCCTGAGCAATTATCCCTTTGACAATTTGACCGAGCGGACTGACGGAAATTTTGTCGGATTGGCTTACAATATCGGCGAGCAAAAAATCATAAGCGACGCCGGGGCTCAGAGCCCGACGCAGGTACAAAGCGTGGCGCCCGCCTCAATAATGGTAGGAAGCAGTATTTCGAGCGCCGGCCTTATGCCGGAAAGTTATTACAGCGATTTTACCTTTAGCGCTTATTTGAAAGTTTTGCCGTCTTCCGCGGCAAACTGGCAGACAGGAATTGTTTTCCGTTATCAGGATATTGAAAATTATTATTACTGGAGCATTACGAGCAGCTCAATAAAGCTCGTAAAATTTTTGGCAGGGACTCCGACCGTTCTTTGGACAGCGAGCCAGGCACACAACACGGGAACATGGTATAAACTCAAAGTATTAACCCTCGGGACATCCCTGAAGGTTTATCTGGATGATGTTTTGAAAGTTGACCAAAGCGACAGTACTTTTGCGAATGGTTATGTTGGTTTTTTGGGACAAAATAGTACCTATTACTACATTGATAATATCCATCTGGAAAGTTCCATAAAAAACAACGATTGGTTTTTCGACACGGAGACGGTGGGCAATTTTCCCGAGGGTTTTCTGAAAATCAGCCCGGGAGAACTTGCCGGTTTAGCTGGCAAACTGACTATCCAAAATTACAGCGGAACGGAAATAAAAAAAATAACCGCCAAGGTTGTCTGGCAGGAAAGAGGCTCGGCTAAAGAAATCCAATTATCTACTTTAAGAAGCAAAGTATATGAATAAATTTTCCGTTTGGCCGTTCCGAAAAATTTTTTTGAAAAATAAAGGGATAAGCATTGTTGAGGCGATTGTCGTGATTACCCTGGTTTCCCTTATTTCAATTGTCATCATGGATCTTTTTATCACGCACGGAAGAATTTTTAATCTTAATTCAGCGGGTTCGGATTTTCAGCTTCAGGGGGCCGAGGCCGTGGAAGCCGTCGGCCGGGTAGTCAGGGTAGCCGACAAGGCGCTTTCCTCAAGGACAATCAATTCAATAAATTACACCGCTTCGGCCGGGACATTGGTTTTGGAAATTCCTTCAATTGATTCGGCCGGAAAGGTAATATCCGGGAAATACGATTACGCCGCGGTGTATTTATCAAATAATAAAATTTTTATTTCGCAGCAAGCCGATCCGGCGAGCAGCAGGGCAACGCTCGCCAGGGCCTTGTCCGATTCGGTCAGCCGGCTTCAGTTTATATATGATAATAGCAGCTATGACAGCGTTAGTTCGGTTTTGGTCCAATTATCAATGTCAAAAAACATTTCCGGAAAAACAAAAACTTTGGCTATAGACAAGAAATTTAACTTGAAAAATAAATGAAAAAAATGCCGGACAACCGTGGGCAGGTTCTCTTGATTGCCGCCATGATAATGGCCTTGGTTTCGGCGTACGCGGTAGTGGTAATTGACAAGTCGGTCCACGCGACAAAACTTAACAAGGCGATTAACGATAATTCCCAGGCTCTTTGGTTTGCCGAGGCTGGCGCCAATAAAGCGGTTTGGTGCCTGAACCAGACTGTCGGGACAAATTGCGGGGGAACTTTCGGTTCCGGCTACGTCGGGGAAAGTAATATTAATATGGGCAACGGAACTTTTACCACGACCGTGAGCGGAACAAGCACTCTGAAAACGGTAACTTCGGTCGGGACTACTCCCGGAGGGGAAACCAAGACGGTGAAAATTCAGACCTCGACAGCGCCCCAGACTGTTACCCAGTCAGGTTTTGATTTCGCGGTCCAGGCTACGGGGGGAGGAGTCGGCCTTTCCAATAATGCCGAGGTGCAGAACGGCCCTTTATATTCCGCAGCAGATGTTACTTGCAGCAATAATGCCGAAACGGAAAGAGATGTTTATGTTTCAAGGGTTGGCGGGAAAATTGATAATTGCGACAATATCCGTGATGCTTATGCCGACAGGGTTTTAAATTCGCAAGTTAACCGCGACGCTTATTATAAAAATAATCCGGCTGATATTTCCGGTTCAACGGTTACCGGCACAAAACACCCGAATAGTTCGACCCCGGCGCCCCGGGCTCTTCCGTCTTTCGATTTTAATTTCTGGCATCAGGCAGCCGAAGCTGGCGGAACAATCAGCGGGAACTATACCGCGCCGAACGGCAGCACTATTGGCCCAAAAAAAATTAATGGAAACCTGACGATTGATAGCACCACAGTCACTATTACCGGGCCAGTCTGGGTTTTGGGCAATGTTCTCCTGACTAATAATTCCGTCTTGAAACTTAGCACCGCTTTCGGGCCGGCTAGTGGCCTGATTCTGGCCGACAAACCAAGCGACATGGCAAATTCCGGGACGATTACTATTTCCAACAATGCCGTTCTGGAGCGTTCCGGAATTGATGGAAGCTATATTATGTTTGTAAGTACAAATACAAAAACTAGCGACTCGTCGCCGGCGATTAATGTCGCCAACAACGTCGACGGAGGAGTTTTTTACGCCCCGAACGGAAGTGTGACTATAAATAACAACGGCAATGCCATGGCCGCTGCCGGTTATCGTGTTTTTCTAAATAATAACGCGACTATTAATTACGACAGCGCCGGAGTGACGCCAGCCAATATGACCGTCGCTTCTACCGCGGCCGGAACCTGGAGAAAAGTTAAGGGAACGAGAAGCGAATAAAATTTTTATGTCTTTTTTTTCAAAAAATTCTTTCGGCCTTGATATCAGCGACACATCGCTCAGATTGGTTTGGCTTGACGGACAAAAAAACATCAGGTCGTGGAACGAACTGGTGTTGCCGCCGGGCTTGATGGAGAAAGGGGTTATCAAGGATAAGGACAAGGCTGCCAAGGCCATCAAAAAATTGGTATCCTCCGCCAAGGGAAGAAAAATCAGGACCAAGAAAGTTTCCGTTTGTTTGCCCGAACTAAAAACTTTTATCAAAGTCATTGAGATACCGGCAACCATGGAAGCCAAAAGAGTTAACGATTTTATTCTTGAGGGCATACAACACCATTTTCCCCTCAAAGCTGAAGAAGTTTATATAGACTGGCAGCCGTTTCAGCCGGAGAAACCGGATAACGATCTTATGGAGGTAATGGTCGGTGTAGCTCCCAGAAAAATTGTTGACGATTACCTTGAGGTTTTAGCCGCGGCCGGCCTGCAAACCGAAACGCTGGAAATAGAAGCGGGGGCAATCATCAATTGTCTGATCCCGGAAAAAAAAGATAAAAAATCAGAAGAAGCGCCCAAATTGGTGCTTGATCTCGGGGCCAATCGTTCCAGCCTTATCTTGTATGATAAGGGGGCGATACAGTTTAGTATAAGTATCCCGGTTTCCGGCTCGGGAATCGCCGAAGAGATCGCGTCGGGGTTAAAAATTTCTTTAGCCGAAGCCGAAACCAGAAAAATAGAGTGCGGCTTAGAAGACAATAAATCCAAGGAATATAAAATTATTGAGAAAAACTTTTCGTTGATTATAAAAGAAATAAAACAAGTTTTGAAATTTGAAGGTCAAAGGGGCGGCGGGGAAGTTAGGGAATTATTTATTTGCGGCGGAGTTGCCCAGACGAAAAAATTGCCGGAATATCTCGCCTCAAAAACAAAATTGGCAGTTTCGCTCGGCAATCCATTTGCCAATATCCGGCCGGAAAGGAAACAACGCATCAAATTGCCGGGATCGCCGGTCGCTTTCGCTACGGCCATCGGATTGGCCCTGGCGGGGCTGAAAACAGACTGAATATGATTACTCTTAACCTACTTTCATACGAGAGAAGAAGAGAGGTAGAAATCCAGCGGGGCCGGAGGGTGGTTGTGTTTTTTGCTGCCATCTCTCTTTTTCTTTTTACGGCCGCTGTCACGATGATCTTGGCCAATGTCGGTTTGGCTGAAAAGATAAGCGAAGCGGGGATAGCCGGAAGAACGGGGGAGATTCTTGACCGGACAAAAATTTTAAACGACAAAATTTCCGTCATGGGCAAACTTCAGGACAAATTTACCTTTTTTTCCGACAGCTTGGCTGATTTGGTCAAAACCGTTCCGGTCGGAGTCAAAGTAAGTGAGCTGGTTTTTTCAAAGGAAGGGAAGGGAGCAACGGTCAGAGGAGTGGCGGCTACCCGCGAAGACCTGATTAATTTCAAAAAAAATCTTGAAGTGGAGGGGAGGTTTTCCGAGGTGGAAATTTCAATGGAAGATATTTCGAGTAAAGAGCTGGTGAGTTTTGAAATAACGGCCGTCGTTAATTTTTCCAAACTTTAGGACGCGTATGATTTTTAATAAAGCAAATTTGGCTTATCTCTCCCTCCTGGCGGTTTTATTTGGCAGCACGGTTTTACTTTTGTCTATAACGGTTTCCGACATCGTGGAACAAAGAAACGCCCTGCGGACTGATGCAGAAAGGATTTCCGAGGATTATCTGAGGCAGCCGTCGCTCGAGGAAGTTACGAGAAATATCGAGAAGCGCGAGGCCGAAGTCGGGGAAGTTTCAAAAGAATTTTTTTCCGAGGTAAGCGATGAATTCGAATTCGTAAAATTTTTGGAAACTTTAGCCGGTAAAGACATAAAACAAAAAATAAAATTTGATATCAATAAGAAAGTTGAAGAAGGAAATTATTTTAAGGTTCCTCTCGAGATAACCGCGGAAGGGAATTTTTCCGCAACCCTCGGTTATCTGGAGAAATTGGAAAAATTAAATTATTTTTTTGAGATTGATTCGATCGACATCATTGATCTGGAGGCGGCGGATTCTGGGCCTTCAAGAATAGAAACTGCAGTGCGCGGTGCGGTTTATTGGTTATAAATTTTTAAGTTTATGGAAAAAGCGGTCAGTCATTTTGAGAAAAATCTTTTGAAGGTGGCTTCTTTTATCATTTTAGTTTTATTGCTGGGATTTTCCGTTTTTTCTTATTTTTATCTTCTTGATCCTCTGGGAGACATCCAATTTATCGCCATGTTTCAGAAAGAATCCAGCGCTTATCCGAGGCGTCTCCTGTCGGCCGAAAAGATAATCGCCGGCCAAGATAAGAGATCGAGCGCCAAGGAGATAGATCCGGCCGTAGTTCCAGACATTTTTGGTTCAAGGAAGGGGGTCGAGGAAGAGGTTATTCCGGAAATAAGTAATTCTTTGCTGGATCTCGGTCTGGCGGTAAACGGCCAGGGACAATTCGCGAGCGCCGGCTTCAGGGATACGCTCGGCTATTCCATTTTTTACAAAAACATGAGCGAACAAAATCTGGAAGGGCTGGTAATAAAAATAAATTTTGATTCTACTTCGCGGAACAACAAGATGCTTTTGGACTGGACGACTCTTGTCGATCAAAACGGCGGAAAAATTGTCGGAGTTCAGCTTTCTCCGGAACTGCGACGCGGGACTATTACCTGGACCAGCCGGGAAATCAGCCGGCTCGCTAAACTTTTGCCGGGGGAAGAGGGAAAAATAGATTTTACAATCAATCTTAAGCCTTTCTCGGAAGTGGCGGCGTGGGAGATAACCGATTTCAGGATTATCAGTTTGGCAAGCGCTTCGTTTAGCGGGGCGGAAACGCAAGGCGGGGAATTGTCCGTGGCGGAAGCCAACCAGGTTGCGATAGAGGTTAAGATTAGGCCGGAAGACAGGGGAACGTCGGGTACTCCGTAGAATGAACCTCCGGGCTTTGATAAATTTTTTAGGATATGGTAAGTTATGGTTTGATTGGCGCCCGTAGCTCAATGGACAGAGCACTGGTCTTCGGAACCAGTAATGTGGGTTCGATTCCTGCCGGGCGCAAAAAGCCGTTTTTTATACAAAAAAATAAATATGCGCCCATAGCTCAGTTGGCAGAGCAGTCGCCTCTTAAGCGAACGGTCGAAGGTTCGAATCCTTCTGGGCGCATTTTAGTTATCGGAAAAACTGATAAAAAGTGAAAAATGTCCGATTTTGTGGTATAATAGATTCAAGAGGATATTTAAATCTATGGGGGAAAAGAAGTTTTTAAAAAAAATCAACCTATCCTTTAAATTTGGTTTATCTTTGGGGATAATTGCCCTGACAGTTTTTATCTTTGGAGGGTATTTTATCTACCGGGAGATCATGAAAGACGTTCGCGGTAGCTTGAAAAGGGAGCTCATAACTTTAGCCCAAGTGTCTTCCGCCAGTATTGACGTAGCCAGCCACGAAACAATCGTTTCTCCGGCCGACGAGTCGTCCGCGATATACGAGAGATTAGTCGCGCCGTTACATAAAATCCAGGCGGCTACCCTTCTAGTCAATAGTATTTATACCCTGCGGCTTTCCGGGCAGGGGGGGGTCGGAATTTTTGTTCTCGATAGCACAATTCCCGAGGATTCAAACAGAAACGGGGTAATCGATCCCGAAGAAGACAGGGCGCACGTTGGTGAAGAATATATTTTGTCCGAATATCCCGCCATGCTCGCGGCTTTTTCCGGAACGGTCGGGGCGGACGAGGATATTGCCTGCGATAAATGGGGATGTTTTCTTTCCGCTTACGCTCCGCTAAAGAATATCCAGGGGCAAATTGTCGGGATAGTCGGGGTAGATATGTCGGCCGAAAGCGTTACAGACGTAGAAAGGGAACTGAAGGATCTGATGCCGGTTATTTTATTATTTTTTGTTCTCCTCATCGTATTTATCTTCATGCTCGTCAAAATATTTTTTATCGAACCTTTGCTGGTGCTGGAAAAAGGAATAGAAAATTTTTCCAAAGACCTCGATTCCCGGGTCGAGCTTGAAACGGGCGATGAATTTGAGAAAATCGCCAATCAATTTAATGAAATGGCAGGCGAGGTAGCCGCTTCGCACCGGGGACTAGAAATTCAGATAGCCAAGAGGACCAAGGATCTGAATACAGCCAACAAGGAGTTGAGCAAAAATAACCTTAAACTTCAAGAACTTAACCAGATGAGGAAAAATTTTGTGAGCTACACCGCTCATGAGCTGAAAAATCCGCTTAATGTTTTCCGCTGGTCGCTTGAAATGTTAAGGAATGAGGATCTGGGTAAAATTAATCTGAAACAAAGAGAAATTGTCGAACAACTTTATACCTCGAACGACCGCCTGCTTTCTCTCGTAAATGATCTGCTCGATGTTTCAAGGCTTGATGAGGCGAGATTGAAGGTTCAGCCGGCGCCCTGTCAGATTGAGGATATTGTTGACGAGGCGGCGGGAAATTCAGCCGTCAGTATAAAAAGTCAAGATATTGATTTTGTCTGGAATAAACCTTCGCCGGCCATGCCAAAAGTTTTAGCCGATAAAGACAGGATTCTCCAAGTTGTTTTGAACCTTTTGAGCAATGCGGTAAAATTTACTCCATCGGGCAAAAAAATAGAAATAACCGTTTCGGCGGCGAACCGGGTCGCTCCCGAGGAGATAATTCCCCGCTACGGCTTTACCGGGAAGGGCGGAAAATATATTCAGGTTAAGATAGCCGATGAAGGTCTTGGCATTCCCGAAGGCGAACAAGAAAAGATTTTCAGCAGATTTTTCCGCGGCTCTAATGTTAAGCGGGCGAATATCGAGGGAACCGGTTTAGGAATGTTTATCACCTTTGAAATTATTAAAATTCATGGCGGGGCAATCTGGTTTGAATCCGAGGAAAACAAAGGAACAGCGTTTTATTTTACTCTGCCTGTCGCCTAAATAGTTTGAAGATTAGCATTAAAAATATGGCCTTGAGCAACAAACAGACAGTCCTAATCGTGGAGGACGAAGAGGACATCCGGGAAATTTATAAAACCAAACTCGCGAAAGAGGGGTATAGGGTTGTGACGGCCGATTCGGGGACAGGAGGAATTATTTCGGCGGAGAAGGAGAAGCCGGATTTGATTCTTCTCGACATAGTTTTGCCCATGAAAGAGGGATTTTCGGTTTTAGCCGACCTGAAAAAAAATCCTGAGACACGCGGAATTCCGGTCATTATTATTTCCAATCTGGATCAAGATTATGAAATAAAAATGGCCCATGATCTTGGGGCGGAGGGATACCTTACCAAATCAAACGTGACACCAGGCGAGGTAGCAGAAAATATCAAAAATATTTTAGGTAAAAATAAAAAGTAATTAATTTTAAACAGCAATATGCCAACTAAAAATAAAAAAACTCCCAAGACTAAAAAAACCATTTTGCTCGTCGAGGATGAGCAGGATTTGATGGAAATCTACAAAACAAAATTTAGCTTGGACGGTTACCGGGTGGTAACAGCCGATACTGGCATCAAAGCTATTGAGATGGCTCTCCGCAATAATCCGGATATAATTTTGCTTGACGTGATTTTACCGGGGAAGGACGGATTTGCCGTGCTTGAAGAACTTAAAGCTAATGATAAGACAAAAAAGATACCGGTAATTATTTTTTCCAATCTCGGCCAGGATTGGGAGGTGAAGAGGGGGCAAAGTTTGGGGGCGGTAAAATTTTTAACCAAATCCAATGTTACTCCGGCCGAAGTAGCCAAGGTTGTCGGGGAGGTTTTGGTCCGGTAATAAATCCGGGGAGGAAAATTTATGGCAAAAACCGATAAAAAAAAGAACGAATTAGAAAAAATTAAATCTGAATTTATTTCCGTTGCTTCCCATAAGATGAGAAGTCCTTTGTCGGCCATAAAATGGTATGCGGAAAGCTTATTGGCCGGAGATGTCGGCAAATTGACTGAGGATCAGGGATGTTTTGTAAAGCAGATTTTTTTGAGCAACCGCCGGCTCATCAACCTCATCGATGATTTACTCCGGGTGGCCAGAGTTGAAGGAGGAAAAATAGAAATGAAGCACGAGCTGGTTAATTTGGATCATGTTGTCAGGGAAACCCTGCGGAAAACAAAAGGAGAAATGGAGAGAAAAAAAATAAAATTTTCATACGACGGGGAGAGGGCGGAGACAAACGGGGATCCGGACAAATTGAAACAGGTTTTTTTCAATCTTATTGACAATGCCGTAAAATATAATTCGGTCGGAGGGAAAGTCCGGATAGAAATCAAAAAAGACGGGCGAAATTATCTTTGCGCGATTTCCGATTCGGGCATCGGTATCCCGAAAACCCAGCAAAAAGACATTTTTACTAAATTTTTCAGAGCTTACAATATAGTAACAATGAACACGGAAGGAAACGGGCTCAGTCTTTATCTCGTCAAGGCTTATATCGAAAATCATGGCGGAAAAATTTGGGTTAATTCTGTCCCGGGCAAAGGAAGCGCTTTCTCTTTTACCCTGCCGGCCAGACAGATTCCAGGGAAAACAAAAAATATTTAAAATAAAAGATTATAATTTTATGCCAGAAAAAAAGAAAATTTTAATTGTTGAAGATGACCAATTTTTACACAAAATTCTCGTCATGAAAGTCAAGGCGGAGGGACTTCAGGTTATTTCCGCCTATGACGGAGAGAGCGCTCTGAAGAAGGTCAAAGAAATACCGGACCTTATTCTCCTTGATTTGATTCTTCCCCAGATGAGCGGTTTCGAATTTTTGGGGGAGATAAAAATGGATAGCCAGCTGAAAAATATTCCGGTTATTGTTCTCTCCAATCTCGGACAGGACGAGGATATTGAACGGGCCAAGTCGCTCGGCGCCCAGGATTATCTGATTAAGGCAAATTTTTCTATCGACGATGTCATCAAAAAAGCCAAAGAATGGCTTGTCAGGAAAAAATAAATTGTGGAGCGGCTATCGCGTCGTTGGAATTATTAAAATTTTAGCTTAATAAAATGATAGACGATAAACAACTGAAGAAAATTTTGTCGGATCTAGAAATCATTTCCGCCTCGCAGCTGGACGAGATTGGAGAAGAGGCGAGAATCAAGCAGCAAACGCTGGCCGAAACTATTCTGGAAAAAGATTTAATTTCCGACAAGCACCTCGGCCAGGTCATAGCCGATTTTATAAATTTTCCGTTCATATCTCTAAAAAAAGAAAGTATCCCGGAAGATATATTGAAGATTGTCCCCGAGGCGATGGCGCGAAAACAAAAAGTCATTTCTTTCCGCGAGGAAGACGGAACAATTCATCTGGCGATGACCGACCCGGCAGACCTTGAAACCATCAGGCTCATTTCTAAAAAAACAGGGAAAGAAATAATTCCTCATTTTGCCACGGAGAAAGATATGGAGGGTGCTCTTGACCGTTATAAAAAAGATATTAAAAAGGAATTCGGGGAGATTTTAAAGGAAAGCATGGCCGACCTTGAGCAGGTGGCCGTAAACATTGAGAAGGGAGCCCTTGAAGTTCCCGTAGTGAATTTGACGGAAGCGGTTTTGAGGAATGCCTACGAGTCCGGAGCCTCGGATATTCACATAGAACCGCATGAAAAATTAGCCCTGCTCCGTTACAGAATTGACGGGGTAATGCACGATGTCGCTTCTTTTCCCAAGAGCGTCCACGATTTGCTGGTCGCGCGGCTAAAAATACTGGCCAAATTGAAAACCGACGAGCATTTCGCGGCTCAGGACGGAAAAATGAGGGAAGCCCTGGACGGCGAAACGGTAGATATAAGAGTTTCGGTTATGCCGATCGTCGAAGGGGAAAAAGTGGTGATGCGTCTTCTCGCGGAAAGGGGGAAGTCTTTTAATTTGGATAATTTGGGTCTGGATAAGGATGATTATGAAAAGATAAAAAAGGCGGCCAAGGAACCATGGGGAATGATCCTGGCGACCGGCCCGACCGGATGCGGCAAATCAACAACCCTCTATTCTATTTTAAAAATGCTTAATACGAGGGATGTGAATATATGCACCATTGAAGATCCCGTTGAGTATGACATCGAAGGAACAAACCAAATTCAGGTTAACCCGAAAACCAATCTTACTTTTGCCGAAGGGTTGAAGTCGATTATCCGTCAGGATCCGGATGTAATTTTGGTCGGAGAAATAAGAGATGAAGAGACGGCGGGCATTGCCGTTAACGCCGCCATGACGGGGCATCTTTTGCTTTCAACGCTCCACACGAATGATGCCGCGACTACCTTGCCGCGTCTTCTTGAAATGGAGATAGAGCCTTTTTTGGTGGCTTCAACGGTTAATTTGATTATTGCCCAAAGGTTGGTTAGAAAAATTTGTTCAAAATGCATCACGAGTTATACCGCCGAAAAGGAGGGGTTGAAACGCCAGATTCCCCCCGAGATTTATGGAAAATATTTCGGGAAAACAAAAATTGCCAGATTTTATAAAGGAAAAGGATGTCCGGCTTGCCGGGGAACCGGATATGCCGGCCGTATTGGTATTTTTGAAGTTTTATTGATGCAGAACGATATACGGGAATTAATTATGAAAAAAGCCAACGCCGAAGATATAGAAAATTTAGCCGTGAAAAACGGGATGACGACAATGTTTGAGGATGGTATAAGAAAGGTTATCGGCGGGAAAACTACCCTGGATGAAGTGCTCGGGGCGGTTAGAGGATTATAAAAAATAAGAACTATGATTTTCCATTTTGTCGCTTCGACAAAAAAAGGCAAGAGTGAAAAAGGAGAAATAGAGGCCGCTAATAAAAAAAATGCCGCGGATTTATTGCGCGCGAAAGAGCTTCTTGTTATCTCCCTGCATGAAAAGAAGAAAATAAATCTTCATCTGAGTAAGATATTTGACCGTCTCGGTTTTATTTCCAATATTGAAAAAGTCGTTTTTACCAAACACTTGTCCTTGATGCTTAGGGCCGGCCTGACACTAAACGAAGCCCTCGGGGTTTTAGGGGAACAGACCAATTCTTCGAAAATGAAAAAAATTATTGGAAGTCTGGTTGAAATGGTAGAAAAAGGGGAAACACTTGCTTCCGGTATCGCCCGTTATCCAAAAATTTTTTCCAATTTTTACATTCATGAGGTCAGAGCCGGTGAGGAAAGCGGTGAGCTGGAGGAGAATCTTGTCCACCTTGCCGACGAGATGATGAAAGACTTTGAACTGAGGCGCCGCGTCAAATCCGCCATGATGTATCCGATGGTTGTTTTGGGAGCGACCGTGATTCTCGGCGTTTCTCTTTCGATTATTGTTTTCCCGAAATTAGCTCGTCTTTTTAAAACTTTTAAAATCGAACTGCCGCTCCTTACTAGAATGCTTCTGGCAACGACCGATTTTTTACAGCATTACGCGATTCACGCGGTCGTCCTGGTTATCTTTTTATTTTTTATTTTTCGCTGGATTTTACGGACGAAGGCGGTCAGGCCCTATTTTCACAAATTCATTATTCGCATAACGGTTTTTGGAAAAATAGCTAAAAATTTAAACTTAGCCCGTTTTTCCCGGACGCTCGGTTCGCTCCTACGGAGCGGTTTGCCGATCGGCAAGGCTCTCGAGATTACTTCCGATACGCTTGGAAATTTCGCTTATAAAATAGAATTGGCCAAAGTCGCTCACGAGGTTGGTGAGGGAGAAAAATTATCAAAAATTCTTGCCGTTTTTCCCGAGCTTTTCCCGCCAATGGTCCATCAAATGATTTCGGTCGGAGAAAAATCCGGCAAACTCGAAGAGGTCCTTTTTTACTTGGCGGAGTTTTATGAGGCGGAAGTCGATGCCGCGACAAAAAATCTTTCGACGATTTTGGAGCCGGTCCTTCTCGTAATTATCGGTATTGTCGTTGCCGGAGTGGCTCTTGCCATTGTCACGCCTCTTTATCAACTGACGTCGGGCATGAAGATTAGATAGTTAAAAAAATATGCAGAGGGGGTTTACTTTAATTGAAATTTTAATTGTTTCATCAATGGCGGCCATTCTTGTTTTGGCGGCAGTTCCTTTTTTCCAATCTTTTTCCGCGAGCCATCAGATAGACGTCAACTCCCAGGATCTCTTGGGGGCGCTGCGGCGAGCCCAGAGCGCGGCCATGAACGGAAAAGAAAACAGCAAATTCGGGGTTTATTTTACAACTGGCTTTGGGGCTAGTTTTATTTTTTTTCGGGGAGACTCCTATGCCGCGCGTGACACAGAATACGACGAAACTTACAATTTACCCCAGACGGTTTCTCTGGCTTTAAGTCTGGGAGGGCCGTCAGAAATTACATTTACCAGGGTGAAGGGAACGCCGAGCGCGACAGGAACAATAACTTTATCTAATGTCAACAGCGAAACAAAAATTTTAAGTATTAACCAGGTTGGAAGAATTAATATCCAATAAATGTTTTTTAAAATTAAAAATAAAAATATTGTCGGACGGGAAAGGGGACAAACGGTTATTGAAGTTCTCGTCGCGGTATCAATTTTTGCCGCGTTGTCGACCAGCGCCGTATTTTTAATTTTAGGAGGTTTTGAATCCGTCCGTTACGGCGGAGACGCCGAAGTTGCTACGGCTTTCGCCCAAGAAGGAATTGACGCCGCCCGGAGCATCGCGAACCAGGGGTGGGGAGAGTTACCGGTCGGCGGGCCGTACGGGATGAGTTCCGCTTCGGGATTTTGGGAACTTTCCGGTAGCGGGGACGTTTCAGGCAATTTTTCTCGGACGGTTTCCGTAAGCCAAGTTTACCGCGACGGGGGAGGAAATATTGCTCCGGCCGGGACGCTTGATCCGCGGACTAAAAAAATAACCGCCCAGGTAACATGGGAAACGATGGTTGGCAGACCAAATCTTTTAAATTTAATTTCTTATTTTACCCTTTGGGTAAGCCGCGCTTGGACAGAAACGACCACGGTCGATTTTTCCGACGGAACTTTCACGAATACCCAGCCGGCGGCGGTTGGCGACGGAGCAGTCACTCTTACCGGAATTCCCGGCTCCGGTTTCAATCTTCTTGGATCTTATAATACGCCGAGTTCGTCTTTTGACGCCCGCGATGTTTTTGCCGTCGGCAACACAGCCTATCTTATAACCGATAATAATACTACCGGTCCGGAGCTTTATATTGTTAATGTAACCAATCCGGCTAGCCCCGTTCTGCTCGGTTCTCTAAATTTGAACGCCGCGGCAAATTCCATCTATGTTTCGGGAAACTATGCTTACATTGCTTCGACAAATAACAGCCAGGAATTACAAATCGTAAATATTACAAATCCCGCCGCACCAACGCTTGCCGGGTTTTACAATACTCCAGTCAGTGATGACGCAACCGATATTTGGGTATCGGGAAGTTATGCTTATCTTGTAACGGTCGCTTCATCAAACCGTGAATTATATAAAATAAATATTACAAATCCCGCCGCGCCGTCTTTAACCGGCTCAACGGAAATCGGCGGGACAGTCAACGGTATCCATGTTTCGGGCAGTTATGCCTATCTAGCTACTGCTCTAAATAGCCAGGAGATGATTACTGTGAATATAACTCCAGCAACGCCTACGGTGTCCGGCTCTTACAATTCCTCAGGTACAAGCGATGGAAGAGATATTTTTGTCGACGGAACAGTCGCTTATCTTGTCACTCAACCAAATGCAGCTAACGAATTTTATACCATAAATATTACAAATCCCGCCGCACCGGCTCTCTTGGGAAGCGCGAGCTGGGGGAGCGCCGGGACAACTTACGCTATTTTCAAAAGCGGCAACACGGTTTTTGTCGGGAATAGCGTTGCGGCAAGTGCCGTCCAATATTTTGACGTAACTAATCCAGCCGTTCCGACTTTGACCGGAGCGATTACAACAGTCGGGAGTGGCGTCCTTGGGCTCTATTATTTGAATAATTATCTTTACCTAGCAAGCGCCAATAACAATTCTGAGCTTCAGATTTATACTTCGCCGCCTGGCGGCTATGCCGTATCAGGAACCTATACTTCGTCGGTTTTTGACGCGACAACGGCGGCGGCATGGAATTTTGTTTCATGGTCAGAAACTTTGCCGGTTGGATGCGATATCCGGGTACAAATCAGAACCGCGACGACTTTCGGAGGGATTTCTTCTGCCGAATGGGCCGGTCCGAATGGCAAGGACGGTAATCCGGCCGATTGGTTTACGAATGCTGCCAATGAGGCGATTCATCCTGATCATACGGGCGACGAGTTTATCCAATATAAGATTGAGTTTACCGGCCCGGGAACCGATACGGGAACAATAGAGGATATAAGTTTTGAATATCAGATTTAAGTATGCAAAAAGGATTTACCCTAATTGAATTTTTGGTTTATACCGCGATTGTTGTCGTGGTCGGGGTTATTTCCGTTGAATTTATTATTAATATTTACGGCGGGAAGGCCAAAACCCAGTCTTATTTTGAAGTCCAGGAAAACGCCCGTCTGGCCATGGAGAGAATTACCCAGGAAATTCACGGAGCCCAATCTATCAATACTTCCGATTTTGGCGTTAATCTGGCTAATACTCTTGGCGCTAAACTTTCTTTGCAATTCAGGGACGCGGCCTTAAATCCGACAGAATTCGACGTAGTCGGAAATGTTTTACGGATTAGGCAAGGCGCCGCCGGACCATACGAACTGACCAATAATCAGGTTAGAGTTACCAATCTGACTTTCAGAAATTTTTCTTCGCCGGGCGGAAAGAGCAAGAATATTGGCGTTGAATTGACAATCGAATATGTCAATCCAAGTAATTTGCCCGACTGGCAGGCGGGTATTTCTTTAAGATCTGCAGTGGAATTAAAAGACAGGTAGATTATGTTTAAAAAATATCTTAACCAATCCGGACTTACGGCCCTTGTCTCGCTGGTTGTAATTTCTTCGGTAGCCCTTCTTATCGCCTTGAGTGTGAATTTGCTTTCTTTATCGGAAATGCAGATGGGTTTTGATCGGGGAAGATCGTCCAAGGCTTTTTGGGCGGCAGAGGCATGCCTTGACGAGGCAAAAATCAGGCTTAAAAGAAATTCCAGTTACGCGGGCGGTAGTTTGACTGTCGATTCAAACACTACTTGCACCTCCTCTATAGTCCAGAATGGGCAAAAAAGAATTATCACGACAAGCGGCACGGTTGATGGTATAATGATAAGGAGGATAGAAGCTCGGGTTGACCTTAGCGGGGGAACAATCTCTCTCGATTATTGGAAGGAGCTTTCAAATTAAATTTTTTACATTTATGGCTTTTGGTTTAGACGTTTCCGATCTGTCGATTGAAGCGTTAAAACTTAATAAAAGATTCGGTAAGATAAAATTTTCTTCGGCCGGTCGTCTTGAAATTCTGGCGGGAATTTTTACCAACGGGACGGTCCAAAAGAAGAAAGAATTGGCCGAGGCGATTCGCAAAGTTTGTCGGGAGGCAAAACCTCATCCTATCCGCGACCGAGAGGTTGTCATTTCCCTTCCTGAGGCCAGAATTTTTAGTTACATTTTTAAATTCCCCAAAAAATTAAAACAAAAACAAATCACCGATATTTTAAAGTTTGAGGTTCCGAACGTTTTGCCAATATCAGTTGAGGAAGTTTATTCCGATTTTCTTGTCTTACGGACAGAGGGGGAAAAACAGGAAATCTTTTACGCAGCTACTCCTAAAAAAATTATTGATGATCTCCGGGAGGTATTGAAGATGGCTGGGCTTGAGGCGGTGGCTTTTGATATTGAGACGGCTAGTTTGGCCAGGGCATTGATAAAAAAAGACAAAAAAGATGAAGGAGCGGTAATTGTCGATATTGGAGCCAGGGACACGGTCATAGCCATCTTTGATCAGAGCGGAATCAGAGCGTCGACTACAATAAAAGTCGCAGGCAATTTATTTACGGAAGAGATTGCCAAGAGACTAAAAATGAAACAAGAAAAGGCGGAGGAAATGAAAAGAAGTTGTGGTCTTTCGGTTGAAGACAGGAGCTGCCGCGAAGGAAAAATCTTCCTGGCCCTTCAGTCTCTTTTTCCGCCGATTATTTCGGAAATTAAAAAATCGATTGGTTATTACGAGAAACAAGTCGGCCGTAAAGTAAAAAAAATTATTCTGTGCGGCGGATCGAGAGCTATGCCCGGTATTGTGGATTATTTAAGAGCGAATTTGAACCTTGAGGTTGAAATAGGCAAACCATATTTGGCCGGTTCAGCCGCCGCCGGAGCGGCTGGGGCCAAAATTTTATCATCGCTGATTGGTGTCTTTGGTTTGGCTGAAAGAGGAACGGATAAAGATCCGGCGTCTTCCGGAATAAATCTGTCGTTTGATCTTGGGGGAATGTCCGAGGGGAGGCATGTCGCCGGAAACGGGGGCAAAAAGTTTTTTCTTAGTTTGTTAGCCGTAGCGGCGCTTGCCGTTGGGGGATTTTTAGTCCTCGAGAAAAAAGAGATGATTACCGATTTATTATTTCCGGCTGAACCTCCCACAAATCAAGAAATAAAAAAACAGGACGCATTACCGGTTTCTTTTGATATAGTTTTTTCCACTACGGGTGAGGCGGGTTTCTTGGGAGGGAGAATTGTTGAGATTGAAAAAAGTGGTTCTAATTTTTTCCCCGCCACAGCCAAAAAAACGGTTGATGGCCAGGCTGGCGGAAAAGTTAAAATAATCAATAATCATACGGCTGACATGTCCCTCATTGCCACAACGCGCCTTCTATCTGCGGAAGGGGTTTTGTTCCGTCTCAAAAACGGCATATCCGTTCCGGCTGGTTCTTTTGCCGAAACCGAAGTCTACGCCGATGCGGAGGGAGCCGTGGGGAATATAGGGGCTAGCCAGTTTACCCTTCCTGGCCTTTCTCCGATTTTTCAAAAATTAATTTACGCCGAATCGGCGACGGCCATGACGGGCGGTACGGTTGAGAAAACTTTTGTCAGCGCGGATGATATCGATCAGGCCAAGACAAAGTTATTGGGAGGATTTATTTTAGAGGTTCAAAAAGATAAGGTGGAAAATAATCTGCAAACCGGCGAGTTGCTGCTTCCAGTTGTTCTTGGTTCGGAAATTGTTGAGGCGACCGCGAGTCCTGCAGCGGGTGAGGCGGCGGCTCAGTTCGATTTTAAGCTTAAGGCAAAAATAAAATTCTTAGCCGTTCCGGAAGAAAATTTTCAAAGCAGTCTGCGAAACTTGTTGGACAAAGATGGGTTGGCCAGCAATTATGCCTTAGAGGAAATAGCATATTCGTTAGTAAATTTTGACGAGACGACAGGAAGGGCGGTTATTGAAACAAGCGGTCTGGCTGTTCCCGCCAAATAAAAGTTAATCCGATGAAAATATCAAAATCAGGATTCACCTTGATTGAGCTTTTGGTGGTGATAACCATCATTTCCATTTTGATGGCCGCTGTCTATTTTACCGTTGACCCGCCCGCTCTTTTTGCTTCCGCTCGCAACGCGAGACGCTGGGGGGAAATCGACTCGATCGCCAAGGCAATCAGAATTTATGAAATAAAGGAAGTCATGGTTGGTCTTGATTCAAACTATAGCAAGGCCCAAGTTCTGGGAACGGATACTGCCGGATGCGACAGTGCCTGCGGAGCAAAAGAAACAGTTCCATCATGCCTCGATATCCGTGAGGCCATGAAAAGTCTTTTGCCCGAGATACCGTACGATCCAAAAACCGGCACCGAAGAAAATACTGATTATTACGTTAACAAGGACGAAAACGGAATCCTGGAGGTTGGGGCGTGCGATTCGGAATTAGAGGAAATTGTTTATCTTAAGAGATAGTTATCCACAGATAAATAGCAAAAATAAAGGTTTTGTGCTATAATTTATTTAAGAAAATAATACTATTAAATCTTTAAAAAGAACTATGAAGAATCAAAAAGGTTTTACGCTCATTGAGCTTTTAATCGTAATCGGCATCATCGCCTTTTTAGCTTCGGCGATTTTTATTGCCGTAGATCCGGCGAAGAGATTTTCCGAAGCGAGAAATGCCCGCCGGTGGACGGACGTTTCATCAATTCTTGAAGCCGTTCTTGAATTCACGGTTGATAATGCGGGGCTTTTGCCGACCGCAATTGATTCTGTCCCTGGCACTTCCCAGCAATTGGGAACGGCGGTTGCCGGTTGCGACAGCGGTTGCACAGCCAAGACTACGGTAGCGGCCTGCCTCAATTTGACAACCGATCTGGTGGATACCTATCTATCGAGCATCCCGTTTGATCCTCTTACCGGAGCGGCTGGCGAAACCGACTATTATCTAAACAAGTCTTCCAAGGGAAGAATTGAAGTCGGGGCCTGTGATCCGGAATTGTCAGCAACCATCTACGTGAGCAGGTAATCAAAAAAATCTATAACAAAAAGCAGGGCTTTAAGTGCCCCGCTTTTTTTATCTCTTACTTTCGAAAGTAGAATAATTTTATCTTAAAGCGTCCTTCAGAGATTTTCCCGCTTTAAATTTTGGGACCGTCATTGCCGGAATTTGTATTTTTTCACCAGGTTTTTTAGGGTTGACACCCATTCTGGCCGCTCTCTTTTTTGCCGAGAAAGTTCCAAAGCCCGTCAAAGTTACCTCGTCGCCGGCTTTTAATGTTTTGGTTACTGTTTCCATGAAACACTCCATCATTTTATCGGCGGTTGTCTTCGGGGTTTCACAAGCTGTGGCAATTTTTTCTATTAATTCTGCTTTTGTCATTTTTTCACCTCCTTTCAAAGCGGAATCGTGGTAAGGCCATTCCGGATCAAACAAATCCATGGAAAGCCAGACTACGCGTATCCGCAGTGGATTTTTTATTTTATATTTTAACTTCTTCTCTGATTTTTTTAATTTTTACCGCCTTTGCCGTCTTGGTGTTTATTTCCAGATAGACGGCATTCACAATACATTCGCCTTCCTCGGGAATTTCGTGGGCTTCCGACATTTGAGTCAGGAAAGTTTTCAAAATACCTTCTTTGGCTACTCCGAGAATGGAGTCTTTGGCCCCGACCATACCAATGTCGGTAAGGTATGCCGTACCGGCCGGCAGAATTTGCCAATCGTCGGTCCCGACGTGGGTATGGGTGCCAAACACGGCTGAAACGCGTCCGTCAAGATATCGGGCTAAGGCATTTTTTTCCGATGTTGCCTCGGCGTGAAAATCAACGATTGTTGCCGAAAGATTTTCATTTTTATATTCGTCGATGATTTCATCGGCTTTTCGGAAAGGACAGTCATACTGGTTTTTCATAAAAACTCTTCCCAGCAAGTTTACTATGAGCACCTTTTTTGTGCCAACCTCAATCAACCTGGCCCCGCATCCGGGAACTTTCGGCGGGTAGTTGGCCGGTCTTAAGAGTATAGGGTTATTTTTTTGCAGTATTTCTATCGCTTCTCTTTTGTCGAAGATATGGTCTCCCGAGGTGAAAAAATCGACTCCGGCCGCGGTCATTTCATCCAAGGTTTTTCCTGTCACGCCCGTCCCGTGGGCAATATTTTCCGCGTTGGCTAAAACCAAATCTGGATCTAGTTTCTTTTTCAGTTCGGGAAGAATTTTAGCTATGGCGCTCCTTCCGATCCTTCCGGAAACATCGCCGAACATTAAAATTTTCAAATTCATGGGAGTTCTTTATTTATCTTGCGTATTCGACAATTCTTTTTTCCCTGATAACGCTGACCTTGATTTCTCCCGGATATTTTAATTCTTCTTCGATTTTTTTAGCTATAGCTTGGGCCATTTTCAGGGCGCCGAGGTCATCAATTTTATCGGGGGTGACAAAAACTCTTATTTCCCGCCCGGCCTGTATGGCATAAGCTCTTTCGATACCTTCGAAGGAAGTAGCGACCTTTTCGAGATCTTCTAGACGTTGCAGATAATGTTCGTAGGTATCTTTTCTGGCTCCCGGCCGTGCGCCGGAAATTGCGTCCGCTACCTTAACAATAATTGCCTCGAGAGTAGGGGGAGTATCTTCATGGTGGGTTGCGATCGGAATAATAATCTCTTCCGGCAAATTAAATTTTTTGGCGATGTCTTTGCCAATTTCCGGGTGAGTGCCGGTCACTTCATGGTCAACCGCTTTTCCAATGTCGTGCAGAAGCCCGGCTTTTTTGGCTACGCTAACATTGGCTCCGAGCTCTTCCGCGAGAAGCGCGGAGAGATGAGCCACTTCGAGAGAGTGCTTTAAGGCATTTTGACCGTAACTTGTTCTGTATTTTAATCTGCCTAAAATTTGAATTAATTTCGGATCCAATCCGGCCACCCCCAGCTCGTAAACAGCTTCTTCGCCGGCTTTTTTAATATCAATCGCCAGATCTTTTTTGGCCTGTTCGACCGCTTCTTCAATGCGGCCCGGGTGGATCCGGCCGTCCAAAATCAGTTTTTCAAGCGCCCGTTTGGCGACATGCCGTCTGATCGGGCTGAATCCGGAAATGGTAATTGCTTCCGGCGTATCATCAACAATGATTTCCGTGCCCGTCATTTGCTCAATAGTTTTTATGTTTCTTCCTTCCCGTCCGATAATTCTGCCTTTCATTTCGTCGGAGGGGAGGGTAACGGTTGTTGTCGTGGTTTCTGTGGCATGCGAAGCGGCACAGCGTTCAATAGCCAAAGAAAGAAGATCTCGGCCCTTTTTCTCCAGAGTTTCGCTTGACTCCCGTTCCAATTTGTTAATACGGTTAACCAATTCTTCCTGGATAGTTTTTTCGGTTGTATCGAGGAGCAGTTTTTTCGCATCTTCGCGCGAGAGGTTGGCGACCCGTTCGAGCTTGGCCATCTGCTCTTCTTTTATCTTTTGGATTTCTCCTTTTACTTTTTCTATCTGGCCGGCCCGTTCAAAGAGTTTCTGTTGCTTTTCTTGGAGTTCTAGTAATTTTTGGTCGAAAAGAGATTCTCTTTTTTCAAGTCTTTTTTGCGCTGCCAGTAGCTCTTTTCTTCTCTCCTCTTCCTCGTGCTTGGCATCGTCTATAACCTTCAGGGCTTTGTCTCTGGCCTGGAGAAGGAGTTCGCGTTGTTTATTTTTTGTCTCAGCCAGGATTTTCTCGGCCTTTTCCTCAATTGATCCCGCAAGTCTTTTGGCGAGAATTTTTCTTAGATAATAGCCAGCGGCCGTCCCGGCAGTCAATATAGCCGCGATCCATAATAGATTGTCCATAGAGCTTTAAAAGCAAATCACAAACCAAAGGTGAATCGTATAGCGAATTCATCTTGAGTAATGTTGAATTTAAGACCAGATGTGAGTCTGGTTTTATGTTTCTCATGATCGAAGGTTAAAAAACAGTTTTCAAACGATTGAATCTATTGCTGCGATTTGCTTAGTTATTTTTAGATGTATTTATCGTATCACAAAGAGCCTTTTTTGGCAAGTTTCAGGCAATTTTTCTCATCTTGCTATTTTGAAAAAAATGGAGTAAGGTGTGATAACCGTTCTTTCCAAAAGAAGGAGGGAGAAATGTGCGGAGTCTTCGGATGTCGGGGGAGCTCGCAGGCGGCGGTCTATGTCCAGCTTGGCTTGCATGGCAATCAACATCGCGGCCAGGAGTCGGCTGGCATTGTTTCGGCTGACGGAAAAGAGCTTCGTCCCGAACGGGCCATGGGTTTGGTCGGCGATATCTTCACAGAAGAGAAATTAAGGAAGCTGCCCGGCTTTGCCGCCGTCGGCCATGTTCGATATTCGACAACCGGTAGTTCGAGCATTGGGAATGCCCAGCCGCTCCTTGTCCATTGTGGCGAGCACGGGTACATTGCCATTGCTCACAATGGCAACCTGATTGATGCGGCGGCGTGGCATCGGAAGCTTGATCGGGACGGTTCGATCTTTCAATCTACTTCCGATACGGAAGTGATTCTGCATCTAATGGCCAAGAGCCGGAAGAGGCAGCTCGTTGATAGAATTGCCGAGGTGCTCGGCAAGGTTCGTGGCGCTTACTCGCTGCTTTTCCTGACACCGCAAGGCGAACTTGTAGCGGTCCGCGACCCGATGGGCATCCGGCCGCTTTGCCTCGGCCGGGTTGATAACGCTTGGGTGTTTTCTTCCGAGCCGGTAGCGTTTGACCTCATGGACGCCGAGTTTATCCGGGAAATTTTGCCCGGAGAAATCGTCGTCGCTTCCGCTAATGGGTTGAACTGTTATCCTGGGCGGCTAGCAGTGGCGGAGCAGAATTTCTGCATTTTCGAGTACATCTATTTCGCTCGTCCGGATTCGGAGCTCGGCGGTAGGAGCGTCAATGAAGTCAGGCGGGCCCTAGGACACCAGCTGGCCAAGGAAGGGCCAATCAAGGCGGACTTGGTCATCGCTGTTCCCGACTCGGGAACTCCGGCGGCGTTGGGCTATGCCGAGGCAGCAGGCACTCCTTTTGATGTTGGTCTGACGAGGAGCCATTACGTCGGCCGGACCTTTCTCGAACCGCGTCAGGGCATTAGAAGTTTCGGCGTCAAGCTGAAGCTCAATCCGATCCGATCGGTGCTCCGCAGCAAGCGGGTCGTGGTGATTGACGATTCGATCGTCCGCGGCACAACTTCGAGAAAGCTTGTCCGGATGATCCGGGCAGCCGGCGCCAAGGAAGTCCATCTCCGGATCAGTGCTCCTCCGACCAGATGGCCGTGTTTCTACGGTATTGATACGCCAAACCGGGGCGACCTCGTGGCAGCCAGCCTCTCAGCAGAACAAATCCGCAAACAGGTGAGTGCCGACTCGCTCGGTTATCTCTCGCTCCGCGGATTACATCGGGCGGTCGGAGGCGGCGGATTCTGCGACGCCTGTTTTTCCGGGCGGTATCCGGTTCCGCCGGAAGAGTAGAGAAAACGCAAGGAGGCAGACGACGGTTTATCCCTCAAGGATGACCGTCTTTTTTTGATGTTTGACAAAATCTTCGAAAAATAGTAAATTTAAGGCGGACCCGTGAGGTTCTTATTTAATTAATACGGTATTTTGGTATGAACATCACCGAGTTGGCCAGAAAATTACACATAACGGCTCAGGAACTTAAAGACGTTTTGCCGACGCTCGGTTTTGATATTGGTCAAAGGGCTATTAAAGTCGATGACCGGGCGGCTCGTAAAATTATTGAAAGCTGGCCATCCTTAAGAAGAGAGCTGGAACAGAAAAAAGCCGCCGAGCTGGCAAAACTTGCGGCCGAAACGACAGCCGAAGTTGCAGCCAGAGGGAAAATTACGGTTAAATTGCCTCAGGTTATAACCGTCCGAGATTTTTCCTCAAAGTTGCAATTGCCGGTAACAAGCGTGATAAAAGAATTAATGAAAAACGGCATTCTCGCTTCCCTGAATGAAAGAATAGATTATGAAACCGCGGCTATTGTTGCCGAAGATATGGGCTTCACGGTAGAGAAAGACGAAGAGGAAGCTGAAGGAAATTTTGTCGGTGATAAAGTCCGGGAATTGATGGGTAAAGATGAGAAGTCTACCCTCAAGACAAGGCCGCCGGTTGTAGTGGTTATGGGACACGTTGACCACGGAAAAACAAAATTGCTTGATGCTATTAGAAAAACCCACGTTATGGAGTCGGAAGCGGGAGGAATAACCCAGCACATTGGCGCCTACCAGGCGACCTATAAAGAAAGAATTTTAACTTTTATTGATACGCCCGGGCACGAGGCCTTTACGGCCATGCGTTCCCGCGGAGCAAAAATCGCCGATATCGCCATTTTGGTTGTTGCCGCCGACGACGGGGTCCAGCCACAAACAAAAGAGGCGGTAAAAATTATCGAAGCGGCGAAAATTCCTTTTCTTGTCGCCATCAACAAAATTGACAAACCGGAAGCCAATGTTGAAAAAATAAAACAAGAACTGGCCGGGCTGAACTTGATTCCCGAAGACTGGGGAGGCAAAACCATCTGTGTGCCGATTTCCGCCAAACAGATGACTGGGATAGACGACCTTTTGGACATGGTTCTTCTTCTTGCCGACATGGAGAAGGAGAAAATTATGGCAAACCCCGATCGTTGTGCCTTGGGTACGGTTATTGAATCACATATAGATAAAGGTGAGGGACCGGTAGCTACGGTTTTGGTCCAGGCCGGAACTCTTAATCGTAACGATAATTTGACCGTTGATAATGTTTTATATGGCCGGACAAGGGCAATGAAAAATTTTCGTGGCGAAGTTGTTGACGAAGCAACCCCAGGCACGCCGGTAAAAATTTTAGGCCTTAAGGCGGCTCCTCAAGTCGGGGATATTTTGGAAGTTAAGGGAGATTTGAGCGAGTGCCAAAGGAAAATAAAACCGACCTATGCACGCCGTGACCAGGTTGTAGTTAAAAAAACCGGCGATGAAGAGGAAAAGAAAAAGAAAAAACTGAATGTTATTTTGAAAACCGATGTTTTGGGATCGCTTGAAGCGCTTTTAGCGTCTTTTGAAAAAATGGATTATCCGACAGTAAGTCTTGAAATAGTCAGCCGCGGATTGGGGAATATCACCGAAGCGGAAGTTCTACAGGCCGAGGCTATCGGGGCAAAAATTTTTGGTTTCAATGTTTTGATGGGGCCGAATATTGAAGAACTGGCCCGCGATAAGGGAGTAGAAATAAAAATTTTCAATATTATATACAATCTTATCGATGAAGTTAAAAATGGACTCGAAGCCCTGCTTGACGTTGAAATTATCCGGACAGAACTTGGGAAAATGGAGGTTGCCGCGATTTTCCGGACGGAGCCGGCTAGCATGATTGTTGGCGGGAAGGTCAGGGAGGGAAAAATTGTTTTTGACCCTAAGGCTGGCCAGACAAAGATAAAAATTTTGAGGAAACAGGAAGAGATTGGTGAAGGAATTTTAATTCAGTTGCAGTCGGCCAAAGCGGAAATAAAAGAGGCCGCGGCCGGGCAGGAATGCGGAATAAAATACAAGGGCAAACCGATTATTCAGGTTGGAGATGTTCTGGCGATGTATAAAGAAGAAAAAAGAATCAGAAAATTAGAATAAATTTGATAAAGTAAAAAATACCGGGTTTGTCCGGTATTTTTGTCTCTGTTTTTTGTTTTTCGCGTCATTTGCTGTTATAATGGGTAAATAATTATTAAGCTTAATTTTATGGCGGAAATTATCTTGAACGATCAAAATTTTGAGAATGAAGTTTTAAAATCGGAGGTGCCGGTTTTAGTTGATTTTTGGGCGCCTTGGTGCGGACCATGCAAAATGATGGGGCCGATCGTCGAGGAGGTAGCTAAAGAGCTTGAGGGCCAGCCGGTGAAAGTGGCGAAACTTAATGTTGACGAGGCGGCGGCGACAGCGGAAAAATATAATGTGATGAGTATACCAACTTTTAAAATTTTTAAGGGTGGGCAAGTCGTCGACGAGTTTGTCGGAATTCAAAACAAGGAAGAAATTAAAAATCGTCTTGAAAAAGCGAAAAAATAATTTATGTACGACTTAATTATCGTCGGGTCCGGTCCAGCTGGCCTCACAGCAGCGATTTACGCAGCGCGCCGGGCGCTTAAAGTTTTGGTTTTGGGAAAAGAAACAGGAGGCCAAGCTGTTTACGCTTCCAAGGTCGAGAATTACCCCGGCCTCGGTCTGGTCCCGGGTTTTGAATTGATGCAGAAGATAGCCGAGCAGGCAAAAACGGTCGGGGCGGAAATTATCGCGACTGAAGCCAAGGAAATCCTGAAAGACGGTGAAAAATTTGAAATAAAAGATAAAGACGGAGAAGTTTTTGAAGGGAGGGCGGTTATTCTCGCTTTCGGCGCCGTTCCCCGGAAGCTTGGTATCCCAGACGAGGATAGATTCAAGGGCTGCGGAATTTCTTATTGCGCGACTTGCGATGCCCCGTTTTATAAAAATAAAGTCGTTGCCGTAGTAGGCGGAGGGAACGCCGCGCTTGATGCCGCGATTCTCTTGTCCAAGTTTGCCAAGAAAGTTTATCTTATCCATCGGCGCGACGGTTTTCGGGCCGAAGAGGCAAGAATCAACGAGATAAAATCCCTGTCGAATGTCGAGATCGTTCTAAGTTCGGAAGTCAAAGGGTTGGGCGGTGATAAAAAAATATGTAGCCTTGCCGTTGAGAGTGTTTCCGGAGGGGAGAAGCGTGAGGTCGAGGTTAACGGAGTGTTTGTCGAAATCGGCCATATTGTTGAATCTGATTTTGTGAAAAAGCTTGTGGCACTCGATGAAAACCAGCAGATAATTATCAACCAAAAGAATGAAACCAATTTTTCCGGAGTTTTCGCCGCCGGCGACGCAACGACCGTTCCTTACAAACAAATTGTCATTGCCGCCGGGGAAGGAGCAAAAGCCGCCCTTTCAGCTTACGCTTATTTGCAAAAAACGAAAATTAACAAATAATTTATGAGCCCGTTACAAAACGCTCTCGCGCAATTGAAAAAGGCGGCCGAACTTATAAAACTTGATACGGCAGTTTTAGAAATTTTGAAAAAACCGAAAAAGATTTTGCAATTTTCCATTCCGGTCAAAATGGACAGCGGTGAAACGAGAGTTTTTGACGGCTATCGAGTCCAGTGGAACAACGCCAGGGGGCCATTCAAGGGCGGAATCCGTTTTCATCAGCAAACCGACTTGAATGAAGTGGAGGCATTGTCTTTTTGGATGACGATCAAATGCGCCGCAGTCGGGATTCCTTACGGCGGGGGAAAGGGCGGAGTTACGGTTGATCCGAAAAAGTTGAGCCGTGGTGAAATCGAGAGATTGGCCCGGGGATATACTCAAGCACTGCAAAACGATATTGGTCCGGAAAAAGATATTCCGGCGCCTGACGTCTATACCACACCCCAAATCATGGCCTGGATAATGGACGAATTTTCCAAAATAAAAGGATATAATGTTCCGGGTGTCGTTACAGGAAAGCCCCTTGAGCTCGGCGGTTCGGCCGGGCGGGGGACGGCAACGGCCCAAGGAGGATTTTATATTTTGGAAGAAGTGGTAAAAAAATTAAAAATTGACCCCCAAAAAACAAAAATTGTCATCCAAGGTTTTGGCAACGCCGGTTACAACATGGCCGATTTATGTTTTCACGCTGGCTATAAAATCATTGGTATTTCCGATTCGCAAACCGCGATTATAGATAAAACCGGTAAGGGCTTCGATTCCCATGTTATCGCCAAAATAAAGGAACAAAAAGGAATGGTTGATGTCTGTGAGTGCAGCGAAATAAAATGTTCCTGCAAAAATCATGTCCACATTACAAACGATAAGCTTTTGGAAACCGATTGCGATATTTTAATTTTAGCGGCTTTGGAAAACCAGATTACTAAAAAGAACATGGGGAAAATTAAGGCAAAAGTTGTCGTTGAGCTCGCCAACGGTCCGACTTCCCCCGAGGCCGATGAAAAATTATTTAAAAAGGGAACCCTTATCGTTCCTGATGTCCTGGCCAACGCCGGCGGGGTGACGGTTTCTTATTTTGAATGGGTGCAGAATTTGGCCAATTATTATTGGGCGGAAAAGGAAGTTTTTGAAAAATTAAAAAAAATCATGGTGGAAAATTTTGACGCGGCATGGGAAATAAAAGAAAAGAATAAAACTGATTTCCGGACTGCGGTTTTTGCCTTGGCGCTCGGACGGTTGGAAAAAGCGATTAAGACTAGAGGTTGGGCATAAAATATAAAAAATTAAAAAATCCGCCGGAGAGGCGGATTTTTTGTTGAATTGACTTTTCGGGCAGAATCATTAAAGTTAGACGGAGGAGAGAAAATGTCGAGAAAAATAAAAGACAAAGAAGGGTTTTCCAAAAAGCCGAAGACGGTCGAGACGTCCGTCGAGCCCGTTTCATCGGAGAAAAATTTGCCCGAAACAGCGTCTCTTACTGAGACGGACGGCGAGGACAAAATCTCCGAGACCGTTCAGTCGCTTCCAACTATTCCGGGTAGACGGAGATGCGAATGCTGCGGAGCGACTCTTGCAATGTACAATACGGACAAGCTCTGTTGGCCATGCGATAGAGTCATTGCCGAGTGGAGAAATTTTCCCGCCCGACGGCAGGAATTTGAGCGCGAAATGAGTGAGCATTGCCTGGGGTATATTAGGAAAAAGATTTTGCCGAGGAAAAAGGCCGGCAACGCGGTCGGCGGGGAGATCTCGAGCGGCAGCTGGGCAAGGGCTTCCGGCCGGAAGCAGATCGAAAGAAAGTAAGGAGGCGGAGGGTTGGATCAAGCCAGCCCTTTTTATTTTATCAGGGTTGACAAAATTGAAAAAAAGTATTTAGATAATGAGATCTCCAAATTTGTGGATGATCGTCAAATATAATAAAAACCTCCGAGAGCGGGGGAGGAGGAAGGCAGATGGAAAGAGACCCGAAGAGAATCGACAAGCTTCTTGCCGATCTCGCTCTTATGGAGCGGATGGCCGGCAGGTGGCAGCGTCTTTGCGACTTGGTTGAACGTAAGGAAATGACGGCGGAGATCGCGCTTCGCGGTTTCAAGTTGGCAATCGAAGCGGCTCTGGAGGGCAACACCTCCGATTCCGAATCGACGAGGCTCGTCTGTCCGGAGCTCAAGCCGGAAGAGCGCGAGGAACTCGAGCTTCTCCGCACGCGTGTAGCGGAGCTCGATATCCAGCTTGCGGCGGCACAGTTCGTGGGCGAGTCGGAAGATGTTCGTCCCAAAACGGCTACGGTGGCCAGGCGGATATGTCCGTCGGTTCCGCCCTCTGCGGCAACTGATGACCCCGTGGAAAACTGGCGGCAGACCGCGGAGAATCTCTTCCGCCTCTACGACTTCAACGGTATCGAGGTACCCAGGGCGGCGATTACGGCCGAGGAATTCGAGACCGGCTGCGGGGAAAACAAACAGCTGATCTACCGGCCGCCAGAGGTCAAGGTTTCCTACGGCCGACTGATGGAGGCCATCGGCCTCGGAGGCCATTCGACCCTGCGGGAGGGAGACAGGAGCTGGATTGCCTTCTCTCCCACAAGCGAAGGCTACTGGTTCTGGGCGGAGATCGGCGGAAGCGCGCCGCGGCATGGTAAGAACTTCAGCGAATTCGAGCGGCAGGCGCCCGCTGGTTGGGAGGTGCTCTCGCTTGAGGAGTATCTGCTTGCCTGGGTAGTCATGAAGGAGATCTCCTGCGACATCCTCGATCAGGACGAACCGGTCTGTCTCCGGACTGCCTACAACGAAAGAGAGGGCTCCAACGAAGTGCTCCAGGTAAGAAGCCACGTTGTAAGCGGGAGAATCGAACTCTTGGTCCGAGGCCTTCCCCGGAATGCCGCACTGAACGGTAAGCTTCGGGCAAGGTACCGCCGGCTCGTTCCGTCGGTCCGGCTCTCGGGTTAGTTTTGGAGAGAGACATGCTCCGTGTGCATGGTTTAAAGGCCAACCGCGGAGCTTTTTTTATTAGGACGTTTATGTTAAGATATTAATAATATGGATTATAATTTCAAGAAAATTGAGAAGAAGTGGCAGGCAAAATGGGAAAAAGGGAAAATTTACGAAGTTAAAGAAAATTCCAAAAAGGAGAAGTTTTATTGCCTGATTGAGTTCCCCTATCCGTCCGGCGAAGGGCTGCACGTCGGCCACCCGCGAAGTTATACGGCTCTGGACATCGTTGCCCGAAAACATCGGATGCAGGGGAAAAATGTTTTGTACCCAATCGGTTGGGACGCTTTTGGTTTACCCGCGGAAAATTACGCCATAAAAACCGGGATTCAGCCGGCAATTGCCACTGCCAAAAATATTAAAAATTTTACTAGGCAGTTGAAATCGCTTGGCCTTTCTTTCGATTGGTCGCGGGAGATAAATACAACCGATCCCGAATATTACAAATGGACGCAATGGATGTTTCTACAATTTTTCAAACACGGCCTGGCCTACAAAGATAAAATCGCTATCAACTGGTGTACAAAATGCAAAATCGGTCTGGCGAATGAAGAAGTGGTGAACGGCGTTTGCGAGCGCTGTGGTGGCATAGTGGAAAAAAAGACGAAAGAGCAGTGGATGATAAAAATTACCAAATACGCCGAGCGGCTGCTCGAGGGTTTGGAAAAAGTTGATTACGCCCCGCGGATAAAGGATCAGCAGGTAAATTGGATTGGAAAATCGGAAGGCACGGAGGTGGAATTTGGAATTAAGAATTCAGAATTAAAGATTAAGGTGTTTACAACAAGACCGGATACTTTGTTTGGCGCTACTTACATGGTTTTGGCGCCGGAACACGAGATGGTGGAAAAATTAAAATCAAAAATTTCTAATTGGGTCGAAGTGGAAAAATATATTGCCAAAGCAAAAAGAAAGTCTGATTTGGAACGGACGGAATTACAAAAAGAAAAAACTGGCGTGGAGTTGGGGGGTATCAAGGCAATTAATCCGGTGAATAATGAGGAGATTCCCATTTGGGTGGCCGATTATGTTTTGACCGGTTATGGCACTGGCGCGATTATGGCTGTCCCGGCCCACGACGAACGGGATTTTGCTTTCGCTAAAAAATTTGATTTGCTAATTCGAGAAGTGATCAGTGGTGGTGACATTAGTAAGGGAGCTTTTACCGAAATTGATAAGGGGATAATGGTCAATTCAGAATTTTTAAACGGTCTGAAGCCAAGCGAAGCGATTGAAAAAATGACAGCGTGGCTTCTGGAAAAAAAGATTGGCAAAAAAGCCGTGAATTATAAATTGCGCGACTGGGTTTTTTCTAGGCAAAGATATTGGGGCGAGCCGATTCCGCTTATCTATTGTGAAAAATGCGGCTGGGTGCCGGTGCCGGAAAAAGACTTGCCGGTTGAGTTGCCGAAAGTTAAAAAATATGAGCCGACCGAGACAGGCGAGTCGCCGCTTGCGGCAATGGAAAAATGGGTCAAGACAAAATGCCCGAAGTGTAATGGCACGGCGCGGCGTGAGACGGACACCATGCCAAATTGGGCCGGATCGTCCTGGTATTTCATGCGCTACACCGATCCGAAAAATAAAAAAGAATTTGCCAACGGCAAGAATTTAAAATATTGGATGCCGGTTGATTGGTACAATGGGGGAATGGAGCATACCACTCTTCATCTTTTGTATTCGCGTTTTTGGTATAAATTTTTATATGATATCGGCGTTATTCCCAAAGAGTGCGGCGATGAACCGTACAAAAAAAGAACTTCGCACGGTTTGATTTTGGGCGAGGGCGGAGAAAAAATGTCAAAATCGCGCGGAAATGTCGTCAATCCCGATGACGTAGTAACCCGTTTCGGCGCCGATACTTTGCGGATTTACGAAATGTTCATGGGGCCGTTTGATCAGGCCATTCCCTGGGATGAAAAGGGAGTGGTCGGAGTTTACAGATTTTTGGAGAGAGTTTGGCGGCTGCAGGAAAAGGTAAGCGGGAAAAACGCAAACAGAGAAATTGAAAAAATATTGCACCAAACGGTCAAGAAAGTCGGAGAAGATATCGAAGCAATGAAATTCAATACGGCTGTTTCCCAGATGATGATTTTAATGAACGCTATGAGCGGTGAAGAAAAAATTTCTCCGGATGTTTGGAAATTATTTTTGAGAATATTAGCGCCTTTTGCCCCGCATTTGGTTGAAGAGCTTTGGGAAAAAGCTGGTGGGAAAAAAAGTATTCATCTTGAAAAATGGCCGGAGCATGATTCCAAGTTGGTAGTAGAAGAAGAAATAGATTTAGTTATTCAAATAAACGGAAAAGTACGTGATACGGTAAAGGCAAGGGCGGATATCGGCGAGGATGATGCGAAAAAATTTGCGATCGGGAGCGAGAAGGTTAAAAAGTGGATTGAGGGCAAGGAAATCAAAAAAATTATTTTTGTTAAAGGTAAGCTCGTCAATATTGTGGTTTAATGACAAAGTCCAAAATATTTTTCTATTCCTGTTTATTTTTTATCTTAGGCGTGGGAATAGCTTCATATTTGCCACTGCCGCTTTGGGCCGCGTTCGGAGTATTTTTAGCCGGATGCGGTTTTTTGTTTTTCGGCTGGCCTAAGAAAATTTTTATTGTTGCCGGACTGGGAGGAGTTTTTTTATTTTTTGGGATTTTACGTTATGAGGCCAGTATCGTTCCGCAAAACGAAAATCAAATCAGCTTCTACAATGGGTGGGAGCAAACTTTTGTCGGGGTTGTAGCCGCAGAACCGGATACGAGAGATAGCGGCGTGAAATTGATAGTGGAAAGTTCTGGGCTGGTAACCGGCGGCGGGCGGAAAAATATTAGCGGAAAAGTTTTAGTGAACGCCAAACTCTATCCCGATTATAAATACGGTGACAAACTCGAAATAAAATGCGAGCTTAAAAAACCCGAACCGATTGAAGAATTCGCTTACGACAAATATCTGGCCAAGGAAAATATTTACTCACTTTGTTATTGGCCGGAAATTAAGTTGCTGGGCGGCGGGGAGGGTAATTGGATCGTGATCGGAATTCTATTGGTTAAAGAAAAATTAGTTTTTACGGTTAACCGGATTTTGCCGGAACCGCAGGCGGCGTTTCTTGGCGGCTTACTTTACGGTGCGCGGCGCGGCATCCCGCAGGATTTGATGGAAAAATTTAATATCACCGGCACGACGCATATCATCGCCATTTCCGGATACAACATCACAATTTTGGCAGCTCTCTTGATGAAGCTTGCGAAAGGGCTCGGCCTCGCCAGAAAAAAATCTTTCTGGGTTGCTCTTTCCGGGATAATTTTTTTCGTTATTTTAACCGGCGCTTCCGCTTCGGTAGTACGGGCCGCCATAATGGGCTGCCTGGTTCTTCTTGCCTCCCAAGTCGGGCGGGTAAGTAAAATAACAAATGCGCTAATGCTCACCGCCGCGGCCATGCTATTTTTAAATCCGAAAATTTTGGCATTTGACGTGGGATTTCAATTGTCTTTTGCCGCCACCGTTGGCCTCGTTTTTCTTTCGCCGATTTTGGAAAAATATTTAGCCAAGGCACCGTCGTTTTTTGGTATAAAAGAATCGCTTACCACAACTCTATCAGCAATCGTCATGACCTTGCCTCTGATTTTATACAATTTTGGCAGAATCTCTTTTATCGCGCCAATAGCTAATCTTTTGATTTTGCCGGTAATTCCCCTGACAATGGCGCTCGGTTTTATTGCCGTGCTGGGCGGGCTGATTTATACCGGGTTGGGCCAGGTTCTGGCTTGGTTGGCATGGTTTTCCCTAAGTTATATAATAAAGGCGGCGGAGATTTTGGCGGAAATTCCTTTTGCCGCTTTCAATCTCGGCCAGATACATTGGATCGTCGTCGTTGTGACATATTTAATAATCGCATGGTTCGTCTGGCGACAGGGGAAAAAATGAAAAGCAATAATTTAAAAACTAATGCTTGAATCAAAATATAAAAAATTGACCGTCCGGCTCATTGGATTTTTTTCCGCCCTTTTGGTTTTGGCTGGTATTTCCTTTTTTCAATTTTCCGGAGAGAGCAAGGGTCTTGAGATTGATTTTTTCGATGTTGGACAGGGTGATTCAATTCTGATTAAGACGCCGGAACATCAAAGAATTCTGGTTGACGGCGGTCCAGATAACAAAGTCGTGACAAAGCTCGGGGAGAATCTGCCATTTTACGACAAAAATATTGACCTTGTTATTTTGACCCATCCGCACGCCGATCACCTGACCGGGTTAATCGAAGTTTTAAAAAGATACAAAGTAAAAAAAGTTTTATCAACGGGCGTTCTACACACGACTTCAGAGTATATAAAATGGCTTGAAGAAATTAAGAAACAAAAAATTCCGATGGATATTGCAAGGGCGGGACAAAAGATAAATCTCGGAGAAAAAATTAAACTAGAAATACTTTCTCCCGCGGATGATTTAACCGGTAAGAAAGCTGATTCTCTGAACAATACTTCCATCGTTTTTAGGTTGGATTTTGGCGAAACTTCTTTTTTCTTTACCGGTGATGCGGAAAACGAGGAAGAAAAACAATTGATAAAGTCAGACAATTTGGCGGCGAATGTTCTCAAAGTCGCGCACCACGGCAGCAAATACTCCACCAGCCAGAATTTTTTGGAAAAAGTTAAACCGGAGATTGCCGTTATTTCGGTCGGGAAAAAAAACACTTTTGGCCATCCGAGCGAGCTCACATTGGAGAGACTCACCAAGGCGGGTGTGAAAATATTGAGGACCGATAAAAACGGAGATATTAAAATTATAAGCGATGGAACAAAAATAGAGGTAAAAAATAAATGAGGAGGGGATAAACATCGGCAGTATTGTTTTTTTTATATCTTTTGTTATGATAGCCTAATTATTCATTAAAATAGTTTTTATTTATGGAACACCCCAAAAAAGAACGAACGCTCGTAATTATAAAACCAGACGGGATACAGAGAACCCTTATCGGTGAAATCGTCAGGCGTTATGAAAGAACCGGGCTTAAGCTCGCAGCTCTTAAAATGACTATCCCCACGGAAGATTTTGTCGAAAGACATTACACGGTTGATCCGGCCTGGATAAGAAAAGTAGGGGAAAAATCAATTGCCTCTTATCAAGGCAAGGGTCTCGAGGCTCCATTTAAAAATCCGGAAGATTGCGGACGGGCGGTTTTGGGGCGTCTTAAAAAATATATGACCAGCGGTCCGGTAATTGCCATGGTTTGGCAGGGAAACAAGGCGGTTGGTATTGTGAGAAAAATTACCGGCGGGACAGAGCCCCTGACCTCTGATGTCGGGACAATCCGCGGCGATTTTACGGTTGATTCCTACGATATGAGCGACCTTGACGAACGGGCTATCAGAAATTTGATCCACGCTTCGGGAAGCGTTGACGAGGCGGAAAAAGAAATAGCCATCTGGTTCCGGCCGGAAGAAGTTTTCAAATACAATCTCGTGCAGGATAAGATGCTGTACGACGTTAACGTCGACGGCATCAAAGAATAGTTACTGGCCAAATTTTGATTAGCGGTAAAATAAAAAAGTATGAACACAGCCGTTTGGAAATATTTTACTTTTTTCTTTTTTACTCCGAATCGTCGGAAAGGTTTTTAGTCTAAAATAAATTGATTAAAACCGCTCCGACGAAAATCGGAGCGGTTTTTGGTTCGACGGCTGAGGAAAGGATTTTTTCCCTAGCCGTCGAATTTGAGGTTTTAACAAAAGGAGGAGAGAATGAGCGGGATAGGGAAAGAAAAGCGGCCTATTGAACTGCGGGCGGACCGTCTACGGCGGGAAGCGAGAGAGAGAAAACTTGGCAAGCACGAGATGACGAAAGACGAAGAGGTTGATCTTCTCGGCAGAATCTTTGCCGAGCCGATTGGGCACGATATGAATTTTCTTGGTATCCCCCCTACGTCGGCTGGCGAGAGCGAGACAACCAAACGCGCAGAGCCTGAGGCAGGCTCTGAGGGGAAAGTGAGCAACTCGCCACCACTTACCAACGAAGAAGTTTCCGGCTGGGGAAAGGTGACTGGCCACGGCTGCTAGCTTGTGGCCGAACACTTTCGCGCTTAAGGAGGAACGCGCGAAAAAAGAGATTGTGGGCCTGACGCAGTTGCGTTTGGCCCGCTTTTTTATTATCAAGCGAGCGAGAGAAATGAAATTTTAATTTCATTTCCGAGCGAGCGCCGATAGAGAAGGATGATTGCGGGTTATTTGTAATTCCTTTATACTGAAAGAATTCAATCGTGGCTTTGGTCGGGGTGTAGTCTAACGGCAGGACGCACCCTTGGGGTGGGTGTGATCCGGGTTCAATTCCCGGCACCCCGACTAAGGCCGCGATAGGAATTAAAATAATTTTGAATAATTTAAAATTTATGACCGAACAAAACATCAAGAGAACCGGCTGCTGCGAACCGTTCAGTCCGGAACCGTGGAAGGACAAAGAAATCAAGTGGGAAAAGAAGTTATTTGCCAAAGACCATGTGACAAGTTTCTTGCATATGCCTCTCAATATGGGCAGAAAGGTTGTCAAAAACATGGCATTGATAGAAAAAGCGGGAGCGAAAGGCGAACAATTGATGCTCACCGACGAAAAGTCGCTTTGGGGCGCGGATATTTATATTGATGCGACACGTGACGTGCCCGGCGCCAAGATGGTAACTCTTTCCGGGACATTTTTTACAAAAGTTTTTGAAGGGCCGTATCAGAATGCGGGGAAATGGGCTGCGGAAATGGCGGAGTATGTAAAAGCAAAAGGTAGGACAATGAAAAAACTTTATTTTTCCTATACAACCTGTCCTAAATGCGCCAAGGTCTACGGGAAAAATTATGTGGTTCTTTTCGCACAAGTTGAATAAAGTTTTATGAGCGCTATAACCTTAGGTTTAATTTGCGGATTAGTTTTTGGGGTTCTTGATGTGTTAGTAATGCTGCCGATTAAAATCGAAGACAAAAGAAAAAAACAGGAAGCTTTGATAAGCGCTTTCGTCGATCGTTTTATGCTTGGATTTTTGGTTCCGGTTATGAGTTTAGGAATCCACCCAGCCATGACGGGCGCAATTTTTGGACTGGGGCTTAGTCTGCCGTCGGCAATTATTACGCGGGCTTATGTGCCGATTATTGGGATTGGAGTAACGGGAGGCATAATTATAGGTTTTATTACTAATTGGATTTTGTAAAATTCTATGAAGAAAGTTTTTTGGTATGTCGGTATCGCCGTCGTGATTTTTGCGGTCGGGATTATTGCCGGGTGGTGGGGGACAAAGAGGGTTGTGGCGCCGCAGGTAACAAGCCAGGTAATTTTGTCGGCCCTTCGCGATCGGGGATTCCTGGTGACGCAGACGAATGTTTTCAACGAGGTGATAACAATTGCTAACGATGCGGAAAGTTTTTGGCGAAAAATTCTCTGGGGCCAGGCGATAAAAGCGTATGGTGTGGCCGAAGTAAATTTGGGAGTTGATTTGGCAAAACTTGGAGAAGAGGATATAAAAATAGAAACCGATAAAGTAGTTGTTGCAATTCCGGCCGCAGAGATTTTTAATTCAAGGATAGTCGGTGATATCAATCTGGAAAATAAGCAGGGACTCCTTAAGAGAATTTTTGAGAACAACGACGGCTACAATCAGGCGGTGGTAGAGATGATTAAACAGGCCGAGGAAAACTCGACAACGGCCGAGATGATGGCCAACGCCAATCAAAAAACGCAAGATGAGGTAAAAAGATTGGTCGGCTATCTCGTTAAAGATAAAACGGTAGAGGTTGTGCAAAAACAACAATAATAATTTTCCAAAACCGCGCCGGCCGGCGCGGTTTTTTTGTTTGTCTGATTTATGGTATGATTAAGTAATAAAATTATAAATTTTTTTGACTATGGCAAAAATTATTTCAATCCAAGCAAGGGAAATTTTGGATTCACGGGGAAATCCGACAATTGAAGTGGAATTAAATCTTGAGGGTGGGAGAGGTATTGCTTCAGTACCGAGCGGCGCTTCAACCGGAATTCATGAAGCCCTCGAACTTCGCGACGGAGACAAAAAAAGATATCTGGGTAAAGGCGTGCTGAAAGCGGTTCGTAATGTAAATGAAACGATTTCCTCTGCTATCGTCGGCAAAGATTTTGACCAGCGCGGTTTGGATAATTTTTTAATTCAACTGGACGGAACAAAAAATAAATCGCGTCTCGGAGCAAATGCAATTTTGGGAGTGTCGCTGGCTTTTGGCCGCGCTGCGGCATTTGTAGGCGGTGTGGAATTGTACGAATATCTCGGCGGTTTAGTGGGCAACAAAGATTTAAAACTTCCGGTGCCGATGATGAATATCGTAAACGGCGGAAAACACGCCGACAGCGGCCTTGATCCCCAGGAGTTCATGATTTTGCCGGTTGGATTTACAAATTTTCACGAACGTCTGCGGGCCGGGGCAGAAATTTTTCATACCCTGAAAGATATTTTAAAAAAGAAAGGCTATCAGACCGGAGTGGGCGACGAAGGCGGGTTTGCTCCGCGATTGCCGTCAAACGAGAAGGCGCTGGATTTAATTGTGGAAGCAATTAAAAAAGCCGGCTATACCGGCAAAGTAAAAATCGGGATGGATGTGGCCGCTTCAAGTTTCTTTGAAAAAGGAATTTATAAATTAAAAATCAACGGTAAGGAGAAGAAATTAAAAAGCAACGAGCTCTTGGTCTGGTATAAAAAATTATTGGCAAAATACCCGATTGTTTTAGTTGAAGACCCGTTTGCCGAAGATGATTGGGCGGCCTTTACCGAGATGACAAAAATTTTCGGCAAAAAAATTAAAATTGTTGGCGACGATTTGCTTGTGACCAATATCGAAAGAATAAAAACGGCGATTGACCGCGACGCCGTAAATTCCGTGCTCATCAAATTAAATCAAATCGGCTCGCTCTCTGAAACAATTGATGCGATCCAGATGACACAAAAACAAGGATGGTCGGCGGTTGTCTCGCATCGCTCCGGCGAAACCGAAGATCCATTCATTGCCGACCTGGTTGTCGGTCTCGGTTGCCCTTACATCAAAACCGGCTCGCTCTCGCGCAGCGAAAGAATTTGCAAATATAATCGGTTGATGTGGATTGAAGATAAATTGAAAGCTTAATTTATAACGTAACGTGTAGCTGAAAACCCCGCCGTTTGGCGGGGTTTGTTTTTTTGACAAAATTTTAAAGATGAATAAAATGAAGACAGATAGGGAGTAAAAAATGAGTGAAGAATCTCGAGGGGAGGAGTTTGAGCAGGCAGTGCTCCGCGCTTTGCCACGCGATCTTTCGTCTGAGCGGGTTCAGCACTGGCTTCATCGGCCGCAGGATCTGGCCGACGGACTTCGGCGTGCGCTCATTAGCGAGATGGTTCCTTCAGCCTGGCAAAGACTTTTTGACGCTTGCCGGCAGGACGAAATCGACGCCGATTTCAACGAATCGCGTTTTCCTCTGGAGCCAATCGCGCCGGACGAAGACGACTGGGAAGTTCATCAGTATAGTTTTGCAAATTTGGCTCTCGGTCTCCATGGAGACGAGATTGTTCGCCGGCTGAATAATGAGGGATATCGAAGGTGCGGCCCGCGTCGGGGCATGCAGTTCATCTCCAAAAATCCCGATATCCAGACCCGCTGTTCGCTCGTCCTTCCCACGGAATGGCGCCGCTCCGAACAATCAGTCGTCCCGGTCTTTGGGAGAAACGGCTACTGGGATTGCCACAACCCTCTGCGCGTGGTGAGGCTGCACCCAATCGAGGGGTTGTTCCATTCCGGTCTCATCGCCTGGCTTGTCTTGCACAAGAAGAAGTAATCCGCCTACGTTCAAGCGGGAATGCGATTAAACGTCACATCCCGCTTTTTTATTTTTATAAATCAAAACTCCGCCGAAAAGGCGGAGTTTATTTTTTGGCTAGATTAAGGTATAATTTGATTACTTGGTTTTGCTTCTTGTTTTAAGGCAATTGGCGCAGATTTTAGTTTTTTTACCGTCAAGCCTTTTGGTCTGTAAATTCAAATAAAGCCGTCTCTTGGTTTTAATGTTGGAGTGGCTTCTCGAGGCGGAACTTAGCGGTCCCTTGCCGCAAACATCACAGCGTCTTGACATATAAAGTATTTTATAACAAATAGTTAGTATTTTTAGATTAACAAAGATAAATTAAAGTGTCAATAAAATATGCTGATTAGTCTGCTTTTTTCCGAACCAATCCTTTTTTTCGCCGTCTTTCTCGCTCTCGTTATTTCCATTACTTTTCATGAATTTTGCCACGTTCTCGTGGCGCGTCTTTTGGGGGATCATACGGGAGAGAGAATGGGGCGGTTAACATTGAATCCGCTAGTCCACCTTGATCTCTGGGGGACCTTGGCGATTTTATTTATTGGTTTTGGCTGGGGAAATCCGGCGCCGTTTAATCCATATAATCTTAAAAACCAGAAATATGGGCCGACTCTCGTTGCGCTCGGCGGCCCGGCGTCAAATTTGATTTTAATTATTGTCTTCGGGCTGATTCTGAAAATTTTTTACCCTATTTTGGGGCCGATGAATTATTTGACGATTTTCCTCGGAGCTCTCGTTGGTTTTAACGGCGTCTTGATGGTTTTCAACCTTTTGCCGATTCCGCCGCTTGATGGTTCTTATTTGCTTCACCTTGCGGTTGACCGGCGCTGGCCAAATATCAGCCGCTTTATGGATGTTTATGGGCCGCAGATTTTGCTTGGTTTGGTTCTCTTGAGCTGGGTGGCCAATATTTCCATTTTTAGTTATCTCATTGATCCGATTTTATCCTTAATTGATCGGATTTTAGGGCTTCCGCCTATTTTTTAGCAGGGGGCTTGACGACAAAAAAGCTTTTGTGTAATATTCAAATTGTAAGAAAAAGAGGTTCATCTTGAAGGAGTTCCACATCAATAGGGCGAAGCGTGGCTAAAACTTTGCCCTGCATCAGGATGACAAAATTTTTTATTTTTTTGTCATTTTTAATTTACAAAAAATTAGTTAAAAGGCATATGCCTACAATCAACCAACTTATCAAAAGAGGAAGAAAACCACTCTTGAAAAAGACCAAGACGCCGGCTCTTCAGTCTACTTTGGATACGCTCCATAGAAAGAGAAGAGATTTGGCAAAGGGGAGTTCTTTCAAGCGCGGCGTTTGTCTTAAAGTGACAACTGTTACTCCGAAAAAGCCAAACTCGGCCTTGCGTAAAATCGCCAGGGTCAGGTTATCCAACGGCATGGAAGTTACGGCCTATATTCCGGGCGTCGGGCATAATTTGCAGGAGCACTCGATTGTTATGATCCGCGGCGGACGCGTTAAGGATTTGCCTGGCGTCAGATATCATATTGTCCGAGGGGTTTACGATACCCAGGGCGTTGACGGGCGGAGACGCGGCCGGTCGCTATACGGGGCTAAAGCGCCTAAATAATTTTAATTTGTTTAAAACAAAAATAATCATATGAGAGGCAAGAGAGCACCTAAAAGAAAATTATTGCCGGATCCCAAATACAAAAGCACCAACATTGCCAAATTTATCAATTATGTAATGATTGGTGGTAAAAAAACCATAGCTCAATCGATTGTCTATGGAGCTTTTGATATTGTCAAAGAAAAAACCAAACAGGATCCGCTCGAGGTTTTTGACCAGGCCTTGAAAAATGTGACTCCGGCGCTTGAAGTTAAAAGCCGGAGAGTCGGCGGCGCCAACTACCAGATTCCGATTCCGGTCAGAGGCGAGCGCAAGCTTTCCCTGGCCTGCCACTGGATTTTGGACGCGGCCAGGCACAAAAAAGGCAAACCGATGGCTGAAAAATTGGCCAACGAATTGATGGAAGCTTACCAGAACCAGGGTGATGCCGTAAAAAAGAGAATGGATGTGCACCGCATGGCCGAAGCCAACCGGGCCTTTGCCCATTTCGCGAGATTTTAATTTTTTTAAATATTTATGCCTAGACAATATTCCTTGGAACAAACGAGAAATATCGGCATCATTGCCCATATCGATGCCGGTAAAACAACTGTTTCCGAGCGTGTTCTCTACTATACCGGGAAAAAACATAAAATCGGCGAGGTTCATGAGGGTGCGGCGGAAATGGACTGGATGGAACAGGAAAGAGAGCGCGGTATTACAATTACTGCCGCGGCCACAACCTGTTTTTGGAAAGACGTCCGCATCAACCTGATTGACACTCCAGGCCACATTGATTTTACCGTGGAAGTTAAAAGATCCCTGCGCGTTTTGGACGGCGCTGTTGTTATTTTTGACGGAGTAGCCGGGGTCGAGCCGCAATCGGAAACCAACTGGCGCTACGCTGACGGATATAATGTTCCGCGCATGTGTTTTATCAATAAACTTGACCGGATGGGCGCCGATTTTTATAACGATGTTAAATCCATTCACGATCGACTTACTCTCAATGCTCATCCTTTGCAATTGCCGATCGGAACAGAAGCTAATTTTAAAGGAATTATAGATTTGTTCACCCGCAAGGCCTATATTTATCATGACGAGATGGGCAAGGATATTTCCGAAGAAGATGTCCCGGCCGACATGAAAGAAAAAGTTGAGGAATATCGGGCGAAACTGATAGAAGCCATAGTGGAAAATGACGAGTCCTTGATGAATAAATATTTGGCCGGCGAAGATATCCCGGTAGCCGATTTGAAAAAAGTTTTGCGCAAGGCGGTTATTGCTAATAATATCGTCCCAATTCTTTGTGGCAGCGCTTTGAAAAATAAGGGTGTACAGTTTATGTTGGACGCGGTAGCCGACTACCTGCCTTCCCCGCTCGACGTTCCGCCGACGGAAGGTTTTGATTCCAAAAACAAGGATAAAAAAATAACCCGCCGGGCATCAGACGAAGAACCTTTTACGGCTTTGGCATTTAAGGTAGCTTCCGATCCTTTTGTCGGCAAACTTTGTTTTTTCAGAGTTTATTCAGGAACCTTAAAAGCGGGATCGTACGTTTTGAATGTTTCAACCGGTGAACGCGAGAGAATCAGCCGTATTGTCCGGATGCACGCCAACCATCGCGAAGACGTAGATGAAGTTTTTGCTGGAGAAATAGCCGCCGCGGTAGGTTTCAAGAATACTTTTACCGGGCACACCCTGTGCGATCCGGATCATCCGATGATGCTCGAGTCCATTGTGTTTCCCGAGCCGGTTATCCATATTGCCATTGAGCCGAAAACCAAGGCCGACCAGGAAAAAATGGGAGTTGCCCTCCAGAAATTGGCCGAAGAGGATCCGACTTTCAAAGTCCGCACCGATGAAGATACTTTGCAAACCATTATCGGAGGTATGGGTGAATTGCATCTGGATATCATCGTTGATCGCATGAAAAGAGAATTTAAAGTGGAAGCCAATGTCGGCAAACCGCAGGTTGCTTACAAAGAAACAATTTTGAAAACCGCTGAAGCGGAAGGAAAATACATCAAACAATCCGGTGGCCGTGGTCAATATGGCCATTGTTGGATTAAAGTTGAACCCTTGGAAAGAGGAAAGGGTTTTGAATTTGCGGACGAGATAAAAGGTGGCGTGGTTCCAAAAGAGTACATAGCTCCAATCGGCAAAGGCGCTAAAGAGGCTTTAGAAAAAGGAATTTTGGCCGGTTATCCGGTTATTGACGTCAAGGCTACGGTTTATGATGGCTCGTATCATGAAGTCGATTCTTCCGAAGCAGCCTTTAAAATTGCCGGATCAATGGCAGTACAGGCGGCCGCTAAAAAAGCCAATCTGGTTTTGCTGGAGCCGATGATGAAAGTCGAGGTTTTGACTCCGGAGCAGTTTATGGGCGAGGTTATCGGAGATTTGAATTCCAAGCGAGGCCAGATCCAGGAAATGCGCGACCGGGCCGGGATTAAAGTAATTGATGCTATGGTACCGCTTGCCGAAATGTTCGGCTATGCTACTTCTCTAAGATCGATGTCCCAGGGTCGGGCAAGTTACAATATGGAATTTGCAAATTACGCCGAAGTTCCGAGAAACGTGTCGGAGACTATCGTCGGAGAAAAGGGCAAGAAATAGGGGGGGGTTGACTTTTTAGGTCATTTATCTATAATAAGAACACCAGAATATGAGGGAAATATTGGAAAGAGCGCTTAATTTAATCAAGAAAACCGGGGATAAAGTTATTGTCGTTGATCCAAAAGACCAAACTGCCTATGCGGTAATGGATTTTAGGGATTACGAGAAGATGGTTGGAGCGGTTAGCGACCGGGGCTTGACAGAAGAAAGGGCGCCCGATAAAATAGATAAAATTAATCAGGACATTGCCCTTTGGCGGGAAGAAGCGACAAAAACAGAAAGCGAGCCTCCCGCTCTTTTGCCGGTGGAAGAAAAGCCGGCGGAAGAGGAAAGCCAGTTTTATTTCGAGCCGGTGGAGTAAGGGTTGCAAAAAAAATAGGCAGTGCTATAATAGAAATTGAGTTTTAAAAAATAATAAATAATAAATTAGCGGCTGGATAAAACTCTTCCGAAATCCTTCGGAGGGGGTCGCGTAAGGAGTTTTAATATGGCAGAAAAATTCGAAAGAGCAAAACCCCATGTTAACGTGGGAACAATCGGCCACGTTGACCATGGCAAAACAACTTTAACCGCAGCTATTTTGGCGGTTCTTCGGGCGCACGGCATGAAAGCTTCCGACAAAAATGTTGACCAGATCGACTCCGCCCCGGAAGAAAAAGCCAGAGGCATTACTATTGCTACCGCTCACGTTGAGTATGAGACGGAAAAAAGACACTATGCCCACGTCGACTGCCCCGGCCACGCCGATTATATTAAAAACATGATTACGGGCGCAGCCCAGATGGACGGGTCTATTTTGGTTGTTTCAGCGACCGACGGTCCGATGCCTCAAACCAGAGAGCATATTCTTTTAGCTCGCCAAGTAGGTGTTCCTTACATCGTTGTTTTTTTGAACAAATGCGACATGGTTGAAGACAAGGAGCTTATCGATTTGGTCGAGGAAGAAGTTAGAGATTTGCTTAAAAAATATAATTTTCCTGGTGATACGACTCCGATTATCAGAGGTTCAGCCCTGAAGGCTGTCCAGAATCCGGGAGACGAGGAAGCCTCAAAGCCGATCATGGAATTAGTTAAAACTTTGGATGAATATATTCCCGAACCGCAGCGCGCTACGGATCAGCCGTTCTTGATGCCGATTGAAGACATATTCTCAATCGAAGGTCGCGGTACGGTTGTAACCGGAAGAATTGAGAGAGGCATAGTTAAATTGAACGACGAAATGGAAATTGTCGGTATGCGCGATACGCAAAAAACTGTCGTGACCGGCATTGAAATGTTCAATAAATCTTTGGACGAAGGCCGGGCTGGTGATAATGCCGGTATTTTGCTTCGCGGTACAAAGAAAGAGGATGTCGAACGCGGACAGGTTTTGGCTAAACCGGGTTCGGTTAATCCGCATACCGAGTTCGAAGCGGAAATCATCGCTTTGACCAAGGAAGAGGGCGGACGCCATAAACCTTTTTTCAAGGGCTACAAACCGCAGTTTTATATCAGAACTACAGACGTTACCGGTGAAGTAGAATTGCCCGCGGGCACCGAAATGGTTATGCCTGGCGATACGGTTAATTTGAAGATTAAATTGATCGTTCCGGTTGCTCTCGAAGAGAAGATGAAATTCGCTATCCGTGAAGGCGGTAAAACCGTTGGTGCCGGAGTTGTGACAAAAATTATAAAATAATTTATCGTTCTTACCCCGTTAGCAGTTTTAACTGCTAACGGGGCTTACAAAACAAAATGGAAACTAAAAATCCTGAAAAAGTGGAAAAAGAAGATGCGCGGCCCAGAATAAGAATAAAAATCAGGGCCTATGATCACAAAATAATTGATCAATCGGCGCGTACCATTATTGAGACGGCCATAAGAACCGGCGCATCAATCTCCGGTCCTACGCCTCTCCCGACGGAAATCAAAAAATATACCGTCAACCGCTCCACCTTTGTCCATAAGGACGCTCGGGAGCAATACGAAATGAGAACGCACAAAAGATTGATTGATATTTTGGAGCCAACGTCCAAAACTGTAGACGCCTTAACAAACTTGAATCTTCCGGCCGGTGTGGATGTGGAGATCAAAATGTAATTTAATTAGTTAGGGGAGAGTAAAGAAAGATGTCAGGCCCTTTTGATGGAGAATGAATAATCGTTCTTCGCCAAAAGGGCTGGATAAAACCTCTATTTGCCCCTGATTATTTGAAAGGTTTTACAATTAACCATCAAATCGAGAAAACTTAGAATCCGGGAAAACGGAAGCCGGCTTTAAGTTCGGTTTTTTGTTTTGAAAGGAAGAATTAATTGTAAAACATGGTAAAAAGATAGTAAAAAGTTTGCGTTACAAACCATTATGAAGTTTATACTTGGTAAAAAAATAGAAATGTCGCAAAAGTTCAAGGAAGACGGAACCGTGGTTCCGGTTACTTTGGTTTCCGCTGGTCCGTGCAAAGTTACTCAGGTTAAAACGAAAGGAAAGGACAACTGCGACGCCGTTCAAGTCGGCTTTGGGTTACAGAAAAAAATTTCCAAACCCATGGCCGGTCATCTGAAAGAGCTAGAAAATTTTAGACACCTGGTCGAATTTGAGGTTGAAAAACCGGAAGAATACAAACGCGGTCAGGAAATAAAGGTTTCCGAATTTACGGTTGGCGGAAAAGTAGAGGTTATGGGTTTTTCAAAAGGAAAAGGATTTGCTGGAGTGGTTAAGAGGCATGGTTTCCATGGCGGTCCGGCTTCCCACGGCCACAAAGACAACCTGAGAATGCCTGGTTCAATAGGCGCTGGCGGAGTGCAGAGGGTTTTTAAAGGGATGAGAATGGCCGGAAGAATGGGCGGAGACAGAGTAACAGTTAAAAATCTTGAAGTCGTTGAGATAGACGAAAAAAATAATATTTTGGCCTTGAAGGGAGCGGTTCCGGGAGCTCGTGGGGCGTTATTAATGATTAGCCAGAAATAAAATTTATTATGCTGAAAGCTAAAATTTACAATATGTCCGGCGAAGTGGTTGGGGAAGAGAATCTTGACCCGGCGTTATTTGATATCGAAGTAAAAGTCGGCTTGGTCCACCAGGCCGCAACCGCGCAGCTCGCAAATCGCAGGCAAGTTGTCGCCCACACCAAGCACCGGGGCGAAGTCAGCGGCGGCGGTATAAAGCCGTGGAAACAAAAAGGTACTGGCCGGGCCCGTCAAGGATCCATAAGATCTCCTCTTTGGGTCGGTGGCGGTGTTGTTTTCGGGCCGAGAAACGATAGAAATTTTACGCAAAAAATTAATAAGAAAATGAAAAGAAAAGCCCTCCTGATGTGTCTTTCCGACAGAGCCAGGGAAGAGAAGATAGTTCTGGTTGACAAGCTGGAACTGGAAAATTTTAAAACTAAAAAATTCGCTGAAATTATTAATAAGCTTCCGTTGAAGGAAAAGAAAACTCTGGTAGTTTTAGCCGGTAACGATAAAAAAATAGTGAAATCAGCCGCAAATTTACCCCAGATCAAAACGATCGAAGCCAGGGGGCTGAATGTAGCAGACGTGTTGCAGAATGAATATATAATGTTGCCCATAGCCGCGTTACGTTTTATGGAGCAGCACCTTAAGTAAAAGAATTATGTCTATTTTGGATAAATTAAAAGGTAAAGAAGAAAAACCGAAAGAAAACGCCAAGGAGAAGGCGCCTGCCATGGAAGAAAAACCACAGGCGGCGCGGAAACCTCAGGCGGTTTCGAAAAGGAAAAACAACAAAAAGATTGTCGGTGTTTTGGTTAAACCATTGGTTACCGAAAAAGCCGCTTTTATCGGCCAATACGGGCAATACATTTTTGAGGTTTCCTGCAAGGCTAACAAGATTGAAATTGCCAAGGCCATTGAAAGTATCTACGGAGTCAGGCCGATTAGTATCAATATAATCCGCACCCGGGGAAAACAAGTAAGGTACGGAAAAACCCTTGGACAAACTAAAAAAAGGAAAAAGGCGGTTATTACCCTGAAGCCGGGAGAAAAAATAGAGATTCACGAAGGAGTTTAACGGTAAAAATAGCAATCAAAACAATTAATTTATGCCGATTAGAATTTACAAACCAACCAGTCCTGGTCGCCGAAACTCATCGGTTGACACTTTTGAGGATATAACAAAAATTGAACCGGAGAAATCTTTGATAATCGTCAAGAAAAAGAAATCCGGACGCGCGGGAGGCAAGATAACGACCAGACACCGCGGGGGCGGGACAAGACGATACCTCCGTTTAGTTGATTTTAAACGGGATAAATTTGATGTACCGGGGAAGGTTCTAGCTATAGAATACGATCCGAACCGGACTGCTCGCATTGCCTTACTGCAATATCCCGGCGGAGAAAAAAGTTATATTATTTCTCCATTGGGTCTTAAAGTGGGCGATGAAATTGTTTCTTCAAAAAAACAGGTTGAGATAAAAGCGGGTAACAGGATGCCCTTGGAGGCTATGCCGGTCGGAACGGTTGTCCACAATATAGAACTACAGCCGGGAATGGGTGGTATATTGGTGCGGGGGGCCGGGCTTGGCGCTCAGCTTTTAGCAGTTGAAGGAGATTATGCCCAATTGAAACTCCCGTCCAAAGAGGCGAGATTGGTGAAAAAGGAGTGTGCGGCAACGGTTGGAGAAGTGGGGGCTAAGGATAGACGTTTGATTCGTTGGGGCAAAGCGGGGAGAATGCGCTACCGCGGTTGGCGGCCGACTGTTCGCGGTAAGGCCATGAATCCGGTCGATCATCCGCACGGCGGCGGTGAAGGTCTTTCGCCAATCGGTTTAAAATATCCCAAAACCAAATGGGGCAAACACGCTCTCGGTGTCAAGACAAGAAAACCGAATAAATGGTCAGATAAATTTATTCTGAAAAGGAGAAGATAAAAAATTATTTATTAAATATGCCAAGAAGTTTAAAAAAAGGCCCGTTTGTTGATCTGAGATTGTTAGCCAAGGTTGGAAAACTGAAAGCCGGAGATAAGACAATAATTAAAACTTGGTCTCGGGCTTCGACAATTACCCCCGAGATGGTTGGTTTTACAATCGGAGTTTATAACGGTAGGATTCATGTGTCGGTTTTGATAACTGAAGATATGGTCGGCCATAAACTTGGTGAATTTTCACCGACGAGAAAATTTATTCGTCACGGCGGAAGAATGCAGAAAGAGATTGAGCAGAAACAAGCCGAAGCGGCTAAGGCCGAAACAACGGCGGCGAAAAAATAAACGTTCGGAAAATAAAATTTTATGGAAATTAAAGCGCAAGCAAAATTCGTGAGAACATCCCCAAGGAGAGCAAGACTGGTCATAGATCTGATCAGGGGATTGGACGTTGAGGAAGCGTCCCGCCAACTTCAATTTATGCCTAAAGTGGCGGCAGGTTTGGTTTTGAAATTGTTGAATTCGGGCATTGCTAATGCTGTTAATAATCTTAAATTGCAAAAGGATAATTTGTATATCAAGGCGATTACGGTTGATGGGGGGCCTGTTTTGAAGAGATGGCAACCCAGAGCTTTCGGCCGGGCCACGCCGATTCGTAAAAGATCTTCCCATATCTCGATTGTCTTGGCCGAAAAGGTCCCGACCCAGAGAGCAGGCGAAAAACATAACGATGTTCTTGAAAAACCGAAAATGGCAGAAACCCTGAAAGCCTACACCAGAGAAAAATCCAAGGAAGAAAAGAATATCGACGAGAAGGACAGGAGACAATCGGAATCTAGAGGAAAAGAGGTTAAAAAATCGAAAGGTTTTTTAAAGAAAATTTTGCAAAGAAAAACTGGTTCAGGATAAAATAAAGAATTAAAAACTAATCATAGAAGACAATGGGACAAAAAGTTCATCCAAAAATTTTCAGAACAGGGCAGAGCCAAATTTATACTTGGAATTCTAAGTGGTTTGCCAAAAAAGATTATATTGCCAGATTAAGACAGGATGTTTTATTGCGCTTATTTTTACAAAAAACACTGAAAGAAGCCGCAGTTGCGAAAATTGAAATAGAAAGAACAGCCAATGCCGTGACGGTTATTATCCATTCCGCTAAACCGGGCCTTATTATCGGACACGCCGGTACGGGGATAGAAGATTTGAAGAAAAAAATAAAAGAAAAATTTTTGGATAAAAAGACGGCTTTTAACCTGAATGTTCAGGAAGTTCAAAGCCCGAGTCTTTCCGCCGAGATTGTTATACAGGGTATGATTTCTGACATTGAAAAAAGAATTCCCTTCAGAAGAGTCATGAAGCAGTCGATTTTGAGAGTTCAAAGAGCCGGGGCCCAGGGCGTAAAAGTTGTTTGTTCTGGCAGGCTTGATGGAGCGGAGATTGCCAGGGAAGAAATGCTGAGCTGGGGTAAAATTCCTCTTCATACTTTGCGCGCGGATATAGATTATGCGAGCAGCCCGGCTTTCACGATTTACGGAGCGATAGGAATAAAAGTTTGGATTTATAAAGGGGAAGTTTTTAAATCAAAAGTAGCTGCATAAAAATATATGTTGATGCCCAAAAAAGTAAAACACAGAAAATCCTTCAAGGGAAGAAGGAGAGGCAAAGGGAGCGCTACCAGGAAGACCGAAATAAGTTTCGGAAGTTTTGGCTTGCGTTCGTTGGGCTACGCCTGGGTTACTTCGAGGCAGCTCGAAGCGGTCCGGAGAGTTTTAATAAGAGCCATGAAAAAAGGCGGAAAGATATGGATAAGGGTTTTTCCCGATAAACCGATAACAACCAAGGGCAACGAAATCCCGATGGGCGGAGGCAAAGGAGCGGTTGACCATTACGTGGTTCCGGTAAAGCCCGGCACGGTTCTTTTTGAAATGGATGGAGTTCCCGCCGATGCCGCCAAGGAAGCGATGAGATTGGCCGGCTATAAATTGCCGGTTAAAACTAAAGTTGTCGTTAAATAAAAAATATGAAGTTCAAAGAATTAAAAAATAAAAATGACAAAGAACTGGAAGCGATGCTCGTTGCGGCTAGAGAGGGTTTGCAGGTTTTGAAATTTAAGATTGCCGCGAAGCAAATGAAGGATGTCCGGGAGATCAGGGTTCAAAAAATGCAAATAGCCCAGATACTGACTCTGAAAAAACAGAGGAAAAGTGAAACAAACGATAAAGCAAAATAATTTTATTTATGACGGAAAAAATTAAAAATAACAAGAAGTTCAGAGGCGTAGTCGTTTCCCACCGGATGGACAAAACGGCTGTCGTTGTGGTAGATAGAATAAAGGCGCATTCAAAATACGGGAAGCGCTATCGCGTCAGCAAAAAATACAAGATCCACGATGAAAAGAATGAATGTAAAACCGGAGATGCAGTTATTTTTGAAGAATGCAGGCCGATTTCTAAAGAAAAAAGATGGCGTTTAACCGGCAGGATTGGGACAAAGGAGAGTTAAGAAGAAAAGACGAGCATAACTGATAAAATTTATCTTAATATGGTTCAACATCGCACAATGCTAAAAGTCGGAGACAATACCGGTGCAAAGAAACTTCAATGCATCAGGGTTTTGGGCGGATACAAAAAAAGATATGCCCGGTTGGGAGATATTATTACTTGCGTAGTGAAAGAAGCGGTTCCGCACGGCATGGTGAAGAAAAGCGATGTTGTCCACGCCGTTATTATAAGAACGCACAAGGAAACTCGCCGTCCGGACGGAACGTATGTAAGGTTTGATGATAACGCGGCCGTAATTGTCGATAAAAAAAGTAAAGAGCCGAAGGGGACCAGAATTTTCGGTCCAGTAGCCAGAGAGATTCGCGGCAAGGGTTTCATGAAAATTATTTCATTAGCCCCGGAAGTGCTTTAAAGAACGGAAAATAAATTAAAACACAGAAGGAAATATGAAAATTAAGAAAGGCGACAAAGTAAAAATTATTGCTGGTAAGGACCAGGGTAAAGAAGGTAAGGTCCTCGTTATTTTCCCCGAAAAAGAAAGACTTACGGTGGAAGGGTTGAATTTGGTTGTTAAGCATATGCGGCCCCGTCGGAGCGGAGAAAAAGGACAGCGTATCCAGTTTCCTTCTTCAATGCGCGCGTCCAATATACTTTTGGTTTGCAGCAAATGCAATAAACCTACGAGAGTAGGGTATAAAATTTTGGAAAATAAAAAAAAGGTCAGGATGTGCAAACAGTGCGGCGAGGTAATAGATTAAACAATAAGCCAGCAGCTTTAAAGTTATGGAAAACGAATCAAGATTAAAAATTAAATATCAAAAAGAATCGGTTCCGGCGCTGGAAGCGAAATTTGGTTATAAAAATATTTTCGCCGTTCCGAGAGTCGAGAAAGTCGTTGTTAGCGCAGGGCTCTCGCAAGGGCTGAAGGACGCTAAATTTTTGGATATAGTCGAGGAGACTTTGAGAAAAATCACCGGCCAGAAACCGATTAAGACATTGGCTAAAAAATCCATCGCCAATTTTAAGATCAGGCAGGGTATGCCGGTAGGAATGGTGGTTACCTTGAGGGGAAGCAGAATGTACGATTTTCTTGATAAGCTAATTAATATAACTTTTCCGCGTGTTCGTGATTTTAGAGGTCTTTCCTCCGAGCTCATGGACAAATCAGGAAATTTGTCGGTTGGGTTCAAGGACGATATTTGTTTCCCGGAAATTAAATCTGAAGAAATAGAAAAAATGCACGGACTGCAAGTTACCATCAGGACAACCGCAAAAAGTAAGGAAGAGGGTTTGGAATTATTAAAATTGCTTGGCTTCCCGTTCAGGGAGGGACAAAAATAATATATGGCTACTGAAGCTCAAATTTCCAAGTCGCTTAAAAAACCGAAATTTAAATCCCGCGTCGTGCGGCGTTGTTGGCGTTGCGGAAGGAAAAGGGGATATATGCGTAAATTTGCGCTTTGCCGGATTTGTTTTAGGGAATTGGCAAACCGAGGAGAAATCCCCGGAGTTACAAAATCCAGCTGGTAATTTTTTGAATATCTAAAACCATTTAAACTATTGCAACAAAATACTATGGATCCCATTTCAGACATGCTAACCAGAATCAGAAACGCGGTTCTCGTCAGGAAGGCCGAGGTTGTGATTCCTTTATCAAGGATAAAACTTGAAATTGCGAAAATAATGGAGGGGGAAAAATTTATATCCGGCATGGAGGTCATTGAAAAGGAAAATAAATTCAAAGTATTTCTTAAATACAGAGGCGACAAAACTTCAGTGATCAGAAATTTAAAGAGGATTAGCAAACCGGGTAAAAGAGTTTATTCCCCGAAAGACAAACTGCCTAAAGTTTTGGGTGGTATGGGCATTGCCATTGTGTCTACCTCGCAAGGATTGATGACCGGCAAGGAAGCGCAGAAAAAGGGCCTGGGCGGGGAAGTTATTTGTGAAATTTACTAGAGGTTAAATAATTTGAATTAATTAATCGCGACAATGTCAAGAATAGGGAAAAAACCAATTGTCATACCGAAGGGAGTCGAAGTAAAAATCGACAATTTTTCTATTGCCATAAAAGGACCAAAGGGAGAAATATCCGTTAAAATTCATCCTAATGTTTTTTTAAAAATAGAAAATAACGAGATTAATGTAACGGTTAAAGATCCCGAAGTTAAGGCGAATAAAGCCTTATGGGGTCTCTACGGGAGCTTGATAAAAAATATGGTGATCGGCGTTACCTCTGGTTTTGAGAAGAAGCTTGAAATTAATGGGGTCGGCTTCAAGGCACAGGTATCAGGAGAAAAGATTGCGCTGAGTTTGGGATTTTCCCACCAAGTTGATTTTGATTTACCAAAAGGGATAACCGCGAAGGTTGAGAAGAATATTGTCTCTATCGCCGGAGTTGATAAACAGTTGGTCGGAGAAACGGCTGCGAGATTGAGAAACTTAAAACCGCCAGAGCCTTACAAAGGAAAAGGGATTAAGTATGTTGAAGAAACGATTATTAAGAAAGCCGGCAAGGCGGCTAAGGCGGCGGGAGCTGGGGCGGGAGCCTAATTAAAGAAAAAGTTTTATAAAATATGAATCTTCAGAAAATTAAACAGGAGAAAAAAAAGCTGAGAAACGCGAGGATAAGGGCAAAAATATCTGGTACTGAAAAAAGGCCCAGACTTTGCGTTTCAAGAAGCGCTAAGCATGTGATGGTCGAATTAGTTGATGATGTGAAAGGCCGTGTCCTTGCCACTATTTCCGATTTATCAACGGGGAAAAAAATCGTAGGTAAAAGAAAGAGAACGGTAGCAGTCCGGCCCAAGGATTCCGGCGAAATGACAACCAAAGTCGCTGTTGCTTTTGAAATCGGTAAATTGATAGCGAAAAAAGCGAAGGATCTTGGAATTGCAGAAGTTGTTTTTGACCGGCGGGGTTTTAAATATCACGGAAGAATCAAGGCTGTCGCGGATGGAGCCCGGGAAGGCGGACTTAAATTTTAATTTTTTTGGATAAATAATATGTTTAACAATAAAGGCCAGGGAAGGGGAAGAGGGAGAGACAGAGGATTTGATAAAGAAAAAGAATTTGAACAGAAAATTTTGGAAGTAGCCCGCGTTACAAGAGTTACCTCGGGGGGTAAGAGAATGAAATTCAGGGCCTGCGTTATTGTTGGAGATAAAAAGGGCCGTGCCGGATGCGCCGTGGCAAAGGGGATCGACGTGACTCAAGCAGTAGCTAAAGCCTCGATTAAAGCCGAAAAAAATTTAGTTACCGTTCCTTTACGCAACGACACCATTCCGCACGAAGTAAAAGAAAAATTCGGTGCGGCGGTTGTTTTGATAAAACCTGCGCCGAGAGGAACGGGGATTAAGGCCGGCGGTGCTATGAGAAGCGTTTTTGAGCTTGCGGGAATTCCTAACGTGGTGGGGAAAATATTGGGTTCAAAAAATAAAATCAATAATAGCCGGGCCACGCTGAATGCTTTATTGAAATTAAGACTTGATTCCAGAAAATAAAGAATCTTGGTAAAAAATAAATTAAAATTATGTCGTTAACACTACATACAATTAAATCTTTCCCAAAATCCCGGAAAAAAGTGAAAAGGGTAGGTAGGGGTTTGGGCAGCACTGGTACTTACAGCGGACGCGGTCAGAAAGGCCAACGCGCGAGATCCGGCGGCAAAAAGGGTTTGAAGTTGATGGGTCTTAAAAGATTGATCCAGTCAACCCCGAAGCTGCGCGGTTTCAAAAGTCATTATCCTAAATTTGCCGTAGTCAATTTGTCCAATTTGGAAAAAAAATTCAAGGACGGGGAGAGGGTTACCCCCAAAACGTTGCTTGAAAAGGGATTAGTTGGTAAAATGGGGGAAAGGGTAAAAATTCTCGGCAATGGCGAGCTCAAGAAAAAGATTGTTATTGAGGGATGCGCCGTTTCAGAGAGTGTCAGACAAGCGGTAGAAAAGTCCGGTGGAAAAATTTTAGAGAAATAAAGAATAATTAGCGGATTGCGGATTAGAGAATTGACTAATTCGCTAATTAATTTATTAAACATATGTGGCAAAAACTTCTTCAAATTTGGAAGCTCCCTGACTTAAGAAAGAGTATACTTTTTATTTTGTGCATGCTCGGCATTTTTCGTTTAGCAGCCCATATCCCCGTTCCGGGAATTAATATTGAGAATTTGAAGAAATTTTTTGAGTCAAATCAGATGCTCGGTCTTCTGAATGTTTTTTCCGGAGGCAGTATGGAAAATTTTTCCGTAGTGATGTTGGGCGTTGCTCCCTACATTACCGCCTCCATCATTTTCCAGTTGCTGATAATGATTATTCCCCGCCTTGAGGATCTTTCCAAGGAAGAATATGGAAGACAAAAAATAAATCAATGGACAAGATTTTTGGCGGTACCGCTTGCCGCTCTTAACGCATACGGAATGATTGCCATGTTCAGGCAATCCGCCAATCCGATTATTACAGACATCTCCGCGTGGAGTTTATTTTTTACGATTACGACCGTTACAGCCGGTTCGATTTTTTTGATGTGGCTTGGGGAATTAATTTCCGAGAAAAAAATAGGCAACGGCATCTCGTTAATAATTTTTGCCGGGATTATCACCGGCTTGCCCGGGGCGGTGCAGCAAGCTTTGGTCGTCTTTGATCCTTCGCAAATTTTAAATTTTGTTATTTTTGCGGTTATTGCCGTTGTAACCATTGTCGGAGTGGTAATTATTACCGAAGGGCAGAGACAAGTGCCGGTTTCTTATGCAAAACAGGTCCGTGGCAACAAAATGTACGGAGGGATGTCAACTCATCTTCCGCTCCGGGTAAACATGGCCGGCGTGATACCGATTATCTTTGCCATCTCCATTATTTTGTTCCCCCCAATGATTGCCCAATTTTTTGTCCAAGCTAAAACTGCCTGGATTTCCGGAGCGGCTCAGTGGGTTATTGATATTTTCCGTAACCAAACTGTTTATGGTGTTTCTTATTTTATTTTGGTTTTTGGATTTACCTATTTTTACACGGCAGTTATTTTTCATCCTCAGCAGATAGCCGATAATTTGCAGAAAAACGGCGGATTTATTCCTGGCATCAGGCCTGGAGCGCATACCGCCCAATACCTTGCCAACACAACAACGAGAATTATCTTGGCTGGCGCGCTTTTTTTGGCGGTCATTGCCGTCTTGCCGATGGTTCTACAAAATATAACAGGGGTACAGGTTTTGAAATTCGGAGGTACCAGCGTTTTGATTGTAGTTTCCGTAGTGATTGAAACCATAAGGCAAATCGATTCGCAACTAACCATGCGTGAATACGAGGGTCTTTAATTTATAATTTAAAATACAAGATATGGGGCTTTTTGGCCTGTTTTCTTCAGGAGAAGACAAGGCAAAAAAACAAGGAGTTCTTTTTGCCACCTCGTCGGAAATAGAGCATGTTTTGTTTCATACCGGCCTGAATGACAAAGAGAGAATGTTTGTAAAAAGTAAAATATTGAAATTCATGGGTTCGGGAGGAGTAAGCGTCGAGGAATTCAGAACGCGTATTCTTCCGGAGCTCTATAAATCGGTCGGAACGGGAGAAATATCATCTTTCGATTATCAGAAATTAAAGAAATTAATTTACAAATAATCCCACACATCAGTTGCGTGGGATTTATCAATTTATGCGGGGAATAAGAAAAATAGTTTTATTCGGGCCACAGGGTTCGGGCAAAGGGACTCAGACGGAGATGCTGGCTAAAAAATATAAATTTAATATTTTGGCGACGGGGGATTTTTTTCGTAAAGAAATAAGAGAGGGCTCCGATCTCGGCAACCTCGCTAAAAAATTTATCGAAAAAGGAAGGCTTGTTCCGGACGTTGTGACCAACAGGGTGATTTTCGATGAATTGAAACAAAATAAATATTCAAAGGGTTTTATTTTGGATGGATATCCCCGCAACCTCAATCAGCTGGATTTTTTAGAAAAAAATTTCGGGTTAGATATAATCATCCAACTGGATATTGACGATAAAACCGTACTTAAAAGACTCGGCGGAAGAAGAATTTGTCCAAAGTGCGGGGCGATTTATCATTTGGAAAATAAGCCCCCGAAGGAAGACGGAGCATGTAATAACTGCGGGACGAAACTGGCTGTCCGGAGCGATGATCGCCCGGAGTCGATAAAAAAAAGACTTGGAATATACCATGGGCAAACTGAGCCAATTTTGAGTAAATATGCAAAAGAAAAAAAATTGATTAAAATAGACGCCAGGCCTCCGATAGAAAAAGTTTTCAATAAGATTATTGCGCAGCTGGAGGGGAAAAAATAGAGTTATGGAAAAAGTTATTATAAAAACAAGCGAAGAAATAAAAATAATGCGCCAAAGCGGAAGAATTTTGGCGTTCGTTTTGGATGAATTAAAAAAAGCCGTAAGGCCGGGGATTACTACCGGGGCGCTTAACGCTTTAGCGGAAAAATTGATCGAAGAGAATGGCGCTGTTCCGGCGTTTAAAAATTATCGGCCAGATCCGAGAGACACGCCTTTCCCAACAACCCTTTGCACTTCGGTAAACGACGAAGTTGTTCACGCGCCGGCCATACCGTCGAGAGTTTTGAATGAAGGAGATATTATTTGTTTGGATTTGGGTTTGAAGTATCCGGCCGGGCCCGAGGGACTTTTTACCGATGCGGCGATCACCGTTGGGGTGGGGAAAATAAATCCCGAGGCGGATAAATTAATCAGGGTAACGGCAGAGGCACTTCTTGCCGGAATCGCCCAGGTTAAATCGGGGAATTTGGTAAGCGATATTGGACGGGCTATCCAGGGATACGCCGAAAGCAGGGGTTTTTCGGTCGTACGGGATTTAGTCGGACACGGCGTAGGTAAAAAAGTCCATGAACCTCCGAAGGTTCCGAATTTTTTTGACCGTTATGAAAAACAAGTTGAGCTCGTCGAGGGTATGACAATTTGTCTTGAGCCGATGATTTGCGCCGGAAGTTCGGAAGTTGAAACCCTGGATGACGGATGGACAGTTGCGACGGTTGACGGAAGCTTGTCGGCTCAGTTTGAGCATACCGTGCTGGTTACCGGAAACGGGCATGAAATTTTGACTAAATTATGAAATTATTAGGTATCGATTACGGGGAAAAAAGAATAGGTATGGCAATCGGGGACGATGAAACAAAAATAGCTTCACCCGTCGGGATTTTGGAAAACAAAAATAAAGATTTCGTTTTGGGGGGATTGAAAGAAATTTGTCTTGAAGAAGATGTCGGGACAATCGTAGTCGGTCTGCCCCTGACCTTGTCCGGAGAAAGAGGTCCTCAGGCGGAAGAAGTTTTACTCTTTGTTGATTTTTTGAAAAAGAATTTATCGGCAGCGGTAGAAACCGAAGACGAAAGATTTTCTAGTTCCATGGTCGATAATTTGATGGCGGACTCCGGAGTGAAGGAGCGCGATGCCGTAGCGGCCATGATAATTTTGCAAAGTTACCTAGACAGAAAATAATGACCCGCCAAGCCAGAGGAATAATTTTGAAAAAAAATGACTATCGTGAAAACGATCGTCTTTTTATAATTTATACCGATGAGTTCGGAAAAATAGAGGCGATTGCCAAAGGAGTAAGAAAAATAAAAAGTAAAATGGCCGGGCATCTTGATCTATTTTCCGAGATCGACCTTATGGTCGCGCCTGGGAAAACATACTACCAGATTGCCGGAGCCGATCAGAGAAAAAAATTTATTAATATCCGAAAAGATCTGGCGAAGACGGTGCTCGGAAGCTTTTGTCTCGAAGCGGTCGACAATTTTACCAAACCCGGACATCCGGATTATAAAATTTATGCGTTGATCGGGGAATTTTTAAATATCTTGAACGGTTCGGAAGAAAAAAAATTTTTGAATAATTATGCTTTATCAAAATTTTTTATTATAAAATTGATGTCCATTCTGGGATGGGAACCGGAACTTTACAGTTGCCTAAAATGCAAAAATAAAATAGTTCCGGAGGGGAATTTTTTCGATGCAGCACGTGGCGGATTATTTTGCAAAAAATGCGGCAGAGAGGGGATTCCCATTTCTGCGGCGGGAATAAAAATTTTACGCTTTGTTTTGAAAAAAGATTCGGGATATTTTCCGGCAATTAAAATTAGTAAAAAACAGCTTAAGGAAACAGCCGCGATCATTGATTGCTTTTTAGCGGTCCACAGCGACCGTGAACCGAAAAGCGGCTTGTGGATAAATTATTTGACACGGGTTTTGAAACTTTGATATTCTTCTTTTTAGAACGTTGACACGAAGCGGCGGTGGAGGAATCCTCCGCCGTTTTTTTGCACCCGAGCAAGGGGAGGAAAGGAGGACGGGCGATGAAGCGTCTCTACCATGTTCTTGAATCTCAGCAATTTGACCGCGAAATACTCGACTACCTTTGCAATCTGACCACGAAGATCAGGGAGGCATTTCAGACAACTGACGGCGCTTTGCGACTGAAGAAGCTTTTCCCAAACAGGCGGGCAGCGCTGTACTTCACCCAAGTTTCGACGCGGACATTTGTTTCGTTTATGTCTGCCTGTCAGAATTTGGGGATGGACTGTGTTGAGATTCGTGACGCGAATACTTCGTCGGAAGTTAAGGGCGAGACGCCTCTTGATTCTCTGGCGACTTTTGCGTCTTATGCGGACGTCATCATTATGCGTTCGCCTCATGCTGGTCTTGCCAAGGAAGCAGCTGAGTACTTCGACCGGGAGAGGGTGCGCCAATCATGGCATGCGGCTCATATTGTGAATGGCGGTTCAGGCCAGGATCAGCACCCGACACAAGCTCTGCTTGACATTTACACATTGCATCGTGAGTTTCGTGAGTTGGGCGGGATTGAAGGCAAGACTATTGCCATGGCCGGGGACCTGAAGCGTGGCCGGACAGTCCGGTCTCTCGCTTACTTCATGAAGCACTACCCCGGTGTTCGTCTTATCTTTGTTTCTCCCCCAGCCTATCGTATGGAGGGAGACATCAAGGATTTCCTCGGCAAGCACAATATCCTGTTTGAGGAAACGGAAGATCTTGAGGCAGCCGTGGCGGTATCTGACGCGGTCTATATGACTCGCGTCCAGGATGATTTTGACAAAGAGAAAGGGGCTACCCCCTTCTTTTTTCAGGAGCGACATCTTAAGATTCTCAGGCCGCACTCGATTGTCATGCATCCTCTGCCGAGGCGGGGAGAGCTTGAGCCGGCCTGCGACCGTGACCCTCGCATCAAAATCTGGCGTCAGGAACGGAATGGCATGTGGATGAGGACAGCTCTGCTGTATTATCTCCTCTGGGAAGACGATCCTTTCGGAGGAGTGAGGACACCGCTCTAGAAAGAGCGGGTAAGGTGTTAACGTTTCTCGACCCAACCAAGCATAGTTGGGTCTTTTTTTATAAAAAAACAGCACTTTTTAGGGTGCTGCGTATTTTTGGCTAAAGCAGATGAGAAGCGCGTTTCAGCGCGTCTTTTACGATCTCGGCACCGTCAACGCCAAGCCGGTCAATTTCGATCACGGCGAGTTTCAGGCGGATGATGATTTCCTCTTTGCGCGGACTCGCGAAACCCTGGTCCGACAAAACGGTCAGGCGTTCCCGGAAGTTTTCGGTGCAGCCCCGAAAATGCCTCATGTCGTTTTGCGTCAAAATACCGAGTTCCTGTCGGACGGAAAAAGGCAGAAGGATTTTTTCTTCAAAGGCTCGCTGAGCGTCCTTGAAGCGGAGCGAGGCGAGGATGCGGTTCAGCGCCACGGCCACCTTATCCTTCTCCTGCTCGCCAGCGGCAGACATGGCCTGGCCAAGATCGCGCCGGATGAGGCGCGCGGTTTTGACGAAAGGTTCGGCATCGATGCTCGGGAGAAGATGCGCCTTGGCCCAGCCGGCGCGGTTGAGGAAAACATCCCTCTCCCTGTCCGTCCATCGGCCCGAGAGGCGCTTCGTTTCGGAGTCGATCATCTTGCGAAACCAATTCAGGGCATCCCACGTCCGGCCGATTTCTGAGGCCAGAACCTGTTCCCAAGAAACGAGCCGGGCGGCGATTCTCCGCACCTCGTCTTGGCGCCGTTCGATGCGCCGTTGGGCGGCCGCAAGACGTACCGCGTTGGCCGGAAGATTTTGAACCATCTTTCCGGAAGGATGGGAAACTTCGAGCGCCTTAGAGGCGTCGATTTTGTCCCTGGCCTCGCGTTTTGTCTGGTTCAGGACCGCGGCCATTTCTTCGGCCATAACCGCAAGTTCGGTCTGGACCGCCGTTAGCCGGTTGCTCCCGGCTTCCTTGCCAGCAGTCAGAACGGAAACGATGTCGATTAGTTGTCTCGACATCGTTTCGAGCGTCTGGAGTTCTCCTTTGTTGCCGCGAGTTCCGTAGCCGAAGAAGATGTGCGTTGTCGCCCGCAGGGCCTCGTACAGGCCGTTTGCGTAGACAACGTAACCTCGCTGGGCGTTGAAACCGGAACCGCTCCAATGGGGCAGGAGAATGGCTCCCGCCGGGATTTCCGCCCTTTGCTGTTTTTCTCCGGGCTTTTTCTTTTCCGTCGGGAAAATGGCTTTTTCCAGCGAGACGAAGATGTTCGCCCCGGGAAGCTGCCTTACATCAAGAGAAGTTTTACCATAAGCCGTAACGATCTGCTTTTTCAAAGAACTCCCTCCTTTTTGCCCCCATACCTGCCAAATCCCGAGTAGCTATCTTCAGATACAGTATTTTTTAGATTATTACTTTTATGCCTTTTCGTCAAGAGACGTTGACTTTTTGTAATTTTTTGGTAAGGTTTAGACAGAAGGAGGGGATGATGGATAACGAGAAAGAGGATCTCGAGCTGAACATTGGCATGCTTTTCCCGCCGTGGCTCGCGCTTATTCTGGCCGCGCTTATCTGGGCGTGCGTTGGGATCGCCGGTTGGGATTTCATCGTCGGGGGAATGGGCTGGTGGTTATTTTTGGTCATCACCCTTCCAATCGCTTTTGTTGGTGCGTGGCTGATTTTGCTCGTGAAGGCGAGCTTCAAGGCCAAGCGTTGGCTCGATGAATTTAAACAAGAACTGGCAGCGATCAAGGCGGAAAATGACCGCGCGGAAGCTGCGGAGTAAGAGAGGGCAGAATGAAGGTCTTGGCCATTCTGATCAGCTTGTTCTTTCTTGGCGGAGTCGCCGCCACAATCGGTCTGGCGCTCTCCGAGACGCCTGGTGTTGCGGTCGCTACCGTCGTTCCGCTCTGTTTTCTGGGCTGGGTGGCAATTGACACCATCCGCAGGGCCCGGGCTGAGCGGCAAGGTAAGAAGAAGGCAGTACATTAGGAGGGGAGACACACGCCGATTGGCCAAGCCAGTCGGTCTTTTTTATCTTGATTTTATCCGAGAAATAATCTATAATTATACAATTATATGCAAACCATTTTATTGAAAGATATCAGCCAATTTTTAGGCCAGGAAGTCGCGGTTCGAGGCTGGATTTATAATTTCCGTTCCTCGGGGAGCATTTTCTTTTTGCAGGTCCGCGACGGTTCGGGCTTTATCCAGGCAATTGTCTCGAAAAACGAAGCGCCGGCTGAAGCTTGGGAGGCCTGCCAAAAAATCACCATCGAGACCTCGGTGGAAATTGTTGGCACAGTCAGCAAGCACCCGAAAAAAGAAGAATACGAACTGCAGGTAAAAAATTTAAAAATCGTCCAGGTTGCCGAGGAATACCCGATCGGGAAAAAGGAGCACGGTCCGGAATTTTTGTTGGACGAACGCCACCTCTGGCTCCGTTCTTCAAAACAATGGGCAACCATGCGCGTCCGTAATACGGTAATTAACGCGACTTACGAATATTTTAACCAGAACGGTTTTATAAAAATTGATACGCCGATTCTGACGCCTACTGCCTGCGAGGGAACAACAACTTTGTTTGAGGTTCCATATTTTGATTTGGGCAAGGCATATCTTGCGCAGTCAGGGCAACTTTATCTTGAAGCCGCGGCTATGAGTTTCGGCCGGTGTTTTGATTTTGGCCCGACTTTCCGGGCAGAAAAATCAAAAACCCGTAGGCACCTTACCGAATTCTGGATGATGGACGCCGAGGCGGCATTTGTGCATCACGAAGAGAATATGAAAATCCAGGAAGAATTAATTTGCCATATTGTTAAAAAAGTTCTGGAAACGAACAGAAAAGAATTAGAAATTTTGGAAAGGGATATAAGCAAGCTAGAAAAAATAAAAGCGCCGTTTGTCCGGATGACTTATCATGATGCGATTAAAAAAGTCCAATCGCTCGGCTCCGATATTAAAGACGGCGATGATTTGGGCGCCGATGACGAAACTTTATTGACGCAGGATTCCGACGTGCCGGTTTTTGTGGAAAAGTGGCCACGGCAGATTAAGGCGTTCTACATGAAACGCGATCCGCAAAATTCCGAAGTAGTGCTCGGTTCGGATTTAATCGCGACAGAAGGGCACGGCGAAATTATCGGCGGTTCGGAGCGCGAAGACAATTATGATTTGCTGCTTTCCCGGATGAAGGAAGAAAAAATGCCGCTTGCCGATTTCCAATGGTATTTGGATCTCCGAAAATACGGCTCGGTGCCGCATTCGGGTTTTGGCTATGGTCTTGAGCGCATCGTCGGCTGGATGTGCGGCGTACACCATGTCAGGGAAACAATTCCATTCCCGAGAATGATTAACAGATTAAAACCATAATTTTATGCAGCGGACTTTAATTAAAGATACGGTTAATAAAGTCGGGGAAGAGGTTCTGTTGAAGGGCTGGGTTCATGTCCGGCGGGACATGGGGAAAATTATTTTTATTGATCTGCGTGATATTTCCGGCCTGATCCAGGTTGTCTTCGTGTCAAAAGACAAGGATTTTATGAGCCAGGCCGACAAACTCCGTTCGGAATTTGTCGTAGCTATTACCGGGAAAGTTAATGCCCGGCCGGAAAAAATGGTCAATCCGAATCTCGCCACCGGAAAAGTTGAAATCGAGGCGAAAAAATTGGAGATTTTGAACGAGGCCAAAACTCTGCCTTTTGAAATTGATAAAGACACGCGGGCCGTGAATGAAGAATTGAGATTAAAATATCGCTATCTTGATTTGCGGAGCGAACGGATGAGAAAAAATATTGCGCAGAGGAGCCAAATGCTCGACGAGGTTAGAAAATTTTTACACGAACGCGATTTTACCGAAGTTGAGACGCCTTACCTTACCAAAGGAACGCCGGAAGGGGCGAGGGAATATGTTGTCCCCTCAAGACTCCACCCGGGAAAATTTTATGTCCTGCCTCAGTCGCCACAGCAATTTAAACAGCTTTTAATGGTCTCGGGTCTCGAAAAATATTTTCAGATTGCCAGGTGTTTCCGCGACGAAGACCAGCGCGGAGACCGCCAGCCGGAATTCACCCAGATTGATATTGAGATGTCTTTTGTCGAGCAGGATGATGTAATGAAATTGGCCGAAGAGATGATGATCGAGCTTGTAGGGAAGGTGGCGCCCGAGAAAAGAATTCAGAAAATTCCTTTTCCAATCCTGACTTATGATGAGGCGATGAAAAAATATAAGAGTGATAAGCCGGATTTGAGGAAAGATAAAAACGATCCGAACGAACTGGCTTTTTGCTGGGTAGTTGATTTTCCTCTTTTTGAGTGGTCGGAGTCGGAAAAGAAACTGGTTTCCTCGCACCACCCTTTTACCATGCCCCACAAAGAAGATTTAGAGGACATAGAAGAACATCCGCTCGATGTCCGGGCCTACGCCTATGATATTGTTTTAAACGGATATGAAGTCGGAGGCGGCAGTATCAGAATCCACGACCGGAGCTTGCAAGCAAAAATTTTCCGTCTTCTCGGAGTGAGCAAGGACGATGCCGAGGCGCGTTTTGGCCATATGTTTGAAGCATTCGCTTACGGCGCCCCGCCGCACGGCGGTATCGCTCCGGGCTTTGACCGGCTGGCGATGATTCTGGCCGGCGAGCCGAACATCCGCGAGGTAATTGCTTTCCCGAAAACTTCCGATGCTCGCGATATTCTAATGGGAGCGCCGTCAGAATTGCCGGAGGCGCAGCTAAAAGATGCGCACATAAAAGTTGTTGAAAAATAAAAAAGTTTTTAAAGTTCATGCCGAAAATATCCCAGAAAAAATTTTCGCTAAGTTTAGAGAAAACTATTTTTTTAGCCGTCCTGCTTTTGGCGGGGGCGGTTATTTTTTTCTGCCGCGTGCCCATAAAAAATTATATTGAGGAAAAAATAAGGCAAAGCAGTTTGCCGCCGGCCCAGAATTTTAGCGAGATAAAACAGGCGTTGGGAAACGGTCAGGGATCATGGATCGTAAATCAGGCCACAAATATCCCAATTATTAGTAGCGATGGTGAAGCGAACACTAATACTTCCGGCCATACGGAAGGTTTGCCGGCCGAGTTTAATCTTGCCGTTCCCTTTACTCCGCAGGCGCCTTTCGCGGTTTGGGACGAGATTCACGAAGATGCCTGCGAGGAAGCATCGGTTATGATGATTGACGCTTTTTATACCAACCGCAATTTTACGCCGCAGAGCGCGGACGACGAAATTAACGCCATCGTGAATTGGGAACTGCAAACATTTGGTTATTGGCTTGATACGACCGCCGAAGAAACGGCGCGAATTCTCCGCGAAAAATATGGTTATCAAAATGTCAGGGTTGTTTATGACATAGATATAAATGATATCAAGCAGGAAGTGGCAAGCGGCCATCCGGTAATTTTACCGGCCGCCGGCCAGCTGCTTGGGAACATATATTTTCAGCAGCCAGGTCCGCTCTATCACATGCTTGTTGTCCGCGGTTGGACAAAAGAGGGGATGATTATTACGAATGATCCGGGGACAAAGCGCGGCGAGGGATATTTATACGATCCGGATGTTTTTATTAACGCGGTCCACGACTGGAACGGGGGAGACGTGGAGAACGGGAGAAAAGCGATGATTTTTGTCGAGAAATAATACTGCTAATCAATAAATTTATGAAAGATAAAATAGAGGCGGGATTCACGCCAGAAAAAGAATCTAAACCGAAAGATATTAGCTCGGAATTTTTAGCAATGGATTCTATTGATTTTTACGATTTTTTGAGGACATTGAAAGAAGAGCCAGCGCTTGCTATCAAAATAGACTGGAAAGATATATTCGTCGCCAGAAAGTTAAAAGCTTTTCTCGATGATCCACGCAAACCAATAGAGCAAAAAAGATTTGCCACAATTGAGGGCAACTAAAGAGCAACACAGTCAGGAATTAAATGTTTTTAGTTCAGGAGTGGAGTGGGAGGAAATTAAATAAAAATATGAAAATTGTTGTTTGCGGCAGCATGACTTTTGCCAAGGAAATGGTGGAAGCGGAAAAAGAATTACTGTATCTCGGCCATAAAGTAATTTTGCCGCGCTTTACCCACGAATACGCCGAAATGGCGACCCTGGAACAGATGCACAACGAGTCGGCTGCCAATAAAGTTAAATACGGGTTGATTAAGGAGTATTTTGAAGAGATAAAACAAGGTGATGCCATTTTAGTTCTAAACGGCGAGCGGCACGGCGCACCAAACTATGTCGGCGGGAATTCTTTTTTAGAAATGGCTTTCGCTCATGTTCTAGATAAAAAGATTTTTCTTTTAAATCCGGTACCCGAGATGGGATATAAAGATGAAATGCTGGCCATGCAGCCGATTATTTTAGACGGAGATTTGAACAAAATAAATTAATGAACAAAAAGATTCTAGAGCAAATAAAAAAAGAGGCAAAGAAATTTTTTCATAATTCCAAAGGTTGTCATAACTGGGACCATACGGAAAGAGTCTGTAATCTCGCGCTTCATATTGGCAGAAAAGAAAAAGCCGATTTGGAAATTATAGAAATTTCCGCCTTGCTCCATGATATAGCAAGGGGGCACCAGGATAAAGTTGGCGGAAAAATTTGTCATGCCGAAAAAGGCGCGGAAATAGCTGGAATTTTTTTAAAAAGATATGGTTTTTCGGAAGAAAAAATAGAAAAAATTGCTCATTGTATAAAATGCCATCGGTTCCGTGGCAAAAATATCCCTGAGTCAAAAGAGGCAAAAGTTTTATTCGATGCCGATAAGCTTGATGCTATCGGCGCGATAGGGATAGGGAGAGCTTTCGTGTTTTCCGGCGAAGTTGGTGCCAGGGTCCACGACATCAATGTGGATATCAGTAAGACAAAAGAATACAGCCGGGAAGACACCGCATATCGCGAATTCCTTGTTAAATTAAGTAAAATTAAAGATAAGATGTTAACAAAAGAGGGTAAGCGTATTGCTAAGAAAAGACACCTATTTATGGTCAATTTTTTCGGAAGATTGAATAGCGAGGTCCAGGGTAAGATATAGGGCGAAATTTAGTTTAATTTAGGGCGGCCGGAACGGCCGCTTTTTTGTTCCATATTTAAGTAAAATTGGGGCTTGCAAATCAGAGAGAGAGAGAGAGAGAGTACTATAGGAAGCGGAAGAGATAATTATTAATTTTTAAAATATGGGAAAAAATATGGAAAGAGGAGGGGCTCCCGAGGGAGTTCAGGGAGATAAGACCGAATCAGAGCCAGCTATTTTTCAGAGACTGGCACAAGAAATCCGTTGGCTGCAAGAGCACTTTGGCGCGACTGGGGAAAGACAGGTGTGGGACAAGGCAAGAAGGCAAGGCACGCAAGAAAGGGCGGCAAAGATATTCGATGAATGTGAAGATTTTTTGGATAGTCCCTCAACACTAAAAATTCCAATCAATTGGGAGACAATTGAAAAAATTAGAATCCTTGACTCCGGAGAGGCGCTGCATTCGATCTCTCATTTTTCTATAGCAGATGAGGACTGGCATAAAACATATGATATACCCGGAATCGGGGAAACAAAAAAAATATTGGAAAAAGGAGAAAAAATTTATCAAGAACAGATTCAGAGGGCACAAGAAGGGCTTGAAAAAATCTCGAACGCTCTCGGGAAACTTTAAAAATAATTTCCGTCAACTTATATCGAAATACCCCGCCAGAAATGGCGGGGTTTTTTGATACCGAAATAGAGTAATTTTGTCCTTGAAAACACACTTTTAACGGGGTTTACACCAAGCCTTATTTTTGGTACAATGAAGCTATGAAATTGTCCCAACTTCAGAAGCATATTTTGCTTGCCGGCTACGGGGAAAAAGATAAATTCAGCCGCGGCCGATTATTGAAATTTTACGACCGGCAGAAATGGAAACCAAAAAAAGAAGACCAGGTTAATATTGTTACTAAATCTCTGGAGCGCCTGATTGACAAAGGATTTTTGACCGGCTACGGCATGCGAACGCCGAAAAAGTGGTTTATTAGGGAAATAAAATTGACAGTGGACGGCCGGCGGGCGGCGAAAAAGCTTCAGGGGGAACAGGTTCCGTTACCTTTTAAATAAAAATTTCGTATTAAATATTAAAGAATATTTTTTATAATATGGAGGCAGAAAAATTTTTAGGAAATCTTGACGGAAAAATTAAGAAAGAATTAGCCCTCGTCCCGTTGGTTGACGTGGTTGTTTTTCCGCGTGTTTTGCTGACACTTGTTATCAAAAGAGAAAAAACGCTTCAGGCGCTTAATTTCGCCATGCAACACGATCAGTTGGCGGTTTGCGTCGCGCAGAAAAAAGAAATTTTAACCGAGGTCGGACGGGATGACATTTACTCTATTGGCACCGTCGCAAAAATCAGGGAAACAACCAAACAGCCTGACGGATCGGTAAGGGTTGTCGTCGAAGGAATGGTACGGGCAAAAATTTCCGAAATTGTTTCCTCCGAGCCGTTTTTAAAAGTGAAAGTTGAACCAATGTCGGAACCGGTTTCCAAAAAAACGGAGAGAATCGAGGCTTGGACCAAAAGTTTGGTCAATCAGTTCAAAGAATGCGTCACAATGGGGGCGAACGTTCCCTTCGATGTTTTCTTTGTTATTCTAAGCGTTAACGATCCGTGGGAAATGGCCGACCTGATCGCCATTAATTTGGATTTTAAAGTTGAGGAGAAACAGGCGATTCTGGAATCAGAAAATATAGAGGACAAGCTGGAAAAATTAGCCGTAGCAATAGGCCGGCAACTTAATATTTTGCGGATGGCGCAGAAGATTCAGGCGGAAACCGGCAAAGAACTCGGCAAAATGGAAAAAGAGATGTTCCTGCGCGAGCAGATGAAAACAATCGAAAAAGAGCTGGGTGTCGTCGGCGGACGGAGCGAGACAGAAGAAATAAAAGAAAAAATTGAAAAAGCCGGGATGCCCAAAGAGGCAAAAGAGCAGGCGTTGAAAGAACTTGCCCGTCTCGAAAAAATGCCGTCATTTTCCCCGGAAATTTCCTATATCAGAACCTATCTTGATTGGCTCTTGATGCTTCCCTGGTCGAAAAAGACGGAAAGCAAGGTTGATATAAAAAAAGCTAAGAATATTTTAGATGAAGATCACTACGGACTGGATAAGGCAAAGGAGCGCGTCCTGGAATATCTCGCGGTGCAAAAATTAGTCGGAAAAATAAAAGGTCCGATTCTCTGTTTTGCCGGTCCGCCGGGCACGGGCAAAACTTCGATCGGAAAATCAATTGCCAAATCATTGGGCAGAAAATTTTTCAGAATGTCACTTGGAGGTATCCGCGACGAAGCCGAAATCCGCGGGCATCGGCGCACATACGTCGGAGCTCTCCCGGGAAGAATTATTCAGGGTGTTAACACGGCAGGCACAAAAAATCCGGTTTTCATGCTCGACGAAATAGATAAGGTCGGGACTGATTTTCGCGGCGATCCGTCATCTGCTTTGCTTGAGGCGCTTGACCCGGAACAGAATTACGCTTTTTCCGATCATTATCTTGAGGTTCCTTTTGATCTTTCCGACGTGATGTTCATAACGACCGCTAATATTTTAGATACCATTCCTCCGCCGCTCCGGGACAGAATGGAAGTTATAGAATTTCCGGGATATGTTGAGGAAGAAAAAATTCATATTGCCCAGAAATTTTTAATTCCAAAACAGTTAAGGGAAAATGGGCTGAACGATGAAGGAAAATTAATAATTACGGAACCGGCGATCAGGACGGTTGTGAGGGAATACACGAGAGAAGCCGGCGTCAGAGAACTGGAAAGAAATATAGCCGCCATTTGCCGTAAGGTAGCCCGACGTTTTGCCGAAGGGGAAAAGAAACATTATAAAGTCGGCTTAGCCGATCTTCATGAATTTCTCGGGCAGCCAAGATATCATACAACTATGGCCGAGAAAAAAGACGAGATCGGTGTAGCTACTGGTTTGGCCTGGACACAGGCGGGCGGAGAGATACTTTTGATTGAGGCGACCAAAATGCCGGGCAAGGGAAATTTAATTTTGACCGGTCAGCTTGGTAAGGTGATGCAGGAGTCGGCCCAGGCGGCGTTCTCTTACGCGAGATCTAGGGCAAAAGCGCTCGGGATAAAAGGGGAATTTTATAAGAATTCCGATATTCATATTCATGTTCCCTCGGGAGCTATTCCGAAAGATGGTCCGTCTGCCGGAGTAGCTATGGCTACGGCGATTATTTCTATTTTGACCGGCCGGTCAATCAAAAAAGACGTCGGGATGACCGGAGAGGTCACTCTTCGCGGCAAAGCGCTTGAGATAGGAGGAGTAAAGGAAAAAGTTTTGGCCGCCCACCGGGCCGAGGTTAGAACCATCATTCTGCCGAAGGACAACGAGAAAGATCTGGAGGAAATACCGAACAATGTTCGCAAGGATCTCAAATTTATTTTTGCCGACGACGTTGGCCAAGTTTTGAACGCGGCTTTGAATAAAAAATAGCGGGCGCGCAGTATTTGGCGGGAAAATAAAATATTAGGGATATAAAAATTAAATATAGAGAATTATGAAAATCCTTAAAAAGTTTTTTGCAGTTATTGGATTGGCCGCGTTGGTTTTTCCGGCCGTCGCTTACGCCGACGGCGTTATTTTCCCGCCGCCCGATTACTGGATGCAGGAGACCGACCAAAAGGCAGTAATTTTTCATGAAAAAAATGTGGAAACCATGATTGTTTCCATAACTTTCCGGGGTGACGCAAAAAAGTTTAGCTGGATTGTCCCGACACCTGCCCGGCCCGAGGTTTCCAAGTCAACCGATGAACTTTTTACCGCCCTGGCTAAATTAACCGAACCGCAATACGACAACCGGGTAATGCCGATGTATAGCGGCGGAGCGGAAAGCGCGGCCGTTGGTAAAGGCGTGACAGTGGTTGAAACCAAGAAAGTCGAATATTACGATATTACCGTCCTTGAGGCTGATAATCCCGACGCTCTGACAAAATGGCTTGCTGATAATAAATATAATTTTCCTGAAGAAGCGAAATATTTGCTGAACGACTACATTGACAATAAATGGTATTTTACGGCTATTAAAATAGACACGGGGTCGCTTTCTGCCGGAGTGGAGGCGCAGCTTGCAGAAGGCCATGCCGTACCTTTAAAATTTATTTTTTCATCTTCAAAAATAGTCTATCCATTAAAAATTTCCGGAATCGCAGAATATCTTAAACAGCCCGGATCAGAGCCATGGCCAGTGCCTTTAACGGAGGAGGGCAATTCAGCCTCGGGCGTGGCAGTAACCGATGAAGCACGAGTAATGCAAAATTGTGCGAGCAGCGACCAATGTGGCGGGTTATTTTGCCCGCAAGTTATCGGTCAAGATACCCCTTGTTGTATCTCCGGACAGTGTACCTGCGGTCCATCCGATTGTGGGACCGGGGCGGCCGCGCCGGCACCGACCGAACCAGAGCTTTATCCTATCGCGCCGCCGCGTCCTTATTGGCAGGAAAACGTTTCAATCATGCTTTACGTTTTTTCCGACAGCAAACAAGAATTGCCTGGCTTTAATACCGATTACGCGGATTGGGTTAAAAGAAAAGATATTGAAAGGCTCGCCGTGGAATCTAACGGTGAACCTTGGGTAAAGCCCCAGGCTGGGAAAAATTATCTTACGAAGATGTCTCGATATATGCAGCCTTCGGAAATGACCTATGATCTTTATCCGCGCGCCGCTTCCAATAACGACAAAGTGGGAGCGAGGGAGTCCAATTGGCAAGGCGGACTGCTCGGCGTTCTTATTTTCTTTGTTGTTCTAAGCATAATTCTCGTCTTGGGATTCATAGCTCCGCCCGGTCTGATATTCACGGCCTGTACATTGTTGCAATTTTTTACCAAATCAAAGGCCGCCCATATAGTCGCTTGGATTTTCCAGAGTCTGGCACTTATTATCACGGTCGGCGTGGGGATTATTTGGCTTGCCGGGTGGTATCATTATGGTGAAACCAACTGGTACGGAATGGTTCCCTACAACTGGGCTTCGGTTTACACCAAAAGTATTTTTGCCGCCGGCATGGTCGCCTGGCTGATCTTCGTTGGCGCGATGGCCGGGATTATGGTCTGGCAGATCTTGCGTCAAAGAAAGAAATAAGGTATGATTATTAATCCTTTAGAGGTATGGCTATTCCCAAAAAGATTTTAAAATATCTGGATACCGCCAAGACAGGGTATAAAATAATAAACCATAAAACGGTTTATACCGCTTACGATACGGCACAGACGCTCGGGGTTAAATTGAATGAAATTGCCAAGACTCTTGTAGTAAAGGCCGATAAAGCTTATATTCTGGCGGTAGTCCCGGCTTCGCACCGGCTTGACTTGGGCAAGTTAAAAAAAATTGCCAAAGCCAAAAAGGTGGAAATCGCCAAGGAGAATATAATGAATAAACTTTTTAAAATAAAGCCGGGGGCGGTTACTCCGTTCGGAGCCATTTATAAAGTCCCGGTTTTTGTTGACAAAAGTTTCGGGAGAGTGAAAAATATTATTGCCGGAGCGGGGACATACCGGGATTCCGTCACGATGACATCTAAAAATTTTTTTAAAGCCACGGGAGGGGTAACGGGGGATTTCAGTAAAAAGAAATAATGTACACAATAAAAATAGAAAAATTCGAAGGGCCGATGGACCTGCTGTTGCGTTTGATTGAAGGGGAAGAAATGAATATTTCGGACGTTTCACTGGCCCGGATTGCCGATCAGTACGTGGAATATCTTGAGGGGATGGAGAATCTTAACCCCGCGGAAATGGCGGATTTTTTGGTTGTAGCCGCAAAACTTCTTTGGATAAAATCAAAATCCCTTTTGCCTTCGCTTGAAGGAGAAAACATGGACGGTTCCGACTTGGCCGAACAGTTGAAAATTTATAAGGAGTATAGGGATGCCTCGCTTTTGATTCACAAAATGATTTTGAAAAAGCGATTCGCTTTTATGCGGGAACGTCCGCCGCTCGGGGCCGGAGACATTTTTTTCAATCCTCCGCCGTGGCTTACCACGGATAAATTGGCCGCGGTTATCAAGGAAATCTTGGATGACCTTGAACCGATCGTCCGTCTTCCCAGGGGAGTGGTCAAGAGTACCGTTTCGATTCAGGAAAAAATACAGCACATAAAAAATTTAATAAGGGAAAAAATAGAAATAAAATTTCATACCGTTATTTCCAAGGCAAAAAATAAAGTTGAAGTAATCGTAAATTTTTTAGCCGTGCTCGAACTTCTAAAGCAGCGGCATATAGTAGTAACCCAGGAAAAAATGTTCGGAGAAATAAATATTAAAAAGGGGGATAATTTGCCCCAATAGGATATGGCCAATCTAAAATCAAAAATTGAGAGTTTACTTTTTGTCGCCAGCCGGCCGCTTAGCCTGAAAAAGATCGGCGAGGAAGTTGGCGCGGAAAAAAACGATGTTAAAAATGCTCTTGATGAGCTGATCGGCGAAGGAGCCGCCGCAGGGAGAGGAATACAGATTATGGAAGTGGACGGAGAGTATCAGATGTCTACCAATCCCGACACGGCGAAAATGGTAAAAGAATTTTTAAAAGATGAAATAACCGGCGAACTTACCCGGCCGGCCCTTGAAACACTGACAATCGTTGCTTATCGCGGGCCGATTTCAAAACCGGATCTGGAACAGATTCGCGGCGTCAATTGCAGCTTGATTCTCCGTAATCTTATGATAAAGGGATTGGCCGAGGCTAAGGCTTCCGACAAGGGGGGCGAAGCCCTTTACAATATAACTTTTGATTTTATGAGATATCTTGGCATTAAAAAAACAAGCGAATTGCCCGATTACGAGAAATTATCCAAAAGTGAAATTTTTGAAAAAATTTTAGACCTGTCCGCGGAAAAAGAGCAACCCCAGGATAAAATAAGTGTATGATGTTTTCTTTGATTCTAAGTCTTTTTATTCTCCTTGTTCCCCAAATCGCCAGTTCTCCGACGGGCGTAAATTTTGATTGGCTGGGAAGAGAAAAACCGGCGGTCGGTAACGAAACTATCGTCGGGACGGAACAGAATGATTTTTCAAAAGCATTTTTGCCCCGCGCCGAGCCGCATTCTCCCCAAAAAATTGAGGAGAGTAAAAGTTTAGGGATAGAAACTACGGCGAGAGCGGCTTTGGTTTTTGACAAAGCCGCGGGAGAAATTTTATTTGATAAAAATTCCGGGGAAAAACTTTCTTTGGCCAGTTTGACCAAGCTTATGACGGCGCTCGTGATTTTGGACGAGAAACCGGAGTGGGGTAAATATATAAAACTTGCATATGCCGATAACAGGGAGGGGGGTATCGTATACGCGCGGCCCCCGGAAGAAGTAACCATGGAAAATTTATTCAAGATGATGCTTGTCGGTTCGGTGAATAACGCGGCTGCGGCGATCGCCCGTTCAACCGGTATGACCGAAGAAGCTTTTGTCGTGAAGATGAATAACAAGGCCCGGGAGCTGGATATGAACAATACCATTTTTGTCGACCCGACAGGTCTTCTCCCGGAGAATAAAAGTACGGCGCGAGATATCGCCAAACTTTTAGCCAACGCGCTTGACCGTGAGGAAATCAAGGAAGCCGTCGTACAGAAAAAATATATTTTTAGTCCGAGAAAAAGCAGCAATACATACTACGTTAAAAGCACCAACGAGTTGTTATGGAGTTTTTTGAACGAGGAGCCTTACACCCTTATTGGGGGAAAAACCGGATACATAGAAGAATCAGGATATAATTTAGCCGTGGAAGTCGAAAGGGAGGGGCACAAGATTGTCGCCGTCGTTCTGGGAAGCGCCTCGGCGGAAGACAGGTTCAAAGAAGTAAAAGGATTAACCGACTGGACTTTTGAAAACTACAAATGGCAATGATTTTATGAGGATTGGCATAGATTGCCGTACAATTTTAAATCCGGGCTACGGAGAGGGCGCCGGAATCGGGCATTATACCTATTATCTAGTGAAGAATCTTCTCGAACTGGATAAAAAAAATAGGTATATTTTATTTTTTGACAGTTTATTATCCCGGGAAGCGGCTCGGGAAATTATCTCCGTCGCCCCGAACGCGGAGACGAAATTTTTCCCCTTTCACCGCTATAAACATTATTTGCCGATTGCTTTTTCCCATATTCTGGTCGCCGCCGCCCTGGACAAGGAGAAACTAGATATTTTCCATTCCCCGGCCTACACACTTCCCCTGGCTTACAAGGGAAAGTCGGTTGTGACCGTACACGATTTGGCAATTTATAAACATCCCGAATGGTTCCCCTCAAAATTTTTAGCGGGGCAGGAATTTTCTAAAAAAATATTGGTGCCAAAAAGTTTGAAAAAGGCGTCCAGGATTATCGCTGTCTCAAAAAATACCAAGAAAGATATTGCGGAAATTTTTAAAATTAAGCCGGACAAAGTAGACGTGGTTTACGAAGGGGTGGAATTCAAAAATCTGCCGTCAAAAGATGACGACGTCTGCGGATCGGAAGGGAAAATTTGTCCAAAAAATATTAAAAGTAAATATGGGTTGAAAGAAGATTACATTTTATTTTTGGGAACCGTTGAGCCAAGAAAAAATATCGCCGCCCTGGTTAGGGCTTTTTGCGGTCTTGCCGCTAATAACAAGGCGATTGGAGAAAAATATCAGCTTGTTTTGGCTGGGGCGAAAGGCTGGAAATACAAAAAAATTTTTTTAGAAATAGAAAAGTGCAACAAAATTTTGGGGGGAAAGAATAAGATTAAATATATAGGATACATACCCGGCCAGGAAAAATTTTCCCTTATCAGTTATGCCTCGTGTTTTGTTTTCCCCTCCCTCTACGAAGGATTCGGTTTGCCGGTCCTTGAGGCTATGTCGCTCGGAGTTCCCACAATTACTTCCGATACGTCTTCCTTGCCGGAGTTGGCGGGGGATGGAGCAATTCTCGTCGATCCGATAAATATTAAAACAATTGAAATGGCTATGAAAAAAGTTTTGTCGGAGCGTAGCGTTGGGCTGGAACTCGGGGAGAAAGGAATGTTAAAGGCGAAGGAGTTTAGCTGGGCTAAGTGCGCCCGGGAAACATTGGAGGTTTACAAACGGGCAGTAAAATAAATTTATTGTATAATAAAAAATTCCGGAAATTATCCGGATTTTTTGTTATTACGCACCGATCTAAAATGCAAAGATAAGCAGTATTCCCAAAACTACGGCCTGAAAAACAATTCCCTGAACTGTCGACGGCTGTTTTATGTTAAGCAGATCGTGCATTTTAAAATGCAATTGATAGAAATTTTTGAAAAGTTTGTCCGATAATTCGTGGCACCCTACAAGAAAATCGGGAAGTATTCCGCCGAGTATTCCGGAGGCAATATTCAGGGTTGGTGTCAGGGATCTGTAAAAAAATTGGGAAACCAGGAGACCGAGCAATATAACGGCATCCAGACCGACAAGAAAGATTATTCTTTTGGCTCTGGATTTATCGTCTCCTTTATAATCCTCAATCCAGTCCTGGTCGCCGTGGGGGACAGCGTCTAAGGCGAAATGAGAAGCAAAGCCCAAAATAAAGGCAAGGATGGGATTATTGGTTTGTTGGCCGATCAGGGCTCCTGCGGCGGCATGTATTGAAAGAAGCATATTTTTTCTTTTGGTGGCTGGGGTGGGGATTGAACCCACGACCTCGGGCTTATGAGTCCCACGCTCTACCAACTGAGCTACCCAGCCCTGGGCATTTTATGATAATCCTATAAATTTTGGTTGCGGGGGCCGGATTTGCACCGGCGGTCTCCTGGTTATGGGCCAGGCGAGATGCTACTTCTCCACCCCGCTATAATGTTATTTTTTGCGGCTTTATCCTTAAAGATACACCAAAATTTATTTTTTGGCAAGGGCTATGGTGCCGATGGTGGGAGTTGAACCCACAATCCCGTAAGGGAATGCGATTTTGAGTCGCACGCGTATGCCAGTTCCGCCACATCGGCGTAATTTACTCCTATTTTAGAACAATCTTGCCAAAAAAGCAATATTGAGGTATAATAATAAAACTAAAAGCGCAGATAATTTATTATGGCGCAAATTATTGCTATTGTCAACCAAAAGGGAGGGGTCGGTAAAACAACGACTGCCGTTAACCTCGGAGCTTATTTGGCCCGCCTCGGGAAATTCGTCATGCTTGTTGATATGGATCCCCAGGCCAATGCTACGTCGGGTTTAGGAATTGATCACCGTTCACTGCCTAAAGGGGTTTATGAAACTCTGGCCGGAACGTCTTCTTTCCGCGATGTTATTGTAAATACGGCGATTCAAGGTTACCGCGTCGCTCCGGCAACCGTTTCTTTGGCCGGAGCCAATGTCGAACTGGTCGGAGTCGACCGCCGGGAGTATCGTCTTTATGACGCCCTGCTTGAAGTAAGAAATGATTTTGATTATGTTCTTATCGATTGTCCGCCGTCTTTGGGGCTTTTAACAATCAACAGTCTGGTGGCGGCAGACCAAGTTTTCATTCCGGTTCAGGCGGAGTATTACGCTCTTGAAGGATTGGGCCAGCTTTTGGAAACAATTAAATTGGTCCAGGACAACCTTCGTCCGGAGTTAAAAATTCTCGGCGCGGCTATTACAATGTACGACAGCCGTGTCGGCCTTTCCGATTCGATTCTGAATGAACTTTATAAATATTTCCCGAATAAAATTTTTCGTTCGGTTATTCCGAGAAACATCCGTCTGGCCGAAGCGCCTTCGCACGGTCTTTCGATTTTGCAGTATGACGCGAAAAGCAAAGGAGCTCACGCCTACGAGCGTTTAGCCCGGGAAATTATTGATTACAAAATTTAGAAATTTTATTTTATCATTATGCCTTACGGTCTGGGCAGGGGATTGAATTCCTTGATTCCTCCTAAAAAAATAATCCAAGCTCTTTCCGCCGAAACTGAAATGCCGGCGGGTGTTCGCTTGGCGGAAATTCCCGTGGTGAGCATCAAGCCGAATCCGAAACAGCCGAGGGAAAATTTTGATTACCAGGATCTCGAGGATTTGATTAATTCCATAAAAGAACACGGTATTCTTCAGCCGCTTGTTGTTTCGAAGATCGACGGCGGTAATTACGAATTGATTGCCGGTGAGCGGAGATTCCGGGCGGCCAAAATGCTCAATATGAAAACCGTTCCGGCGATTTTGCGGACGGTACGCGATCAGGAAAAATTGGAATTGGCCTTAATCGAAAATATACAGCGTAAAGATTTGAATCCGGTTGAGGAAGCAAGGGCTTTCAAACAACTCATGGACGAATTTAATTTAACCCAGGAAGAAGTTTCCCGGCGCGTCGGGAAGAGCCGTCCGGCTGTAGCCAATACGCTCCGTCTTCTGGGGCTTCCCGAAGAGATACAAAAAGCCCTGCGGAGCGGAAAATTGACCGAAAGCCACGCAAGAAGTTTGCTTGGGCTCGACAGTGAAAAAGAACAATTGAAACATTTCAGCAAGATTTTAAAAAACGAAATGACTTCCAGGGAAGCCGAAGGGGCGGTGAAGCGGGCCAGGGGGATCAAAGCCTCAACTCCCAACCCGGCTGTCTCGGCCAAGGAAGAAACTCTGCGGAGCGTTCTGGGCACAAAAGTGGAAATTAAAAAAAGAGGCCCGGGCGGGCAGATAGTGATCCATTTTTACGGCGACGAGGAATTGAACAGTTTGGTAAAAAAACTTTCCAAAAAATAGAAGATATAAAAAATTGCTTCGTACACTCCGGAGCAATTTTTTATTATACGAATTTATTTTTTACTGTTTTTAATCCGGCTTTTTATTTTGTGTTTGGCAACGTTTGTTTTGACAAATTTTAGCCAGTCGGAAGAAGGGGTTTTACGGTTTTTGTCAATAACGATTTCCACCACGTCGCCGGAATGCAATTTCGTATCAAGCTTGGCCATTTGTTCATTTATTTTTGTTCCCATGCATTTGTCTCCCAAATCTGTATGCAGGGTATAGGCAAAATCTACCGGCGTGGCCTCTTCCGGCAGATCAATAACGTCGCCTTTGGGGGTAAAAACGAAGATGCGGTTTTGAAAAACGTCTATTTTCAAGGATTCCAAATATCTCTGGTTTTCCTCAAATTCTTTTTTCCACTTCGTAAGCTCCTTGACCCATTTTACTTCGCGGTTGATCGGTTTTGATCCGTCTTCGTCGTAATACCAGTGGGCAGCAATACCGTATTCTGCTTCGTCGTGCATTTTTTTTGTTCTGATCTGGAATTCGACGATTTCTCCCTCGTCGCAGAAAACGGTTGTATGAAGCGACTGGTAGCCGTTCGGTTTTGGCTGAGCGATATAATCCTTGATCCGGCCTTTTAAGGGCTTCCATATCTGATGGATAATTCCCAAAACAGTGTAGCATTCGGCGACCGTTTCAACAATAACGCGCAGGGCGACGATATCATAAATTTTTGAAATATCCTCATGCCCTTTAGTCTGTAATTTTTGGTAAATGCTCCAAAGGCGTTTTGTCCGGCCGTGGATCGAATAAACTTTAATCCGCTGCGGTTCGCCTTTTTCTCCGGGCGCGCCCAGGGAAAAAGTGGACAAGGTTTTCAAAAGTTTTACCCGGATTTTTTTCAAATAATCTTCCTTGGTCCTGAAGCGGGGAGTAACTTCTTTTTTTAGTTCCTCAAAATCTTTAGAGTAAAGATATTGGAAAGATAAATCTTCAAGCCGTCCCTTGATGTCAAACATGCCAAGGCGGTTGGCGATCGGGGCGTAAATTTCCATGGTCTCCATGGCAATCCTTTTCTGTTTTGCCGGCGGCTGGGCATCCAGCGTTTCCAGATTATGAAGCCGATCAGCGAATTTGATAAAAACAACCCGGACATCTTCGGCCATAGCAACAAACATCTTGCGCAGATTTTCTAAATACCGTTCCATGCCGCGGTATTTTATTTTTCCGAGTTTGGTAATACCCCTGACCATGAAAGCGACTTCTTCGCCGAAATTGTGTTTTATTTCCCTGAGGGCGATTTCCGGATTTTCCGGATGGGTATCTTCGGGAATGTCGTGCAGGAGGCCGGCAATAATAATATCCTGGTGCAGTTTCATTTCCGCCAGATTCATGGCGGTCGCGAGCGGATGGTTGATATACGGTTCGCCGGAAAGCCGCCTTTGTCCGCTATGCGCTTTTTTGGCGTAATCAAAAGCCAAGCGGACCAAATCCGTATCGGAATTCGGAGCGTAAGATTTGATGCGTTGGATTAAATCATCAACCGTGGCCATACCGATTAAGTTTATATAAAAATGGTGGTTTTGTAAATAACCCTTGACAAAAAGTCATTTTTTTCAATTGCAAAAACCAGAGAGAGAGAGAGAGAGAGAGTACTATTTTAATTGGAGGAGTTAATTATTATTTTTTAAATTTATGAATGGAGAAGGAAGATTTTCTCCCGAATCAGCAGCTGGACAGGGAACAAAGAAAACAAAAAAATTTGATGAAATTTTCGAAGGCTATGGTGATTTCGATCGGATGGTAAGGGAGGAAGGACCTAGAACACCTAACGAATTTATTGAAATTTTGGCATCAGCTTATGGAGCATGGTATGACGGAGAGAGTAAACAATTGAATCAAGAAATGTTGCGGGAACTCGAGCAGTATTTTAAGGAAAAAGAAAAGGCAGTTGCGGAAGTAGTTGGCAGATCGGATCTGAAAGAATATATAGACCTTATATTCAAGTCAGATTACTCGAAGAAAGGACTTCAGGAATGGCAAATTGAAGAGGAGCAAAAAGATTTGCTAGAGAGAGCCGCTAAGTTGGATTTAGCCCAGCGAACTCTTGCCAATCTTTCTAAAGAAAATCTTCCCTGGATTACCGGAATAAAAAAGGATTTAGGGGAAGCGGTAGAGCAGAGAACTGAGGTAGCGGCGAAAATGCCAAATTCATGGGTGCATGGCCGAGCAGCCTATGAGGCAACAAAAAAATATGGCCCCGATATAGCTCCTTGGAGTGCGATACAACCGGGGGCTCGTACCGGGGAGTTTGAGGAAAAGGGGACGGATAGAAAAAAAATAATGTGGGAATGGCACTGCAGTAATCTACATCCGGAAGATGAGGCCTTTTTGCAAGAAAAAGTTAGGGAAGACGGCGAGTGGAGAGAGACTTACAGGAAAGAAAGGGCAGAGTGGATTTCAAGGACGCACTATCTATACTTAGGAGATTCTAGTCTCTCCCTTGATGGTGAGCGGGTTGAAATGAGATTTCCCCTTCCGCACCTCGGACCCGAAGCAAAGCTAGAGGTAAAGTCGACGGAAAAAGGTATAAAATTGTGTTGGCCGGGTAAACCGGAAGTTTTGGTACCCGTTAAAAGGGGTGTTAAAAGACAAAGCTTGAGAGTCGAGGTCGGAGACGATATTACCGGATCGCTAGAAATGCCAATAGAATTTGGCGTACTTTCCCCCCGGCAAGAAGCCCGAAAAGCTTTTTCTACGGCGTGTGAGATAGCAAGGGGTAGGGGGGGAGACAGAGCTGTTCCCGTTGCATCTGCAATAGCACGCCGATTGACGGAGGGAGAATGGCTAGCAAATATCAAAAAGGCATCTGAACTTTTTGCAAGCGGAGAGGAACTCGATGAAGACGAAATGGACAATATAATAGCCTGGGTTAGAGATGCGCTGGGAGCAAGGATTGCGTTGGAAAGAGCAAGTAAGATGTTGCAATCTGAGGAATTAGAAAATGCGCTAGAGAAATCTGACAAGGCGCTAGAGCCTTACGGAGAAGCAGTTCTGTTTACTGATCGCAAGACTTACGAATATTTAATAGACGAAGACATGTCCGTAAAGAGTGAAGAATTTAATAAAAAAGCTTGGTGGGGCAGACGAGCTGCGCTCGACGAGGCTTTCCCTGACGATATGTTGGACGAAGCTTTGAGGATATTAGGAGAAGAAGAGAGAAAAAAGAAGGGGAAAAAATAAATAATATTTCCGGAGATTGAATCGAAACACCCCGGCGAAGACCGGGGTGTTTTTTGTCGGAGATTTTTAGGATGACGCGGTATTTTCTTTTTTAAAATCACATTCCTGGTTGGAGCAGACGATGGTATCCTTTTTTCCGTAGATCAACAATTTTCCGCACTTGGGACATTTTTCGCCGGTCGGTTTTGACCAGAGGGCGAATTTGCAATCCGGATAGCGGTTGCAGGAATAAAATGTCCGGCCGCGTTTGGAGCGGCGTTCAACGATTTCACCTTTACCGCATTCGGAACAAGTAACGCCGGTCGATTTTAAAAGCGGCTTCATATTTTTGCATTCTGGATATTTTGAGCAGGACAAGAATTTTCCGAACCGGCCGTGTTTTATTATCATTGGCGCGCCGCATTTATCGCAGATTTCATTGGTCGTTTCCGGTTCAAGCGCTTCGCCTTCTTTGGCGAGTGACTTGATATTCCGGCATTTGGGGAAACCGCTGCAGGCGAGAAATTTTCCGTAGCGCCCCATTTTTATTACCATGGGCGAACCGCATTTATCACAGATTTCCTTGGTAGCTTCTTCGGTCAATTCCTTCTTGTCTATTTCTTTGTATTTTTGGTCAAGGTTTTCCTTGAAGGGTCCGTAAAATTCTTTTATCACCGGGACCCATTTCTTTTTTCCTTCGGCGATTTCATCCAAGTCGCTTTCCATGGCAGCGGTGAATTTGTAATCGACAATTTTGGGGAAGTGGGCAACCAATAAATCATTTACCATAAAAGCAATCTCGGTCGGCTTAAGCCGCCGCGCCTCAATCCGTTCAACGTAGCCGCGGTCAATAATCGTGGAAATGGTCGGGGCGTAAGTTGACGGCCGGCCGATGCCGTATTCTTCCAACGCTTTAACAATCGAAGCGTCGGAATAGCGGGCCGGCGGTTCGGTAAAATGCTGGGCCGGATTCAATTTCAAAAGTTCCAGCGGTTCTTTGACTTTGAAAACCGGCAAGATATTTTCCTGGCTTGTTCCGTAAACTTTCAAAAAGCCGTCAAATTTTATTGTCAGGCCGTTGGCCCGGAAAGTGTAGAGTTTTTTCGCTCCGGCTTTTATCGCGGCAATATCGACTCCGGTGCTCAAGAGCGAGGCGTCGGCCATTTGGCTAGCCATGGCCCGCCGCCAGATAAGATTATAAAGTTTGTATTGATGGTCGTCCAAATACGGCCGGACCGATTCCGGATCACGCGCCGCCTCGGTCGGACGGATGGCTTCATGGGCCTCCTGGGCGAGTTTTGATTTTGTGGCAAAACGGCGGGGGGAGGGCGAGAGATATTTTTTTCCGAAAGTTTTTTCCAAAACCGCCCGGCCTTCGGAGAGGAATTTTTCCGCGAGATTAACCGAATCAGTTCTCATGTAGGTGATCAAGCCGATTGAACCATCGCCTCCGAGTTCCGCGCCCTCGTAGAGCTGCTGGGCGATAACCATCGTTTGCTTGGCGGAAAATCCCAGGCGGCGGTTGGCATCCTGTTGCAGGGTGGACGTCGTAAAAGGCGGGGGAGGAGTGCGCTTGGTTTCTTTTTCGTCGATATCAATTACTTCATAAGTCCGGCCGTCCAGATCTTTTAAAATTTTATCCGATTCGTTTTTTGATTTGATGGCGAATTTATCCAGGACCTCGTCGTCGATTTTATTCAATTTTGCCAAAAATTTTTCTTTACCGCTTTCTTTCTCAAATTCACCTTCAATGCCCCAGTATTCCTGGGGGATGAATTTCTGGATTTCCCGTTCCCTTTCAACGATTAGGCGGACGGCGACCGACTGAACGCGGCCGGCAGATAAGCCTTTGGCAACCTTGCGCCATAAAAATGGCGAGAGTTCGTAGCCGACCAGGCGGTCCAAAACTCGGCGGGCCTGCTGGGCGTCGACCATATTCAAATCTATTTCCCGGGGATGCTCAAGGGCTTCCAAAATCGCGTCTTTAGTAATTTCATGAAAAGCGATACGGCGCGTCTGCTCTTTTTTTGGTTTCAAAATCTGGGCGAGGTGCCAGGAAATCGCCTCTCCTTCGCGGTCTTCGTCGGAAGCGAAATAAATGTATTTTGCCTTGGCGGCGGATTTCTTGAGATCCGTAACCGTCTTCTGGTTTTTCCTCGGCACGACGTAATGCGGCGCGAAATCGTGCTCTATATCAATGCCCATTTCTTTTTGCGGCAGGTCGCGCAGATGCCCGAAGGACGATTTAATTACAAAATCTTTCCCCAAAAAACGGGAAATAGTCTTGGCTTTAGTGGGGGACTCGACGATGACGAGATTCATAAGATATTTATAAAAATTTTTTATTTCATCAAAACATAGTTCATTCCGCCGAGATTCCTGATCATTCCCTTCATTTCCATGAGGGTTAGTATAGCACCGACTTTTGCCGCGTCAAGTCCCGAGGTTAAAATCAGCTTGTCGACATGGGTCGGTTCAAGTGATAGATTTGTCAGGATTTTTTCTTCTTCCGGCGAGGCGGGAAGAGTTTTTCGGTTTCTGGTAAAATCGGCGGCTTGCGACAAATTAAGAGTTTCCAAAATATCGGCAACCGTCGTGACGGTTTTAGCGCCCATTTTGATGAGCTTGTTCGGTCCGGCCGAAGTCGGGCTGAAAATACTTCCGGGAACGGCAAAAACTTCGCGGTTTTGCTCAAGGGCGCATTTGGCGGTAATCAAGGCGCCGGATTCTTCGGCCGCCTCTATTACCAGGGTGCCAAGCGACAGGCCGGAGACAATTCTGTTTCTCTGTGGGAAATTGGTTGGCAGGGCGATTGAACCAAGCGGATACTCGGAGATTATTGCTCCGCCCGAATCGATAATTTGCGAAACGAGATAGCGGTTTTGTACCGGATAAATACTTTCCGAATCGATACCCGAACCCAGAACGGCGATAGTTTTTCCCCCGGCGTCAACCGTTGTTTTATGGGCCAGGGCGTCAACACCCAAAGCCAGGCCGCTCACAACCGTAAATCCGTTTTGCACGAGATCGCGTACAAGAATTGAGGTCAGCTGCCGGCCGTAAGTGCTTATTTTTCTTGTTCCGACAACGGCGAGATTAAAATCTTCGTCCGTCGGAAGATGTCCTAAGAAATAAAGCAGGGCCGGCGGATTCCAGATTTCTTTTAAAAGTTTTGGATAATGCTCATCGTTAACGGTTATAACTTTGATATTTTCTTTAGCCATTTTTTCCCATTCAGCGTCGGGATTAATTGTCATTTTTTGCGCCAGAAAATCGTGGATAATATTTTCATCAAGCCCGGATCTTATTAAATCGGAAAAAGAAGCCTGCCAGGCTTCTTTCATGGAATGGAAAAAATTATAGAGTCTTACGAGACGGGTCGCGCCAATTTTTGGATTACGGGAAATAGCGACCCAATATTTTAGGTCATCTTCTCGCATCATGGGGTTGACAAAATTTTTAAATTTGTTAGAGTTTATTATCGGAAACTCGGAAGAATCCTTGTCCATACCTCTGCCTGCGAGCGGCGAAAGCAACGGTCACCCTCCTGACTAGCGCAAGTAGCCACAAGTTAAAGTTTTTTCCGTTTTCGGAATGGGCTTTACGCTGGCAGGCAGTGTTATGGGCGGGGCATTAATTGAAAAGATTCATCGCCCGCTCCGGTTCTCCCGATAAAATCAAGGCAGCCGCTTCGGTTGCTTTTTTGATTGTTTTTTCCAGAGTTTTGTCTTCGGCTTTACCGAATTTTTTTAAAACAAAATTGGCTGCGTTGAAATTTTTTGGCCTAGACTCCGGAGCGACGCCGATCTTGAGGCGAAGAAAATCCCGGGATCCGAGTGCCGTGATAATCGATTCCACGCCGCGATGACCCCCGGATGAGCCGTCTTTTTTTATTCTTATTTTCCCGAGAGGCAAATCAATATCGTCGTGGATAACGATAATTTCGGCAGGTTTTATTTTGTAAAAACCGGCTGCCGCGGCAACCGCTCTGCCGGAATCGTTCATAAAAGTTTGCGGTTTCAAAAAAATAATTTTTTCCCGGCCGATTTTCCCTTCGGATATCTCCGCGCTGAATTTTTTATTTATTTTCCAGGCGGCTTCGGCAATTATTTCGGCAATTTCAAAACCGATGTTGTGCCGCGTCTTTTCGTATTCCTTGCCCGGGTTTCCCAGGCCGACAACCAATTTCATATAATTTATTTATCCCTTGACACCTTAACTTGTTTTATTTCCATCCTGATCGGAGTTCCTGTGAATCCGAAGCTTTCTCTCATGTGGCGTTCAATATATTTTATGAAACCATCGGGAATTCTTTCTTTTGAGGTCGTAACAATTTGGAAAGCGGGCGGACGGATTCCGGTTTGTATGATTTTTTTTATGAACGGCCGCGCGCCGAAGCCGGATTTTTTTCTTTGGTGGACAACCGCCCAATGCTTGGCCAGGGTTTGATGAAGAAAATTACCCAGTTGATCCTGTCTCAAAAATTTTTCCCGTTCTTTTTTGACGGTTAAAATCGCTTCGAATATTTTTTGGACTTTTTCTCCGGTCTTGGCCGAGGCGAAAAGAATGGGTGCCCAGGCCAGGGATGGGAAAAATTCGCGGTAATAATTTATAAATAGGTTGGGCGTTGCCGGACCTTTGGCCTCTACGAGATCCCATTTATTGGCGATAATGATTAAGCCGGTATTTTTTTCAGTAATCATCTGGGCGAGATGTTTGTCCTGGACCGTCATCTGGCTTTGGGCTTCGGTAATAAAAAGCACGACATCGGCCCGTTCCATGGCGGCGATACTCCGTTTGACGCCGACTCTTTCAAGGCCCGGCTCGACTTTGGCGTTTTTTCTCATCCCGACCGTATCGATAATAAGAAAAGGCTGATCTTCGTAAATCAAAAGAGTGTCCTGCGGTTCGCGGGTGGTAAAGGGTATTTCGCTTACAAGAACTCTCTCTTCGCCAAGGAGGGAATTAACAAGAGATGATTTCCCCGCGTTAGGTTTTCCAACAATCGCGACTCTGATCGGAGGAATAGCCTCAACGTCATTATTTTCGGATTTTTTAGCCGACTTTATTTTTAGGGCCGAAAATGCCTTATCCAGAAGATCGCCCGTTCCGGCGCCGTTAGCCGCGGATACAGGGATAGGTTTTCCAAAATTTAATTTTAGCCATTCCTTTTCCACCGCGCGGTCCATGATTTCAGGGGAGTCGGCTTTATTCCCGACCAGGATTACGGGTTTCCCCAATTTTTTTAAAAATTTGGCGATAGTCCTGTCCTGGGGAAGGATCCCACTTTTCATATCAATCAGAAAAAAAATAAGGTCGGCTTTGGCAATAGCGATGTCGACTTGTTTTTTAATGCCCTGGGTTAACGGTTGGGCATCCTCGAGACCGCCCGTGTCCACCATTATTAAATCCATACCGCGCCAGCGGGCGCGGCCGTAATTTCTGTCCCTGGTTGTTCCGGCAATCGGAGAAACCATTGCCTTGGGCCGTTCCAAAAGACGGTTGAAAAGAGTTGATTTTCCGACATTGGCCCTTCCGACAATGGCAATTGACGGTTCGTTGGGTTTGGTGATTTTATTTTTTGTTTCCTCGCGTTCCGGCATATTTTTAAAATTTAGCGTTTTGTCCGAGAATAATCAGGAAATCCGAGCTGTATTTGGCGGTAGAGGCGGATTCGGGGGGATTTGAAATAGTTACTTCGCTTGGCGTGACATCGCTTGTCATCCAAGAGGGGACGGAGAGGGAAAGATCGGCATCGAATTTTTCCATCAGAAGGCCAAGTTCGTCATTTTTTTTGCCGCCGGTCAGGTCGTAAATGACGGTCCGTTCGTAATTTTGCTCTTTGGCATTACCGACTTTTACAACTTTATAGCCCAGCTCCGTAAGCATCTGGGAGGTCCGTCCGGCAAGCCCGGTCTTTTTAGTTCCGTTTTGGATTTCAATCCTGGTCGGTTCCGGTTTCTTGTCGAAGACGATTTGCGTATCGGTTTCAAAAATATTTTTTACCAAGGTTTGCAGATCGTTGAAGTTGCCCGACTTCGGCATTAAGACATAGGCGCCGTCAACATTTGCGGCTACGAGCAATCCTTTTGGGTCATCGCTGATAACTTGATGGATAATCTTAGTGCTGTCAATGCCTTCGGAAACATCTTTGAGCTTAAGCATCTCCCACATTTCCAAGTTAGTGCTTATTGAATTCTGGGAAGCTTCGTAAATACTTTGCAGCTTGAAGGGATTTAGAAAAGTGCTGAAAGAAAGAACTTTGTCCTTGAGGGCAATCAGAATTTTTTGTTGGCGGCGGCTTCGCGCGAAATCGGAAGCCTCACCGTTCGTTCCGTGCCGCGAGCGGACGAATTTCAGGGCGGTTGCTCCGTCCATAACCTGCCACCCCTCTTCGAAAGAAACAAATTGGTACTTGAAGTCGTCGGTAGGATATTGGTAATCGGTAAAACTCCGGTCAACGTAAATGGAAAGCCCGCCCAGTTTGTCGACCAGGGTTTCAAATCCGGCGAAATCGGCCCTTATATAATAATGTATAGGAATCTGAAAAACTTCGCTTACGGCCCTGGCTGTCTCGGCGCCTCCGCTGCCGCGTTCCTTCATTTCGGCAAAAGCGTTTATGTTATTTATTTTTCTTGAGCCGTAGCCCGATATGTTGACAAGAAGATCCCTGGGGATTGAGACCATGGCTACCTGTTTTTCCTTTGGTTTTACACTCATCAGAATAATGGTGTCGGTCAGATACGGCCCCTCGTGCCCTACGCCCCCCATTCCGAGGAGTAAAAAGTTGATTCGGTCCTCTTTCTCGCCCTTTAGCACTTTATCATCGCTTCTTATCAATTTTCCGATCTGGCTTACCCATTCCGTAATATTTTCAAATTGAAAATTTTCCAGGACTGATCCGATTTTGAAAAAGGGGTTTAAGTTCGGCAGGAAGGCCGCCTGGAGAAAGAACAGGGGTACAACGATTGCCATGGCAATGCCCGATTTCCAGAGGAAAGGAAATTTTTTCGGCGGTTTCGGCGTCTCTTGATTTTTTTCCAAAAGATTTATTTTCATGTTTTTGTATTATACCACTATATAACAAAATCGGTAAAAGACGAAATGATTTTATTGTTTTTGGAGATAAATCCGCTTAAAATAGGTCTTTTTGCCCCGATTAAAACGAACTTGCCGTGATAAAGTTTCCGTGTTATAATGGTAATACTTTTGAATCGCCAAATTCCGGAAGATTTCCGGACGCATAGCTCAGCTGGTTAGAGCGCTGTCCTCACACGACAGAGGTCTCTGGTTCGAATCCAGATGCGTCCACCATAACGAATTTGAGGAATGTTCCGCCTCGTCCTCGCCTGCGGCTCGGGCTTCGGCGGGCAGTTTTGAGAGTAAATTAAAAGGTTTTTTGAAATCAATTTCCAGCCGTCCCGCCGCAAGGCGGCGGTTCGAGCCGATTTTTTTGAGAAGATTTTTCATTTCCGAAAAATCTTCTTGCAAAGCGAGATTTTTGGCTTGGTTGGTCTCTAAAATCCAGTTTCGGGTGAGTTCGAGCCAATGATTGCCTTTTCGCTCAAAATCCGATAATTTTTCCTCTTTTGTTTTCTTTTCCGCCATTAAGGCATTTTTTGTTTGCTGAAATTCCGCCAGTTCCAACGCTTCCGCAAGATAAGCGTCCGTTAATCGTTCCAGCTTCGCTTTAATGGCGGAAATTTCTTTTTTGAGATTTTGAGCGAAAAGATCAGATGTTTGGCGATTTTCACTTTCCCACACTTTCAATTTATCCAAAAATCTATTTCGCCAAACATCAGGTAAAGAAACTTTTTGACAATTTTCTTTTACTTGTTCGGCAAAATTTTCTTCCCGCAAAAAGCGGTTTTGTCCGCATTTTTGAATTTTGCTTTTTCTGGTGCAAAAGTAATAAACATATTCTCTGCCGCTCTTTTTGATTTTTCTGTCAGCCGTTATGCAGTATCCGCACTCGCCGCACCTCGCAAAATTCAAAAACAAAAATTCCTTTTTCTCTTTTCGCTTTTTGCGGGGCTTGCCGTTGTCTTTCAACGCCTGCTGTATTTTATCAAAAAGTTTCTTTGAAATCATTGGCTTGTGGCTTCCTTGATGTAATTCGTTGCGGTAAAGAAAATGCCCGTAGTAAAACGGATTTTTCAAAATATGCTCAACAGACGACAAGGGCATTTTCTTTCCGCTTCTCGCGCCAACCAAGCCAAGAGAAAACATTTTGCTTTGAATTTTCGTTAAAGTGTATTCACCAGTGGCAAAAGCCCGTAAAACTTCTTTCACTTTATTAAAAGTTTTTTTGTCGGGCTCAATCGTGCGAAGTCGTGCTTCATTGAAATAACCGAGAGGGGCTTTTGCCGATAGCTCACCACGACGTATCTTTTGCCGTATTCCGCGCAAAATGTTTTCTCTTAAATTGTCGGTGTAATACTTCGCTTGTCCGAAAGCGACACTCAACATAAATTTTCCTTGGGGCGTTGCTTCAAACCAAAAGGTGGGGAATTTTAGCGATTGGATTTTTCCGGTATCCACCAAATAAATCACTCTGCCGCCGTCCACGCTGTTTCTCGCCAATCTATCGGGATTCCACGCTAAAATTCCCTCGGCGTTTCCTTTTTCAATTTCCGAAAGCATTTGATTAAATATTTCCCGGCCCGGCTCTTTGGCGGTTTTGCTCTCGGTATATTCTCGGACGATAAAAAGATTGTTTTGCTTGGCAAACTCTCTTAACTCGGCAAGCTGGGCCTCAATGGACAAAATTTGCCTTTCCTCGTCCTCACTTGATTTTCGGCAATAGATGAAATATTTAATCATGGTTTTTATTGTTTAATTGTAATTGAAAAAGGAAACGACGACACCGACAATTTAATAAAATCTCGCTTTGCCTTTCGCTAAAGGCGAAAGAAAAAAATCGGCTCATTGCCCTTCGGGCAAAACAAATTTCATTTGTGAACCGCCGCCTTGCGGCGGGACGGCTGGAAATTGATTTCAAAAAACCTTTTAATTTACTCGCAAATCTGCCCGCCGAAGCCCGAGCCGAAGGCGAGGGCGAGGCGGAACATTCCTCAAATTCGTTATGGTGGTGTTTGTTGGACGAAATCCGAACCTTTTTTGAGCAAAATCCAGAGGATTTTGCGGATTGAATCCCGCCCAGCGTTTCCGCCCGCCTGACGGCGAGCAAAACAGAAAAATTTTCTCTACATTTTTTTAATCGCCTGCCC
>JBGSRW010000004.1:0-57399 GCA_041737355.1 Patescibacteria group bacterium | reverse complement strand
GGGCAGGCGATTAAAAAAATGTAGAGAAAATTTTTCTGTTTTGCTCGCCGTCAGGCGGGCGGAAACGCTGGGCGGGATTCAATCCGCAAAATCCTCTGGATTTTGCTCAAAAAAGGTTCGGATTTCGTCCAACAAACACCATTGTCAGAAAAAATACCAATCAATTTATTTGTTATTTTATCACTAAGTCATCAAGCTATGGCCTTTTTTGGCAAAGATAAAGAAAATAAAATAGACGGGGACAAATCGGTTCTTCCGCAAAACGATAACCCGGTTATCCCGGCCGGAAACAAGGAATCGTCAAAACTGAAAAAAGCGACGGAGTATATTTTGGAAATTATAAAAGTGGTTTTGATTTCTTTGGCAATAATTATTCCGGTCCGTTATTTTTTGATTCAGCCTTTTTATGTCAAAGGCGCTTCAATGGAACCGAATTTTTATGATCACGAATATTTGATTATCAACGAAATAAGTTATCGGTTCGGCGAGCCTGGGAGAGGGGATATAGTTGTTTTTAAGTACCCCAGGGATACGAGCCAGTATTTTATAAAAAGAGTTATTGGTTTGCCCGGTGAAACGGTGCAGATAAAAGACGGAAGCGTGACCATTTATAATAAAGATAATAGCAACGGGACGGTTCTGACGGAGAAATACTTGGATTCCGGCGTTAAGACTTTCGGGGACAGGACGGTTTCCCTGGGATCGAAGGAGTATTTCGTTATGGGAGATAACCGTTTGGCCAGTTTTGATTCGCGGAGTTTCGGTCCGATAGATGAAAAATATATTGTCGGGAAAGTCTGGGTAAGGGGATGGCCTTTCGATAAAATTAAAATTTTCGAGAAGCCGGAGTACGGTTTATAGAAATTGATCATAAAATATGGCAAAAAAAATAAAAATTCAGAAAAAAATTAAAAAACCTAAAATTGCCGCGAAGAAACCCCGCAAGGAGAGGTCTTCGTCCGCCGAAACAAAAAAGCCAAGGTCGTTCCAGTCTTTGCGCGGAATGAAAGACATCTTGCCGGGAGAGGCGAAATATTGGAATTTTGTCCGGGGCAAGGCTTTTAATTTTGCCGACAATTACGGTTATGATCTTATAGAAACGCCGGTTCTCGAAGAAACGGCCCTTTTTAACCGCGCGGTGGGAGGGGAAACGGATATTGTTTCAAAAGAGATGTTTTCTTTTGTCGACCGCGGAGGGGAAAATGTTTGTTTGAGGCCCGAGGAGACAGCTTCGATCGTAAGGTCGTATATACAGCACGGGATGCTAAACCTTCCGCAGCCGGTAAAGTTTTTTTATTTTGGTCCGATGTTCAGACACGACCGGCCGCAGGCCGGACGGCTCCGGGCTTTCCACCAATTCGGCTTTGAGGCCCTCGGAGAAACGCACCCGATAATTGACGCGGAAATAATTTTTTTGATTTATAATCTTCTTCAGGATTTGGGTTTAAAAATAAATGTTCAGATCAACAGCATTGGTTGCCCCAAGTGCCGGGAAGCATACAAGGTAAAATTAGTGAATCATTACCGCGACCGGAAATCGGATCTTTGCGAGGATTGCAAGAGAAGGCTGGTTAAGAATCCGATGAGATTACTGGATTGTAAGGAAGAAGGCTGCCAGCCGGCTAAAGAAGAGGCGCCGCAAATAGTTGATTATTTATGTGAGGATTGCAAAAATCATTTTGTGAGAGTCTTGGAATACCTTGACGAAGCCGGAGTTTCGTATAATCTTAATCCGCAGCTGGTCCGCGGGCTTGATTATTACACCAAAACAGTCTTTGAATTTTTTCCGGAAGTGTCCGGCGAAAGCCAGGGTTCGGGAAAACCGGATGCCTTGGGTGGCGGGGGACGATACGACGGTTTGGCAGAAATTTTGGGCGGGCGGCCGACGCCGGCTTGTGGAGTAGCTCTCGGAGTCGAACGCCTGATATTGAAGATAAAGGAAATGAATGTCAATATTCCGCCGGTTAATGTTCCGGATGTTTATCTGGCGCAGCTCGGGGAACAGGCAAGAAAAAAAATTTTTAGCCTGATTGAAAGCTTGAGAAAAGCGGGATTGACGGTTTCCCACAGCCTCTCCAAGGAAGGGCTCAAAAAACAGCTTGAAATAGCCAATAAAATCGGGGCGAAATATGCCTTGATCCTCGGGCAAAAAGAAATATTGGACGGAACCAGCATAATCAGGGATATGGAAGGCGGGACGCAGGAGATTGTCAATTTTGACAAAGTTGTCCAAGTGGTGCGGAAAAAATTGGCCGGAGAGACGATAAAATAGCAAATTAATTAAAATTATAATATAATTTAAGAAAGAGAGGTGAAAGAATGGGTCAAGAAGTTAAAAGAAAAAAGGGAGAAACTTTTGAAAGTTTGATGCGCCGTTTCAGTCGGCGGGTTCAGCAAAGCGGAAAATTGCTCCAAGCCAAGAAAATCAGATTCTACACAAAGGATAAAAGCAAAAATCTGCAGCGCGCGTCCGCCCTCCGCCGGGAAGAAATCAAGGGGAAAAGGGAGTATCTGAAGAAAATCGGGAAATTGAAGGAAGAAACGGGCGATTTTAGAAATAAATACAAAAGGTAATGAGCTTAAAAGAAAAAATCGAAAAGGATTTTGTTCAAGCTCGGAAGGAAAGAAGCGAAGCCGTGGTTTCCACTCTCGGTATGCTTAGGGCTGCCGTCCAAAACGCCGAAATCGCCGGAATGCGTAAAGAGTTTACCGACGAAGATATTCTGAAAGTAATCAATTCCGAGGTGAAAAAGCACAAGGATTCCATTTCCGAATACGAAAAAGGCGCTCGGAACGATTTAGCGGAAAAAGAAAAAAAAGAGATGGAAATATTAGCCCAATATCTGCCGGCCCAGATCGGCGAGGACGAGATTAAAAAAATCGCCGAAGAAAAAATAAAGGAGCTCGGAGCAAGCGGCCCGGGGGACTTCGGCAAAGTAATGGGCGCCGTAATGAAGGTAACGGCGGGACGAGCCGGAGGAGATGCGGTTGGAAAGGTTGTGCGAGAACTTTTGAGCCAATGAAATAAACGCCTATGAAGGCAAGGAGGTCAATTAAAATTCTGTTAGCCCTGACGCTCGTCGCGGGTGGTCTTTTGTTTGTCCAAAATGTTTTTGCCCAGGATTTAGGCATTAACGTAGTGAACAACGAAATCGCCCTTGCCGCGGGCGATCCCCGCGTCATTGCCGCGAAAATCGTCCGGGCGGCTTTGGGATTTTTAGGAATTATCGCCCTAGGTATTGTTCTTTACGGCGGCTTTGTCTGGATGACTTCGGCCGGCAACGAAGAAAAAATTTCTACGGCTAAAAAAATATTAACTAACGGCATAATCGGTTTGGTTATTATATTGATGGCTTTTGGGATAACCCAATACGTAATAAATGCTTTGCTTGGCGCAGCGGGCGGCGGGGGAGGCGGGGGAGGGCCGTCCGGTCCTCCGGCTATCGGCCGTTATAGCGGCGCCCTGGGCAATGGCATTGTTGAAAGCCATTATCCGCCGCGCGGCGGAACGGGCATCGCCAGAAATACGAAGATTATCGTGACTTTCAAGGAGCCGATGGCGTTGGATAGCATCATTGAAGGATATGAGACAAACGGCACGGCAGAGGATCTCACGAATGACACTCTCGGTGGAGCGCCAATTACTTCTGCTACTATTTTTCCGCTTTTAAGCGAAAATATTAGGATTTATAAATCAGCCGATGGGGAAACAGGAACCGGCGGTGCTCCAAATTATCTGGCGCCGGCCGCGGTAAAAGTTACCTTTACCAGAGATTTGAAAAATTTTGTTTTTGATCCGATTGATTATTTGGGCAGCCCTTCGGAAAACGTCTGGTACACCGTGGCAATAAAACCGGAAGTAAAAAAAGCCGACGGCAGCGACGCTTTTGCCGGAGCCTTCCGCGACGGCTACGCTTGGGATTTTGAAACCAGCACGATTATTGATACGACTCCGCCGCAGGTTGTAAATTATTGGCCGAAATTACGGGCCGGGGAAACGGTCGCCATGAATACTTTGATACAAATCAATTTTGACGAAGCCATGGATCCAACGACCGTTTCCGGAAACTGGCCGACGCAGTTTGGCATAATTGAAGTTAAAGACAGCATCGAATCTTCAATTGCCGGGAAGTGGGAAATAAGCAACCAATATAAAACCGTTGAGTTTACGACCGACCGGGATTGCGGCGAGAATTCCTGCGGCGGGCGAGTTTATTGTCTGCCGCCGAGCGAAGACGTCAATGTTTTAGTCAAGGCGGCAACTTTGGGCGCAGAGCCGCCCGAAGCCCTTGCGCCGTCGGACGGGGTAACCGACGCAGCCGGTAATTCATTGGACGGGAATAAGGACGGAACCGCCCAAGGATCGGCAGATGATGACGTAGAGCGTACTGTCGGCAGTACCACCATACCGGCTGTTCCCGGGATTGATAATTTTGGCATAGCTTTTTCGACCAATAATGAAATTCGCCTGACTCCGCCGAAGGTGGAGGCAGTAAATCCGCCGGCTACTCCGCCGGGAAATTCCAATGTGCTTTTTACCGCGCCGGTTGAAATTACTTTTGACGGAATTATGAGCATGGGGAGTTTTGGTACGAGTAATATTATTTTGGATGATAATCAGGACAACCTTGCCTGCGCGGTTTGGTTTATGAATGGAGGGGTAATTCTGAAAGAGGAACCGGCAGGTACTTTTGTGCCGGTGGAGTCAACGGACGACGTGCCGGTCAAAACCCGGGCAAAAATTTATCACGGAGATTTTATTCCGAGCAATACCACTCCTCCCTCCACCTGTTCCAACGGCGCAGATATTGATCCGACGCTCGTGGAATACTATCCGCGCGCTACCCACCGAGTCAAAGATATTTACCAAAACTGTTTTTATTTGCCGGAGGGGCCCTCAGGCGGGCGGAGTTGTACTGCCGCGGGTGGAGTATGCCAGTGGGGGATAGAATAATTAAATAGTGTGGGTGGATTATGAAACCACACCAGAAGCGGATTTTAAAGTTTTTGATAGCCCTGTTTTTAGTGGGGACCGGATTTTTGTTTGTTCAAACTGTTTTTGCCCAGGATCTCGGGATTAATCAGGTCGGAAACGAAATCGCCTTGCCGACGCAGGATCCGCGGGTTTTTGCCGCGAATATTATCAGAGTAGTTTTGGGATTTTTAGGAATTATTGCCGTGGCGATTGTTTTGTACGGCGGATTTATGTGGATGACTTCTGGAGGCAATGAAGAAAGATTGTCCACGGCGAAAAAGATTTTGGTGAATGGCGTGATTGGTTTGATAATAATTATCATGGCTTTTGGCATTACCTCGTTCGTCATCAGCAGATTAATGGAGGCAACAGGAATGACGCCGGGCGGCGGGGGAGGCGGAGGCGGCGGGGGAGGCGGAGGGGGCTTGCCTTCCGACGCATTTACCGCGCGGAGCATTCAGCCGAATGGCAGCATTCCGATCAGAAATGTTGTCGTAAGGGTTGTTTTTAACCGTAATGTTGAGGCCGCGAGTTTAACGGGAAATTTAACCGTGAAAAAAGCTTCAGACGGAAGTCTGGTTGATGGAATAATCAGCACTTCCGGCAGCGTTGCCGAGTTTACGCCGAGCGCCGCGTGTCCCGATCCTAATACGGACAGAAAATGTTTTGATAGTGATACCGAGTTTACGGTTGAGGTGACAACCGCCGTGCGGAGCGCCGATGGGAAGAATTTAATTTGTGGCGGACTGGCTCCGGCCTGCAGCGGTAATTTTACAACAGGAAATCTAGTCGACGTGGCTGGTCCGGTTGTTGAAATTACCTATCCTGATCCTGATCCGGGTCAGGCGGTTTCCGCCGACGCGATCGTTTCAATTGAGGCGCATGCTGTCGACGACGCAGGAGTTTCTTATCTGGAATATTCCGCCGACGGCGGAGTGCTCGGCACCGATGCGCCGACAGGTCCGACGCCGCGTGATTATTTTTCTCTGTTTGACTGGGATACAACCGGAGTAACCGCCGGTTCAAGGCATACTTTAACGACAAAAGCTTTTGATATAGATACAAACAATACCACTTCAACCGGAGTCGAGGTTGTTGTCCGCGCCGCGCACTGTTTCAACGGCGCTCTGGATTCCGACGAGGTGGGAATTGATTGCGGCGGAGCCGACTGCGGAACCTGCGACGGCGGATCCTGCACGACCGGCTCGGATTGCCGGAGCGGTTATTGCGTCGGCGGAGTTTGCCGGACTTTGCCGGCGATTACGGCAGTGACGCCTATTGACGGAGCGGCCGGAAATTATATTACGATTTTTGGCGAAGGTTTCGGAACGACTCCGGGCAGCGTTTATTTTTTCAATAATGTATTGGCTCCCTTCCCGGCAGCCTGCGGCGCGGCCGATACCTGGCAGAACAATCAGATTATTGTCGAGGTTCCCTCCGGCGCGGCCGACGGCCCGATTAAAGTCGTTGTTCCGCCGCCAAGCGGGGCGACTGCAGCCGATTATACTGACATGACGGATGATGAACGCGGGTCGATGCTTCCGAATTTTGACGTTAACGATACCAGCCGTCCGGGCGTTTGTCGGGTTGATCCGTCAAGCGGTGAGCCAAGAATCGAAGTAACCGTCTCCGGTACGCAGTTTGGCACGCAGGGGACGGGAGACGAAGTTATTTTTGGCGGAACAAGAGCCGTGGCAACCGGAGCCTGGACCAACGCAAGCATTATGGCGACAGTTCCGCCGCTTGCCGCGGGAACCGTTCCGGTCCAAGTAGTGAAAGGCGGGCAAAACAGCAATCCGGTTAATTTCCGGGTTACGGCACTCGCCGCCGCGCCGCAAATTTTAAGATTTGAACCGACCGCCGGACCGATTGGCGAATATGTAACAATTTTTGGCGCCAATTTCGGCGATACTCCCGGCACGGTTAATTTTATTGACCGTGGTGGAGTGAAACATTTGGCGGCAACGAATTTTCCGCCAGCCTGCAGCGCCAATTGGTGGAAAAACGACCAAATTATAGTGAAAGTCCCGCCCGAAGCGACGATTGCCTCGGGTCCGGCATATTTAATCGAAGTAATTCCTGTAGGAGGCCCGCCGCCGTCCGATGATACTTCCGATTTGGCGACATCCCGTTTTACCGTTAATACCGATCCGGCGAGACCCGGCCTTTGCAAAATAGAACCTGACAACGGTCCGGCTTCTGCGGCAGTATCTTTAGTCGGTGAAAGATTAGGCAGCTCGGGAGCGTTGAAATTCTGGCAGGACAAAACGGCAACAACAACGGCCTGGAGCGATACCCAAATTTCCGCTTCCGTGCCGAGCGGCGCCGCGACTGGTCCGGTCAATGTAACGGCCGGTTCGGCGGTTAGTAATAATTTAAATTTTACGGTTCGTGATTGCCGGACAAGTACGCCACAATGCACGACGACCGGCCAATCCTGCTGCCGCGACGGCGCCTGCAGAACAGTTTGTGAAGCGGCTCCGGGACAAGGATATTATTTCTGGCAATTTTCCACGGGGCAACTTCCGGTTTATCCGGAAGTCGTTGAAGAATGTGATACGACTCGCCCGCCCAGGCGCGTTCCGTCGTCTCCCTCGCCCTGGGAATTGCGCGAAGGCGGAAACACGGTTTGCGTTAACGCGCAAATCGCCGCGAGATTTACGACGCCGATTGACGAAAGAACAATTGACAGCGATACGGTTATAATTGAAAAATGCACGGCCACGGGGGCCGACCCCTGCGCTACGGTTGTTCCGGTTACCGGCGGACTCTCGTCAAGCGCGAGCGGAACGGATCCCGGAGCGTTTTTCTTTACGCCCAGCCCGGTTTTGGCGATATCTTCAACGTACAGAGTTACCCTGAAGGGCGGATCGGTTGCCGGCGATCCGGCGATAAAGAGTCCGGAAGGTTTTTGGCTTGACGGCGACAAGGATGGTGAGGAAGGTGGGGATTATGTTTGGAAATTCAAGACGCGCGACAGCACGGCGAGTTGCGCCATCGGCTGGATCGGCGTTTTCCCGTATTCAAAAACTTTGAATGAAGAAGGAGCAAAAGAAAAATATAACGGTCTTTGCACGGCCGCGGAAGACGTTTGCACGATGATTGATTGCAGCGGCTACGCCTGGACGTGGACTTCAAGATTTTCCGGCGGCGGCGACGCTTCCGGCAGAGCCGCGGTGCGCGGCAACGCGACACTCAACGCTCTTGGCGCGGAAATTTCCGGCAACAACAACCAGGCGGTCGCCGAGGCTCTTGGCGAAACAACCCCCGGTTCGCCGGTCCAGGTTACCGGATCGATTCTTTCCGAAGGCAAGTCCGGTTTTGGCGAACTGACGGTTGATTTTTCCGATCCGAAAGTTATGGAAAGCTGGCCGAACTGTTCGGACGCCTGCACCAACGCCGAGGTAGGAGCGAGATTCAACACCAGGATGAAAAATTGGAGCGTTGATCGCGTTCCGCTTACTAATCCGGCCAACATTGAAAATACGGATAATGTTAAATTGTATATTTGGAAATGCGGCAACGGAGTAATAGAATTAGGCGAGGACTGCGACGACGGTAATGCGACCGGCGGCGACGGCTGCAGCGCAATCTGCCTGAACGAAGGATCCAATTCGAGTTACGGCTCAACTTGCGGCAACGGCCGGCGGGAAACCGGTGAGGACTGTGACGGCGTACCTTTCCCGAGCGATTGCAGCGCGGCAACCTGTTTGAATTTGGGGTCAACCGGTTTGGGCTGCGGCAACGGAATAGTTGAAGAAGGGGAGGATTGCGACGACGGAGACCAAGTTGCCACCGGGAACGGCTGCAGCGCGACTTGCACAAACGAAGGGACAACTGATTTGCGGGAAGTGCTTCTTCGGAGCTTGAGATATGATTTTACCGAAGGCGTGCCGGCCAGCAGGACGAATATTTTAACAATTACTCCGGCATCGAGCTTCCTGCCCAATACTTTTTATAAAGCAATAATTTCCGGAAGGGTAACCTCAAAAAGCAATGTCTCTTTGACGGAACTGAACTACCCGGCTTCTCCGGCCAGGTCCGATTCCTATGCCTGGTCTTTTAAGACCAAGGACGACGCGAGTCCTTGCGCCGTAGATCGGGTAACGGTTGATCCGGCTGAAGCGGTTCTTTCTTGGATAGGGGCAACCCAGGATTATATTTCAACCCCTTATTCTCTCCCCGATGTTTGCAGCCAGACCGGTCAGCGTCTCGGGCCTTTGGATTACGGATGGAACTGGTCTTCGGCCGACGCGGCGGTTGCGGCAATAACCAATATTAATATTTATCCGAGCTGCGGCAACGGAGTCAAAGAATTTGGTGAAGACTGCGACGACGGGAACACCGACCGAAGCGACGGATGTGATAATAATTGTTTAAATGGCGGGGAAAGCGATTGCGCGGCATACACGACGATCGGCTGGTGTGTTCCCGACAAGCGGTGCAGATGGCAGGGAGAGCCGTTAGCAGGAACCTGCGTCAAAACTACAATTTGCGGCAATGGAATAATTGAAATAGGTGAGGACTGCGACGACGGAAACACTCGTTCTGGCGACGGATGCAACAGGCTTTGCATGAATGAGGGTTCGGTTGCCGGCGCCTCAATTTGCGGCAACGGAAGAAAAGAAAGAGGCGAAGACTGCGATGACGGAAATACAACCGCTTACGACGGCTGTGGAGCGACTTGTTTAAATGAAGGAACGGTCGTTGATCCAAGAGTTGATCCATACCAGACCGCTACGGCCCGCGGACTTAAAGAATCTGACGTGGCGGCCGGAAGAAAAGAAAGCACAACGGAGATCAGCGCCGAGGAAACCGCGAGTACTGTTTCCGGTTCGGGCGATTTGACCGTGCGCTGCGATTTCGGTATTCAGGAAGACGATTCTTACCGCGATTGTCAGCCGGCAAGTCTAGCCTGCGAGGCGGGAGTCTGCCACGGGAGCGCCAAAACCTGCAGCACCGGCGCCGACTGCGAACTCGGGGTCGGGAAAGACACATGTTGTCATTTCAAACCGCAGGTTGCCTCGTGCGATCCGTCCGGAACGACTGGTTCCTGCACCTCGCGGACAACGCCTTTGGTCTGCCGCAACGCGGAATTATCGGTAATTTTCAATCAGGCCATGGATCCGGCGAGCGTCACGGGAAATATTTTGGTATTAGGCCGTTATGACGACAGGACTGTCGCTTGTCCAGAGGGCAGCACGCCATTGATTGCGGAGAGAATAACCGCGGCCGAGGAGATAAGGCATTTTGCCGAAAAAATTAAAAATTTATTGCCCAATCGTCTTGGGGAATTTTTGGCCGCGCAATTTGGGAAAGTGGAAAATTATTTTTCCGGACTCCGCCAATTTGTAAATAAAGTTTCGGAAGTATTTTTAGGCAGGCCGGTTTTAGCCGCCGATCCAATAAGAACCAATCCTTGGTGCGTCTGGCCGGGAAGGGCGACAAACATAACTCTTGATTTTGGTCTTCCGGCCGCCAGGACAAAAATAATTTTCAGTCCAACCAAGGCCTTTGATTCCAGCAAGGAATACAGAGTTGTTATTTTGGGAGATGGTATTTCTCCGGGGGCCGTGATTAAGGGAGTAAAAAGTCTGGACGGGACCGCTTTGGGCGGAACGACTTTGAGCGCTACAATTGATCCGACCCTGCTTTTTGAAGGATCGGCCCGGCAAGTTTACAGCTGGACCTTCCGGACCGGTTCGGATATTTGCGTGATAAACAAGGTTGAGCTTGATCCGTCTTTTAAATTATTCAAACGAAGCGGGGAGACCCAAGAGTTCCGGGCCTCTGTCAAAGATTGGCGGGGAAACAGTATCGCGCCGCTTTCCGGAGTTTATGATTGGATTTTTGAAAACTGGCTTTCGACCGATGGAACTGTTGCCGCCTTGACCCCGGCCGGACATTGCGCCAACAACCCAAGTACGGTTTGCCATAGCAATATTGATTGCGTTTCGCCGGGAGTTTGTAATTTTGACGTAAACCAAACCGCGACCGCCCAAAATAAAAACGGCGAGGCGAGAATTTTGGCAACCGTAAAAGTCACGGCCGATACTATTTCCCGGCCGGGCATGCTCGGCAAAAAATTTGAAGCCGGCGCCGACGTCACGGTTTTCCTTTGCGAAAATCCTTGGCCGGACGACATTGATATTATTCATGGTTGGCAAGATGACGTTTATAAATTTAAAACATATTATTGCCGCGACAGAGGGGAGTCCGCTGACACGAGCGACGATTTTCCGTCGCTTGGCGAGCCGGCCGCGATTGTTCAAAACGATCCGGCAATAAGAACTCCGGGCGATGACTTATTCCGCGAGTATTTCTTATTTAATAAAGGACGATATTGCACTCTTTCCAAAACAATGTGCGACACGGATGAAGATTGCGGATCAACCGGCGGTTCATGCCAGCTCTCCTCCGACGCGATCGGCGTCAGGATTTACGAAAACGCAAATCATCTTAACCTTACCGACTGGTACCGGGCCCAGGGATTCTCTCACGCCGCGCCCTCCTCACAAATTATAGACGGGTACGAAGCGATTGTTGACGGCCGGACGGTTTACGTCGCGGCAGCCAACAAGTCCAGCTCCCTTTACACCAATGTTTATCTGATTTCTTACAACGATGGAGCCAGCCCCGACACTCTGGAAATTTATAACCAACTGGTTGGCAACTGGAAATTCAATACCAATTTGAATAACGACAAGGTCTGCAAAGACGCGGCGGGAATTTCCGTGTTGAGGGAAAATTTACCGATAGCCTGCTCGTCGGATTTTGACTGCCAGATTGGCGCAACGCAGTACACCTGCGCCGCGCCAAAAGACAAGCTGGCCCGCGACGTAAAAAGATTGGTTGATTTGGAAAAAATGCGTCAGACGATTTCCGGGCGGGCGATTGCGCCGAAACTTGAAGCGGGAACTTACGTCCGGGGTATGTCGGCGAGTGTTTGGGATTCCTGGGTCAATGTTTTGGCTAAGGATGCAGGCATTACTTTGCCAACCGATCCATTGAACAAAATTAACGGTTGCGGCGACGCGAAACTGTGCGCGAATAATTTAACGCATAGCTGCGTAGACGGCGGAGATTGCGCCGGTGGTTCTTGCGATAATTTTAAATTTGATTCCAATACCTGCTGGAGCGTTGATTCGCAGATTTACCGTTGTCCGGAAGGTTCACATATTTATCAATACAGATTTGATTCGGCCTCGGGTTCATACCAAGTCGGCGCGGATTTCGAATATACCGAAGATAATCCGAGTGCCGAAGGGCTTGGCTGGAGCAATATTCCTGGTTTGGCTTCGCGTACTGTCCAGATAAAAAATATTTGTACCGCCGCGGCAATTTATCAAAACGGCGGCATCTGCGGCGACGGAGCGATCGGCACAAGTGAACAATGTGAACCGGGGATGATTAATGTCTGTTCGTTGAATACGGGAAAGGCCTGCGCGGCCGATACGGATTGCGTAGCCGGCGAAGGAACTTGTCTTTTGAGCGAACAATCGTGCACGACAACCGATGCTCCGCCAAGATCGGGACGGCAGAGCCGGACATGTAACTTGGCTACCTGCCAATGGAATGACTGGGGAAGCTGCTCAACAAATTGCGGCAACGGAATTATTGATACGGGCGAAGAGTGCGACCGCGGACCGGGCGGTGGAAAAATCCCAGGCGGGGGGACATCGGAGAGTAATCCTTACGAATGCAGTTCAAGTTGCCGTTTCGTCAGAGCGGTAACCGGCCAACCGGCCTGGTGCGGCGACGGAATTTTACAATCGGGCATGGGCGAGCGTTGCGACGACGGAGTTGATAATGGACACTACGGAACAAAATCAGACGGATCAACATATTGTGCTGTTGGCTGTGTCGGTACGGCGCCATACTGCGGAGATAGAGTTGTGAACGAAGGAAGAGAATATTGCGATGGAAATACAGAAACAGCGAAAGGCGTCTGCACTCCCTACGAAGGAGTTTTGGCGGTTGATGGTTTTCCGTGCGCAAGCGATAATGATTGCAGCGTTGGTGCTTGCAGCGGTGGAGCGCGCGATGGAGCGAGCTGCCACCGTCCGGCGGATTGTCCTGGCGGTAGTTGCGACGGCGAGTCATGTTTTGTTTGCCCTTTAAGCGGCGGTTATGAGCAATTTAGGAGTCTTGCCTGTAACAGTTCTTGTAGCTGGGAAAATTGGGGGGCGTGTCATGCTCCCGGCTCTTGCGGGAATGGAATTAAGGAAGGAAGCGAAGAATGCGACGACGGCAATACCAATAATAATGATTCGTGTACTAGTACGTGTTTGAACGCCCGCTGCGGTGACGGATATGTTAAAACTGGAGTTGAAGTTTGCGACGCGGGGACTGCAAATGGAACAATTTGTACCGCGCCGTACGGTTCAACCTGTAATTATTGCAGCCGCGAATGCACTCTGCGCACGGCAACCGGCCCGACTTGTGGCGACGGGACAGTCAATCCGCCGACCGAACAATGCGACGGCAGTCTCCCGAGTCAGAGTTGGATTTGCGTTAGCACAACCAATCCTTGGGATTTTTATAAATTGTCGGGTTTTCCTGAATGCAGCCGGTCAAGCTGTCTGATAAGCTGTGCCTCCGGTCGCCCCTGTAATAATATTGTTAATACAAGCAATCCCGATCCGGACCATGACGGAATTGGCAATGCCTGCGATACCAATGACGACAGCAACGTTGACGGTTGCATTGACGGCGACCCGAATTGCGTAACAGTTAATTTACTAATTGGATCCGGTTCTACAGCCGATGATACCTTTAGCGTGTATATCGATGGTAATTATGTCGGTTTAGCCGGATGGTACATGACTTTTGAATGTAGATATTTCCCAGTATTTGAATGTGGGCCGGTCAATCATAATAAAACTTTGGAAATACGGACGTTGGCCAGAGGCGAGCATAATTTGCAAATGGTTTACGCGGGAACTTCTTCGTCGCCCGCTGAGGGATCTTGCGAGGTTGATTCTGCTCCTTTCCCCACGGTTAATTGGCTTGCGGATCTTGGTACTTTGCCGTGCGATGGTATTTTCTCTGCCATCATGGAGGAGAGAAGTGTCAATTTCATAGTTGAATAATTAAAAAGAGAATGACCATAAATATTCAAAAATTATTTGTAATATTGATAGGCATAGCGGTTGTAATTTTTCTGGCATCGTTTGGAATTTATTATTTTGGAAAAAATAATGAAGAGACGCCCGGCGGAACGGAAACGCCCGCGACAAATTCTTTGGTTAATATCCCCGTGGGCGGGGGAGAAACCCCGGAAGTTGTTTCGCCGCCGGCTGATCAGGATTTGGACGGCCTGACCGATGAAGAAGAAAAAAAACTTGGAACCGATCCGGCAAACCGCGATACTGACGGTGACGGTTTGGGCGACGGGGCGGAAGTAAAATATAAACACAATCCCTTGGTTAAAGATTTCAATATTGGAACGGTTGATACCGACAAGGACGGCCTGACCGACGAGGAGGAAAAATTTTTGGGAACCGATCTCAATAATCCCGACACCGACGGCGACGGAATTTCCGATTTGGGAGAGATTGACGCCGGACTTGATCCGTTGAAAGCCGATATTTTTCCAGAACGGGAAATAAAAATTTTTCCCGATACCGACAAGGACGGATTGTTTGATGAAGAAGAAACGGCACTCGGAACCGATCCGGCAAAATCCGATACGGACGGCGACGGGCTGAACGATTTTGAGGAAGCAAGAATTTATTTGACTGACCCCTTGAACCCCGATACGGACGGCGACGGGTATAAAGACGGCGATGAAGTCAAAAATGGATATAATCCTTTGGGGCAGGGGAAAATTATAACTCAATAAAAATTAGTAATTAATAATTTGAAAATTATGTTTGACAAAGAACCCGAAGATATCTTTTCCGGCACCGAGCCGGCTAAAATTGAACCGTTAAGGCCGGGTGGAGCGATGTCGCCGACCGTGCCGGGCCGTCCGGGCGCTCCGGCGCAGGTCGGGGCGATGGCCGAAGATTTGGGAGAATCTCCCGCGCCGCGGAAAAAAATGTTTTTAGTAATTATGGTCGCGGTGCTGGCAGTAATTTTAGGAGTGGGCGGATATCTTGCCTGGCAGCAGTTTTTTCCGAAAAATACATTACAAACAAATGTCCCGGAATCTCCGGCCGTGGTTAACACCAATCTGCCGGTCGAAACGCCCCCGGTCAACAACACTCCGTCCTCGCTTTGCGGCAACGGTGTTTGCGAAACGGGTGAAGACGCGACAAATTGCCTTGACGATTGTCCGGCGCCTCCGCCTCCGGTTGTTGGCCTTGATACGGACGGCGACGGCCTGACCGACGCGGAAGAGGCGGCTCTGGGAACTGATTCGGCAAAAACAGATACGGATGCTGATGGCCTGACCGACCGGGAGGAAGCGCAAACCTATCAGACAAATCCATTGAATTCCGATACCGATGGCGATACGTATACGGACGGCGACGAGGTGAAGGCCGGTTATGATCCCAAGGGTCCCGGGAAATTGTTATAATTTCCGAAGTAAATTAATTTTTTTGAATTTGGCATATGTCAAACGGAGAAATGAAACCATTCGGAGAAAAAGAAGAACCGTCGGTCGAAATAAAGGTAATGCCCGAGGAGTTTTATTTTAAAAAGGTTAAAATAAAATCTCCGGAAGAGGGCGGAGGCGGATCGAAATCAAAAATGCTCCTGATTGTTGGGGCGGTTGTTGTAATTTTGGGATTGATGGTTGGCGCGGCTTATCTTTTTACGAAAAGTTTGACTAAAAAACCGGCTCCGGAAACCAAAACAAACGTAAATACCAATGTCGCGGTAAATGTTCCGGTAAATGTTCCCGTGAACATTCCTCCGGTCAACAATACTCCGACCTCGCTTTGCGGAAATGGCGTTTGTGAAACGGATGAGAGCTCGGCAATTTGTCCGGCCGATTGCCCGGCGCCGCCCGCTCCTCCGGTCCCGGAAGAAACTCCCTTGGCCGCCGATGAGGACAAAGATGGCCTGACCGACACCGAGGAAGCTCTCTATACGACCGATTCGGTGAAATCAGATACCGACGGAGACGGCTATCCGGACAGTCTTGAGTTGATCAATCTCTATAATCCGACCGGATTTGCTCCGCAAAAAATCGAGGAAACGTCTTTGGTTAAAATTTATACCAATTCTTCATACGGATATTCAATTTTTTATCCCACGAACTGGCTTCCCAAGGCGCTTGACGAGTCGAACAGGGAGGTTATGTTTACCTCCGCGACCGGAGAATTCATTCAAGTTATCGTTGAGGATAATCCGAACCTGACACCTCTTTTGGACTGGTATCTTTCCGAAGCTCCGGGGACAAATCCGGCCGACGTCGGCACGGCGGCGACAAAAGGGGGATTGCTCGGTATAAAAAGTCCGGACGGCCTTACGGTTTATTTCGGGGTAGGCGATAAAATTTACGCGGTGAGTTATAGTTTGGGAATAAAAACGGAATTGAATTATAAAAGCACTTTTGAAATGATGGTAAAAAGTTTCAAGCTCAATCCGTAGCTCCAATAAAATGATTAAGTTTTCAATCAATCAGCGGGTGGGCAAAAAAGTAGGGGAGAGGTGGGCGGAGAAAATCGTTAAAACTGTTTTTAAAAAAACCGGAGTAAGAAACGCCGATGTTTCCCTCGCCCTTGTCGGCAGCGGAGAAATAAAAAAATGGAACAAGCTTTACCGCGGGAAAAATTTGGCTACGGACGTTTTGAGTTTTGTCTATAGCGAGAAACCCCTGGACGGAGAAATTATTATTTGTTATTCGAAGGTGGTCCGGCAAGCGAAGGAAAAAGGGCATACTGTAAATGATGAGATAGAATTTTTGCTTGTCCACGGCCTTCTCCATCTTTGCGGTTATGATCATGAGAAAAGCGCCAGGGAAGAAAAAATAATGGACAACCTGCAGAATAAAATTATTTCAGTTTTAAGAAAATAATTAAGAAAGTATGTTGAGTTTCAGACGTTTAATCCGCAGCTTTACTTATGCCGGCAAGGGCTTGAAACAGGTTCTCCGAGAGGAACAGAGTTTCCGCATTCAGGTTTTCTCGGCAATCGCGGTTTTAATTTTGTCTTTATATTTCGGGATTAAAGTATGGGAAGCGGTTGCTCTTTTGCTTGTTATAATCATGGTTTTGGTGTTAGAGTTAATCAACAGCGTCTTTGAAAGAGTGGTAGATGTGCTTAAACCCAGAATGCACCCGGACGTTGAAACAATAAAGGATATTATGGCCGCGGTAGTTCTACTTTCATCGATCGGAGCGGTCTTTATCGGCCTGCTGATTCTGGGGCCGTATTTTGTCCAGTTTTTCAGGGGATAACGGCCTGGGCCAAAACTTGCCAGAAGTTTTTGAATTGTTTATAATAAAAAAACTTAAAATAACTTGAGCCAGTATGAGGAGCGAGACAATAACAGGGCTAGATCTCGGTTCCAACGCGATAAGAGTGGTGGTAGGCCAGCGGGATGAAGCTGGCGTGCCGAGGATTATTGCTGCCGTAGAAGTGCCTTCCGAAGGTATTTCCCGGGGGTCAATAATGAGCGTTGAAGACGCTACCTCGGGCATTGCCGCCGCCTTAGAGGCGGCTGAGAGGATTACTGGCGTTCCCGTCGGCCGGGTTTGGGTTGGAGTTTCCGGAGAACATATAATTTTTCAGAAAAGCCGGGGGGTTGTCGCGGTCTCGAAGCCGAACGGCGAAATAGACGAAGGGGATGTCGAGCGGGCGGTTGAGGCCTCGAGAGCCGTCGCAACTCCGGCTAATTTTGAAATTTTACACGTTATTCCGAGACTTTTTTCAATAGATAATCAGGTAAATATCCGCGATCCGCTGGGTATGAGCGGAGTGAGACTGGAAGTGGAAACCCAGATTATCCAGGGGCTTACCTCCCATATTAAAAATTTAACAAAATGCATTTACCGCACCGGCGTTGATATTGAAGATGTCGTCCTTTCCATTCTTGCCGCTTCGGAAGCCGTGGCAACTTCGCGTCAGAAAGAATTGGGGATTGCCGTGGCAAACATCGGCCGTTCTTCGACCGAACTCGCGGTTTTTGAAGGAGGCGACGTGATGCATATTGCCATGCTGCCGATCGGCGGAGAATTTATTACCTCCGACGTAGCTATCGGCCTCAGGACTTCTCTAGATGCCGCGGAAAGGATAAAATTAGAGTATGGCACGGCGCTGCCAAAAGAAATAAACAAGCGTGAGGAAATTAATCTGGGAGATTTTGATCCGAGCGAGAATACGCTGGTTTCCAAAAAATATATTTCGGAAATTATTGAAGCCAGGGTCGAAGAAATTTTTGAAAAAATAGACGGAGAATTGAAAAAAATAGGACGAAGCGGACTTTTGCCTTCGGGAGTCGTTCTTATAGGCTCAACCGCGAAGTTGCCCGGGATTATCGATGTTGCCAAGAGAAAATTGAGATTGCCGGTTTCCCTCGGTTATCCGCAGAGATTGGCGAGCGTAGTCGATAAAGTCAATGATTTGTCTTATATAACCGCCTTGGGTCTTGTTCTTTGGGGGAATTCGGTTTATGAAGAGAAAGGCGGCGGAGGATTTATTTCTAAATTCAAGAGCATCGATAAAGTTACAAGCCAGATGAAGAAGTGGTTTAAATCCCTAATGCCGTAATTGGTCTGTATTGAAGATCAAAGGGAACGGTGGATTGAAATTTAATTAGCCGATTCACTAGTTTTAAAATTATGCCAGAAATAAAACCAGAAATTGAAACTTTTGCCAAAATTAAAGTAATAGGCGTGGGTGGTTCGGGCGGCGCGGCTATTAACCGGATGGTTAAGGCAAAAATCCGCGGTGTTGAGTTTATCGTCGCCAATACCGATGTTCAGGCTCTCCATTATTCGGAAGCCCCAGTGAAACTCCATATTGGCAAAACGGTAACAAGGGGTCTCGGAGCTGGCATGGATCCGGAAACGGGCAGACGAGCCGCGGAGGAAAGTCAGAATGAGATAAGGGATGTCCTTAAGGGAGCGGACATGGTTTTTGTTACTTGCGGATTGGGAGGCGGAACGGGAACCGGTGCGGCACCGATTGTTGCCCAGCTCGCCCGTGACCAGGGGGCCCTGACAGTTGCGGTAGTAACAAAGCCTTTTTCTTTCGAAGGAGCTCAGAGGCGAGGCATTGCCGAGCGGGGGCTTGAAGAATTGGAAGACAAGGTTGATACCCTTATCACCATACCAAACGACAGACTTTTGCAAATTATTGATAAAAAAACTTCCCTGATTGACGCTTTCATGACTTGTGACGAAGTCTTGAAAAACGGAGTCCAAGGTATTTCCGAACTGATCACGATTCCCGGTCTTATAAACGTTGATTTCGCCGATGTTAAAGCTATAATGAAAGAGGCAGGTTCGGCCATGATGGGCCTTGGCGAAGCAAGCGGCGAAAAGCGTGCCGAGGAAGCGGCAAAAGCGGCGATTTCTTCCCCATTGCTCGAGATGTCTATCGACGGGGCGAGAGGAATACTCTTCACCGTTACCGGAGGAAACAATTTGGGTATGCATGAAGTTGCCGAAGCGGCCAAAATTATTACCGGTTCTGCCGATCCTGACGCAAAAGTTATTTTTGGAGCGGTTATCAACGAGAGCATGAAAGATGCCCTGAAAATTACGGTCATTGCCACGGGTTTTAGCGAAAGAAGGAAGGCTTCCTTCGAGCAGGAAACCCCGGCCGCCGCGCACAGTTTCGCTCCCGTCGCGGCTCCCAAAGCCAAAGAGACGGAAAGGGGTCAGGGGATCGGGCAATTTCAGAAACGTCCGGTTAAAAAAATTATGGATTTTGGAGATATTGAAAATTCCGAAGACAAGGAAGCAAAGGGAAAAGGTTTTGTTTCGTCAAAACCGGCAGTTGCTTCGGGTGAAGAGGGAGAGGATCTTGATATTCCCGCGTTTCTCCGCAAAAAGATAATGTAGATTAGAATAAAAAAGCAAGAAAGCAAATAGGGCCAAAATTGATCATTGATTGGTTGACAATCTAACAGCTTGTTTGTTGCTTTTTTGCTTTTTTATTTTGTCTAAGTTAAATATATTTATGATTTATAATCAGAATAAAGTTGCCGAAATAAGAAAAAGGGACGGACGGATTGTCAGCTTTGATCCGGCAAAAATTACGGCCGCCGTTTCAAAGGCAATGGAAGCGGTAGGGGAATACGATGAAAAACGGGCGGGCAAACTTTCCGACCAGGTAGTGAAAAATTTGAACAAAAAATTCCACCATAGGTCTATTCCGGCGGTTGAGGAAATCCAGGACATGGTTGAAGAGGTTTTGATCAGGGCGAGGCAAATCCGGGTAGCCAAGGCCTACATTCTTTACCGCGACCAGCACGCTAAAATCAGAGAGCTTAAGATGCTCGTTGATTCCGACAAGATGATGAGCGATTACCTTGAACAGCTTGATTGGCGCGTCAGAGAAAACAGCAACATGGCTTACTCCCTGCAGGGCCTGAACAACCATATCAATTCGGCGATCAGTTCCCATTATTGGCTGACCAAGGTTTATCCTCCGGAGATCAGGGACGCTTATCAGAGCGGAGATTTTCATATTCATGACTTACAAATCTTGGCGGCTTATTGTTGCGGCTGGGATTTGCACGATCTCTTGGCCAGAGGTTTTGGCGGAGTTTCCGGAAAAATAGAATCAAAGCCGGCGAAACATCTGCGGAGCGCTCTCGGCCACATTGTAAATTTTTTCTACACGCTCCAGGGAGAAGTCGCCGGCGCTCAGGCTTTTGCCAATTTTGACACCTTACTTTCGCCTTTTATCCGTTATGACAATCTTGATTATGAAAGCGTGAAGCAGGCTCTCCAGGAATTCGTTTTCAACGTCAACGTCCCGACCCGCGTTGGTTTTCAGACTCCGTTTACCAATATCACCATGGATTTGGTTCCGCCGAAGAATATGGCCGAAGAGGCGGTAATTATCGGCGGTAAACCGCAGCCGGAGAAATATAAAGATTTTCAGAAAGAGATGGATATGTTTAATCGGGCTTTTGCCGAAGTAATGATCGCCGGAGACGCCAAAGGAAGAGTGTTCTCTTTTCCAATTCCGACCTACAATATCACTCCGGATTTCGCCTGGGAGAAGAAAGAACTGGATCCGATCTGGGAAATGACCGCCAAATACGGTATTCCTTATTTTGCCAATTTTGTTAATTCGGATATGAAAGCGGAGGACGCGAGATCAATGTGTTGCCGTCTGCGTCTTGACAACCGCGAACTTCGTAAACGTGGCGGCGGGCTTTTCGCGGCGAATCCTCTGACCGGGTCTATCGGTGTCGTGACAATCAATATGCCGCGTATCGGCTATCTTTCAAAAACCCGGAAAGAATTTTTTGATCGACTGACAGTTTTGATGGATCTCGCCAAAAAAAGCTTGGAAACAAAGAGAGAGGTTATTGAAAAATTGACCGACAAAGGCCTTTACCCGTATTGCCGGTATTATCTCGCTCCGATAAAAGAAAAATTTAATGAGTATTGGAGAAACCATTTTAACACTATCGGCCTGATCGGGATGAACGAGGCTTGTCTTAATTTTTTGGGCAGAAGTATTGCTACTCCGGAGGGACAGGATTTTGCCAAATCCGTCCTTGATTTTATGAGAGAAAGATTAATGGATTACCAGAACGAGACGAACAATCTCTACAATCTTGAAGCGACGCCTGGCGAAGGGACGGCTTACAATCTTGCAAAACGGGACAAAGCCAAGTACCCGGAAATTATTGTGGCAAACGAAAAAGCGGTCCGGGAGAAAGGCGCGGTTCCTTATTATACAAATTCAACGCATTTGCCGGTTGATTACACCAACGATTATTTTGAGGCGCTCGATTTGCAAGACGGCCTGCAAACAAGGTATACTGGAGGTACGGTTCTGCACGGGTTTATCGGGGAGAAACTGCCAAACGGGGATGCGGCGAAAATCTTGGTTAAAAAGATAGCCAGCAAGTACCATCTGCCTTATTTCTCTTTGACGCCGACCTTTAGCGTTTGTTCAATACACGGCTATTTGGCCGGAGAACACCAGTTCTGCCCCAAGTGCGACGAGGAGATAGGCTACAAGGAAAAATAGAGTATAAAATATTTTTTATAAATAATATTGCGAGAGGTAACTTTGCCCCGCGGGGGCAGGGGAGCTCAAGCAAGAAAAATATATGGAGGCGAAAGAAATGAAAAGACAGCCGTGCGAAGTTTATTCGCGGGTTGTCGGATATCTTCGTCCCGTCAGCCAATGGAATGACGGGAAACAAGCTGAATTCGCGGAGAGGCAAGAGTACAACAAGCAGATCGAGAATAAATAAGACAAGGTAAAAAGGATACGGCGCGGCAACCTTGAAGGTTGCCGCGTTTTATGTTAAACTATTTTTGATATGACCATCGGCGGTTTACAAAAATTAACCCTTATCGACTTCCCGGGCAAAATAGCTTGCACTGTTTTTACGGTTGGCTGCAATTTCCGTTGTCCCTTCTGCCATAATCCCGAACTTGTCGATCCGGCCGGTTTAAAATTGTCGGAAATAATAGATGAAAAAGATTTTTTTTCTTTTCTGGAATCGAGAAAGAGCCTGCTCGACGGGGTTTGTATCACCGGCGGGGAGCCGACGCTTCATTCCGATCTGCCCGAGTTTATAAAAAAAATAAAAAAAATGGGATTTTTGGTAAAGCTCGACACCAATGGGACAAATCCCGGAGTTGTTTCGTCGCTGATTGAGGGCAAGGCCGTCGATTATTTTGCGATGGATATTAAAACCCGCCTTCAAGACGTGGTTACCTACAGCAAAGTCGTCAGGATCGAAGCTGATGTCGAAAAGATCAAAAAGACAATCAAATTGATTATGGACAGCGGCGTGGATTACGAATTCCGGACAACGGTCGTGCCCGGGCTGCACGCAGAAGAAGATATTTTATGCATTGCCGATTCTATCCGCGGAGCGAAGAAGTATTTTCTGCAGCAATTCCGTCCCGGAAAAAAAATATTAGATAAGGAATGCGGGGATATAAAGCCCTATCCGGAGGATTTTTTGAAAACAATAAAAGATAAAATAAAAGGATTTTTTGAAATTTGCGAGGTTAGGGAGTGACAACGCGCGCTGTTTGGGCGGGCCTATAATTTTTGCTTAATTTTGGTATAATAAAGATGAGCTTATTCCAGCAAAAAGTGTTATTTTTAGTATCAAAAATAAAAAGGGGACGGGTAACAACATACAAGGCAATTGCCGAAAAGCTTAAAAGCGGGCCGCGGGCGGTTGGCCGGGCGGTAGGAGCCAATCCCAGGCCAATAATCGTTCCCTGCCACAGGGTTGTTATGTCGGACGGGAGATTGGGCGGTTATTCCGGCGGGATAAAAAATAAAATGTTGTTGCTCGGGCGGGAAGGCGTAAAAGTGGCGGACGGAAAAATCGTCGATTTTGAAAAACATTTTTTAAAAGTTAAGTAATAAAATAGGGACGCGTTAGTCATTGGCAAGTGGCCGATTGCGCGTTACTCGTTAATGGTTGCGCGTTGCTTAAACAAAAAAATATGTCTCAAGATAAAACAATGCAAAAAATTATTGCCGTAGCCGCTCTGGCGGGATTGCTTTTCGGAGGAGCAGGCGGAATTGTCGGAGGCGTTTATGGAAAGAGCCATATTGTTCCGTGGTTTCAGAAAAATTTTTTAGGCCAGATTGCGGATGAAGCGAAAAAAGCGCCGGAGGAGGAAGCAGCCAGGCAGGCAGTAATCGAGGAATCCGCTACGACTACCGTCGTAAAAGAAGTTTCTCCCGCGGTTGTTTCAATCATAATCTCAAAAGATTTAAGCAAACTTTACAATTCAACCGGTTCGAACATTTTTTCATTCCCTGATTTTTTTGAATCTCCTTTCGGTTTTGGTTCGCCTCAGCCGGGGAATAGCGCAGAAGGAGGCAAGCAGGAAGTCGGAGGGGGTACGGGCTTTATTATTACCAAGGACGGTTTGGTTGTGACAAACAAACATGTGGCTTCCGATCAGGAGGCTGAATACACGGTCGTTACCAACGACGAAAAAAAATACAACGCAAAAATTATTGCGGCCGATCCTTTTTTGGATATCGCCGTTTTGAAGATTGAAGCCGACAATTTACCGACAGTTGAATTGGGGGACTCGGATAAAATAGAGCTTGGCCAAACGGTTATTGCCATAGGAAATTCCCTTGGCGAGTATCGTAACACAGTGACCAAGGGCGTAATTTCCGGCACGGGAAGAAGAGTGGTCGCCGGCGACCTGCAGGGGGGCTCGGAAGTGATTGAAGAAGCGATCCAGACCGACGCGGCGATCAATCCCGGGAATTCAGGAGGGCCGCTGATTAACTTGGCGGGGCAGGTTATAGGTATTAATACGGCCATGAATCAAGGAGGCCAATTAATCGGTTTTGCCATTCCGATCAATGCCGCCAAACAGGCGATTGAAAGCGTAAAGCAATACGGAAAAATCGTTCGGCCATATCTCGGCGTCCGATATGTTATCCTCAATAAGGAGATTGCCAAGGCGAATAAGATTGAAGTTGATTACGGGGCGTTGATTGTCCGCGGTAAAAACGAAACGCAGTTTGCCGTATCTCCCGGCTCTCCGGCGGACAAGGCCGGACTTCTGGAAAACGATATTATTCTCGAGATCAACGGGGAAAAAATAGATGAAGAACATCCCTTGGCAAGAATGGTAGGCTCCTTCAGGCCAGAGGAAGAAATTGTTCTTTTGGTTTGGCATAAAGGTGAGGAAAAAACCGTGAAAGTAAAACTTGCCGAATACAAGGATTAGAATTATTTAAATCAATAAACCGGGGGAGATAAAAAATGAAAATGGACGAACTGGTCAGTAATATAAAGAACCTGGGGGGCAATATAGAAAATGCCCGGATTCTTTTAAACCTGGAAAAGAACAGGGGGGAAGCGGAAAAACTGGAAGCCGAAACGGTAAAACCGGAATTTTGGAAAGATCCCGAAAAAGCGAAAACCGTCAGCCAAAAATTGAACGATTTTAAGGAAGAGATTGCCGTCTGGGACGGTTTGAAAAAGGAAGTAGGGGATATTCTGGAGTTGGCGCGTCTCGATGAAAAAGATCAAACAGTCAATCTCCGGGAAGAGATAGAGAAAAGATACGAAGAACTTTTGTCCCAGTTTAAAAAGCTTGAGTTTTCGATTTTATTTTCCGGACCGTACGATCGGCATAATGCGATTTTGAGCATCCACGCGGGAACCGGAGGGACGGAAGCCCAGGATTGGGTAGCCATGCTTCTAAGGATGTATTTTCGTTCTTTTGAAAAGAAGGGATGGGAGACGGCGATTTTGGATGAAACGCGGGGAACCGAGGCGGGAATAAAAAGCATAACGGTAAAAGTTTCGGGTAAAATGGCCTACGGATGGCTCCGGAGCGAGGCCGGCGTGCACCGGCTGGTGCGTATTTCTCCATTTGACGCGGAAAAAATGCGCCATACCTCGTTCGCGCTCGTTGAGGTTCTACCAGAGATTGAAGATATCCCGGAAATAGTTCTGGATCCTAAAGATATCCGGATAGATACTTTTTTGTCGAGCGGTCACGGCGGACAAAGCGTCCAGACAACTTACTCGGCCGTCAGGGTGGTTCATATGCCGACAGGTCTTACTGTAAGCTGCCAGCGCGAGAGGTCGCAAGCCCAAAATAAAGAAACGGCTCTGAAAATATTGAAGGCCAAAATTTTTCGGCTGCAGGAAGAGACTAAAGCCAAGGAGATCGATAAGCTAAGGGCCGGGGTTCTGGCCGCCTGGGGAAATCAAATCCGTTCCTATGTTCTCCAGCCATATAAAATGGTTAAAGACCACCGGACAAAATATGAAACAGCGGACGCAGAAGGGGTTCTGGACGGAGACCTTGAGCCTTTCGCCGAAAGTTTTTTGAAATGGAAAAAACAAACATAGTTTTTTAATTTTAATTTTCGTTTTTATGAAAATTCTGGTTACCGGCGGAGCCGGATTTATCGGGTCCAACATCGTTGACGCTTTAGTGGCCGAGGGGCACCGCGTTGTCGTAATAGACAATTTATCGCGGGGGAAGAAAGTAAATCTTAATCCCAAGGCAAAATTTTATAAACTGGATATTCGCAATAGAAAAATCTCGGAAATTTTCAAAAAAGAAAAACCGCAGGTTGTGTTTCATTACGCGGCCCAGATAGATACAAGAACTTCAGTACGCGATCCGATGTTCGACGCCGGAGTAAATGTTCTCGGGACAATAAATATTTTACAAAATGCCGCCGCGGTTAAGGTAAAAAAAATAATTTTCGCCTCAAGCGGCGGGGCCATATCCTCCGAAGAGACCGTTCTTCCTACCCCCGAAAATAAATTTGCCCTGCCGGTTTCTCCATACGGCGCGGCGAAAATTTCAGCTGAAATGTATTTACACTATTTTTGGAAAATGTACGGGATTCCTTACGTCGCCCTCCGAATGGCCAATGTTTACGGCCCGCGCCAGAATCCGCACGGCGAAGCCGGAGTGATCGCCATTTTTATCAATAAAATGTTTTCTGGAGAGCAGCCGGTAATCTTCGGGAGCGGCCGGCAAACCAGGGATTATGTTTATATCGGCGACGTGGTCAGAGCGAATCTTCTCGCGCTGAAATCAAAAAAGGTAGGATCTTACAATGTCGGAACGGGCAAGGAAACCGACGTTATTTATCTTTTTAAAAAATTAAAACAACTGACCGGCGCGGCAGCGCGCGAAATTCATGGTTCGCCAATCGGACAAAAAAATAAAGCGACTGCCCTTGCGCCCGGCGAGCAGAAAAGAAGCAGTCTGGATGCCGGGAAAATAAGCCGCGAGTTGGGATGGAGGCCTGGAGTGAAACTTGACGACGGCCTTGGGAAAACCGTAGATTGGTTCAGATTGAGAAGGTCGTAAGGCCTAGCACGCGACGGTAAATATTAAAGCGTAGCAAGTCTTAAGTTGCGAGAATTATGTTTCAATCTTTTTATCACAGATATTTTGCCGACGGCCTGTCGCGCGAGCTGAAGGAGCTTTTTTGGTCAACGGCTATTTTGGATTTTGCGATTTCGGCCGTCGGGGTTTTCGAACCAATTTATCTTTATACCGTAGGATTTTCCGTCTCCCAGATAATCCTTTTTTTTATCGCCGTTTACGGACTGTATTTTTTGTTGGTTCCGCTTGGAGGTAAAATTGCCAGAAGCCGGGGATACGAACACAGTATTCTCTTCAGCACTCCTTTTTTAATTTTATATTTTGTTTCGCTTTTTGCGATACCGTACCATCCGTTTTTCATCGTTTGCGCGGTTGTCGCCCTGGCCTTGCAAAAAATGCTTTATTGGCCTGGATATCACGCCGATTTTGCCCGCTTCGGGCAAGATGGCAAGCGTGGTAGGGAAATTTCCAATCTCGTAGTTTGGGATTCGGTAGTGATGATTCTTGGTCCGGCTTTCGGAGGCCTTGTTATCGCCGCCGCCGGTTTTAAAGTTCTGTTCATCATCGCGATATTCCTTATTTTAATTTCAAACATTCCGCTTCTTCTGACGCCGGAAAAATTTCAGCCAGTCCCTTTTTCTTACGGCGACGCGATGAAGCGGCTGGTCAAGCCGGAGAATCGCCGGAAACTTTTTTCCTGTATGGGATTTGGCGAGGAGCATCTTGCCGGATATCTTTGGCCGATTTTTATTTTTTTGGCGATAAAAGAATACGCCTCGATCGGTTTTCTCATTTCCGCCTCCGTTTTTGTGGCGACAATTTTAACTTTGTACATAGGACGGGTGACCGACGAGGAGTCAAGGCACGAAGTTTTAAAAATAGGAGTTATTTTCACTTTTTTTACATGGTTAATGAGGACCCTCGTGGTTTCCGGCGTCGGAATTTTTATGACCGACGCGCTCTATAGAATTTCAAGAAGGACTATAGGCGTGCCGCTCGCGGCCATTACCTACGAAGAAGCGAAAAAAACGAGCGTGATGAATTCGGTCGTCTTTTTCCAGATGGCGCTTGTGATCGGGAAAATTATTGTCAGTCTCATCGCTCTCGCGATACTTTATTTTTTCCCCGGAAACTGGATAGCTATTTTTATTCTCGGGGCGGTCATGACCCTGCTTTACGCCTTGATTTAATATGGATTTAACCTCGCCGGAAGTTATAAAAAGCATTTTGGGGGAATACGGGGCCAAACCCGCGAAAGAAAGGGGACAGAATTTTTTAATCAGCCGGGAAACGCTCGATAAAATTGTGGAAACCGCGAGTCTTGATAAAAATGACGAGATTTTGGAAATTGGTCCCGGCCTTGGCGTGCTGACCAATGAACTAGCGGGGCGCGCGAAGAGGGTGGTTGCGGTTGAGACCGACCGGAAGATAGCGAAGGCTTTGCGGAAAATTATGGCCGACCGGGACAACTTGGAGATCGTGGAAGACGATATTTTGACCTCGCAAATTTTAAATTTAAAACTGGCCGAGTATAAATACAAAATTGTTGCCAATCTGCCTTACCAGATTACTTCGGCTATTTTTAAAAAATTTTTGGGAAGCGGGCCGCGGCCGGCCGAAATGACCGTAATGGTCCAGAAGGAAGTGGCGGAGCGTATTTGCGCCGGAGCCGGAGAAGAGAGTATTTTGGCTTTGTCGGTCCAATTTTTTGGACATCCTGAAATTGCGGCAATTGTTCCCCGTAAATTTTTTTGGCCGGAGCCGGCGGTTGATTCGGCAATTTTAAAAATTTCCCGGATTAAGGAGATTTCCGATAAGAATAAAGAAAAAATAGAACCGGAAAAGTTTTTTAGGATTGTAAAAATCGGTTTTTCCGCCCGCCGCAAGCAGCTCCATAACAATTTATCGGCGGGGTTGAGGATTTCCGACGAAGAAGCAAAACAAGTTATATCAAAAACTGGTTTTGACCCCAAGGCAAGAGCCCAGGATTTGGTTTTAGACGACTGGATAAAGTTAGCTTTGGCCCTGGAGAGTTATTAATTCCCCGGATTGCTTGTTGCCTGATTTTCAATGTGTTATAATAGGATAATAATATGGGAGAAACCATCCTGGACCCGAGGAAAGAGAAAAGGGTGAAAATAGGGATGTGGCTTTTGATTATCGGCGGCGTTGCTATTGTTCTGCTGACTGTTTTTCAATATCCAAAATACCTTAGCTTGCCCTTTGCTAAATATGGGCAACAAAAAGGCGCCTGGAAATCGACCGCCCAGCAGGCTGCCGAAAAAATTGAAGCTTTAAAAACAAAAGATACGGACAGCGACGGCCTCTTCGATTACGACGAGACTTATATCTACGGGACAAGCGCCTATCTTGCCGACTCGGATTCGGACGGATTCGGCGACAAGCAGGAAATAGAGTCGGGGAACGACCCGAATTGTCCGGCTGGCGAGACCTGTTCAAAGATTTCCGAAGGAGTGGCGAGTCCGGCAATAAATACCGGAGGCCAGACTGCAAGTACGGGAGAGACGAGCGGGATTCTTTCCGGCCAGGCGACGGCGGACGAGGTAAGGGCCGCTTTGCGCCAGGCGGGGATGAACGAAGAAATGCTTGGTAAACTTGACGATAAAACTCTTCTCGAGCTTTATGCCGAAACGGTTAAAGAGAACGGAACTTCCGTCAATGTCAATACAAACACCAATACTTCCACCCAGGGTAATACCAATTTTACCGCCGCGGAACTCCGGGAAGTTTTGAGAAAAAACGGAATCGACGAGGCGACCCTGCAGAGCATAGACGACGAGACTCTGCTTAAAATATATCAGCAAAGCCTGCAATATTAATTTAGAATTGTAATTTTGGTTTTGCGATTCGGAAAATTATGTCCATGACGATGAAAAAATTCGCGCCAAAGAAATTGACGATAAGTTTTGTTTTGGCGTGTTTTTTGCTGACCCAGGTTGTGGGCGGCATTTTATTATATGCCAAGCCGGCCAACGCCCAGCTCGTTGTCAGCGATCCGGTAACCGGCGCTCAGACAACGGTAAAAAATATAAAAGATTTTTTGAAAATTGTTGTGGTAAACGGCGGGATCATGGCTATGATCAACGCCGCTTCCCAATTTACGCAAAAAATAGCCTATGACTTGGCGGTAAGCTTGGCTTCGGGCGGCGGCGGCGAAATGCCTCTTTTTTCCACCGAAGGCTGGGGCGATTATTTTGAAAGCGCGGCTCTGGACGCGGCCGGAGAATTTATCGGAAGTTTTGGAGATTCGCTCGGAGTTGATTTATGCGCTCCGCCAAACCCCCAGCTCGGCCTTTCTTTGCAGTTAAATTTAGCCGATACTTATGGCGGAAATCCGCCAGCGCCAAGGTGCGAATGGTCTCAGATTTCTTCAAACTGGGAATCTTTTGTTTCCGAGGTCCAAACCGAGGAATTCTTAACCCAGATGGCTTCGCAGTTCCAGGTCGGCTACGGGACGGGAAGCAACGATATGGATTTGGCCTTGACCGGTTTTGCCGGCGTTTTTAACGTGCAAAAAAGCGCTACGGAAACGGCCGGCCTGACAAGAGAAGAAGGCCAGGGATTTTTACCGGCCAGCGAAATTATCAGCGGAAACGTCAAAACTCCGGCTGAAGTAATCAGGCAGACTTCGGAAATCCAGACTAAAGGGCCGATTGACGCGGAAAATGTGAAAACCGGTTTGTCGGGCCAGGCTATGTCGGCCGGGGCGGAAGGAATTTTAATGCAGTTTGTTTCAACTTTCGTCAACACCCTCCTTTCCAAAACCATGAATCAGCTTTTCAGCAAGGGTATGTATTCCCTGTCCGATCTTTTTTCAAGCGGCGGGGGAGGAGTGCGCGACGAAGAGGGAGCGGCTTGGGGCGGACGGAAGGCGGCCGAACTCGCTTTTGCCGATTTCCTGACGCCGCAAATCAAAGAAGGCGGCGCGGTTGATATTTTGGCGCAATTTGTCGTATGTCCGGAAAAATTCCGCGGGCAAAACAACTGTGTTATGGACGGCCAATTTGAGGCGGCAGTACGGCAAGCCCAAAGCGGGGAGCCGTTGACGGTTGCCCAGGCAATGGACGCAAAACGCGATCTTCTGCATGCTGATTGGCCATTAATTCCTCCGACCGACGAAGCGAGTAATCAGGATCCGTATTGTTACAGCGGTCCACCAGACGGCGGTTATTGCTATAGCAATTTGGTCAAGATGAGAAAAGCGAGAATTATTCCGATCGGCTGGGAAATCGCCGCGCTTTCAAGCACTTCCGACCGGCCGGTGCGGCTTGGGGAAGTTGTTTCCAAATTTTACGATTGTAACGCCGAAGACAAGGCCGACGCCGAGCATCCCTATTGCCATCTTATTGATCCGAATTGGATTTTAAAAGCTCCGCCGGAGCAATGCCGGGCCAAAGTTTACGGTCCGCTCCTGCAGACCGCGGAAAACAGTTTCCGCCAGGAGGTTTGCGTTGACGCTCCGACCTGTATTGCCGAAGACGATAAAGGAAATTGCGAAGGCGGATGGGCCAATTGTCTCCGCGAGAAAAATATCTGGAGATTAAACGGCGACAAATGCGACGCCCAATTCGATACCTGCCGGGCCTTAAAGAGGAGAGACGGGCAGCAGGCTTCTTATCTTATAAATACGATTGACAACGGCCCGCCCTGCACTTCGGAAGACGTCGGATGCCGCTGGTATTCGACACGGCAGGAAAAAGACGCGGCGGATGTCTGGCAATGGCAGGACGACTTGACAACAACCCGCCCTGACCGTATTTTCTTCAACAAAAATATTACCCAGTGCGACGAGCCGGGCTGTAATGAATTTTTACGGACAACCAAGGATTCAAGATTAAATCTTGTCGCAAACAGCAGCTTTGAAAATATTTCCGGAACGCCGCCGGCTTTTGACGGCTGGACGGTCGTTGGCGGGACGGCCGAATCTTCTTCTGACACTTATTTCGGGCAAAAGGCCATGAAGCTTACCGGGACGGTCACCCAGGCAATAAATTTGGGCGCGCCGCGCGGCGGGCGGACTTTTACCATTAGTCTCTACGCCAAAAATTGCGATGAGGAACCCGGCGACCATTTTACTTTCGGCGGGGTGTCTACCCTGGGAGGTAATTTTGAAAATTCCACATCTTACCAAAGAATTACCGGACCGACCCATACTTTTCCGGCAGGGGATACGAATCAAAATATCGGAATTGAAATAACCAATCTGGGTGCCAATTGTCAGATTGAAGCTGTTCAGCTCGAGGAGGCCGGAGCGCCTTCTTCCTATCATGAAGGATGGGGAAGAACGGGCGAAGCGTTGTATCTTAAATCGGCGCCCGATTATTATGCCTGCTACGATTATAATTCTGACGGTTCGATAAAAAAGACCAACGATGCCGAGGAATGTAAAGATTTTGCCAAAGCCTGCGAAGAAAAAGATGTCGGCTGCGAAAAATTTACTCCGGCTAACGGCGATCCCTGGATCCCCGGCGTGGCAAGCTATCCGGATGATTATTGCCCGCAGGAATGCGTCGGTTATCAGACTTTCAAACAGGTTTCGACCGATTTTGAGCAGGAAAAATTCCCGGTCTATTTCATTCCGACAACCGCCCGGGTTTGCTCCGCGACCGAGACGGGTTGCGACCAGTTTACGAGCCTTGAATCCGAAGCGGTCGCCAATTTCAGCGCAATCCGCCGCTGCGAAAAACCGAGCGCCGGGTCGGCGACTTTCTATACTTGGGAAGGCAGCGATACTTCCGGGTATCAATTGAAAAATTGGAATTTGAAAATTGGCGGTCCGGTTATTCCTGCGGGAGAAACCGCGGGCGGTCCTTGTACCAAACTTGATCCGACGGATTCTACCCGATGCGCTGATGACGGAATAGCGGGAGTTTGCGCTCAGGCAGATTTAGCGGCCAATCCCGATTGCCGAGAGTTTTACGATGCGGCTGGTAACAAACATTACCGCCTTTATTCAAAAACGATTATTGCGACCGACGACTGCCATTCCTACCGGAAAACTATTTCCAACGCAACCGATTGCGGAACTTCGGGCGGAAAATGGAATACGACTAAAAACGAATGCACTTATCAAGTTTATCTGCCGGAAACCCGGACCTGTTCCGAGGCGGCCGTCGGATGCCGGGCATACCGGGGCAACGCCGGAGCCAATGTGGCGATAATTTCAAACGATAATTTTGACGATTCGGCAACAGCCGGATGGAGCGGCGGCGCGATTAGCGCCGAGGCCCTGACTGTCGGCGAAAAATCTTTCTCCATAGCCCGCGACGTGACGGCGGCAAAAAACCTCGGAAGCTCGCTGCGCAAGGGCGGAATTTATACCTTGTCTTTCTGGGCCAAAGGCGATTCAAAGCTTGATATCAAATTTTCCGGCACGTCCGATAGATATTTCAGCATAAATGATACAAACCCGGCTACCCCGACCGCCGAACTTTCTTTTGACTGGCGGTATTTCTCGCTCGGCCCGGTTTATATTACCTGGGATCCGGCGACCGACGAAAAATTACAGATTACCCCGAGAGGCGGGACGATGGCGGCCTATGTTGACAACATAGTTTTGCGCGAAGTCCAGGATTATATTTATCTCGTTAAAAATTCCTGGAATACGCCGGCTTCCTGCGACCGGACTTTCCTTATCGATTACGCGGTAACGAATTCCGCCAACTGTTCGGCGGCCGGCGGATCATGGAACGCCCAAACGAACGAATGTATTGTCTCCGGCGCCCTGCCGCAAGCCCAGCTTGGCTGCGCCCTTTATCGCGACCGGGCCAACCGCGAACATTATTTGAAATCTTTCACGCGGCTCTGCTCACCGGACGCGGCCGGCTGCGAAAAACTGATTAAAACGCAAAATAATTCCGCAACCGGAACGGAAGAATTCAATACGTCGAACGACGCCGATCCCTCGCTTTCTCCTGAAGAACAGCTTTCCGATAATGTTAAAATTCCGGCCGATGAACTAGCCTTTATCATTGTCGACGATACCTATAAATGCAAAGCGGAAAATAAAAGCTGTGCGGCATTTGGCGCTCCAAAACTCGACGCCTCAGGAAACGTGAAAATGGGGGAAGACGGCAACCCAGAGTACGATACAGTTGCATTTTTAGCCGATCCGGCAAAATTCGATTTGGAAACAGGAAAAATTCTTTGCGAAGTCCAATACCAGGGCTGCGAAGAATACGCGACAACCGAAGGCGGAACATTGTATTTTAAGGATCCCGGCCTGCGTACCTGTGAATGGAAAGAAAATATTACGGTTAGCGGTCGGAGCGTAACAGGATGGTTTAAAAAAGGCGTTGAGCCGGCTGAACCTTGCGATCCGTTCGCCTTTTACGGTGGAACATACAATATCTGGAAAAACGGCGATATTAAATGCACTTTGCCAAATGTCTGTCAGACGGCGGGAGGTTGTTCTTGCAGCGTTGGGACGGGCGGGGCAACCGGTATTGCCGGTTCGTCTTGTACTGTTGCCTACGGCAAGCGGACTTGTCCGTATTCCGGCTGGGTAGGGGAATGTCTGGCAACGGCAAATATGTGTACCAAATTTATTGATCCTTCCGATACCAAAACAAGTGAGGAAGGCGAGCCTTATTACTACATAAAAAACGATAAATTAACTCCGGGCAATTGCAATGGTATGGCCTCCCAGCGCGAAGGGTGTGTTCTCTTGAACGATACGAGTGTTACGCAATTGAATTACAGCGCCAACGCGACATATTTCAGTTCAGAGAAGAAAGTCGGCGATCCGGGCGGAATTGTCGCGCCGATTGATTGCGCTCAAAATCCAGACAGTCCTTTTTGCGGGAGATGTTCTAAAAATGTTCATTTCGTCGGTTACGATGAATATCATTTTGGCGATTATTGCCGGCAGGATAGCGATTGCCCCGCCGATTTCTTAACCGATACGCCGGTGAGCAACGGCGAGGGTTGTGTCACGATTACAAATTATTCCTCCGACGGCCGCCTTTCTTACAGTCCGGGCCATGGCGGTTCCGCGACCATAAGAGCAATATTATTATTATCCGTCTTTTCTCCCGACAAGATTGTTTTTGAACCGCGTCTGGCGGGAAAAGTCAACGATTCCAACACTCTCTTAAAAGTCCGGCGAGACCGGGTTTGCGGCGAGTGGCTTGACTGCACAAGCACCAATTCAACTTTTGATTCCCAGACCGGGCGGCAGAAAACTCTTTGCGAACAGCTCGGCGTCTGCAATTCCTACAATAAAACCGGCGAGGCGACAAAGTGTCTTAGCTGGGTTGACGACCCTCCGCCGGAAACTTACCGGGAAATTTTGACTAAAGATTTATACGTTTCGCGCGATATTTCCTGGAGCGGAATGGAATATTCCGGCGATTCAATTTATAACCAATACCAAGCGGCGGATTTGCGGGGGGTGAATATCGGAACGGAAAACAATCCAAAAAATGTTTTGGCTTTTGTCGACGAAAATTGCTACAACGCCGCCGGAACGGCAGTTTCCTGCGGATTAGATCCGCCGGGTTATTGCGCCAGCCGGGCCAACGGGTCTGCTTGCGGACCTGGTTTATGTTATAATCATCTTTGCGTAACAAATTTCCGGGGAGATCCTTTGGCTCCCGGCGTGCCGCGCCTTGTTACGGAAAAGCCGGAAACGGTTTCCTGCCGGGCTTATCCCGAGCAGAGTTCTCCTTTTCCGACGAGCGTAGTAAAAGAATGGAGTAGAAATACTACAACCGGAACTGAAACCGATGTAAAGAGTAAAAAATCAGGATTCTCCGGCGCCAATGTCTGTGAGAGACAGTTCCTTTGCGTTGGCGGAGAAAAATCCGGCGCGGTTTGCGCTTCTTCAAGCGATCGGGCGGCTTGCGGCAGTAAGGTTTGTATCAGGGGAACAAGTATCGGTGAAGTTTGTACAGACGATGCCGATTGCCCCGGCGACACAACGGCCGGACGCTGCGCGGCCGGAGACTGTCAGGAATTTGCCGAGGCCTGCGAATGCAATTACAAAAAAGTTTCCTATAGCGGCGGAGCAATAACAAAATATTTTGCCGGCGCGTGGGAATTTGATAATCTGCCGATGGTTTGCGTTGGCGGGCCGACCCCAGGCAAGATTTGTTCAAAAATTGATAGTTTGGGTAGAAGAGTGCCGATAGCCGACGCTTGTGGACCAACTACGGGCGGTGGCCAATGCGTTTCGGCACAAAAAGAAGACGCAAGCCAGGGCTGGCAAGGATATTGTCTGGAACGCGATATGTCAACTTCAATCAACGGCGATCCGGAAAAATTTTCCTGTCTTACTTGGTACCCGATTGACCAATTGCCCGGCTTGCCCGATGTTTACAACAATTACGCCGAAGCCGGTTTCTCGAGAACTAATTTAAGCTATTGCCTGACTCCGGCGCCCTATAAAGTATTAACAACTCGTCCGGCGGGAGGCTACCCATACTGCGCTTCAAACGGTCCGGCAGCCGGTATGGCCGCGGTTTTACCACCACTTTGCAAAACTGATAACTGGTGCGATAGCGATCCGGACGAAGCGGTCAACGCCCTACGATGCGGATTCGATCAAAGCCACTCCTTCTGCAACGACGAGGGGCAATGCTGTGATTTGGATAATGAGTGGGTAATCATGGGGCCATGCGAGGATTCGGGCAGCGATTGTACGGAATATACCTATAACAGAGCAACCTATGTTTGTGTACCAAAACGCTCAAGGCATGCGTCGGCTACACCAGGAACGCCGGGGGCTCTCTGCAATCCGGAGACCGATTTAGGTCTCCCGGTTGAACGTAGGGTTGATTTTCCCACTTCAGATCATCCGGCTGGTGATGGAGAGATTGATGCCTACGTTATCCACGGAGGGGCTGGGCGGGCTTATTGGATGCCGTCCGCTCATGGCGGCGAAGGCATGGGAGATTGCCAGAAAGAAGGAGTTGAATCTTATACGATTAATCAAAATTCCTATTTTGGGTGTAAGGAGTTAGTGAAAGTTGCCGGAAGCCCCGACCCCATTCAGGTTACGAATAAAGCCTGGACAAGTAGGGTTTGGGAATCGGAAAAAAATCTCCACAGAATTTTTCCAAGTTCACCGGCAGTTGTCCATCCCGAAATAAATTATGGTCAAGCTACGCCGAAAACTCCTTTTGGCTACAACAGCGATTGGGCGTCTTTGTTTGAAACTAATCTCAGGGTTCCAACTTGTATAAAAAATCCAACAGATCCGGTAGCCGAACGAAGCATGAAACTCACGACTAATCCGTTGGCTGACGGTTCTTGTCCGTCCGGATATGTTATTGCCGACCAGACAAAGAGCGGTTCGGAAACAAGAAATGAATCAAGGCCGTATCTCTGGATTGATGATCAGGTTTTACCTGCGGGAACAGGGACCTGCACCAGGGGAACAACTGCTTGCGGCGGCAGCGGAGCTGCCAATTGTAATCCCGGAGTTTCCTGCACGAACTATACTTGTTACGAAGCTTGTAATCCTTATTGTCCCGGGGGAACCTGTAATTCATCAACCAAAAAATGCGTGGGCGGAAGCACCCCGGGTCGTACCTGCACTCCGGACTGTCCGGGAGGAGGGGCTTGCGATTCTTTAACCAGACGTTGCCCCGACGGAACAACGGTTTGTAACCCGTCGCCAAAAACTTGTTCTTCGGGGACTTGCGATCCGGGTGGGTTTTGTTCTGCTACGGGAAGTTCTGTTTCCGGGCCAACCGCTTCTTGCCATGGCGATCTCGGTCTAATAATAGGTCAGTGTACGGGTACCGGTGACAGATGTGCGGGAAATTCCGATTGCTATGCTTATTATTGCAGTTTAGAGGAAGGCTCGTGTGAAGGTACTTGTGTTTTGAACGGAGATCCTCCGCCAGCAAGAATTCAGATAGAGCCGGGCGGAATAGAATTAGCCAAACAAAGAATTAGCCAGCTTTTTGCCCAATCATACGGTTTTGAAGAGTGGAAAACAAAAGGCGGCGAGGGCCGTGGTGCGTATGAAACTCTCGCAGCTGCGATAGAGCCGATAGATTTAACCAAAAAAGAAGGAACTCCGCCGACCGGATCGTCAACCGGCGAGGGTTGGCCGATTGTTCCGCAGATTTACGCGCTTGGCGGATGTATTGGTGAAAAATGTAAACAAGGCGCGTTTGGAACGGTAACGGTTAACGGAATTGACGGAAACGGTCTGTCGCCGTTGGGCCTTGAAGAGCGCCACAACGTTGTCGGTTATGGCGGAAAACTTTACGCGGTAATGCAGTTCTTTGGCCGGGCCGATAAAAATACCATGCCGATTGTTGATGTTTCAACAAACTGGAGCGACGGATCGTCCGATTCTATCCGTAATCGTCCGGGAAAATACAAAAATCATCTTGGTTTAAAAGAAAGCAACGAATCTTGGTGCGACAACGAGGATTTCGGTCGGTCGGACCAGGCCTGCACCGATCAATATTTCATGTTCACTCATACTTATTCCTGTCCCGAAGACGGAATCGGCAAACCTGCCTGTACCGGCGATGTATCGACTTGGGGAAATGATGATTTGGGCTGTTTTGCCTACCGTTCCTGTCCGGAAGACGTAAACGGCGCCCAAGACAGAAACGGTTCCTGTTGTGTCTTTAAACCAAAAGTCCAAATCAAAGACAACTGGGGATGGTGCAACGGAAGTTGTGAAAGAGGCGGGACCGGCGGGTGTTATGCTGGTGGGTTTGCGAACCAATGTAATGTGAACGACTCGACATTTAACCATTGGACATCTTTCCAGGGGCAGGTAATTGTTGTGCCGAAATAAATTGAATAAAAATTTTAAAATAAAAAAACCCCGTGGTTCCTCGCGATCCACGGGGTGCGTTGTTTTTTTGAACTGACGCGTCAGTCCATTTTCGTGAAAACGGCCGAGTAATCGACACCGAGCTGGTGCTTGGTGTATTCTACCCGTCTGCCGTTGTCAAGGATGCGGCCCTCAATCGAGAGGTCTCCGCACTCGCTGGCATGGGTTTTGCAGAGAGAGAGAGTTTCGTCGGCTTCGACGCAGAGGAAGTTCGCGGGATCGAACCCGTGAACGACCACCGAAGTTTCCGGACAGGCGTTCGTGGGAGAAATCCCGGAGGGGACGGTGTTTCTGTGCACCATCTCCATGTCGTATTCCGGGCCGTCGATAGGCGCTCCGTTTGATTCTACCTGCTTCCACCTTCCGGTAAGGTCGTAGTACAGCACGATGTTGACGGCCGTGCCTTCCGTGGCTAGATTCACTTCGGTCGGCTGGCCGAGTTCTCCGGCATCGGAGACCACGAGCCGGCCGGCAAGCGAAAGGAGTACGGAATGCGCGCCCGTCACGAGATTTTCGAACAAATGGTCCGTAACCTGGCCGCTCGGGTCGCCGTCGAGTTCGATCGCGGCGCCCTGGAGCGGGGTCGAGGTCACGGTGAGGTTGCCGTACTGGGGCGGCACGTCGCCGTCCGAATCCGCGTCCGCGTCGGCATCGCCGCCTCCGTCGCAAAGCGACGGATCGCAGCTGCAGTCGTTGCAGTCGTCGTCCGGGCAGCCGGCAAGGAAGCCAGCCGCGAAGATCGTGGCAATCGTCAAAAGAACCTTTTCCATCACACCCTCCTTTTCCGCCTTTCGGGCGGATTTTTCCTATAAGCCCTCTTCGGGCTTTTGGGCCTTAAGCCCAGACAAAAGAGTTTTATTTCAGCCCTTTTGTCCGGATTCAAGACCACCTTCCACCCTAACTCGTTTTGTTGAATTTGTCAAGTTCCGTCCTTGGTTTTTCTGTGGTATAATTAACAAATAAAAGGGGATTAACAGCCCGTGGTTTTATTTAGTATTTATATGGCGGCAATCGAAAAAGGAAAAAATATTCAAAGCGCTCTTCGGCAAAGCCGGGTTCAGGCCTTGCGCCAGCCTCCCTCGGAGGCGCCGGCGGAAGAAGCGGGGAATGAGGATTTTTCCGGAGCGGATTCAATTTCCGGACCGGATGCCCAGAAAAAAGCCGGAGCCCTGCTTCGGGCCAAAAGAATGGTCGGGAAGACGGTCAAAAAGGTTGCTACCAAAGCCGTAATTGAGACCGGAAAAATGGCCAGTCAGGCGCAAAATGCCGCCGCGGCGCTTGCCAGGACGAGCGGAAGCTCTTTGATTAGCATTGGCATGGGTTTTGGAATAACTCTTGTCGGTCTCGTGATAGGGGTGCCTTTGATTTTGCTCGGTTTGATTTTATTTATTGCCGGGATTTTGGGAATGATTACCGCCAAGGCGACAATGATTGCCGCCAAGGCCGCGGAAAGCGCTGCCAAAGTCCAAGCCAAAGCCGCGGAAGCAAAAGAGGCAGGGGGCGGCGGAGGGCTCGGGGGAGCGGCTATTACGGAAACCGTTAAAAATTCCCTCCGGCTTATTCTTGCCCCTTTTGAAATTATCGGTTGCACCATGGCAGGGTTTTTAGGAGGACTTATTATTTTGGTTATATTGGTTATTGGGGCAGCGTCCCTGATTCCGGGGGTTGGTGATATATTTGGCGCCATTTCTGATCTTTTTTGATTAAAATAAAGAAAAAACGGTCTATTTTTTTGGGATTTTTTAGCTTAAGATATCCCCAGGCCGGAGATTTAGATTATAAATAGCCCGGAGACGATTTTTGTGCTATACTTAAGATAAGTATGTTTAAATTTTTGAATCCTCAAAGAAGAAAACTCAGCTTTGTGCTGTTTTCGGTTATTTCCGCGGGGATTTTTTTTGTTGTCAAGCCGACGTATGCTATTACTGCCGCCGGGGTACTTGATAGCGCGGGTGACGCTGTCGCCTGGCTTATCAACAAATTGCTTCAGGCAATAACCGGTTGGCTTGGCCAGTTATTTTTGAGCTTGACCGAGCAGTTGGTAAAAGTTTGCCAATACAATAATTTTTTGAATTCCCAGGCGGTCCAGACCGGCTGGGTAATTGTCCGCGACATAGCCAATATGTTTTTCGTGGTAATTCTCCTTGTTATCGCCATTGCCACGATTTTGCGGGTTGAATCCTACAATTACAAAAAATTGCTGCCGAAGTTTTTGCTGATGGCGGTTCTGATTAATTTCAGCAAAACGATCTGCGGGATTGTCATTGATTTTTCCCAGGTAATCATGCTGACTTTTGTCAACGCTTTCAAGGCGGCGGCCGGGGCGAATTTTGTCCAGGCTTTTGGTATTGACCAGGTTTACGCCCTGGCGGGAGGCGAAGGGCTGGACAGCAGCCTTAGTCTATTGCCCGCCCTGCTTTTGGGCTTGGTTGTTCTCCTGATCGCTATTTCTACGGTCGGAGTTTTGCTTGTTATGCTGATCGCGAGAATTATTGTTCTTTGGATTTTGATAATTTTGTCTCCCTTGGCTTTTTTAATGGCTTCCTTTCCCCAAGGCCAGTCGGCGGCAAAAAAATGGCAGGATAATTTCAGTAAGTACGTTATTACCGGGCCGATGCTGGCTTTTTTTATCTGGCTGGCTTTGATTGTCGCCGGAGGAGGAACGGGCAACGAGCAGGTCGGTGTGACGGTCGGAACCTCAACGGTCTCCGGACCGGCAGTCGGGGTCGGGGCGCTTGGGACAATGGAAAAGTTATCTTCGGTAATTGTCGCCACGGCGATGTTTTTAATCGGTTTGATGATTGCGAAAGATATGGGAGTCGCCGGATCGGGCCTTGCCGATTCGGTTTTAAGCAATGTTAGAAAAGCCGGCACCGCGCCGCTTAACTGGGCGAAGTCGGGAGCGAAATGGGGAGCTAAAACCGGATTCAACAAAATGGCTGATATTACTTATGCCCGGACCGGAGTTGCCCTGCCCGGCTCGGCAATGAGGGCGAAAATTTCCGAGGACAGGAGAAAATCCCTCCAATCCCAGCGCGAGGCCAGAGGCATGGGTAAAGTTGCAGAACGGCTGGCTCAGGGGCGTTATACCTTGGCCGCCTTGGGCGATCCCCGTGTTATGACCAAAATGTCGCTTTATGAGCGGGGAAGATTGATGCTTGGTAAACAGGATGCCAAAGACAAGATGCAGCGGATTGCCGACAGTTACGCGGGAAAAGCGGCCGGAAAAATGTATGCCGAAGATCCATACCAGGCCGAGGTTTTAAAGCAGCGGACAACCGCGGCTATGGGCGAGGCAAGGGCCTCCGACGATATGGGCGAAAGAAAATCTCTTGAAGGCGCGGTCCGGAGCAAACAAAACGAACTCAGGGGAGTTGACCAGGAATTGTCTTCTATTGATACGGCCCGCCGCCGCCAGGGGTTGAGCGATGTTGATTTGAAAAACGATATTGCAAAGGAAAGAGCTGAAGAGCAAGTAGCCAAAGAAGAAAGAAAGCGGCCGATGACCGACCAGGAAAGAGTTGACCGGACAAATGAATTGATTCAGCAAAATAAAGGAGAAATTGATGTTGATAAAGAGAGAAAGAGAATTGATTCGCTCATGAAAAAAGAAAAACAGGCAGACGGTTCAATGGTATCGCGAGCGGAAAAAAGAGAAGGGGAATTGATTATGAGGAGGGGAACCCTGGAGGATTCGGTAAAAGTTGATGCAAGCAATCTTGAGAAAGTTAAGTTGAGATTAGATGATCCGGCTAAAGCCAAAACTGACGCCACGAAGAGAAGAACTGATGCAATCACAAAAAACGATAAGCTGTCCAAGGAAAAAAATAGAAATCAGTCAGAGCTTCGGAGGCTGGCTGATATGGAAAAAGTTGGGCCGCTTACTCCCGCGGAAAGAGACAGAAGGTTTGATTTGGAAACCCGGCAGAAAGAAATTGATATTGATATCAATAATAACCAGAGCGTTGTTAACAACCTCGACGTTGAATTGAAAAAAATAGAAAAAGCATCGGGGTTAAAAAGCGCTGAAGACGCAAATAGCTTTTTCAAATTACCCTACGAAGAACAGCTGAAAAAAGCGAAAGAAGGAGCCAAAGCCGCCTCGGAGACAGAATTCTTCAAAAAATTATTGGCCGCCCAGGCCGACGGGAAAATAGACGAGGATGAAATGAAAGACTTGGTGGAATTGGTGGCTAAAAAGAACCTGGCTCTCGCCAACCAAAATCTCGCGAAGAAGACGGAGTAAAAAATATTTATGGATAAAAAGGATAAAAAAATCAGCGTTTCGGAAGGCTTCAAGCAATATGTGGCAAATCTTCCGGCCGGGCCGGAAAAAGAGGCCTTGCTTAGGTTTTTATCCGAAGCCGACCGCTTAGCCGCTCTTTCCGAGGCCGAGCGGAAAAACGAATTGAGCCAGGCCGACCAAAATTTCGAGCTTGCTCAGGACAAACTCAATCTTTTGAATATGCCGGAGGGGGAACGCAAAGCGGAGGTTGCCCGGCGCAAAGCGGAAGCCAAACGGACGTCCGGAGAATTTGAAAAGGAATTGGACGAACTTATTGCCGAGTCGGCAGCGATTTTAACCGACGAGGATTTTGCCCGGCGGAAGGACGAAGCCGAAGCGATGAAAAAAATAACCGGAGAATCGGTTGAAGAATTGGCAAGGGATTTTAATATTTTTTCGGGAAAGGGCGACTTGCCCGGGATGGGCGCCGTTCTTAAAAAGGCGGCGGAAAAAGAAAAACTCGGAGAATTTTTAAATTATTACGGTTACCGAAGCGATTTTTTAGGATTAAACCAACTTGTCGGCGAGATGATTATCGGCGACCGGGAGATTTTAAGCGACAGAGCTTTTGATAATTTTTTATATCAGCAAAAAGCCTTTTCCCTGGCCCAGGATCTTTCCTGTATGGCGGCGGCGCAAAACCAATGGAGTCTGGCCTTTTCCGTCGGCCGAAAGGGCAGGGTTTGGCGTGAGCTTGAAGCAAAAGACCATCTTGCGGCCGTGCTTTGGGCGATAAAAAAAATAGAACCGGAAATCGCCGCGAGATATTTCGGCCCGGAAGCTTATGGATATTTTAATCCGGGCGAAAAGGGGGCCTCCGGAGGGGGCGGAGAGTTTGTTTTGGGCGAAGAGGGAAAAATTATTTTAATGCTTAACGCGGCTAATTTTGAAAAAAGTCTGGCCCGGAAAAATTTCAATCCCGAAGCGGCTAAATTTTTGGCTTCGGCGGAAGGGGAATTGGCTAATCTCGGATTGCCCGGATCGTTTTCCGCCGGACTTAAAAAATATCTTGAAGAAAGAAAGAATCGGCCCGATGAGGCGGATGAAGTCTGGCGGGAAATAAAAAAATAACTTTTATGCTCGATTTGAATAATTCCAAAACTTTAGAAGCCATCCGGTATCACGCCGAAGAAGCGGTTAATTTTGATTTGGCGGATAAGGCCCGGCTCTTGGCGGGGTTTCTTGAAGACAGCCTTACTAAGGGAATCGACCAGCCGGAAGCGGAACTCGCCTGTGAAGAAATGCTTGTTAAGGCGAGATTTGTCGCCTTGCCCCGCTTGGCTCCCGGAGAAATTATCGAACTGATTAAAAATAATTTATCGGCGGTCACGGCAATGCCGGGGTATAATCTTTGGGAAAAAGTAAAAGCAAAACTTTTGTCTTTACCTGAGTTTGAGGAGAGAAATACTTTGCGTAAATTAATCAGGGAGGCTCTTTTGGTATCCGATCAGGACTGGACCGAGGAAAAAATTATTATCAACGGAAGAGAAATGCGCGGGACGGTTAAGAATTGGCTGACTGATTACCGCAGCGTTTTGGGGACGGGGCGGGTTGAAACTTTGAAATTGTCGCAATACCTCACAAGCGGAGAAAACGCGAAAAAATTAAGCCGTGAAGGCCGGGCAAGACTCGATTATCTTTTTAAATTTTACGAAAAAATGAAATTATCTTCCTTGGAGCTCGACGGAATTGAGGAGACGACCGTTTTCGTTGTTGACGGAGAGGTTGACATTTACGAAGAGGGGATAACCGAACGCGTCGGAAGGGACGTCAAAGACATGGTCAAGCAAGCCCAGGGAGTTTCGAAGGTCGGAGAAATCCAGGATGAAATCGAAGCAAAATACCGAGGCGACGCAGCCGAGGCCAAAAAAATCGAGACAGAAATGAAAAATATTGCCAAGGAGTCGGGCGGAGAATCGGGAAAACTGGAAGAGATTTTGTTCGAGGCTATTCCCGGGCCGGGCCGGACGGTAAACAAATACAGATTGTCGGCGGTTTTGATGGTAATGGCGGAGGGCGGAAAATTGGCCGGCTTGCTCGAAGAAAAAAAATTCAACGAGATGATGGTTGTTCATTTGAAGGAGGGGAGCGGGAAGGCGGAATTGGCCGGCTTCAAGCTTAGTCCGAAAGATCCGCGGTATTTAAGTTTATTTTTGCAATATGTTTTGAAAGAAAGAGCCCGTCTGAGCGAAGACGAATCAGGAAGGATTGGCATGAAATTATTCAACATTCTTTCCCGGGACGGTGCGGGCGGAAAATACCAGGGTTTGGTTTATTTTGATCTGGAAAAACAAGAATTTAAGTGGTCGTAAAAAAAGATTGGAGCAGAGTTTATGTCCGTGGGTGACGAAATAATTATCAAAGATCCGGCCGGTAAGTTTAAAATTTTACGAGGCGGCAAGTTTTATGATTTCACTCCGCCGGTAAAGGCAACTTCCGCCAAGGTTGAAAAAAAATTAGTTGACCAAATTATAGAAAAAAGCGGATTGCGGATAGCGGAAAATCTTAAGGCGCGTTTTGCCGATGAGTTGGAAGCTTACTTCAAGGATGTCAGGGATAAATTTGAAACCAAAAGCGCCCTTATTAGAGCAGTTCCTTCCGGTGGGATGGGTTTTACTCCGGAGGCGGCCGATTTGGTAATCGGTCTTGTCGGAAAGATTAAGCCGAAGGGAGAGAGGCAGGATGAAAAAGAAACTGCCGCCGCAACCGAGACAAAGAAAACGGAAGTCCGTCCGGCGATAAAAAACGCGGTAAAAACAGAAAGCCGTAAGCCAAAAATAGCCGAGATGCCGAAAGGAGTGGCGGAACTTGTTTTTTCTCCGGCGGACGAGGCGGAAATTTCGGCAAAGCGGGATAAATTACCGAAACAGGTTTCCGGCTTGAAACCGGCGGAAACAGCCGGGCTGGTCGATTCGGTTATTGGGGAAAGCGGAGTGAACTTGGACGAGATAGGAAGAAAAAAATTGGAAAATATTTTATTGACGCATCTTAAGGATATTCGGGACGGCTTTGAAATGCAGGATACTTTGTCCGGATTTTTCGGTTCAGCCGGAATCACTCTTACGTCCGAACAGATTTCCAAAATACTGGCCGCCGCGAAAAAAATAATCGGCGGGGCGGAAGCAAAAAACAAAGAAGAAGCCGTGTCAACGGTAGAAAAGGCCCTGGAGAGCGAAAGGGTAATGACAGGGAAGGCCAACGAAGAAGTTTTAACAAAGGTTAAAAATAAGATAGACGAACGGTGGCAGCAAATTACGAAAAGGGCGCAGATTGCCCCGCTCGATGTTCCGGCTGCAATGATCGCTCCGCCTGCCGGCATGCAGGCAAAAATTTCAACCATTGCTCCGGCAAAACCGGCGATTGTTCCGGAAAAAATACCGCTACGGCCGGCTGGAGAAATAAAGCCGTCGGCGGAAATAATAAAAGAAATTCCCTCGGCGATCAGGGGAAAGGTTTCTCCCGGAGAAGAGCCTAAGCCTTTTCAAATTTTGAAACCGGCTACGGCCCCGTCCAGGCGCCCGGTTGTTACGGTTGACGACAAGAGGCCGCGCTTGGAGGACGTCCGCTATGTCCCGAAACTTGTCGGGCCGCTTGAGGAATTGAAGGAAATGACCATGGTCGATTTCAGGAGATTGGATCAAAATCCCGAGGTAGCGTCGGCGAAAGTTCAGGAAAAAATGAGACTTCTGGAAAGGGAATCGATTACAAAAAAAATAGCCGGCATCAAGGCATGGCAGGAATCGGAGGTTTACAAACTTTATCTTGAAATAAGCCGGGAAAGCATGAATCAGGGCGCGTCGGTAAGCCAAGTCATCGCTTCCCGGATTTCATCAGGCAAGCCGTCTCTTACCGAGGCGGAATACCAGGCCCTCGTGAAACTCAGCAGATCTTTGAGGTATTAAAGAAAAAATGCTATAATTATTAGAGATTTAAGTTAAATCATGCAGCAATTTGTTATTCCTCAATTTATTGACGTGGAAGACAAGATTATCGGCCCGATAACGGCGCGGCAATTTATTATTCTTCTGGCGGTAGCGATAGTTTTGTTTATTTTTTACAAACTTTTTACTTTTATTTATTTTTTGATTTTTGCTTTGCCGATTTTCGGCCTAGGGGTTGTCCTGGCTTTTATAAAAGTCAACGGACAGCCTTTCCATTTTTTTCTTCTTAATTTATTACAAACTCTGCGCCGGCCGCCTCTACGCATCTGGAACAAGGAGCTTGGTCTTGATGAAGTCAGAAGGTATTTAAAAAAAGAAGAAGTTAAGGTAGCTGTTCCCCGGCCGATAAAAGAGCCGATTGTAGCGACAAAACTTGCGGAATTATCCTTGATCGTCAATACAGGCGGAGTTTACAAGGGAGAATAATTTTTAACCCGTTATGCAGTCCAAAAAGTTAGCCGGGCCAAAACCCGGTGTAGCAACAAAACATCGTCTGGATATAGCGGAAGTTCGCGAAGACAGCGTCGTCTTAAAAGACGGAACAATGCGGGCCGTGCTTTTGGTTTCGAGCATAAATTTTGCTCTTAAATCAGAGGAAGAGCAAAACGCCATTATCGCCGCCTATGTTTCTTTTTTGAATGCCCTTGAATTTCCTCTCCAGATCGTTGTCCAGTCCCGCAAATTGAATATTGACGCTTATCTTGGTAAGCTCGGGCAGGTTGAGAAAGAACAAACAAACGAACTTTTGAAAATTCAGATTGCCGACTACAGAGAGTATATAAAAGAATTGGTGGAGATGGGGGACATTATGAGCAAGCGTTTCTATGTAGTCGTTCCCTATGATCCGCTTTCCGATAAGAGAAAAGGATTTTGGTCGAGATTCGGCGAAGTCCTGAGTCCTGGTACGGCAATCAGCCTCGGGGCGGAAAGATTCAAAAAAAGGAGAAGGGATCTTTTTGCCAGAGTCGAACACGTCCAGATGCTTCTTTCAAGCATGGGACTAACTTCGGTTATTCTTGATACGCAAAGTTTAATAGAACTTTTCTATAATTTATATAATCCCGAATTGGCCGAAACGGAAAAGATGGTCGAGATCGGCAAAGTCAGGGTAGAAGAATAAAGATAGAAATTTAATTTATGGCGTTCAATCCTTTCGCTGCTACAAAAAAAGAAAAACCGCAGGCGGTCGCGCCCGTTTCTTCCGCGGAAGAGAAACGGCGGCTTGAAGCGGAAAAAATTATTCTTGAGGAAGAGCGCATTTACCGTAAAGGCGTCGTTGGCATTCAGGACTTGGTTGCTCCGGCGTCGATGAAAATAGAACCGTCGCATGTTTTGCTTGGAGATAAATTCGTCAGGACCATTTTTGTTATTACTTACCCCCGCTATATAAGCGTCGGCTGGTTTACTCCAATTATTAATTTGAATACCGCTCTCGACGTGGCGATGTTTTTCTATCCGGTCAAGGCGGAAATTATTTTAAAACAACTGAAAAAGAAAGCTGGAGCCCTTGAAGCCCAGATTCTATCCGATGCGGAAAAAGGCGCGCCACGCGATCCTCTGCGGGAAACGGCCCTCCGCGATATTGAGCAATTACGCGACGATTTGACTCAGGGTATTGAACATTTTTTCCAGTTCGCTCTCTATGTGACAATTTACGCCAAGAGCAAGGAAGAGTTGGATAAGACTTCGGAAGAAGTCGAGTCCATCTTCGGTTCTAAACTTATTTATACCAAGAGGGTGTTTTATCAGTCCGAGCAGGGTTTCAACTCCACACTTCCTCTTTGCAATGACGAACTGATGATTACCTTCAACATGAATTCCTCGCCGATTGCTTCCTCTTTTCCCTTTATGTCGGCTGAGCTTACTTCGGATAACGGAATTCTCTACGGTATAAACAGGCATAATAACAGCTTGATCTTGTTCGACAGATTTTCTCTTCAAAATGCCAACGCGGTCGTTTTTGCCACTTCGGGCGCCGGCAAAAGTTATGCTATTAAGCTCGAGGTTTTGCGTTCGCTTATGATGGGCGTGGAGGTTTTGGTTATTGATCCGGAAATGGAATACAAACATCTTTCCGACGCGGTCGGCGGAGCTTATGTAAATATTTCCCTTGCTTCCGATTCAAAAATCAATCCCTTCGATTTGCCGCGTCCGGTCGGAGAAGAGGTAAACACGGAGGATATAATCAGAAGCGCGGTCATTACCCTCAAAGGTCTTCTGCGGCTGATGCTTGCGAGGCCGGGCGAAGGGGGCAGGCTTATTTTTTCTCCGGAGGAAGACTCGGTTTTGGACAGAGCCTTGATTGAAACTTACGCCAAAAAAGATATTACCGCGGATACCGATCTGAAAAGCGGCGTTGAACCTCCGGTGATGAAAGACTTACAGAATATTTTGGAAGGAATGACCGGCGCCGAAAGCTTGGTTGAAAGACTGAGAAAGTATACGGAAGGAACTTTTTCCGGCCTTTTGAATTCTCCGACGACAATTGACGTAAGAAACTCTTTGGTTATTTTTAGCGTCCGGGACCTGGAAGACGAACTGCGGCCGATTGCCATTTATAACATCGTCAATTTTATCTGGAATGTCGTTCGTTCCGAGAGAAAAAGAAGAATTCTCGTGGTTGATGAGGCTTGGTGGCTGATGCAGCACGAGGATAGCGCGAAATTTATTTTCGCTCTCGTGAAACGTTGCCGGAAATATTATTTGGGCGTGACAACAATTACCCAGGACGTTAACGATTTTTTAACTTCTCCTTACGGTCAGGCGATCGTTACCAATTCTTCCCTGCAGCTCCTCCTGAAGCAGTCGCCTGCATCGATCGATCTCGTGCAAAAAACCTTCATGTTAACTCAGGGTGAGAAATATTTGCTTCTTGAATGCGGGGTTGGCGAGGGAATTTTCTTCGCCGGCGCAAAGCATGCCGCCATAAAAATAGTTGCCTCTTATTCCGAGGATCAGCTTATAACCTCCGACCCGAAACAGCTTTTGGAAATAGAAGCGGCTAAAAAAGAATTTGACGATCAGATGGCGTCGGAGAGCGGCGCGGGAAAATAAATAAAAAATATTTTTTGTTGAATTAAGATTACTATGTCACGAAGAACAAAAATTATCATTGTCATAGCCTTCCTCCTTCTGTTTTTGGCCTTTATTTACTGGCTGCTTATAAGACCGAACCTTCCGTCTCCCGGAGGAACGACGATACCCACGAACACTAATACCGGCCAGACGAGCCCGGTATCTTTGCCGGCAATTAATACCAATCAGCCGGCAGCGGAAATAAAAATACCCGATGAGGATAAGATAAAAACCGACCTTTCCCGCCTCGCCGCTGCTTTTGCGGAGAGATTTGGAAGTTATTCCAACCAGGGAAATTTTGAGAATATTTTGGATTTAAAAGCGATAATGACTCCTGCGTTGCAACAATGGGCCGATAATTTTATTAAAAAAAACGGAACCACGGCGTCAGGAGCCTCTGCGTACTCCGGGGTTACGACCAAGGCGATTTCAACGGCTATTTCAAGCTTTGACAAAGGGGCAGGTTCGGCAAAAATTGTTGTCGGAACCCAGAAGATAGAAACGTCGGGAAACCTCGGCGGAAACCAAAAAGTTTATTACCAGGATTTGGAGTTGATTTTTAAAAAAATCGGAGATGAATGGAAGGTTGATGAAGCGACATGGGGACAGGCCCGTTAATTAAAGGCTGATTAGATAATGGTGATCTGGGAGAAAATTAAAAAAGTTTTTTCCTGCTTGAAAAAAGAAATTTTTGACATACTTTTTCCGGTTGAATGTATCGGCTGCGCAAAAGAAGGGGAGTGGTTGTGCCGGGAGTGTTTGAAAAAAATAAGAACAGACGGGCATTCCTTATCCGGCGAATCCCTCGACAGAATTTTGACATTCTATTCCTATGATAACGAGATATTAAAAAGAGCGATTCACCTTTTGAAATATAAATTTGTAGAAAGTCTCGCTCTGCCGCTCGGCGATCTGGTAGCGGAGGGTATTTGCGAAAAAGGCCGTCCTCCGGGAAAAGAATTTATTCTTATTCCCGTTCCCCTCTCAAGGAAGAGATTTCTCGAAAGAGGTTTCAATCAGGCGGAAATTATTGCCGAAAAAGTTTCACGCCGGTTCGGCTGGCCTCTTGAAGCTGGGGTTCTGAAGAGAATAAGGGCAACCCCGTCGCAGGTTGACCTCGAAGAGGGCGAAAGAAGAAAAAATGTGAAGGGTGCTTTCTCGGTGAGCGATATTTCAAAGATTGCCAATAAAAAAATCATCCTGATGGATGACGTGCTGACAACCGGCGCAACCATGGAAGAGTGCGCGAGAACATTGAAACTGGGAGGGGCAAAAGAAGTTTGGGGAATAGCTTTGGCAAAAGGGTAAAAAGAAACGGAGAGGGTGGGATTCGAACCCACGGTCCCCTTGCGAGGACTCCGGTTTTCAAGACCGGTGCAATAGTCCACTCTGCCACCTCTCCAATTATAGCTTGTCTGATATAGAAAGTGGCGGAGAGGGAGGGATTCGAACCCTCGATAGGGCTTTTCAACCCTATAACGGTTTAGCAAACCGCTGCCTTAAGCCGCTCGGCCACCTCTCCACGCTCCCCGGAACTCTAGTTTATATCAAAATTATAATATCGGAAAACGTTTTTGTCAATAAATTTATGGCGGAAGAAAAAAAACAAACGGACCGGGGAAGTCTTCTCTTGAATTGGAGAATACCCGAGTACGAAAAATATGAAAGAGGAAAAAGTTGGTATATTTGGGCGGGGATAGCCTTCGGCCTGCTGGTTGTTTACGCGATATACACATTGAACTTTTTATTCGTTGTAATTTTAATTTTGGCGGCCGTTATTACCGTTTTGCGCTCGATAAGCGAACCGGACGAGGTTGATTTCGGAATATTCGAAGACGGCGTCGGGGTGGGCGGAAAATTTTATACATGGAAAGATGTCGACAAATTCTATATTATTTACGAACCGCCGGATGTTAAAAATTTATATTTTAATCCCAACGGCCTAAGATCAAGGATTTCCGTTCCGCTTCTGGATCAGAATCCTCTTAAGGTGAGGGAAGTCCTGCTGAAATACTTAATTGAGGATACCGACCAGGAACACGAACCGTTGTCGGAATCCTATAGTCGTTTTCTGAAGATATAGATAAAATATAAAAAAATATAGTTCCCCGTGTCGTCTTCCGGCGATGCGGGGATTTAGTTGGACAGAATTATTTTTTCCTGCTTAAATAAAAGGAAGGTCGGGGAAAAGGGCTGATTTTGTCCTTAATTTACGTCATTAACATCAGACTCATGCGCCCGTAGCTCAACGGATAGAGTACAAGCTTGCGGAGCTTGTGATCGAGGTTCGATTCCTCGCGGGCGCAATAGCTTGACGTTAAAGCTTGGTTATTATGCTAACGCTTCAAACGCCGATCGAAAGTTTTCTCCGTGTGGGGAAAACTACCGCGAAAAGATTGCAAAAATTGGGTCTCCGAACTGCCGAAGACCTTCTTTTTTATTTTCCTTTCCGCTACGAAGATTGGAGCAAAATTACCCCGATCGGATCGTTGAATTATAATACGGCGGCTACCTGCCGGGGCAGGGTGGAAATTATTAAAAATACGAGAAGTTTTTTCAGAAAAAAAAATATCACCGAAGCGCTTGTTTCCGACAATACCGGTTCCGTCAAAGTTGTGTGGTTTAACCAGCCGTATCTCGCCAAAATTTTAAAGGCAGGAGAAGAAATTTATCTTTCGGGAAAAATCGAACTGGATCGTTTCGGCATGCATTTTACCTCGCCGTCTTACGAAAAAGTTCAAAAAGATACTACTCATACCGCCAGGATTGTTCCGATTTATTCGGCGACGGAAAATCTGACTAATAAACAAATACGTTTTTTGGTAAAAACTGCCGTTCCTCTTGCCGATAAAATCTCAGATTGGCTTCCCGGAGAAATCAGAAAAGATTTCCGGCTGGCCGGTTTGGGACAGGCAATAAAACAAGCGCACTTTCCCGACAGCAAAACCAGATTCTTCGAGGCTCGTCGCCGGCTTAAGTTTGATGAGCTTTTTTTAATTCAACTCAACAATTTATTGCTTAAAAATAAATTGCAGAAAAGTCGGGCGCCAATTTTGAAATTTGCGGAAAAAGAAACCAAGCAATTTTTAGAAACGCTGTCCTTTAAATTAACGGACGGGCAACGCAAAGCCGCTTGGGAAATTATCCAGGACATTGGTAAAAATCAACCGATGAACCGTCTCTTGGAGGGGGATGTCGGTTCGGGTAAAACAATAGTTGCCGCTATCGCCGCCCTGAATACTTTTTTGAACGGGCATCGAACCGTTTTTATGGCTCCCACCGAAATTCTCGCCAAACAGCATTATGAAAATATCCGCAAACTTTTTGCTAATTCAGAGATTAAGGTCGGTCTTTTGACGAGAACCGACAGGGCGATGAGTAATCGGAAAAATGGGGATAATATAAAAATAGATCCCAAAGAAATCACGAGCGCGGCCGATCTGGTAATAGGAACGCACGCCCTGATTCAGGAAAAAATAAAATTTAATAATCTCGGCTTGGCTATAGTCGACGAGCAGCACCGTTTTGGCGTCAATCAAAGAAAGAATCTCAAGGGGAGAGGAGAAAAATATCCCCACTTCCTTTCCATGACGGCTACGCCGATTCCCCGTACCATGTCGCTTGTATTTTTCGGAGATCTTGATTTGTCGGTAATACGCGAATTACCGGCTGGCAGAAAAAAAATTGTTACCAGATTCGTGTCGTCCGAAAACAGGGAAAGGGCTTATGATTTTATAAGGAAACAGGCTGAGTCCGGGCGGCAAGTTTTTGTAATTTGCCCTCTGATCGATCCTTCGGATAAACTCGGGGTAAAATCGGTTACCGAAGAACATAAAAAATTAAGCAAGGAAATTTTTCCCGACCTTAGGGTGGGAATTTTGCATGGCCGGATGGAAGCCAGGGACAAGGTGGCGGTCATGAAAGATTTTTCCGAAAATAAAATAAATATTCTGGTTTCCACTTCCGTGGTTGAGGTCGGGGTTGATATTCCGAACGCTACTATTATGATGGTGGAGGGAGCCGAGCGTTTTGGTCTTGCTCAGCTTCATCAATTCAGGGGGCGGGTAGGCAGATCGGTTTTCCAGTCTTATTGTTTTCTTTTCTCGGACAGCGAAAACGAGGAAACGGCAAAAAGACTCGGAGTGCTTGTTCAATGTTCCGACGGCTTTGCTTTGGCGGAGAAAGATTTGGAATTCCGCGGGCCGGGCGAGATTTGGGGGACAAGACAGTCCGGCATTCCCGATCTCAAAGTAGCAGCTTTGACCGATTACGAAATTATTAAAGAAACAAAGGTGGCTGCCGAAAATTTGATAAAAAAAGACCCGGAGTTTTCCGCTTATCCGGACCTGCAAGAAAAACTAAGGAAATTTACCGCCGAAGTCCACCTGGAATAATTATTTTTTTGAAACGAAGATATTACCCTTGAGATAAAATCTCCAGGGTTTATTTTTATATTTACCGGCGTAATCAACACCTATTCTCGGTTTTGAAATTATTTCTCTGGGGTTTATTTTTATTCCCCGGTCTTCAAGCCAAAGTACGCCATCGGTTAAATCCGCCTTATTCAAAGTTTTATCTATCCCCAGAGCTTGGCAGAGTTTTCCGGGGCCGTTTGAGAGGGCTGGCGGGGGATTGGGGGTACAAGTAATGCCTCGGCGGTTAAACATGCTTTTAACACCCTCCGCCGGCTCTAGGGCGCGGATAAGAACAGCCGCCGGGTAATCCTCGCCTTCCGTGACAATATTGAAACAATAATTAAGGCCATAAACTAAGTAAACGTAAGAAAAGCCGGGTGGGCCAAACATCAAAGCGGTGCGGGGAGTTTTTCCCCGAGAGGCGTGTGAGGCGAGATCTTTTGGTCCGACATAGGCTTCGGTCTCCACGATTTTTCCGGAGATTATTCTTTTTCCGATTTTTCTTATTAAAAATTTACCAAGCAGGAGCTTGGCAACTTTTAGGGTTTTTTGATTGTAAAAACTTTTTTTAATTTTCGGCATTTTCTTCTTTGGCGTTTCTTCCGTCCAGGCCAAAATATTTTAAAGCCTCGGCGATATTTTTTACTTTGACAATTTTTATTTTTCCCTTAGCTGGTTGTTTGAAGTTGGGCGCTAAGACCTCCCCGAAGCCAAGTTTTTCCGCTTCGTTAATTCTCTTTTCCGTTTGCCCCGTAGCGCGTACTTCGCCGCCCAAGCCGACTTCGCCGAAAATGATTGTGCTCGGTGGCAGAGGTTTATTTTTAAAGGCGCTGGCTACGGCTAAAAGCACAGCCAGGTCGCAGGCCGGTTCCTGGATTTTATAGCCGCCAGCAACGTTTAAATGCACGTCGTGAGCTCCCAGATTCATTCCGGCTCTTTTACCGAGGACGGCGAGCAAAAGTTGGAGGCGGTTCAGATCAAATCCGGCGGAACGCCTTTGGGGGTATCCGAAATACGTCCGGGAAACCAAGGCCTGTATTTCAACCAGGAGCGGCCGCGAGCCCTCGACTACGCAAGTAACGGCCGAACCGGCGATATTTTCGCCGCGTTCTTCCAAAAATATTGCCGAAGGATTTTTGACTTCTTTCAAACCGCCGTTTTGCATTTCAAAAATTCCAACTTCATCGGTTGAACCAAAGCGGTTTTTGACAGTGCGAAGCAGGCGATAGGCGTGAAAGCGGTCGCCCTCCAGGTAGAGCACGGTATCAACTAAATGTTCCAGGGTTTTTGGGCCGGCTACTTGGCCTTCTTTTGTAACGTGGCCGATAACAAAAATTGGGATATTATTTTTTTTCGCCACCTCCAGCAATTTCACCGTGCAGGCACGGACCTGGTTTACGCTGCCGGCTTCCGACGGAATTTCCGGTGTAGCCATGGTTTGAATGGAATCAACAATTGCCAGGGCCGGTTTTATTTTAGCGATTGTGGAACAGATAACATCGATATTTGTTTCTCCGAGAAATTGAAGAGATTTTGCGTTAAGTTCGAGCCGGTCAAGCCGCATCTTTACCTGTTCGGCCGATTCTTCGCCCGAAACATAGAGGGTCGATTTATCGCCGCCCGAAATAGAGGCTGCCAGTTGAGCAACCAGGGTTGATTTTCCGATGCCAGGTTCTCCGCCCAAAAGAACAAGCGAGCCGGGAACTATTCCGCCACCCAAAACCTGGTCAAATTCGCCGAGGCCGGTTTTAATCCGGGCGAAATCTTTGCCGGTCACTTCGTTGAAATTTACAACCTTTCCCGTTAGAATTTTTTCCAGAGTTTTTTCTCTTGTCGGGCCGCCGGCAGTTTCAGTCAAGCTTCCCCAGGCGCCGCACTCTAAACACCGCCCAGCCCATTTTGAGGTCTGTGCGCCGCATTTTTGGCATTCGTAAATTGTTTGCGCTTGGTTATGCATTACTTTTCTGTTAATTCAATCGGAGTTTAGCGGAAATCTTTGTTTTGGCAATTTGCGTCCTGTTCCTGCAGCCAACTCGTGCAATCTTCGCGTTCTTTGGCGGCAAGATTTTGATCCCCCTTACACTCCGCAAATACTTTCATTTTTTTACATTGGGAAACTCTGGCGCTGCAGCCTTGGCCGGCATATTTATAAAAAAGTCTTTCGACGCTGCCACTCACTGTTTGCAACTTTTTTTTAATCAAATCTGCTGAGGCTTCGAGCGTTTTTTCCGCATCAAATAATTCTAACGCGTTTAGACAGGTATTTCCAACCTCGCGTCCGATATTTCCATCGGGACAGCGGTCCATCTCCCCGTCATGGTCTTCGTCCAGAATTGTCATTTGGCCTAAGCCGATACCGTGAGTAAATCTTACATCCAAGCCATAATTAGGAGGTCTTTGAGGATCGAAGACGTCGTCGTTTGGGAAAGATTGCGTGTAGAGACTGGCGTTCGGCGCGAAAGTTGCTCCACTGTATTTTTTTCCAGAATCAATAAATTTTCTTCGCGATCCAACCTGTTCTCTAGCGACATCTTCATCGTGTCCAAGCCTATTTGGTTTATATCCGGATTCCTTGGCAACTATTGCATCCAAAAGGCACTTGTCGATACCTTTCGCCGGCGCGATTTCGTCCATCATCGCGATTATGTCATCTTTTGACGGCATATCTTTGCCTGTTGCGAGTTTATATTGTTCGGGAGTAATAAAAGCCGAGTGGTTTCCTGATGTTAGCGCTCCCGCGGGTAAATCTTCAGCGAGAGATGCGGCAGAGGAAGCGACCGGTTCTTCGACTCTTTCCACAAACTTCACCTTCATCGCCTCAAATCCCACTAACTTCGGGTTAACAGCATAAAGAAGAACATATGATGTAAGAGCGATAACCAGTCCAACCAAAGCAGACTCAATATAGCTTTTTGCCGTAGAAACTTTTCCGGA
>JBGSRW010000001.1:0-53952 GCA_041737355.1 Patescibacteria group bacterium | reverse complement strand
TCGGGCGGGCAATACAAAAAAGCCGTTAGTCGATTTGATTTGTTTGAAATTTTGGTGTAACATCATAGTAGTAATAGATAAATGGATACCTCTACTACAATGTTAATCTTTTAATGATAATATGTCAACAAGCCAAAATTTAGCAAACAATATAAAGAAATTGCGAGAAGCCAAAGGGCTTTCGCAAGAGAAGTTGGCGAGATTGGCGGATGTCGCCAATAACACGCTTATTAAAATGGAATCTGGTGAAAACCAGAATCCAACATTAGTCACGCTTAAAAAGGTTGCGAAAGCCTTTGGCGTGAGCGTTGATGATTTAATAAAATAAATTTATGGACACAAACACTATATTAAAACCGATAGCAACTACTAGCCAAACAATGGCAAGCAAAGCTCGTCGTTTAATTTCGGCTTGGTTATTGGCAGAAGTAGTTTTGATTGGAGCGGTACTTAATTTTCTTGACCGCCTTAATCAAAAAGGTGTTTTGGGTATGGGTGCAGATTTTTCACCAAATCAACTTTTTTGGGGCGATGGAATATGGATGAATATATTTCGTTTAGTTATTTTTGTATTTTTTGCTGGCGTGTTTGGTTTTCTATATGGTTATTTATCAAAAAAAGTTACTACAAGCGAAAAAATAATTGTAAACACAATCAACGCATTTTTAGCTGTATTTGGCTCAATCTTTATACTGCTTATTGCTGTGGTAATATTTCAGCCCGGAACTGCGGGAGAAATTAACGGTAGTATCGGAGTTATTCTCAATACTCTTGTTTCTTCGCCATTTTACTTAATATTTCTCATCTTAAATCTCCTCGGTGCTTTTGCTTTTGGATTTTGGTGCGTTGATCTTGGGAGTAAAACAATCGGCAATCCATATCACACTATGGACAAAGAAAAGTCAGGGACACTTCTTGATATTAAATGGTATCACTATCTCTGGTTATGGTTGCCGATTGGTTTTTACGGACAAGTAGCATTGAATCTTATTTACGCCACTGGACACACTCTCATAACTTTTGTCAGGAATGTTCATTGGTTCGATTTCTTGGGTGGCACTGTTGTTTCCGAGGACGGAACTCCTGTTGGTCAAAATAGCTTAAATATTGCGTGGGGTAAATTGATAGGTATTTATATTGCCGCAGTAATAATTTTCTATTTGCTGGCTTATCTCCGAGAAGTTTTGGCGGGAGAAAAAGAAATGCACTGGGGTCTGAAAATTCTTGTTTCTGTTGGAATAGGCGTGGTGATACCATTTCTTTTGCTATGGTTCACCGTTCTTGGCGGATAAACTATGGCATCACAAAATTACTATCAAATTTTCGGGATAGCTAAAGATTCCACGCAAGATGAAGTTAAACAAGCGTATAGGAAATTAGCACATAAATGTCATCCCGATAAACAAGGCGGAAGCGACCAAAAGATGAAGGAGTTAAACTTCATCTACGCGATTCTTTCCGATTCATATAAACGAAAATCATATGATGAAACACTTGGAGCAAAAGAATACTTTGATAAGTTTGATTGGGATTATCAACCTCAAAAATCTTGGATAAATATTTATTGTGATGAACTCGAAATTGTTGATAGCACGGGCGTAAAAACAAAAATCAAAGTTGGTCAAGATATTTATTACCCTGTTGAGATAGATAAATCAGTTATCACTTGGAAATACAAGAGCAAAGAATATTTCAATGTTTATGTCAAAAAGATTTTTGATCCACAGAAAAAAGATTCTTTTGCAAGTGTGCTTGAATATGATTTGAAAAAGGAGCCGTTTTGTTTAGTCCATTTTGGTGAACAGGATTTGGTAATTTATAAAGAGGACTTTCAATCATTTTGGTTGAGCGAAGAAAGTTATAGAAAAGTAGATTTGAGAAAAGGACGAATTACTGCCTTTTTTGTGATTGTGTTTTTAGTTTTTGGAATTTATTATTTATTTGCTACGCACAAACTTACTTCCGAACAACGTAAAGAAATTGACAGTGGTCAAGTATCAACTGGCTTGGGCATAAGTCAGGAATACAAAGATTTTCTCAAACAAGAATATGGGGCAACGGACGGAGAAATAAATTATATTGCGACTGATAAATATACAACTTGCTCAAAAGAAACTACAAAAATAACAGAATTTGTAGAAGTGAGAAATGCTCCCGATATTTATGCTTTGGTAAATAGTGAATTATCAAAAGATACCGAGGTTCAAATTTTGCTTTATTTTGAAGACCATGATGCTTATAAAATTAAATCTGATAAAATAATGGGGTGGGTGCCAGCAAGGTTTTTGGATAAACCGATTTGCGACACTAATCAATAATAAATTATGAAAACAATAAACAAAAAGAATCCTTTGATTGCTGGTACTCTCTCATTATTTTTGGGACCACTTGGGTATATTTATCTTGGTTTTAATTTTCTTGTAGCAGGAATTTCGATTGCCTTGATAATTGGTATCGTTTTAAGTCTTCTTAATTTTCCGTATCCAGAATTTTTTAACTACTTACAACTTTTAGTCTGGGCGTATTTTGGATATAAATTTGCACATATAAGCAATGTTTTTTCGAGTGATGAAAATGTTACTGAAACCGATGTAAAGGAATATAAAAGCATGAGTTTTGCATTCTATCTGATGATTCATGTAATGATGTCAATCGTTCGATTTTACGCAATAGTGGTGGCACTTTTCTTTATTGCGATATTCTTCTCGCAAGGAAAAATTTTATTGGCACTTTTGACACTATTTTTCGGTATTGGTCTTGCTCAATGGTTTATTGAAATGATCTTTGGAATTGTATCGGTCGGTATTATGAAAGTTTTCAAAATTGACAAAAAATATCTATGAAGCCCAAAAATATTTATCAAATAATATCATTGGTTGTTTCAGCAATATTTTTATTTCTAGCGATTCCTAATGGTTTTCCATACGGCTTTTACCAAATTGTTCGTTGGATTGTTTTTGTAACTGGTATTTACAATACTTACCAACTAGGAATTAAGGAAAAATATTTTTGGGCTTCCGCTTTCGTATTTTTGACAATTTTGTATAATCCATTTGCACCAATCCATTTTGATAAAAGCGTTTGGCAGGTTATAGATTTCCTTGCCGGTGCGTTCGTTCTTTTCAGATTTTATAAATTAAGGAAAGAATAGCCCGCCCGAATTTCCCCCAAACAAAACAGCGGAGCAAATGGAAAAGTCCTCCCCAAACCCCTCCTTTTCCATTTGCGACATCCGAATTCAAAAAAGATTAGCCGAGTGTTTTGCGAAATCCTTTCCCCAAAAAATAGTTTTGGCAAAACCGAGTCCGCATTAGTCCCGCCACCTGCCCGAATACTTGGAGGGCAGAACACCAAAGAAAAATGTCCTTTCCTTTTTAGAAGAAATTGGTCGCGCGCAAATCCGAAAAGCAAGGAACATTTTTCTTTGGTGTCCGCCGAGGCTCTGCGAGGCGGTGGCGGGGCTGATTCATTCGTTCAGTTTCCGCCCGAAAAAAGTTCGCGCAAAGTGTATAATTACAGCACCAAAGAACGGAAATTAAATTTTCCGTTTTTTAGTTCTTGACATTTTTAATGTAAGAGAGTAATATATTTTTCTAATGGGGGTGAGCCCTGCCGTTGCGGGGCAAGGAGGTCAGGGATGAGTGCGAGGGAAAAGGTTCTTTACTCTTTGGTCGTTCTGTTCTTCATGGCAGGGATGCTGTGTTCCATGTGTCTCATGGCGCTCGGCATCTTCCATGGCGGAATCCAGGCGAGGCTTCTCGCAGTCGGATTCCTCGGGAGTCTCGCCGTCTCGTTCTTTTTCTATCTGATGTACTACCTGATCAAGGAACGCAATCGGGCACTCGCGGAATTCAAGAAGATCGGGTTCGGCAAGGCGAAAATCGTCTGACCCCGGCTCCGCAAAAGAAAAGGAGGGAGAATGATGAAAGTTAGGGAGCGGGAAATTGGCATCAATCTTGCCGGAAATGCGTTTCGCTGGGCGTTCGTCTGTCTGGGCGGCGGTTTCTTGGCCGCGGCCGTCACGCTTTTCATGGGGATGAGTCTGCCGTATTGCATCGCTGCCGGAGTAATCACGCTCGGCGGCGTTGTGGCGACGACCTTCCGGAAGACCACCAGGCGAAGGCATGACGACTGGTATGAGGTGGCGGCTGATGTCGGCGTTCTCACTCTCGTCGGGGGTGTCATAGTTTTTCTCGTAAGCGCGTACTTCGGAGCCGGGCTGTGGATGGTCCACGGTTCGGTCGGAGGGATGATTGCCGCGTTTTTTATCATGCTCATCGGGATCAAGGGTTTTCCCAAGCCCTAAGCCCTAAGCAAGGAGGGCGAGTCAGCGGGAAGTCAGTAATGACGGCCCGCTTTTTATTGCCAAAAAAGGTGAAATTTGGTAAGATTTGGTCTGGGAGTTCGTTTAATATTAAATAAACTTATGAAAAAACTTATTGTAATTTTAGTCATTTTAGTCCTGATTTTCAGCGGGCTTTCCGCCTGGGCGGTTAATGTCTATGCCAAGCCGTTAGAAATTGGCGAACTTAAAGTTATTGTTGTCCCAGATAAGGACGGAGTCTTTATAAAATCTGGAGAAGGGGAATTTCAGAAAGTAACTGAAGAGGTGGATCTAAAAGAAGGAGACACAGTAAAAACCGACGAAACCGGATCGGCGAGAATTGTTCTTTTTGATACCAACGAAGTAACCCTTGATAGCAATTCGGAGGTGGTTATTGAAGAAAGTTTTATTGACGGGGAAACGCCGTTTTTAACAAAAATAAAATTAAATCTAAAACAGGGACAGGTGTGGAATCGTCTTTTGGAATTGCTGCACCCCGATGCTTATTTTGAGGTTGAATCGGGCGGGGTTGTAGCAACGGTACGCGGTACAATTTTTAATATGTCTAATACCGATGGCGAAATCGGAGTTTCGGTTCTCGAAAATTCTGTTGCCTTAAGCCAAGCTGGGGAAACAGAAGTGGTGCAAACCGTCGGAGTGGATGAAGAAATAGTTTTTAACTTGGAAAAAATTAAAGATTTAAAGGAAGCTAAAATTGAAAAAATAACGAAAAGCATCAAAGAGGGAAAATGGTTCAAAAATAATTTTTTGCGTGATGAGACTTTTCGAGAATTTATTAAAGAGCGGAGAGACAGAATTCTTGGGCAAGTCGGGCCGTTGCCGGGCTCGAGGTTTTATCCGGCGAAAAATTTAGGTGAACGGATTGCGGCGCTTCTCACTTTTGACAAGGCGGCGCGTGCCGAGAAAATCAAAAATTTCCAGGCAAGAAAATTTTTAGCGGCACGAATGCTCCGGGCTGAAGGCGACAAAATCGGGGCCGGGAAAATTCTGAAATCGATTTCTAACTTGAAGGAAATTATGCCGATTGTCCGCCGGGTTGAATATTATGACCGTGATTTTTTGAAAACCGAGGCACAGATTCTGAAAAATGGTCTGAATGGAGATTTCGCCAAGGAATATCTCGGGAATCTCCTTTTGCCGCGGCAGCTTGAATTTATAAATCAAAAGTTAGACTTGAAGCCCTTGATTTTGCCGAAAACGGAAGACCTGATTATTGAATCTCTTGATACCAATACGAACAGTGAGTTATCAAATACTAACAGCGGGACGAACACGAATACTAACACAAACGTAAATACCAACACTAATACGAATACGAATGAGCCGCAGGGACCGGTTTGTGGTGACGGAGTTTGCGAGATTGGCGAAGGTTCGGGAGTTTGCGACGCCGATTGTCCGCCGCCGCCCCCACCGCCGTCCGTTATCGGTCTTGAAATTTCCGCTCTGCCCACATCCATTCCGGCTCAAGGTTCCAGCAAACTGACTGCGGTTACGGTTTGGAGCGACGGATCGAAGAAAGATGTGACTGGAGAACTTTCATGGACAGTCAACCAGGCGGCAACCGGAGCGCCGATGGGTTATGTCAGCGCCGGGATGTTTTATTCAAGCGGTCCGACCGGAACGGCTTCTATTAAGGGGCATTACGACGACCCGGACAGCGGTTTGCCGCTCGAAGCGTTTGTCAGCGTTCAGGTTACCACGGCATCACGTAAATAAAATTGAAAGGAGGCCCCGGTATTTGCCGGGGTCTTGCTATCTATGGTAGAAGAAAAGAAAATTTCAAAAATTTCCAGTAGGTGGAGCAAGGTGCTTTTAACGGCGTTGCTCGTTTTCGGTGTCAGTTCAATTATTTTTGCTCTTTTCCGCTGGCAAATTTTTAATTGGGTTGACCTCGAGATGACCGACCGGCTTTTTCTGCGCGAGCCGGTTTCCGAAGAAGTGGTTGTCGTGAGTATTGATAACCGTTCTATAGAGGAGCTGGGCGTTTGGCCGTGGCCGCGCGATTACCACGGTGATCTTATAAAAAAATTGGAAGAAGCCGGGGCTTCTGCGATCGGTTATGACGTGACTTTCAGCGAAAAAGGGATAAATGACGCGGAATTTTTAGCCGACATCGCTCCTTACAAAAATATAATTTTTCCGTTTGAGGGGATGATACTTCTTGAGAGCGGAAAATTTCCTTCTTTTAGCGAGACACTCCTGCCAATGCCGGCGATTGCGGATAACCACGCGACCGGCCACTCCCTTTTTATTGCCGACCGCGACGGTACGGTTCGCCGGGCGCCGCTTTTTATAGGTTCGGACATAAAATTATTGCCATCCTTTGCTTTAAAAATTTTGGAGACGGCCGGAAAAATGAAACTGGAGACGCCGGATAAGTTTAATCAGGCGGTTACTCTTGGCGGTCACTCTTATCCGCTTGACAGTTTCGGTTTGGCCAGAATATTTTTCTTTGGGCCGTCCAATACATTTAAAAAATATTCCTTCATTGATGTTTTACGCGGCGAGGGGAGTCTTGAGCAGTTTAGGGATAAAATTGTTCTCGTAGGAGCTGAGGCGCCCGACCTGCATGACGAGTATTTCACCCCGTCTTCCGGCAGCCGTCCGATTTCCGGAGTGGAAATCCACGCCAACGTGATCGAGTCTTTGCTCCGCGGCAAGTCGCTTGCCGAAGAAAATAATAGCAGAAATATTTTCTATATTATCTTTGGTCTTTCGGCCCTCGGGGCCCTTTCTGTTGTCTACCTGAAGTTGCGTTACGCCCTTTTGCTTTTTTTCCCATACGCTGTCAGTTATTTGATTGTTGCGATCGTATTTTTTGGGAAAGGAATCATTCTACCTATTTTCTATCCTCTTCTCTCCTTGATTTCGGTCTACGGTCTTGGTGTTGTCCTGCGTTATCTTTTGATCAGGGAGGAAAAGAAGAAACTAAGAAAATATTTTTCACTTTACGTGGCGCGTGAGGTTGTCGATGAACTTTTGGCTCATCCGGAGAAAGTTAAGCTCGGTGGAGAAACAAAAAATCTGACGATTCTTTTTTCCGATATCCGAGGTTTTACTTCTGTTTCGGAAAAAATGGACGCGCAAAGTTTGGTTGGACTTTTGAATAAATATTTAACGGCCATGGCCGAGATTGTTTTGGAAAACCGCGGAGTGGTCGATAAATTTATAGGCGATGCGATTATGGCTTTCTGGGGAGCGCCCTTGCCACACGAAAATCATGCCAAGTCGGCGGTGAAGACGGCGCTCCTGATGTCGCACCGGCTCAGGGAATGCAACGCTGAATGGAAAAAATTGAACTACCCGGAAATTAAAATCGGCATCGGCCTGAATACCGGGGAAGTGGTTGTTGGGAACATTGGTTCACATGATCGTTTTGACTACACGGTAATCGGCGACAACGTAAACCTCGCCTCGCGGCTTGAAGGTCTGACAAAATTTTACGGAGCGGGGATTATCGTTTCCGAAACAACCGCCGCGGCGGTAGGCGACGAATTTGTTTTGCGGCAGATTGATTGTGTGGCTGTGAAAGGGAAAATGCAAGGCATAAAAATTTATGAAATTATGGGTTTTGCCGAAGAGAAAGAGGGTTGCGCAGATTTGTTGGAAAAATTTGGGCAGGGTTTTGAATTATATTTAAAAAAAGACTGGTCTGGGGCCAAAAAAGTTTTTGAGGAAATTTTAGCTGACTATCCAGACGACGGGCCAAGCAAAGTTTTAAAGGAAAGAATGGAGGAATTTCTTAATGCGCCGTCGGCCGATTTTGACGGGGTTTACCACCTAAAATTTAAATAGGTAAAATGCCCTTGACAGCTTTTTAGAGGTAGTTTAAAATAGGGTTATAGAAAAGAAAATAGCGGTTAGTTATCCACATTTTATCCCGAGACCGAGTTAAGAATTTTCTCTCAAAATAAACAAAATATGTTACAGAGAGTTATAACTTATAAGTTCCCGAGCGGCTAACCCATTTTTTTGGTCTAAAGCACGCCGCTCGAAAGAGCGGTTTTTTAGTCCTTTCCCGAAAATTATTTTCTTCTCTTGCCCCTCGTCCAGTGTCTAGCGGACGAGAGGCGAGCAATAGAAAATAAATTGTTCATTAACAATTGAATAAGAAGAGCATCTTATATACCCAACATAAAAGAAAGAGAACCAAAAAAAATGAGAATTGTAAAATTGTATGTTTTAACAATTCTTGTGGTTAGATATAAGGGCGTATGGTGGATGCCTAGGCACCAAAAAACGATGAAGGACGTAGTAGCCTGCGATAAGCTTCGGGGAGGTGGCAAGCAACCTTTGATCCGGAGATTTCCGAATGGGGTAACCCGGTCCGATTGAAGATCGGATCATCGCTATCTGAATTTATAGGGTAGCGAAGGCAACCCGGCGAAGTGAAACATCTCAGTAGCCGGAGGAAAAGAAAAAAATTTTTAGAGATCATTTAGACGCCAAAGCCGTCGTCCGTACTTTGCGGAAGGACGAATGGCGTAAATTGATTTCTATGCATTCCCAAAGTAGCGGCGAGCGAAATGGGATCAGCCAAAAACTCTGCTAGTGTTTTATGGAAGGGCCGGTGAGCCGCAAGGCAAGCCGACCGTCTTTAATTCAAGGTTTGGGCCGTTGCTAACAGAGTGTTGCGAGTTATTTGTGTTGTCTTCCCAACAAAGACAGGTAGGGTAGTAGCCCGCGCAAGCGGGACAGCTTTCCTAGAAGAACATCCGTGGAAACGGAGACCAAAGAAGGTGATAGTCCTGTACTCGAAAGGAGCTGTGTTCCTACGATGATTAACTCAAGTACCACGGGACCCGTGAAATCCCGTGGGAATCCAGCACGACTATGTGCTAAGGCTAAATATTTTTTGGTGACCGATAGTGAACTAGTACCGTGAGGGAAAGGTGAAAAGCAGGCCGGTTAGGCCGATGAAAAGTACCTGAAACCATACGCTTACAAGGAGTTGCAGCCCGAAAGGGTAGCAGCGTTCCTATTGAAGAATGAGCCAACGAGTTTGCTATGCGTGGCTTGGTTAATCTCCCATGGAGAGAAAGCCGAAGTGAAAGCGAGCCTTAATAGGGCGTTTGTCGCGCATACGAAACCCGAAACCGGGTGAGCTAGCCATGACCAGGGTGAAGGTTCGAGAAATCGAACTGGAGGCCCGAACCCACATGCTGTGCAACACATGGGGATGAGTTGTGGCTAGAGGTGAAATTCCAATCGAACTCGGTAATAGCTGGTTCTCCCCGAAATAGCTGTAGGGCTAGCCTCGGATATTGAATATAGGGGTAGAGCACTGAATGGTTCAATTCGGCGAAAGTCGATTGCACTAATCAAACTCCGAATACTATATTTTTAGTCCGGGAGTCAGACTGTGAGGGCTAAGCTTCACTAGTCTAAAGGGAAACAGCCCAGATCGTCGCTTAAGGTCCCTAAATCCGAATTAAGTGTTAAAGGTGGTGGTATGACTCAAACAACTAGGAGGTTGGCTTAGAAGCAGCCATCCTTTAAAGAAAGCGTAACAGCTCACTAGTCGAGTTATTCCGCGTCGAAAATAATCGGGACTAAATTCGGTACCGAAGGCACGGGATCTATGATTTATCATAGATCGGTAGGGGAGCTTTCTCGAGTCAGCGAAGTCGTATCCGTAAGGAGCGGTGGAGGCTCGAGAAGTGAGAATGTTGGCATGAGTAACAAAAACTCTGATGAAAACTCAGAGCACCGATAGTCCGAGGTTTCCTGGGCAACGCAAATCGTCCCAGGGTTAGTCGATCCTAAGGTGAGGCCGAAAGGCGTAACCGATGGAAGAGCAGGTTAATATTCCTGCACTCCCATATTTTTGTTTCCGGATGCGCTTTCATGTGGTAAGAGAGCATTTTGGTTATATGCTTGGCCTGTCCCGATTTATCGTGGGCAGTCCGCAGGTGAAGCCGCAAGGTGGAGCCGATTCTTGCAAAGTGAGAGCCTAGAAAATTCCGGAGGCGCTAAAGGTATGGGATCCGTACCGTAAACCGACACAGGTGGACAAGGCGGGAAGCCTAAGGTGTACGGGAGAACCCTCGTTTAGGAACTCGGCACAAAAACTAGGCGTAAGTTCGCAATATGCCTTGCCCCGGCGCAAGCCGGGGCTGCAATAAAAATATCTCAAGTGACTGTTTACCAAAAACACAGGTCCCTGCAAAGCCGCAAGGCAACGTATAGGGGCTGATGCCTGGCCAGTGTCAGAACGTTAAGGGGAGAGGTCATCCGCCGCAAGGCGGGGCAGCCTTGAACTTAAGCGCTGATGAACGCCGGCGATAACTATAATCGTCCTAAGGTAGCGAAATCCCTTGTCGGGTGAGTTCCGACCCGCACGAATGGCATAACAACTTGAGAACTGTCTTAACGAGGGACCCGGTGAAATTGCAAGAGGGGTGAAGATGCCCTTTACCCACGGCTAGACGAAAAGACCCCGTGAAGCTTTACTATAACTTGATATTGGATTAGGACTAAACATGTTCAGTGTAGGTGGGAGCCGCAAGGCGCCAATGAGACACCACCCTTGTTTAATTTTAATTCTAATCTCGTACCGTAACCCGGTATGGGAGACAGTGTCTGGTGGGTAGTTTAACTGGGGCGGTTGCCTCCTAAAAGGTAACGGAGGCGTTTACAAAGGTTGGCTTAGCCCGGATGGAAACCGGGCTGGACGTGTAAAGGCACAAGCCAGCTTTACTCGAAGACTTACAAGTCGCCGAGTTGCGAAAGCATAACTTAGTGATCCGACGATCCAATGTAGGATGGTCGAAGCTCAACGGATAAAAGCTACTCCGGGGATAACAGGCTGATCTCCCCCAAGAGTCCATATCGACGGGGAGGTTTGGCACCTCGATGTCGGCTCATCGCATCCTGGGGCTGGAGAAGGTCCCAAGGGTTTGGCTGTTCGCCAATTAAAGCGGTACGCGAGCTGGGTTCAGAACGTCGTGAGACAGTTCGGTCTCCTATCTGTCGTGGGCGTCGAAATTTGAGGAAACTCTTCCCTAGTACGAGAGGACCGGGAAGGACGAACCTCTAGTGTACCAGTTGTCCTACCAAGGGCACTGCTGGGTAGCTACGTTCGGCAACGGATAAGCGCTGAAAGCATCTAAGTGCGAAGCCGGTTCCAAGATTAAATTTCATTTAGACCCCTTGGAGAACACAAGGTTGATAGGCGGCAAGTGTAAGATCCGCAAGGATTTGAGCTGAGCCGTACTAATAGGTCGAGTCTAACCACAAGAATTGTGCAAACATACATAGAAATAGCTTTTAATTTGAAACCCCGGTGCTACTAGCGAGGTGGCCACACCCGTTCCCATCCCGAACACGGAAGTTAAGCACCTCAGCCCCGATGATACTCTTTTGGGGAAAGTAGGACGGTGCCGGGATTTCAGATTAAAAGCGCAGAAAATCCGCCGAAAGGCGGTTTTTTGTTTTCCGGGAACGGAGAATGTGGAGCCTTGATATTTAGCCGGAAATAAGGTAATCTTATGATAAAGCATTTTTATAGAGAGGAGATATTTTTATGAATCAAGTCGTAATTTTAGCCGCAGGAAAAGGCAAAAGAATCGGCGCCGGTCTGCCTAAAGTTTTAAGGGATGTTGGGGGAAAAACCATGGTCGAACGGGTCGTGGAATCGGTTTTGTCGTCCGGCGTTACCGAACGGCCGGTAGTTGTTATTGGTTATGGCACGGAAATCATCAAAAAATATCTGGGGGCCAAGTGCAGTTACGTTTTGCAGACGGAGCAACTCGGGACGGCCCATGCTGTGGCCTGCACCAAAGATTATCTGAACGGGGCGGAGAATATTTTGGTCGTTTATGGCGATACGCCGTTTCTGCGTCCGGAAACTTTGAGCAATCTTCTTTCGGTCCATAAGAAAAACGGCGCGGTTCTCTCCATGGCAACGGTTAAGCTGGCTGATTTCAAGGATTGGCGGGGCCATTTTTATGATTTTGGCCGAATATTCAGGAATTTTGCCGGGGAAGTTGCGGCGATTATTGAAAAAAAAGACGCGACGCCAGAGCAACTTCAGATTACCGAAGTTAATCCGGCTTTCTTCTGTTTTGAAGCCGGCTGGCTTTGGGAAAATCTTAAAAAACTGAACTGCAACAATGCGCAAGGAGAATTTTATTTAACCGATCTGGTTTCCCTGGCGATGTCGCAGAATAAAAAAATAGAAACTTTTGTTATTGATAATCCGGCCGAGGCGGTCGGGGTTAATACCCCGGAACAGTTGGAACTGGCGAAAACGTTGATAGAAAATAATTCCGCGAATAATTTGCCGGCTTAATCCGCCGGTTTTTTACAAAGTATGAGGTATATTGCCGATCTCCATATCCATTCCAAATATTCCCGGGCCTGCTCGCCGCGCCTTGTGCCGGAAACTATTGCCGAGTGGTGCCGGAAAAAAGGCGTTGATATTGTTTCCTGCGCCGATTTTACCCATCCGAAATGGTTTGCCGAACTTAAAAGCAAATTTAAGCCGGCGGGCAACGGTTTGTACGAATTGGCGGAGGACAAAAACCAGGCAACGCGTCCGGTTTATTTTTTTATCTCTACCGAAATCAGCTGCATCTATTCCAAGGGCGGAAAAGTCCGCCGGCTGCACCTTGTTATTTTTGCCCCGACTCTCGAGGTGGCGGAAAAAATTAACGAGAAGCTGGGGGCGCTAGGTAAATTGGCCTCCGACGGACGGCCGATACTGGGATTGGATGCCAAAGAACTACTAAAAATTGTTTTGGAAGCTGATCCGCGTTGCATGGTTATTCCGGCTCATGCTTGGACGCCTTGGTTTGCGGTTTTCGGTTCAAAATCCGGATTCGATTCGCTCGAAGAATGTTTCGATGAACTCACGCCGTATATTTACGCTATTGAGACCGGACTTTCATCAGATCCGTTGATGAACTGGCGGTTAAAAAAATTGGATAAAATTACTTTGGTTTCCCATTCGGATGCCCATTCGCCGGAAAATATCGGACGCGAAGCTAACGCCTTCGAGATCGGCAAAGAAATAAAAAATTTTTATGATGAAATTTGTCGGATTATAAAAGATAAGGACAAGAAAAAGTTTTTATATACGGTGGAATTCTATCCGGAGGAGGGGATGTATCATTTTGACGGGCACCGGGCCTGCAAAGTCAGGATGACACCCAGAGAAACAAGAAAAAGAAAAAATATTTGTCCGGTTTGTGGCCGGCCGGTTACGGTCGGCGTTCTAAACAGAGTAGAGGAATTGGCCGATCGTCCGGAGGCCGATCGTCCGGAGGGCGTGATTGATTATAAGAGTTTAGTCGGGTTGGACGATGCGATTGCCGAGGCACTAGGAGTTTTCGGCCGGCGGACCAAAGCCGTGACGCGCGAATATGAAAGCTTAGTAGATAAGGGCGGCAGCGAATTCGGGGTTTTGCTGGATTTATCTTATGAAGAATTAGCCAAAATTACCCTTCCTGAGGTTGTCGAGGCAATAAGGCGGAACCGCGAAGGAAAGGTCAATATTGATCCCGGCTACGACGGGACTTATGGAACGGTAAGATTATTTAACGAAAAAGAAAAGAAACAGATAAAGCAAGAAAGTCTGTTCTAATTTTTTGAAAATTTGTATAAAAAAACTTCTCCGTGCACACGCAGGAGAAGTTTTTTAAAACGTTTATTTGCGTTTTTTCTTTTTGGTCGCTTTTTTCTTTTTTGCAACTTTCTTTTTAGCTTTCTTTTTTGCCATGTTGTTTCACCTCCTTCTTGGAAAAGATAAAATGAGAATAAAATTTTTTAAAATAAAATTTTATAACACATTACTTAATTATAAACCTTTTTTTTGATGTCAACAAGTAAAATGTGGATAACTTTTATTTTTTAGTAAAAAAACCGCGCTGTTTTAAAAACGGCGCGGGTCAGCTCTCCGCAATTTTTCGGCAGCGTTTGACCGGATCCCAAATTTTTCTGAAGTGCGCCGCAACAGCGCGGCGGAGGTCGTTGTGGTCGCCTGTATCAGGGAATCGGCCCAAGTCAACTCTCGTGCCGTCGGGAAGCACGAGCTGAACCACCACCAGTTTTTTCTCCTGGCTGTAGATGCACGCTTGGCGGGTGAAGAAGGTCGGATATTCCCACCACTCCGGCTCGGCGCTCTTTGGCGCCCGCTTCTTTTTCCGGATAGCTTTCATTTTATTTCTCCTTATAGTAATAATAAAAACATAAAGTTTATTTTGTGTCAATTATAGGAATAGGCGTGAATGCTTGAAAAAAAAGCCCTTTTCCGCTATGATTTAAAAATCGTTACGGGCGCATAGCTCAGCTGGTTAGAGCACGGCTCTTATAAAGCCGGGGTCGATGGTTCGAGTCCATCTGCGCCCATTTTGATTTTGCTTTGTTAATGTAGTTTGGTCGGAAAATGTGATAAAATAAAGAAAAGATAATATGGCCGAGAAAATAAAGAAAATTTACGAAACAAGGTTGAAAAAGCTCCACGTAAAAATTTTGCGCGAGCCGAGTTTGAAATTTATAAAAGAATTATTAAAAAAATTTCCCGAAGGAGAAATATATCTTGTCGGCGGAGCGGTTCGGGACGCCATGCTTGGGAAGGACGCGCAGAAAGATTTTGATTTTGTTGTCCGGGAGGTGGTTATGGAAAATTTGGAAAAGTTTCTGGAAAAGCGCGGCAGCGTGGTCCTTGTCGGGAAAAATTTTGGGGTTTATAAATTCATGCCCAAAGGTCAGAAGTTGGAGGAAGCTATTGACATCGCATTACCGCGTACGGAGCATTCTCTGGGCGAGGGCGGCGGATACCGCGACTTCAAAGTTCAGTCCGATCCGGCCATGCCGATTGGAGATGATCTGTCGCGCCGAGATTTTACGGTTAATGCCATGGCCTGGGATTTCAAAAATAAAAAATTGATTGATCCTCACGACGGTCTTTCCGATTTGGATAAGAAAATTTTGAAAGCGGTCGGCGAACCGGAGGCAAGATTTAAGGAAGATTATTCAAGAATGCTCCGCGGTTTGCGTTTTGCCGTTCAGCTCGGATTCGGGATTGAAGGAAAAACAAAAATTGCCCTCAAGAAAATGATGCCTCGTTTGAACGATTTGCGCGGCGGCAAAGAAAGAATTGTTCCTTACGAAACGGTAGCCAAGGAAACGGTTAAGGCCTTTTGGCAAAATCCGTCGGAAGCTTTGGATATTTTTGAAGAGAGCGGGGCGTTGTACGAGCTGATGCCGGAGATTTTTTCCATGAAAGGATGTCCGCAGCCTTCCAATTTTCACTCCGAAGGCGATGTTTGGACTCACACAAAATTGGCCATGAGTAATTTACTTTCCCGTAATTTTGTTAAACAATTCGGCAAGGAAAAGCCGTCGGCCGAAGTTGTTTTTGCCGTCCTGTTCCATGATTTGGGAAAACCCCTGACCTTAAAAACTCCGGAACGCGACGGGACGGACAGAATTCGTTTCGACGGGCACGATACGGCAGGAGCTAAAGCGGCCGAAGAAATCTGCCGCCGCCTGAAGCTCGACAGCCTGCCCGACGGGTCGCCATTGAAAGTAACTCCCTCGCGGGTCGGCCAGATGATTAGCAAACATATGCTTCTGGTCCAGGGAAAAATCGACGAGATGCGCCCGAGCACCGTTGAAAAATATTTTTTTAATCCCAATTTTCCCGGGGCTGGTTTGCTGCAGCTGGCTTTTGCCGACGCCCTGTCGACCATTCCGGAAGTCGGCCAGCCCGACCTTACCAATTTCCGCCAGATGCTAAAAAGAATCAGCGGGCTTAAAAAGTTTGTCGCCAAAAGAGATCGCTTGCCGCCTCCGGTTTTGGATGGGAAAGAAATAATGAAAAAATTTAAACTCCCCCCCGGGCCGCAAATCGGAGAACTTTTAAGAGCACTCCGCGAGGCCCAGCTTTCCGGCGAGCTCGGCGGGCCAAAAAAATCTTTGGCGGAAAAGAAAAAGAATGGACTGGAATTTTTAAAAAAAGTATTTACTGAAAAAATAAAATGACGGAGCCGAAAATAATTTACGAAGATAAAAATATTCTGGTGATTGATAAACCGGCCGGCCTTGAAGTTGCCTCACAGATTGAAAAAGATGAGCCGACCTTGGTTGATTGGCTGGTAAAAAAATATCCGGCCGTCGCGCATGTCGGGCCAGACCCGGCCCGTCCGGGGATTGTTCACCGTTTGGATAAAAACGCCTCCGGGCTTGTCGTTGTGGCGAAAAACGAACCGTCTTTTGAAAATTTGGCGGATCAATTCAAAAACAGGAAGGTTGATAAGGAGTATCTAACGTTGGTTTACGGCGAGGTATCGCAGGACGAAGGTACAATCGAATTTCCACTGGCGCGGGCCAAGTCAGGCCGCTTCGCTGCTTTGCCGCTTGGGTCGGAGAAGGGGCGCATGGCCATTACCGAATACGAGGTTGCCGAGCGTTTTAGGAATTTCACCTTGCTCAAAGTTAAAATAAAAACCGGGAGAACACACCAGATCAGAGTTCATCTTTTCGCCCTGGGATATCCGGTAGTCGGCGACCAGCTTTATAGTCAGAAAAAGAATAAAAATCAGCCCCTTACCCGCCTTTTTTTGCACGCGGCAAAATTAGGTTTTCTCGGGTTAGACGGCGAAAGGTTTGATTTTGAAAGCAATTTGCCGGAAGAATTAGCCGATTTTATTTCGGCGTTGCGGTAAAATTATGGTAAAACAAAAATTGGAAAAAACTTTTTTTGTTATTATTTCCGGTCCGTCCGGTGCCGGGGAAGATTCGGTAATTGACGGTTTAAGAAAAAAGATAAAATGCGAAAGGGTGGTTACTACCGTGACAAGGCCGATGAGAAAGGGAGAGCGGGAAGGCAGGCCGTATTATTTTGTCTCGGTGCCAAAATTCAAGGAAATGATTAGGAAAAAAGAATTTGTCGAGTGGGCTAAAGTTTACGGCGACTACCGCGGTTCGACAAAAAAAGAAATCAAGAGGATCTCGGATAAGAAAGTTTTAGCTTTTTGGAAAATAGATTTTCAAGGAACTAAAAGTATAAAGAAAAAAATGCCGGAGGTTTTGAGCGTGTTTATCTACCCGCCCTCGCTTAAGCTATTGGAGCGGAGGCTCGTTAAGCGCGGACAGGACTCGCTTTCCGTCATAAAGAAAAGGATGTCCTTTACCAAAAAATGGTTAACCCAGAAAAAGGCCTACAATTTTGTGGTAGTCAACAGGGAAAATAGGCTGAATGAGACGATCGGGAAGATTTTTTCGATTTTGCGCAAAGTTGCCGGATAAGGGAGTTTGGTCCTTGACTTTTAAACCAGGGATAGTATAATACGAGAACGTTTTCACTAATTATTAAAACGTTTTTTAATATGTCGGAAGTTAATGAAACCAAGCAAGAAGAAATAAAAAAAGCCCCTCTGCCGGAGCTGAAACCCGGTCAGACGGTCCGCGTCCATCAGCAAATCAAAGAAATTGAATTGACTGAAGAAAAGGGCAAAGAAAAAACCAAGGAAAGAAAAAGAGTCCAGATTTTTGAGGGTATTATTATTGCCAAGAGCGGCGGAAAGGGAATCGGCGGAACGATTACCGTCAGGAAAATTTCTAACGGCGTCGGTGTAGAGAAGATTTTTCCGCTTAACCTCCCAACTATTGTTAAGATTGAGCCGGTAAAACAAGCCAAGGTAAAAAGGGCAAAGCTTTATTTCCTGCGTGACTACAATAAAAAATTGAAAGAAAAAGAAGTATAAATTTTAAAAAAGAGCTCCGGATTTCCGGAGCTCTTTTTTGTATCCTTAGCCTTTGAGATATTTGCCCGTGTATGATTTTTTAATTTTCATGATGTCTTTCGGGGTTCCCTGGGCAACGAGGTAGCCTCCTTCGTCTCCTCCCTCGGGACCGAGATCGATAACCCAATCGGCGCACTTGATAACGTCGAGATTGTGCTCGATGATCAAAACGGAATTTCCTTTATCTACCAGTTGGTTCAAGACCGCCAGCAGTTTTTTAATATCGTCGAAATGAAGGCCGGTTGTCGGTTCGTCGAGAATATAAAGGGTTTTTCCGGTTGCCCGGCGGGAAAGCTCGGTAGCCAATTTGATTCTTTGCGCTTCGCCCCCGGAAAGAGTTGTCGCCGGCTGGCCGAGACGCATATAGCCGAGGCCAACGCTATGGAGAATTTGCAGCTTTTCGTAAATAGGGGGAATATCAAGAAAAAATTGTTTTGCCTCCTCGACCGTTAAATCAAGAATGTCGGCGATATTTTTTCCCTTATAATGGATTTCAAGGGCTTCGGCGTTGTAGCGTTTGCCGTGGCATTCTTCGCACTCAACATAAACATCGGGCAAAAATTGCATTTCAATTTTCATAGCTCCTTCGCCGCCGCAAGTTTCGCAGCGTCCGCCGCCTTTCACGTTGAAACTGAATTTTCCCGCATCATAGCCTTTCATTTTGGCTTCCTGATTTTGGGTGAAAAGGTCCCTGATATAGGTAAAAACTCCGGTATAGGTTGCCGGGTTTGAGCGGGGAGTGCGGCCGATCGGAGATTGATCGATGGTGATAATTTTATCCAGAAAATCAACGCCTTTTATTTCTTTATGTTTTCCCGGCAGATCTTTCGTGTGGTAGAATTTTCTGGCAAGAGCTTTACTTAATATTTCCGTAATCAGGGTGGATTTTCCGGAACCGGAAACTCCGGTTACGCAGACGAATTTGCCGAGAGGAATTTTCACGTCTATGTTTTTTAGATTATGTTCCGCCGCTCCGATTATTGATAAAAATTTTCCGCTGCCTTTGCGGTAATTTTTTGGAGGATCAATTTTAAGTTTCCCTGAAAGATAAAGGCCGGTCAGGGATTTTTTATTTTTTTTAATTTCCTGGGGAGTCCCTACGGCGACAACTTCTCCGCCGTATTCTCCGGCACCGGGTCCGATATCCAAAACGTAGTCAGCCGATAAAATCGTAGCTTCGTCGTGTTCAACCACAATAATGGTGTTATCAAGCGCCCGGAGGGCTTGCAGGGTTTCGATAAGCTTCGAGTTATCTTTCGGATGTAGACCGATCGATGGTTCGTCAAGAATATATATGATTCCAGAAAGAGACGATCCGATTTGGCTGGCCAGACGGAGACGCTGGGCTTCACCGCCGGAGAGAGTGGCAACTGCCCGGTCAAGCGTCAAATATCCCAACCCGACATTATTTATATTTTTTATCCGCCCGACTATTTCTTTGGTGATCGGCATAGCGACCTTAATATCTCTGGGAGAAAGAGGAGTTTTTACTTTGGTTAAATTGGTGAGAAACTTTTCGATACTGCCGATCGAGAATCCGGAAACCTCGGCTATGGATTTTCCTCCGAAGGTTACGGCCAACACCTCCGGTTTCAATCTCGCGCCATGACAGGCGGGGCAGATTTGCGTGCGCATGTAACTCTCTATTTCTTTCCGGACATAATCGGAATCGGTTTCTTTATATTTTTTTTCCAAATTAGGGATTACACCTTCGTAATCGGATCCAGTAATGCCATAGAGAACAAGATTCGTTTGGTCTTTGTTTAAGTCTTTTACGGGTGTATCAAGAGTAAAGCCGTGCGATGCGGCAACAAGTCCGAGAATCCTGAGCTGTCCAGAGGCTCCGCCGGAAATTTTTATCCAGGGTTTGATTGCCCCTTGGGCCAAAGTCAGCCGGGGGTTGGGAATAATAAGCGCCGGATCTATTTTTGAAGTTGTTCCGAGCCCCGAACAGGTCGGACAGGCTCCGTAAGGACTGTTGAAGGAAAAACTTCTGAGTTCGAGTTCTTTCAGTTCATAACCGCATTTTGGGCAAATAAAAATTTGGCTGAAGACTAGGTCGCGGTCGGCCGAGGGAGAAAAAATTACCACCACGCCGTTCCCTATCTCAAGAGCCGTATCGACAAGATTTGCCAGTTGTTTTCTGTTAGAGTCAACGACAATACGGTCGATAACCACTTCAAGATTTATTTTTTTGTCACCGAAGTTTTGGTGCTTTAGGGCGGAAAGATCATAGATTGTCCCGTCAAGCCTGACGCGGGAATAACCAGATTTTTCTATCTTTTCCAAAGTTGTTCGGAGATTTTTTTGAGCATCCTTAAGCGGAGCAATGACAAGAATTTCTTTTCCCGGGAAAAGAGAAAGAATTTTTTCTGAAATTTGTTTTGAGGTTTGTTTGATAAGGGGGACACCGCATTTCGGGCAATGAGGTTTTCCGGCATTGGTATAAAGTAATCTTAGGTAATCATAAATTTCGGTAATTGTTCCGACCGTGGAGCGCGGGTTATGAGAAACGGTTCTTTGATCAATAGCGATAGTAGGCGAAAGGCCGGTAATTTCGTCTACTGCTGGTTTATCCATAACTCCTAAAAATTGCCGGGCGTACGAAGATAGGCTTTCGGCATATCGTCGCTGTCCCTCGGCGTAAATCGTATCAAAAGCTAGAGATGATTTTCCCGAGCCTGATAAACCGGTAATAACGACAAATTTATTCTTCGGTATTTCCGCGTCAATATTTTTTAAGTTATGGACGCGGGCTCCTTTGATGGAAATTTTACTTGGCATAACAAAACTTTGCTTTATGGTTTTAGAATTAATTAATGGTTATTATACACGAGAATATAAAACTTGGCAAGCCCTTGGAGTTGGGGATAAAAAAACCAGGCATTTAGCGCCTGGTTTATATGTTTATTGGTGTTTATCTCAGACCGTATTTTATAATATTTTCTTCAGCTATCTTTTGCAGTTGACCAAGCCGCCGTTTGCCTTCGTCGTTCTTGAAAAGATGGGCAAACCTTTTTTGAGGTTTACAGTATTCCTCGACTTTCGGGCGGGCAGGGTGAACTTTCATGGCGTTGGTAATTTTTCCGTTTTCCATTTCAAAAACCGGGTAATGGCCGGAGCACTGGGCAAGGCGGCCGAGCTCCACGGTCAGTTCCGGTTCGTATCCCCAGCCGGGAACGCAGCCAACCAAAATTTGTAAATATTTAGGTCCGGAAAAAGTCAGGGCTTTTTTGACCTTGGCAATGATATCTTCCGGATAGCCGATGGTCGAGGTAGCAATATAGGGTACCCCGTGCGCCGCGGCGATTGCCGGCATATCTTTTTTTATAAATTCGTTGCCAAAGGAAACCGTGTTGGAGGGCGAAGTGTTAGTCGCTGCGCCGTAGGGGGTTGCGCCGGAATATTGATTCCCTGTGTTCATATAAGCTTCGTTGTCAAAGCAAACATAAAGAATATTTTCCCGCCGGATCCAGGAGCCGGAGAGGGCTCCAAAACCGATATCAAAAGTCGCGCCGTCTCCGCCGAAAACCGCAACGGTTGTTTTAGTATTTTTTTTGGCGGCGAGAGCAGCCAAAACTCCGGAGGCGACCGAGGGAGCATTCTCAAAAAGAGAATGGATCCAGGGAATTTTCCAGGCCGATTCGGGATAAGGAGTGGTTGTTACTTCGAGACAGCCGGTGGCGCAGACAACAATCGTATCGGTTCCCAGAGTATCGGTAACATGCCGGGCGGCCAAAAGTTCACCACAGCCGGAGCAGCCGCGGTGCCCGGGGGCTAATAAATGTTTGAAAGGATTTTTATATTTTTGAGGCATAAAATTTTATCGCTTAGTCTCCGCAGCGTTTATATTCAACGGTAGTCGGCTCTTGATTATTTGAAACAGAGATAGGGCTCCTATCTTGCATGGTGGCTCTTTTGACATCATTGTATGTTGCCAAAAATCCGGCTTGGATTGTCCGGCAATAAAGGCCGCTTTCGCATTCGGCATCAGTTTCGCAGAGCATGCCGCGTCCTTGTTTTTTCCCGGGGTAGAGAAATTCAAAAGGATAAACGATTGGATAAATTTTATTGCGGGGAACTCCGTATTGTTGAGAAAGACTTTTTCCCGTAATCCATCGACTGGTATCGACATCTGAAAAATGGTAAGTAAAATCACCATTAGTCGTCCAATCTTCGGAAATGCTGGACAAGACTGAGGTCGCCGCAACCATTTCGACTGGTACGCAATTCCTATCGGCAGTAGCCCCATATATATCTCCTGTTGGAGGATTTTCTGGTAATGCGCTGACACTGCGACCTCCGCCCGGTGTCCAATAGGGTTGGTCTTTCTCGGAGGTATAGCCGCACCTTGTCGGTAGCTGGCAGGGATTTGCAACGCAATAGTCATACCAAAAGCTGATAGCGTGGTTCATAAGCATTGTTTTTTGCCAAGCGGCAGTTAAGTCTTTGAGGGTTTGGTTTGCTGAACCCTTAAAAATAATATCCCCATAATCTTGGCAGGAGGCGACCTTGCTGCAATCAACCACGGCTAAGGCGCAGACAGCTTTATCGCCAATAATGCTTTCCGGTTCGGTAATTGTTGTTACAAGTTCGCGGGCGGCGGCAACGGTTGAGGCGGCGATCAAATTAAGAATGCCGGTGCCCTTGGCAACGGAACGTAGGATGGCAACGGTGGCTGAAGCGCCGGTAACAACTTGGGTTCCTTGTCTGATTGTTGTGCCCGCTCCAACTCCCGATTCCTCGAGTCTTGTGCCAAGATAGTTGCCGCCGATATTCAAAAGAGCCATTTTAATTTTGCCGCTGACTACCAATTCGGCAAAAGTCATCTTGTCGGCGAATTCAACAAGAGAATCCCCAACGGTTGATCCGAGAATTCCCTGTCCGTCAGCCAGTTCGCAAGTGAATTTTTTAGATCCGCTTGACCTGATATTTAAACTTTCACAGGCCTGTTTGCCGAGCACTTGCCGTTTTTTAATAACATCGCCCAGACTAACTCCGTCGCCGGTTTTTATGCTGCGGAGCGCTCCGTCAAGACGGGTTCCGGCGCAGGCAAAACAGCTGGCCGCCGCCGGACAAATAGCATCCTTACAGATAAGACAGGCTTCTTCTTCGTTCTCGCATTTTCCGTAAACACATTCGGTTGGCAGCTGGTCCGGAGCGGTGGAAGTTGCTCCCGCGGCAATTTTTGGGATTCCGAGATCTCCGCAGGCGGTTTTTCCGTTCGCGACCGCATCGATTTGTATTTCGGAATTTTGCGCCAAGTCCTCGCAGAAAGTTCCCGGGAAAACGGTCCGGGGCAGGGGAATTTTGGGAAATTTCAGCCCCAGAAGAGCCGGGTTAACGGTTTGTAAAATAAGATATGAGGTCAGGGCAAGGACAAGCCCGGCCAGGGCGCTTTCAATATAGCTTTTGGCGGTAGAAACCCTGTCGCCGGAACCGCCGGCGGTAAGATAAATCAGTCCGCCGATCATAATCATGATGCCGGCTAAAATTCCGGTGACGGAAACCATCCAGGTATAAAGGGTGGAAAGATATTGTGCCGGATCGTGGACTTGGCTCAAGCCGCCGAGCGAGATGGAAAGAGTTACCGGTTCGGGCTTTGCGTAACAAAAACCGCGGCTGGCCCCACAGAGATCTTCCTTCATTTCAAAACATGATTCGCAGTTTGCGGTTCTTGTCATGCAATCCGATTTTGACCAACAATCCTTGCGGTAGGTATCGCTTTGGGCGGAAACCTGGAGCGGGAGAATTAAAACAAAAAGAAGAACGGGTAGGGCCGCGAAAAATATTTTCCGTTTTCTTATCCCGTTTTGGCGCATATTATCGTCTGTTATTGAGTTGCAACTTTAGAGCCCAGGTAATAAATTACAAAAAATCCGACAATCTGGAGGACAAAAAGCAAGACAAAGGCAGCCAGAAAAATTTTCGGTAAAATTTTTGAAATTTTCATTAGCAGGTCGGGCATATTTTTTGTTTAAAAATAATTTAGAGAATAAATTTGGCCGAAGTTTCTTTTCCGTCCAGACCGGTTTTAATTATTTCAGCAATATTTTCCGGAGTGATGTCTTTCCCGCCCAGTCCGACGATAAAACTGGATAATTTTTTTCCGAGACAAAGATTCTTTATTTCTCCGGCTAAAATTCCGCCGTAGCCCAGGGAAACGGCCCGGTCTATTACGGCGATTTTTTTAGGTTTGTTCTCGATGATAATTTTTTTTATTTCTTCTTCGGGAAAGGGGCGGAAACATCTAATTTTTAAAACGCCGATTTTTTTATTTCCGGCAAGCCGGTTATTCAGGGTATGCCGAATTGTCCCGAGAATCGATCCCATAGCGACGACCATAATGTCGGGATTTTTCGGACCGAAATATTCGGCCAACCCGGTTTTATTTTTTTCGAAAAAAATTCTGTTAAATTCGGAAAATATTTTTTTAAGACCGCCGCGGCTGGCGAGGAGATCTTCGTGGATTTTTTTTCTGGTCGGCATATAGCTTTCCGGGGTGGAGAGGCCGCCGAAAGTTATCGGTTTTTGGGGATCAAGATATTGTCCAGAGAGATTTTTTTTGGGAGGCAAAAATTTATCAACTAATTTTTGGTCCCTTATTTCTACCGCTTCGAAAGTGTGGGTCAGGGCCAGTCCGTCGACACAGACCATTGTCGGAAGATTTTTTTCTTCGGCGATTCGATAAGCGATAAAGTGCAGATCGGAGGCTTCCTGATTATTTTCGGCGAAAAGCATAATCCATCCGGAGTCGCGCAAAATCATCGCGTCCTGCTGGTCATTCCAGATATTGATCGGCGCGGAAACGGCGCGGTTGGCGCAGGTCATAACTACCGGTAAACGCATGCCGCCGATATTGTATAAAACCTCGGTCATCAAAAGAATTCCTTGGGAGGCGCTCGCCGTATAAACCCGGGCGCCGGCGGCGCTTGCCCCGAGAACCGCCGAGATGGCAGCCATTTCGCTTTCCGCTTTGATATATTCAAAATCGGCCCGACCTTCGGCCTTCAATTTTGCCAGATTTTCCAGAATATGGGTTTGGGGGGTAATAGGATAAACCGCCAAGACTTTTGGCCGGCAGAGTTTTATCGTTTCGGCTATTGCCCTTGATCCCTCAAGAAATTTTTTCATAGTATTTAACCGGAATATCGGATATTATTTTTCTTCGAACTCCATTTTTATAGCTTTAACCGGGCATTCCTTGGCGCACAAACCGCAACCCTTGCAATAATCAAGATCGTGATCGTAGAAAACCAAGCCTTTCTTATTTTTTTCTCCGGTTGAAAAACAAATTCCTTCTGGGCAGACCCGTTCGCAATTTCCGCAACCGATACAAACTTCGTGGTCAACGACTGGATAGAAGACTCGCCAAGCGCCGGTTTTACTGCTTGTGGTGCTGCCAGGCTTTATTGTAAATTCAATATTTTGTTTTTTTGTCATAGTTTAACATTCTACGGAAAATTTATTTCCGCCGTCGAGGACAATTTTACATTTTTCCGCAGTGAAGCAGTAATTATCGGCGGGGTTGCAATGGCAGTAAGCCGTATTCATGGCTTTTAGATTTTTTTGGGCGATTTCATCTTTGAATCTTTCAACGATAGCTTTCTGGAGAGACAGGGGAGAAAGGAGACAGCTGGCTCCGGCAAAAGCCCCCAAGAGAATTGTATTGATAATAGGTTTTCCCAATATTTCGAGGGCGATTTGGGTTGCCGGAATAGTTTGTATTTTTATATCTTTAGGCAGATATTTTAGTTCTTTGGGATTTTTTTCGGTGTTTATAACCGCGAAAGTATTTTTTCCCGCCCCTTCGAAAACATTAACCGCTCCGATTAATGTAGGATCCTGGATAATAAGATAATCCGGTTTGTAAATTTGCGACCGCAGAAGGATAGGCCGGTCGGAGATCCGGACAAACGCCTCAACCGGCGCTCCGCGTCTTTCAATTCCGAAAGAAGGGAAAGCTTGGGCGAATTTTCCGTCGAAATGGGCGGCTTCGGCTATAAGTTCGGCGGCCGTGACGGTTCCTTGCCCGCCGCGTCCGTGGAGGCGTATTTCAATCATAATTTAGGAACTATTTGATATTTTTTTGAGCTAAAAAATAATCAATAATTTTTTTAAAAGCTTCGGCCGGGATGACTCCCTCAATTTTTTTACCCTCGATAAACCATGTCGGCGTTCCGGTAACTCCCAGAGTCTGGCCGTCGCGAAAATCCTTGAGAACGGGCGCCTTGCTTTTGTAATCGTCGAGACAGGCGGCGAAGGCTTCGCCGTCGAGGCCAATTTCCGCGGCTTCTTTTTCCAAAGTTTCCTTCTTCAGGTCAATACCGCCAAAAATTTTGTCGCGCATAACTTCAAAGCCGTTTTGGGCGCGGGCGCATTCTCCGGCCTGGGCGGCGAGCATCGCGTCGGGATGGATTTCGGATAGGGGAAAATTTCGGAAAACAAAATTTATCTTGCCGCCGTAGAGGCTTTTTATCTCATTCATTATTCCGTTGGCTTCCTTTGAAAAAGGACATTGGAAATCAAAAAAACCGGCGATAGCGAGAATGGATTCGGAAGAAGTTTGAGCTTTGGCCGGGAGAGAAAGACGGCCGGATTTTATTTGGCTGTAATAAAAATATACCTGCCCGAAAAATAAAAGAGCGAGAAGTAAAATCAAGCCCGAAGATACGGTAATAAGGATTCCCCACCATTTTTTATACCATTTTTTTTCCGACCCGGGTTCTTCTTCAGGTTCCTTGGCCGTCGGAAGTTCGAAAAAGGGTTCGTTATTTGCGGGCCCGGTTTGGGTCACGGCATTTTGCATATAAATAAATCAAGAAGGTTGTGCTACAATGAAATTATACCATAAAACAACAATATGAGGTATAAAGACGATTTAGAAACGGAGTTGCGCAAAAGAGCCGCCCGCAGGGAAAGGAAAGGCAAGCAGAAAATGAGGGTCAGCGGCCGGGGTATCCTTAAAATCAAGGATTTAATAGGTAAAAAGCAAGGCAATTGACAGGAAGAGGGGGTTTTGCTATACTTTGTTTATAAGGAAATTATTAAAAATATATGAAATATTTGGGTATTGTCCAAATTGTTGCGGCCATTCTTCTTATATTGGTTATTTTGCTTCAAAATAGAGGTGCAAGCGTAGGCGGAGTTTTCGGTGGCGGCGATACGGTTTATCAGACAAAACGGGGCATTGAAAAGAAGCTTTTTATTGCGACTATCATTCTCTCAATTATATTTTTAGGTACTGCGTTGGCAAATTTTATTTTCTAGCGCGGACCAGTCTGTTTGGGACAAATTTTCCTCCGGCTCTCCGCCGGGTGAATCAGGGTCTTGGGAGACCCTCTTTTTGAAAAGAGGGTTTCTTGCCGCTTGCGGTTAAGACAATATCGGGGCTTTGTCCCCATAAGCCATCAATAATGATAAAAAATTTTTTTAAAAAAATAGCCGATAAGGCAAAAAACGACAAAGACCTGGTTATCAGGAGACAGGCGGATTTTGATAAAAAATTAGTTTTTTCCTTATCTAAATCAAGATTTCCGACTCTCGGACAATTAAAGTATTTGCCGAAATATCTGGTAAAAAAAGAAAAAAGACTGATCGGGGTGCTGGGCCTTATTTGTCTTGCGAGTTTAATTTTTATTGGAGTAAAATTTTTTATTTCCGGCATGGAGATTTCCCCGGCTTACGGCGGAGAATATGCGGAAGGATTGGTCGGGGGTCCGCAATATGTTAATCCTATTCTGGCCCAGACCAACGATGTTGACATGGATTTGTCCAGGTTAATTTTTTCCGGTCTCTTCAAATACAACGAGAAGATGGAGCTTGTTCCCGATCTGGCGGAAAAATACGAAGTCAGCGAGGACAAAAAAAATTACACGGTTTATCTTAAAGACAATCTCAAGTGGCATGACGGAGAATCTCTCACTATCAACGATGTTGTTTTCACGATTACAAGCATTCAGGATGCTCTCTACAAGAGTCCGCTGCGTTCCAGTTTCCGCGGCGTTGAAATTGAGAAAGTTGACGATAAAACTATCAGGTTTAAATTAAGCGAAGCGTACGCTCCTTTTCTGGGTATGCTGACTTTCGGAATTTTGCCGGAGCATCTTTGGTACAACATCCCAGCACAGAGCGCCAATCTTGCCGAATACAATATCAAGCCCGTGGGATCGGGGCCATTTCAATTTAAATCGCTGACTAAAGATAAGAGCGGGAATATCAAAATTTATACACTCGAAAGGAATGAGAATTTTTATAGCGAAAAACCCTTCCTCGACAAAGTTATTTTTAAATTTTATGCGGATTTTCCATCCCTGCTTGATGCTCTGCGCAACAAGAGCATCGAGGGTATAGGATATTTACCGCAAGAGTATGAAGACTCCCTGCAAGGGAAAAAAAATAATGAATATTTGCTCGACATGCCGCAATATACGGCGATTTTCTTCAATCAAAAAAATAGCGAAGCCTTAAAGGATATTTTTGTAAGACAGGCTTTGACGCAAGGCCTGGACAAGACCGGAATAGTTAGAGAGATTTTCGGCGACGGAGCCGAAGAGGTAGACAGTCCGATTTTGCCCGGTTATGTAGGTTATTCGACGGAGATAAAGAAAAATAATTTTGACGAAGAGGCGGCGAAAGCGCTTCTGGACAAGGCCGGCTACAAGTTTGTCGACGGTTTGGTCAGAAAAAAGGAAGACAAAGTTTTGAAAATTACCCTGACAACCGCCGATCGTCCCGAATATCTTTCTGTTGCTGAAAAAATAAAAACCGAATGGGAGGCCTTGGGTGTTCAGGTCGACGTGCAGGCTATTCCGTCGGCGCGTCTTCAGAGGGATATTATTCGTCCCCGGTCTTACGAGGCTTTGATGGTAAGTACGATTGTCGGTTTTGACCCGGATCCGTTTCCTTTTTGGCACTCTTCGCAGGTTGAAGATCCGGGATTGAATTTGGCGGAATATGCAAATCGTAAAGCTGATAAATTGGTTGAGGAAGCCAGACAAACGGATAATCAGGAAGAAAGAACAAAAAAATATATTGAATTTCAAAATATTTTAGCCGAGGACATCCCTGCGATTTTTCTATATAGCCCCCGCTATGCTTATTTTGTCGGCGAGGAAATCAAGGGTATCGATCTCTCCCGGATTAGCGTTCCGAGCGACCGTTTTTCCGGTGTCGAAAGTTGGTACAAAGAGACAAAAAGGCGTTTGAAATAAGCGTTAGTTAACAGCGCGAAAAAATAATCCACAATAATTTTGCCGGAGTGGTGAAATGGTATACACGCACGGTTCAGAGCCGTGTGGCCGCAAGGCCATGGGAGTTCAACTCTCCCCTCCGGCACCAAAAATAATTTTAATTTAAATATTTTTTTATGATGTATTACAAAAAATCAGTAAAACAAAAACAGCAGAGCGGGCCAAAGTATTATTCCAAAGGCGGAGCCAGACTCAAAGTTATTGTCATGGGCGGACTTGAGGAAGTCGGCCGGAACATGACTCTTTTGGAATACGATAATGATATCATCCTCGTTGATATGGGTCTCCAATTCCCGGAAGAAGATATGCCGGGGATAGATTACATTATTCCGAATATCTCTTACCTCAAGGGCAGGGAAAAAAATATTCGGGGGGTTGTCATTACTCACGGTCATTATGATCACATCGGAGGCATACCTCATCTTATCCCGCGCCTTGGGAATCCGACAATTTACGGTACGCAGCTTACTTGCGCAATTATTAAAAAAAGACAGGAGGATTACAAAAGTGACAAGCTTAATTTAGCGACCGTAAAGGAAAGCGACGTTTTGACTTTGGGAAAATTCAGGGTTGAATTCATCCATATTAATCATAATATTCCCGACTCGGTAGCGGTCGTTGTTCATACTCCGGTTGGTACGATTATCCATACCGGCGATTGGAAATTCGATTATACTCCGGTTGATGAAAAACCCGCTGATTTTTCTAAAATTGCCCAGATCGGACGAGCCGGAGTCTTGGCATTAATGTCGGACAGCACAAACGCTCCGGAAGAAGGTCATCAAATTTCCGAACAGGAGATCGGGAAAAATTTGAAAAATTTGATAGAGAAAGTTCCCGGAAGAATTATTATCGGAACCTTTTCTTCCTTGCTTTCGAGAGTCGAACAGATTATCCGTATTGCCGAAGAAATGGGGAAGAAAGTCGCGGTTGACGGTTTTAGCATGAAGACAAACGTGGAAATTATCCGGGCGCTCGGATATCTTAAGGTCAAACAGGGAACGTTGATTGATATCGCCGATGTCCACAAATATCCTCCAGAAAAAACAATCATTGTTTGCACTGGAGCCCAGGGCGAAGAGCGGGCCGTTTTGATGAGGATTGCCAACGACGAACACCGTTTCGTGAAAATTGAGCCGAAGGATACGGTTGTTTTTTCTTCGTCTGTCGTTCCGGGAAATGAAAGAACAATCCAGCGTTTGAAGGATACTCTTTACCGCAAGGGAGCCGAAGTTGTTCATTATAAAATGATGGACATTCATGCCGGCGGGCACGCGAAAGCCGAGGATATAAAGTTGATGATTAGATTGGTTAACCCGAAATATTTTATTCCTATTGAGGGAAGCCATTCTCATTTGCGGATGAATGCGAAGATAGCCGAGAGTATCGGTTTTGATCCAAAAAATATTTTTGTCGCCGATAACGGCCAGGTGATGGAATTTCAGGCGGCGCAAAAAGAGCCGTACGGAGCGATCGGACGCCTCACCCCGCATCATGTTCCGTCTGATTACGTTATGGTTGACGGTTTGGGTGTCGGCGATGTGAGCCAAGTAGTGCTTCGCGACCGCAAGATGATGGCCGAAGACGGGATGATCGTAATTATCGCGACGGTTGAAGGAAGGACCGGATATCTGATTGGCAGTCCGGATATTATTTCCCGCGGCTTTGTTTATATGCGCGAGAGCAAAGAATTGATCGAACAAGTTCGTGCTAAAGTGAAAAAATTAATTTCCGACCGCGATCCGAAATCCGCGGCGGATAATGTTTTCATCAAAAATAAAATCCGTGATAACATTGGCCAATTCCTCTTCACCAAAACCGAACGCCGGCCAATGGTGCTTCCGGTCATAATTGAGGTATAATGAATTAATAGTTAATAATTAACTAAATTTGTTATGGAACAAAAAAACAAAGTGTGGATAATTGTACTCGCCGTCATCATCACCGCAATTGTTGTCGGTGGTGGAGTTTACTGGTGGCAACAAAGCAAAGTCGCACAAGAAGGGGTGACTACTGATACAACCGCGGACAAAGAGGAGCCAAAAGAACCTCTGACTTATTCAACAAGCGGCGTCTCAGCCTCTGTTTCAAAAGAAACATCGTCCTTTCCTTACTCCGCTTACCAATTGGTATCAATGGCAGAAGAGTGTGGCTCGCAGCATAGTGCTGATTACTTTGATCAATTAGTAACAAAGTTCAGCGGTGCAACAACAATAAAATATATCTTCAAATACATGGGTGTGAGCCAAGATTCCGGTACTTTCATAGTTACTCTTTTACCCAACCAAGCCGGATACACTTCTCTCAATCAATTTAAAAAAGATTTTGATACTTGCGCCGCGGGCGGAGACGCCTACCCTACAATGCTAAATGATAATTGGCTTCTCTTTGTCAATGCCTGTGGGACAGGTTTTGACGATGACTCGGGCAGACCCCACGGGTGTCAAGAGATAAGCGATGTTGTTAAACCAACACTTGAACTCAACTAAACTCAATGTGGCTACGCTCCCTTCAGCCGTTTTCGCCCATATCGCGTGGCGGTTTGTGCTTTGCACAAATTTTACCGCCGCGCAATATCGTATGGCCTGGAATGTTAACCATCATTATTTAATAATTTAGCTAAAATTGTTATGGAAAATCAACCAATTATGGAGAATCAACCGGGCTTAGAGCTACCCGAAGCGAAAAAAAGCCACACCCTTCTTGCAGTTATAATTTCTGTAGTGGTGACGGCTGCCATCGCGGGCGGGGGAGTTTATTTTTGGCAGAATATGCAATCAGAAGAAGCCGAGGTAACTTCGCCAGAAGTGACTCCAGTCCAAACTACAATAATTAAACCAATTGTAACTTCTCCACAAAGTGGAGCGACAGTGGAAAATTCCCCGGAAGGTATAAAAATAACCGGTAAAGCCGCGCCAGGTTCTACGGTTTGGTTAGTCGGAGTTGGCGAAATGGATCCTTATTGTTTTCCTTTGGCAGATATGTTGACCTTGGGGGATAAAGCTGATACCAGCGGAAATTTTGAATTAACTTACGAACCAACTGGTGACCCGGAAAATTGGTTTAACTTATTTGGTGTGGTTTCGCTTGACGAAAATCAGAAATATCAATTAAATTGGGTGGATGGAGTATTTTGCGCGCCGGACGAAGCGAAGAGCGATTATTTTCAGTTAAATTTAAAGACTCCTTCAAATATTTTATTTCAAGATGACACTTATCGTTTTAGAGTTGTTGGTACAGCAGAATCATGTGCGGATTATTACGATGTTAAAATAATGGAATCTATTGAAAACTCAATAAAAAGTTATGGAGTTTTTGCGCCAGGCTCAAAAACTTGGGGAACGGATTTCCCCGCATTGGGCACATACGCAATTTACACTCAAGCGGCATATGATAAATTACCCGTGGATGAACTACAGAGCAAACCGAGGATCATTCTGCGTTTAGACAACGGGGACGTGCTTGCTTTTTGGCATCCGCAAGATAGTCCGTCTGATATGCCCAAAGATTGCGAGTTAAACTTTGAAAAGTTTTAAATTTTTTAATAATTTTTAGTGTGGGATTATGAAACCACGCGTTTTTTCTGGAGTTAGGCCAAGTGGCCGGCTCCATTTGGGGAATTATCTAGGGGCCATTAAGAATTGGATTAAACTTCAGGACGAAGCTGATTGCATTTTTGCCGTGGTTGATTACCATGGGATGACTACGCCTTACGATCCGGAAGAGATGGCTAAAGAGAAATACGAAGTGGTCATGGATTATTTGGCGGCCGGAATTGATCCGAAAAAAAGCACCTTGATTATCCAGTCAGACGTTCCTGAACATACCGAACTGGGCTGGATTTTGGGGACGATTACTCCGGTTTCCTGGCTCGAGCGGGTTCCAACCTTCAAGGAAAAAATCGCTCTGCACCCGGAATATGTAAATCTCGGTTTGCTTTCGTACCCGGTCCTTATGGCCGCGGACATTTTAATTTACAAATCTAATATTGTCCCGGTCGGCGAGGACCAGCTACCCCATATTGAATTGGCGCGGGAAATCGCCGGTCGCTTCAATAAAATGTTCGGAAAAACCTTTCCTTCACCAAAAGCTATTTTGACCGAGGGGGCGCGGGTTATGTCGCTTAATGATCCGACCAAAAAAATGAGCAAGACCGGCGGAGCTGGGCTTCTTTTGTCGGACTCGCCGGAACAAATTTGGAAAAAATTAGCTCCGGCCGTGACCGATCCGGCAAGAAAGCGGGCGACCGATCCGGGTAATCCCGATGTTTGCAATATTTACAGTCTGCATAAAATTTTGTCAAAACCGGAGGAGATAAAATTGGTAGCCAAGAATTGCCGCGAGGCGAAATTTGGCTGTCTTGACTGTAAAAAAATCCTGGCTAAAAATTTGGAAATGGAATTTGCCGATTTTCGGAAGCGGCGCAAGGTTTATGAGAATAAACCAGAATTGGTGAAAGAGATTTTAGCGGATGGCGCCAAGCGGGCGAGAAAATTAGCCGAGGCAACCATGGCTGAAGTGAGGAAGAAAACAGGGCTGGGATAAATTAGCCAGAAATAATTTACCTTTTTATTTGCAAACCTATGGGAAAATCAAAAGAAGGAGGGGCGTATGAAGAGTTTGCGCAGAAATTAATCGAAGAGGGACGGGGCGAAACTAAATGGGAAAAGCCCGGCTTTGCCGAGGAAATGCAGCGCGAAGAAGCAGCTAAGCGGGAGATTGTCAGGAGGGCAGTTCATTCGTTTGCTCTGAAAGATAATCAAGTCGATCGTTATGCCGAGGCGTTGATTGCTGCATTGATGGGAGCTGCAGGAGAGACTTGGGAGGAAAGAGTTGATGATGCGTTGCAGAATTTTGAAAGATCGGTGGAAGGAGGATTGGTTGAGGCGCGGGCAAAAGAGGAGAAAGTTGACAGAAGAGACGAATTCGAAAAAATGGGAGACGCCCACGCTGTTTCTAAAAATATCAAAGAAAAACTAATAGCAAAACTAAACGAACTCCAGGAACGTGAAGATGCCACAAAAGACATTAGAGATCTCAGACAGGAATTGGATAGAAAAAAGGCAAAAGCAGCTTGACAATTAGATGTTGACAAACTTGTCATTTTGTGGTATTTTAACTTATCCCGACACATCTTTTGAAAAGGTGGGGGATTTATCCGAGCAGCAGGTAGTCGCTCCTTATTTTTCCTTTAAAATAAAGGAAAGGGAGAGGAAAGTCCGGACACCATTTCGGCAAAATGCCGGGATAGTGATAGTCGCTAACGGCGACGGGGAAAAAATTAATGTTGTCTGACATGTTGCGGTTTCCGTTCATCGGGAATCGCAGCCAAAAGTTAAGAGCATTAGTGAAGCCCACGGAAAGTGCAACAGAAACATACCGCCTGTCCAAAAATTAGGACGGGTAAGGGTGAAATCGTGAGGTAAGAGCTCACGCAGGACAGCCCGGTGACGGGCGCTGGGGAAAACACCTATCCGGTGCAAGGCCAAATACGGCCGCTCGAGTCCGGCAGCAACGCTGGACCAAGATAGATGACTACCGTCCGCCAGACCAAAAGTTTGGTGAGATACAGAATCCGGCTTACCGCTGCTCGGATAAATTCCACGCTTAAGGAAAAGAATACCTATTATCATATATATGCTTAAAAAAGCTGAGTTAATTTTTTCGGTTATTTTGGTTCCTCTGGATTTTTTAATGCTTATTGGGGCAGCTCTGGCTGCTTATTTTTTAAGATTTCAAACTCTGGTAGCTTATCGCCCCATTATTTACGAAATGCCTTTCGGGGAGTTTGCTAATATTGCGGCGAGTATGGCCCTAGCCTGGCTTGTTATTTTCGCTTTGTCCGGGCTTTATACTATTGGTGGAACAAGGAGGGTCCTGGATGAGATTGCAAAAATATTTTTGGCCTGTTCGGCCGGGTTGGCTTTCATAATTGTGCTGTTCTTTTTTCAGAGAGATCTTTTTTCTTCAAGATTTATTATTTTGGCTGCCTGGGTTTTGGCAGTTATTTTTGTCAGTTTCGGCCGTTTATCGGTAAGATTCATTCAGAGAATTTTTTTCAGGCGGGGAGTCGGGGTGCACAGAGTCGTTATCATAGGAGAAGATAAGAACACGGATATTCTAATCAGCGAATTTTACAAAAATCCCGGGTTGGGCCTCAAGGTTATAAAACGTTACGCCAAATTCGACGAAGATATAGCCTTGGAGCTGGAGGAGCTTCATAAAACTGTCGGTTTGGATGAGATTATTCAGACGGGCGGAGGGAACCGTGAGGAAACACTCGGTTTAATAGATTTTTGCAATGACCGGCACATTGTTTTTAAATATTCCGCCGATCTTTTTGCCGTCCAGGCGGCAAAAATTGATATCCGCGATTATGCCGGGGTCCCGGTCGCCGAAATTAAAAGAACCCGCCTCGAAGGGTGGGGGAAAATTTATAAAAGAATTTTTGATATTATCGGCTCGCTGGTTTTGCTTATTATAGTTTCCCCAGTTATGATTTTAACGGCTATTGCCATTAAAATAGACTCCCGGGGACCGATTTTTTGGAGCCGGCTTGATGACGGAAGCAAAGTAAAGCGCGTCGGCCAGAACGGAGAATCTTTCGATTATTTTAAATTCCGTTCGATGAAACCGGGAACGCATCATTTGCGCTATACGGAATTGGCCGAACAGGATTTTCGCAAAGGGCCGCTCGTTAAAATAAAAGATGATCCTCGGGTAACGCGTGTCGGAAAAATTATCCGCCGGCTTAGCATCGACGAGTTGCCGGAATTATTTTTGGTCCTTACCGGAAAGATGAGTTTGGTCGGACCGCGGCCGCATTTGCCGGAAGAAGTTGCGAGGTACAAGAAACATCATAAAAAAGTTCTGATTGTTAAGCCGGGGATTACCGGCCTTGCCCAAATTTCCGGACGCGCCGATTTGGATTTTGAAGACGAGGTAAAGCTCGATGTTTATTATATTGAAAATTGGTCCTTAAAACTCGATCTATATATTTTGTTCAAGACGCCATTTGTTGTTTTTTTCGGAAAAGGCGCGGCATAACTTTATGAGAGTCGCTTTAGTCCACGATCACCTTACTCAAGACGGGGGAGCCGAAAGAGTGCTCCGGGTTTTTCGCGAGATATTTCCGGAAGCGCCGATTTATACCCTGGTTTTCGATAAGAAAAAAATGGGCAAGGAATTTTCCGGAGAAAATATCAAAACTTCTTTTATCCAGAAAATTCCAAGCGGGGTCGGAAATTTTAAATGGTTTTTACCTCTGATGCCCCTGGCTACGGAAAAGCACGAGTTGGATAATTTTGATGTTGTTCTTTCAAATTCAAGCGCTCTTTCCAAGGGAGTTATAACCCGTCCGGAAACTTTGCACATATGTTATTGCCATACTCCGACAAGGTATTTGTGGACCGATACTCATCTTTATATTAAAGAACTGGCGCACGGCAAATTGGTCAAAAAAGCGATTTCCCTAATGTTGCCGCGTCTTAGAATCTGGGACCGGATGGCCGCCGAGAGAGTTGATAAATTTATCGCCAATTCAAAAACAGTGCAGAAAAGAATTTCAAAATATTACGGCCGGGAGAGCGATTTGATTTATCCGCCCGTTGATATTTCTAAATTTTCCGTCGCCCCGGTCCAGGAAAACTATTATTTGTCCGGCGGGCGCCTGGTGCCTTACAAGAGATTTGATCTGGTTGTTCAGGCCTTCAACAAACTCGGGATTCCTCTGAAAATTTTCGGCGAGGGGCCGGAACTCCAAAAATTGAAAGAAATGGCTAAACCAAATATTGAATTTTTAGGAAAAGTTTCTGACGAAGAGAAGAAAGAATTATACAGAAAGTGTCTGGCCTTTATCCATCCGCAGGAAGAAGATTTCGGCTTGATGGTAATTGAAACAATGGCTTCCGGCCGGCCGGTGATAGCTTACGCTAAAGGCGGAGCGCTTGAGACGGTCGTGGAGGGAAAAACGGGAAAGTTTTTTCAGGATCAAAGCTGGGAGGCGTTGGCCCATACAATAATCAGATTTAAGCCGGAAGAATATAAGGCAGAAGAAATCCGGGCTCACGCCGAGCAGTTCGATGCCGGGGAGTTTAAAAATAAAATAAAAAATTATATAGAAAATAGCTGGCAGGAATTCAGCAGTAAATAGTATGAATATAGGCATTGACGCGAGATCATTGCTCGAAAAAGAAAGAAGCGGCGTCGGGGAATATACTTTCCAGCTCCTCGACGCTCTTTTTGATATTGACAAAGAAAATAAGTATTTTTTATTTTATAATTCTTTCCATAGCGTTGATGATTTATTGCCGAAAAAGTGGAAAAATTTACCCAACATCCATTTTTGTGGCCTCCATTGGCCAAATAAAATATTAAATTTTTGTTTTAGGTTTTTGCGATGGCCGAAGATAGACAAACTGATGAGACAGAAAATAGATATATTACTCATTCCCAATTTGAATTTTATTTCCTTGTCGCGTGGGGTAAAAAAAATTATCACCGTCCACGACTTGTCATTTCTCCGTTATCCGAGATTCTTTTCCCGGAAACGTCGGTTGTGGCATTGGTTTGTTAATCCGCGGAAATTAATCAGGAGTTCCAAGAAGATTATAGCGGTTTCTGAAAATACGAAAAAAGACATCATTGAATTGTGCGGCGTGGCATCCGAGAAAGTAAAAGTTATTTATTCCGGAGTCGGCGGCATGGTGGATGTTTCCGGTAGCGAAGCCATTAAGAAAAAATATAATTTACCGGAAAATTTTATTTTGTCCTTAGGTACCCTTGAACCAAGAAAAAATATTGAAGGATTAATTAGAGCTTTTGAAATTTTTAAAGCGTCAGAGAGTTCGGATTGCAAGCTCGTGATTGTTGGTCCGCGCGGATGGCTTTGTAAAAAAATATTGGCGCGGGCGGAGAAAGGTCCGGCGCGCGATGATATAAAATTTATAAACTATATTTCTCCGGAAGAGAAATCGGCTTTTTACAAATTGGCTAAACTTTTCGTTTACCCATCTTTTTATGAAGGCTTTGGTTTTCCGCCGCTTGAGGCGGCAGCAGCCGGTACGCCGGTAATTACAAGTACTGCTTCGTCGTTGCCCGAGATAATGGGCGAAGCGGCTTTGATGGTTGATCCTTATAATCCGGCCGAGATTGCAAAAGTTATGACCGAGTGTTTGGCTGATGAAAACTTACGGAGCGGTTTAATTTTAAAGGGCAAGGCGCAGGCGGCGAAATTTAGTTGGGAAAGATGCGCCAGAGAGGCGTTGACAACTTTCAAATAGATAAAAGATTATCTTGAAGAGTAAAACTAAGAGGTTTTTTGCCTCTTTTTTCTTTTATTTTTTTTTGTTATAATAAGGTATATGAGAATAGGGATAGACGCGCGTTTTTTCGGGCCGGTAGGAAAGGGGTTGGGAAGGTATGTCGAACGATTAGTTGAGAATCTCGAAAAAATTGACCAAGCCAATGAATACATAATTTTTTTACGAAAAGAAAATTGGGATTACTATACTCCCAAGGTTTCCAATTTCAAAAAAGTTTTGGCTGATTACCGGTGGTATAGTATGAAAGAGCAAATCATGATGCCGCACTCTATCAGGCGGGAAAAAATTGATCTGATGCATTTTCCGCACTTCAATATCCCCATTTTTTGTCCGGTAAAATTTGTCGCGACGATCCATGACTTAATTCTGTTGCAATTTCCCACTCCGCGGGCGACAACGCTCGGGCCCTTTCTTTACAAATTAAAATATCTTGCTTATCGGGTAGTTATCGGTCTCGGTCTCCGCCGGGCGGAGAAGATTATTACAGTATCCGAATGTACAAAAGGAGAAATAGTTAAATATTTTAAAATTGATCAAGCAAAAATCGCAGTGACCTATGAAGCCTGTGACGGAGTGGAGTATGGACAGCTTAAGATTCCGGAAAAAAAGCATCTTGCAAAATTTGGAATAACAAAACCGTACCTACTTTACGTCGGCAATGCCTATCCGCATAAAAATCTGGAGGGTCTCTTGAAAATTTTTTCCAAACTTAAATTGGACTGTCAGCTGGTGCTGGTCGGCAAGGAGGATTATTTCTACAAAAGAATGAAGGAGGAAATTAGGGGAACATCAATTGAGCGGGATGTGATTTTTACCGATTTCGTTTCTGAGGCGATTTTGGCCGACCTTTACCGCAACGCCCGCCTTTATGTTTTTCCGTCATTCGTGGAAGGATTCGGTTTGCCGGGGCTCGAGGCGATGAGCTACGGGCTTCCGGTAGTTGCCTCTAGCGGTTCGTGTCTTTCAGAAATCTACGGCGAGGCAGCGGTTTATTTTGATCCGGAGAATGAAGACGACATGATCCAGAAAATAAGATTTGTCTGGAGCGACGAAGACACGCGCAAAAAACTTATAACTTCCGGATTGGAGAGGGTAAAAATATATAATTGGACAAGGCTTTCGGAGCAAACTTTAAAAGTTTATCAAAATGCCATCGGCAAAGAATAAAATTAGAAAAGAAACAGTCATTGATTGGGAAAATTCCTCCGTCGGCGAACCGTCGCCGCACGTTGTTGATTTAAAAAAAATTTTGAGTGAAAGAAAAAAAACAGAACCGGCTGTGCCGAAAAAAGAGATCAGATGTGCTGTACCGGAGAGTCATTCGATAAAAATTAAAAATCCTTTTTCCGTCCCGGCAAGGTTCGCGAGAAAAATTTTTTCCGGTTTGTGGAAAATTGTATGCGGTATCTGTTTTTTGGCGGCGAAAATTATTTCGAGCATATTAGTTTTTCCGAAAAATGGCGCGCGGGAAGTCTACGGCTTTTTCTCGCGTTTTTTAAATTTTTCCAGATACGCCCTTGCCGATTACAGAAAAATTTTAAATTTCGGCATAGTCGCCTTTATTTTTATTTTGCCGCTCCAGGCCTTTTCTTACATTAGTAATTTAAAGGCGACAGGAGACAAGGCCTTGGTCGGAACCGAGGCGGCTTACACGAGCATTCTGTCCGGCGGAGAAAAAATAGCCGAGTCTGATTTTGCGGCTGCGGCAGCCCGGTTTGATCAGGCCGCTAGTCAATTCGGTCTGGCTCAGGAAGAAATCAGGGAAATAAATTTTGCCGTCGCTAATTTAATCAAAGCTCTGCCCGTCGGCGGAGATAAATTTTCAGCGGGAGAAGCCATAATTTTTGCCGGAGAAAAATTTTCCTGGGCGGGTGGAAGACTGTTGCAAAGCCTTGATGATTTTTCCGCTGAGGGCGGCGACAAAAAACTTACTCAAAAAATAAAAATTTTAAGGAACAGGCTGACGGTTATTCTGCCGGAAGTAGTGGCGGCAACTGAACGTCTTTCCGGCGTAGGACTCGGAGCCGTTCCCGAGGATAAACGCGAGGCGTTTGCCAAACTTCAAAATAAACTGCCAATTTTTACGCAAAGTTTGAAAAAAATAATTTCTATCTCAGATCTTTTAGTAGAATTTTTAGGGGACGATTCAGACAAAAGATATTTATTAGTTTTTCAAAATTCAAGTGAGATCCGCCCGACAGGCGGTTTTATAGGGAGTTTAGCCCTGGTTGATTTTGACCGTGGCGAGATTAAAAATATGGAAGTTCCTGGTGGAGGGCCATACGATTTTCAAGGTTCGCTGAAGGAACGGGTTTCCGCTCCGGATCCCCTGAGGCTTATTAACGCGAGATGGGAACTGCAGGATGCCAACTGGTTTCCCGACTTTCCGGCCTCAGCTCAGAAAATAAAGTGGTTTTATGAGAAGGGCGGAGGGCCGACGGTTGACGGAGTGGTAGCAATAAATTCGGACTTTGTCGCCGAAATTATCGGGGTGGTCGGTCCGATCGATATGCCCGAGTACGGCAAAACGATAGACCAGAAAAATTTCATGGAAGAAATGCAGAAGGCGGTTGAAACGGAATATGACAAAAAAGAAAACAAGCCCAAGAAAATTATCGGGGATATGATGCCCAAGCTGATTGAAAAAATCAAGGGCAGTGACCCGAAACAATTCGGAAAAATTTTAGCCGTTGCGCTCAGTTCCCTGCAAGAAAAAAATATTTTGGTTTATTCCGTTTTTCCCGAGGTAGAGCATGAAATCATGAGCTTGGGCTGGGGAGGGCAAATAAAGGATGCCGGAGACAATACCGACTATCTTTTGGTGGTTCATGCCAATTTGGGAGGAGGGAAAACCGATAAAGTTATTGAAGAAAAAATAAATTTGGAGACAATCGTTTCCGAGGACGGTCTCATCAAAAATAGACTGACTATTACCCGGCGGCATAATGGAGTAAAGGGAGAAGTTTTTACCGGGATGCGCAACGTCGATTATATGAGGGTTTATGTTCCGAAGGGCAGTGTTTTGCTTTCGGTTCAGGGTTTTGAAGCTCCGCCGGATAATCTTTTTGAAAAACCGGGGGAAGATTTCGGGACGGATGCCGATCTTAAAAATAACGAAGGCCAGGTTATGATTGAGGCCAAGAGCGGTACGCGCATTTCTTCCGAATTTGGGAAAACTGTTTTCGGGAATTGGGTCCAGGTCGATCCGGGCGAGGAGGCGGTTGTTGTTTTGGAATATCAGCTGCCGTTCAGATTGATTTTTCCAGAGGAGAAAAACAACAATTGGTTAAGCGCGATTAGCGAAAATTTTGGCAGTTCAGCCGCTGAAAAAGTTTTTTATCAGCTGTTGGTTCAGAAGCAGCCGGGAGCAAAAGGTACTTTTGAGAGCCGGGTTACTTTTCCCCCGAATTGGCAGCCGGCCTGGCTTTACGGGGAAGGTTCGCGGCTGGGAAATTCCTCGATTGATACGGCGGTTCAATTATCCGGCGACCACCTTTATTACATTGGTTTTATAAAAAAATAAAATATAATTTTATATGGCAGGAGGAAAAGCAAAAAGAAAAAAGAATTCGGCGGCTCGCGTTTCTAAAAAAACAGTCGAGCCCGGGCAGAAATTGTTAGAGGCCGAAGAGGAGAAGGCGGCGTTGCTTGTTCCGGAAGAAAAGAAAATGATTTCCGAGGTTAAGCCCCTGGCCAAATTACCGGGCGGCCCGTCAAAAAAGGAAAAATATTCCGGTAAGAAAGAAATAGAAAAAGAGCTTCTGGAAATTTACAAAGAAGAAGACGGGGAAATGCCGGATATGTCCAAGATTTACCGTAAGAAAAGAAGTCGGGCCAAAATTATTTTGGGAGGGTTGGTCGCATTTTTTGCTTTTTTAGCCGCGCTTTCCTGGGCCGGATTTTTCTTTTTCGGACAAGGGAAAAGCTTTACCGGCGAAAAAGTCGATTTGCAGATTTTGGCGCCCTCCGGAGCGGCAGGAGGAGAAGCGATAGAATACACGGTCAAATATATAAACGGAGAAGATGTCCCGTTGGGACAATCCGAAGTTGAAGTCCGTTTCCCCGATAATTTTGTCTTGACGGGGACTTCGCCGGGAGCTTCGGACGGACAGAATCTTTGGCAATTGGGAAGTTTGTCGGCAGGAGAAACTGGAGAAATAAAAATCAGGGGAACTCTCAGAGGCGCGTTCGATTCCCTTCAGGCCATCCAGGCAGTTTTGACGTATAAACCGGGAGATTTTAATTCGGAATTTCAAAAAGTTGCGACTGCTGTGACGAAGATAGAAAATTTGGTTCTCGATATCAGTTTGACCGGACCGGAGAGAATCATTTCAAAAAGTGAATCTATTTTTAAGATAAAATGTAAAAATAACGCCGCATCTCCGATCCAGAATATAACGATTTCAGTGGAAGCTCCGGCGGATTTTGCCTTTAAGGAAAAATCCGGAGATAAGGAAGTTTCGAGATGGGAAATTGCCGAAATCGGTTCCGGTGAAGAGAAAGAATTTGAATTCGGCGGATCTTTCGGGCCGACCGCCGAAGGAGAAAAGGAATTTTTGGCGCGGATAGGTTTTTCCGAAGGAGATAATTTTTATCTGCAGAAGGAGAGCGGATTCAAAACTAATGTTTTAGTCGGAGCGATGATGGTTACTCTGATTGCCAATGGCGATTCTAAGGACAGGACTATTAATTTTGGCGATACGCTTAATTATTCCATTACTTATCAGAATAAGGATAAGGCGGAGCTGGGGGATATTGAGATAAAGATGGTTTTTGAATCGACTTCGCGAAATAATAAAATGCTCTTGGATTGGTCTTCGTTGAAAGACGATAGCGATGGTTTGGTACTCGGCACGCAACTGTCTCCGGAAATCCGCCAGGGTGCTATTAGCTGGAGTAAAAAACAGGTTGCCTCGCTTGAAAAATTGGCGCCGGACGCCGAGGGAACCATTAATTTCCAAATTAAATTAAAACCATTTTCTGAATTTAACGACTGGAATATTAAAGATTTTGGCATAAAGAGTCTGGCGACGGTTAAAATAGGCAAAATGGGAGGAGAAGCAAGGGAGGAAACGATTGAAAGTAATACCATCAATCTAAAAGTCAATTCGGATCTTTCTTTCAAAACGGCGGCGAGATATTTCAACGATGATAATATTGCCGTGGGGACGGGTCCATTGCCGCCCAAGGTTGGAGAAACGACAGCGTATCGCATTTTTTGGAATGTTTCAAACTCGCTGCATGAATTGGAAAATTTGCGCGTCAGCACGACTTTGCCGGAAAATATAAAATGGTCTAACAAATTTGAAATTAAGGCTGGCGACATTAAATTTGACGAAGCGACCCGTGAAGTTGTTTGGACGTTGAACAGAATTCCGCTCGACATCAAAGAACTTGAGGCAAATTTTGAAATTACTCTTACTCCGGGCGAGGCGGAAAGGGGAAAACTCGTAACTTTGCTTTTGGGGACAAGTCTTCGGGTAACCGATAAGGTGACGTCGGGCGTAATCAGTAAAGCGGGCGGCGCTCTGACGGCCAATCTTGATGGCGATCCAATGGCTGAAGGGAAGGGAATCGTAAAATAAGCATAAGGTATAAATTAAAAAACTGACGCCGAGCGGCGTCAGTTTTTTATTGACAATATATTTTTTATATTTTATTCTCTAAATTAGAAGGAGGGTGAGAGGTGCCGGCAGAAAAAGCAAGGGAAGAAAGGGTGGACAGTATCATCAGGCGGCTTGCTCAGATCGAACACGCACTCGCCGATCTCCATCTGACCGAGACCAATCTTCGCAAAGAGCGGACGGCCCTTTGGCAAGAATATCGCGGTCTGATTGCCGCTGATCTCGAGGCCAAAGACGAATCGGCCGTTGCTTCCGGCGTATCCGGATAGAGGAGGACGAGCAATGTGCAAATTTGGCCAAGAAGGCGGAGCGCCGATCGGACAAGGGATCTTTTCTGCGAACGACAGTCCAGACGCCCAGGACTGGAAAGAGGCCAGTGAGTATCTGGCCAAAAATCTTGATCCCGAAGTTTTGGTCGGGCTGCGGTATAATCGGCGGAAACTTTCCATGCGCGATGCCGAGCTCATTGTGGAGTGTTTCGGTAAGGGGCGGAAAGGATAGCAAAATGGATTTCAAAAAACAGACCGAGTCGCTCCACAAGATTATCGATGACGTTGTCACCTTGGCGCTCATCCCGTTTCGGGCGCCTGGCGCACTCTATCGTTTCTTTTCCGAGACCTTGATTCGCTGCGAACAACGCCGGGCTTGGGACAGGAACGTCAAGGGAACCGGGCTCGATCCTGCGTCGAGAGATGACACGGATCCGGGAGGACTGATCCCTGATCCTCGCAGGTTTCACTGAAGACAGTCGTGAGGGCGAACTAATCATTCGCCCTTTTTTTAATAAAAAAATCCGCCGAAAATTTTCCGGCGGAGTTAATCTCCTAGAAATGGAAACTGGCGATAGCCAGAGCCGCAAGCGTCAAGCCATCGTCCAACTCGTTGTTTCTCACCATTCGACGGATCTCTCTCGCCGAAAAGAGTCTAATTTTTCCGATGATCTCAGAAGGTTCCGGGCGGGCTTCCCGCTTGGCGACGATTTTTCCCTGCACGACGTATTGGCTGTGGACAAAAAACGTTGGGTTTACATTTATTGTCCCGATGATTTTTGCATCGGCAAGCAGGTAACCGGCTTCTTCGAGCGCTTCGGCATTGGCCGCGGCCAAGACGAATTGCTCGAGCTTTGGAGACCCGAGAAAGTTGGCAAGGCCACGCGGCAATTCCCACTTCCATGCGCCGAGCGCTTCGAGCAGTTCTTCCCAGCGGTGTTCCTTGTCCAAGCGTCTGACGTAGTCGCCTCCCGCTTCGAGGATTCTTTTCCCGACGAAACGGAAGTTTTGGACAAGCCCAATTTTGCGATCTGTCCGGCAGACAACGATTGCTCCCGGATTTTCGACGAAGATCGGCTGATCGTAAAGATCTACGGCCCCACCGTCCAGAATTTTCTGGACTACAACCCGGAGCATTGCCCATCCCTTCGGGTTGATCAGTCCGCCTTCGCCAGCCACGGTCGATTTCCATCCAACGACGGGAGTTTCCCGATCTTTCTTTGAGAGTAACCTTAACGAACCGGCCGGTTTATCCACTTTGATCCTCCTTTGTATTCCGAAATTACATTCTAATTATAAATAAATAATTTGTCAATAATAAAAAATCCGGCAGAAAATTCCTTGCGGAAAATGCTGCCGGAGCATTGGTCAGCCTGCCGGCTTGTATCCGGGCCCGTCCGTCAGGCCCGCGACCTTCCTCCTAGTGCGTTGTTCTCCGCAGCGAGTGCAATAAAAACGGTATTGGTGGCTCATGAGCGGTTTCCTGATTTTTTTCCGTTGGCCACAACAAAAACCATTCTCTCTATTTTTTCGCTGTTGGGAACCAAGACATCAGCGCCATTATGCCCGAAGATAGCGCAGAAATCCGTGGCCCGGAGAGAGGTACGCTCAATTTTGTTTGAGCCGCAGCGCGGACACCTTGAGGTCTCCTTCCTGAAGAGCCGTTCGCATAGCGCACAACGGTAGGCGGCATGCCACATCTTTCGGAGCGTTCTTCTGTCCGGTAACCCATCCATCCCTATCCTCCTCACCCCCCCTTTTTTATCGGGCAGTTTTTTATTTAACTAAAAATCCTGCAGGCTGTCAAGGAAAAAACCGCGGCGGGCCAAAACTCCTAAGAGCCTGCCGGCAGGCAGGGAATCTCTGCCTAAGGCGGATCCGCCTCTGGTGTAGAACCGTAAATTTTTTAACAATAAAAAACAGAAATTTTTAAATTTCTGTTTTTTATTGCCCTCGGCAGGAATCGAACCTGCACCGCCTCCTTCGGAGGGAGGTGTTGTATCCATTCAACTACAAGGGCTTAGAATAATTTTTTTGCCAGATTGTAGATTGTATACCAGAATTTGTCGATTGGCAAGTCGAAAGTGCCGGGATAATTTATTTCAAATCCGCCGAATCCCTTTTTAAAGCGGGTAACCCCCGGCCATTTTTTTTCATCAATTCCCCAGAAGTCATAAAATTTATAGCCGAGTTTTTTCGCTTCTTTAATAATTTCCCAGTGTAGAAAGTATGGCGCCATTAGGTTTCTATTTTCGTTGGATGAGGCGCCGTGGATATACGTAACGGTATCGCCAAAATATCCGACGATCGCCGCGGCGAGCGGTGTATCGCCAGAATAAACCATTTTTAATTCCGTCCGCATTTCTTTTTTCCCGTCGCCAGAAATTTTTTCGAGCATCATTTGATAATGTTTTTTAGGGTGAGAGCTGAATTTATCACGTTTTGTCGTATCCTCCATCAATTTCCAAAAATCTTCAGCCGATCCCTTTTTGATAAAAAGATTTTTCTTTTCAGCCAAACGGATATTATAGCGGGTTTTCTCATGCATGGAGGAGAGAAGTTCTTCTTCGGATTTATTAAGATCAAGGACAATTGTTTGCCGTGGCTGAACGGACGAGGTTTTTTTAAACTTGAAACTTGAAACTCGAAACTCGACCGATGGTTCTATTTTTAGGAAAATAGAATTTTCTTTTTTGGCTAGTTTTATTATTTCACTAATTAGCTCTTCCGGTTTACCGATTGGGCCGCGGGGGATATAAAAATATTTCTTTCCAAATTTAGCCGTGCGGAAGATTACGCCGCAAAGCCCGGTAATATTTTCTTTTTCATCCGAATAAGCCAGCCGCAGAGCTTTATGTCCGGCCGCTTCCTGGAAATCAAGCCACTGGGCACTCTGTAAAAAAATTCCAGTCTGGGTTGGCTGGTTCAATAAAAAATTATTCCACGCTATTTTGTCGCTGATTGTTTTTGTTTCAGGCATTTTTACTTTCCTAAATTTTTCAGAGCGGCTTTGATTTTGTTTTCCGCGCCTTCTATTTCTTCGCCAATTTTTCCGACCGCTTCCTGCGCCTCGTTTTTAGAGTAACCCAGGCGCACGAGAGCATCGACTATTTCATTGTCGGCGGAAACAGCTTTCCCAGTTACAAGTCTTCCTTTCAATTCTAAAATTATTTTTTGCGCCGTCTTTTTCCCAACGCCGGGAATAGTCGAGAGAATTCCCAAATCCCCCTCGGAAACAGCTTTTTCTAGTTTATCCAATCGGTAAGCGGAAATTATTTTGTGGCCCATCTTTGGACCGACGCCGGAAACACCGATAAGTTGCCAGAAAAATTTTAATTCCTCAATCGTGCCAAAGCCATAAAGTTCCCGGCTGTCTTCGCGTGCGTATTCGTGAGTAAAAATTTCCACGGTTTCTCCGGTTTTGTATTTTAAAAGATAAGATTCCGGCAAAAAAACTTGATAGCCAACACCGCCAGTTTCCAAAATAGAAAAGTGGTCGCCTTTATAAATGATTTTTCCTTTGAGGTAGGAAATCATATTATTTATTTTTCTTTTTAAATCTTTTAACCCTGATAAGCCCGGAGCAGGGGATTATTTCAATTCCTTTTTTCTCGAGTTCATCCAAAAATAGATTCATTCCGATCGAATCGGATGAAATATGCCCGGCGATAATAACGTTGATGTGCGCCGCTTCGGCTTCTTTTTTATGTTCTTCCGACTGGTGCATGCCGATAATCGTACCGACGCCGGCTTGTGCGAGTTTTTCGTAGATTTTTGCCGAAGGTTCCGTCCCGCCGGTGATTTCCGTGACGGCTACTTTTCCGCAATGATTTTCTTGATGTCCGGCAAAAAGACGCGGTCCGGCTCCTTGTTTTATCGCCTCTTTGTATTCGGGAATTTCTTTTAATAATTTTAAGATTTCTCCGACGTAATCCGGTTTGGCGGCGGTTATTTTTTTCTTCAAAAAATTGGCAACCAAATTATCGCAAGGAGTGTGAACATTGGTGTAACTAATTTTTAGAAGACGGGCAATATCGATCGGGCGATAATGATTGACAGGGTTAACTCCGCGAGAGACTTCTTCGATTCGGGTTTTTTGGATTGATTCGGCAATATTGATCGGCACGCCGTATTGGGCGTATACCTCCGCCTGGAGGTGCATGACATCGGCCAGACTGGCGAGGGCCTTACCTCGCGGGTGATGGGCCAAAATCAGGTCAATGTTCCCGAGCTTGTCGGCCAGAAAAATTTCGTCGCCCTCCATATCAATCCCAGCCAGAATTTTTTTCACTGGTGTTTTTCCCGAATTAAAATGAATCCGGCTGTCAAGATAAGGATTTGTCAGGGATTCGGTATCGAATTCGTCTTTTTGCTCCTTGCTGAGTTTGTCGTATTGCTCCTTTTTTCGTTTCAGGAATTTTTGGACGGCAGCCTTTCCGCGTAAGTCCGAATCTACCCCCATTTTTATCGCCAAATCAAAAATTTGTTGTATATTCATATTATATTTTTTTAATCCCTAGCCAGATTCCTTCGATTTCTTTTTCACCGATAACTTCCGTCCTGCCTTTTTCCAATTTTTCGCTTAAGGTTTCTTTTTTTATTTTTTTTCCGGACTCCAAGAATATTTTTTCCGACAGCTCGTTTGTTTCGTAGTAAAGAATAATTCGGTTAGCAATCGTTAGCCCGGCTTCTTTACGCAAGGAATTGACCGTGCGGACAATTTCTCGGACGAGGCCTTGAGCTTTTAGCTCGGGAGTTAATTCCGTGTCCAACTTGTCTTCTCCGAATTTCAATTCCAGGATATTCAGTTCTTCTTTAATAATTTCAATATATTCTGATTCCATAGTTTTAGCGAGCGTTGTGGAATAAGAAGCTAGCGGCTGGCGGATTTTTATTCCGGCCGCCGCCCGGGCAGCTAAGCCGGCTTCGACAATTTTTTGCGCTGCCTCCATTTGGTTCAAAACCTTTTGGTTGATTAACGCTTCGTCGGTTTCCGGCCAATCCTCCAAGTGGACCGATTCATTTTTTCCGCCAAGCTCCTGATAAATTTTTTCGGCGATGAACGGAATGAAGGGGGCGAGGGTTTTGCTCAATGTCGTGAGGACATATTTTAATGTTCCCAGGGCGGCTTCTTTTTCCGATGATTTTTCCGATTTGAATCGGTTGCGGCTTCGGCGTAAGTACCAGGTAGAAAGCTCGTCGACAAATTGGACAATCGGCCTGGTTGCCGAAACCAAATCATAGGCGTTCATTTGTTCGGTAACCGTTTTAATAAGAATCTGTATTTTGGCGACAATCCATTTATCCAAAATATTATCTGAATCCGCTTTGACTCCGGTTTTTCCCGCGTCATACATGGCATAGAACGAGTAAACGTTCCAGAGAATCATGATCAATTTTTTGAAAGTTTCATCAACGCCTTTTTGGGAAAAATTAAGCGTATCGGCTTTCATAACCGGGGAAGTCAGAAGATAATAGCGCAAGGCGTCGGCGCCGTATTTATTTATAACTTCGTTTGGATCAGGATAATTTTTTAATCTCTTGGACATTTTTTGCCCGTCTTCGGCCAGAACTATCCCGTTGGCAATGACATTCTTGAAGGGGATATCATCCATGATAGCAGTAGAGAGAACGACCAGGTAATAGAACCAGGCCCGGGTTTGGTCTACGCCTTCGGCGATAAATTCGGCCGGAAAATTCTTTTCGAATTTTTCCCGGTTATCGAACGGATAATGGAGTTGGGCGTAGGGCATTGACCCCGATTCAAACCAGCAGTCCAGAACATCCGGGATCCGACGCATCGTCCCTCCGCACTTTGGGCACTTAACGGTAATTTTATCGACAATATGCTTGTGGAGATCGCTGACCTCCTGCCCGCTCATTTTTTCCAATTCTTCGCGCGAGCCGAAAACTTTGGTTTCACCGCAGGCGCATTTCCAGACGGGCATAACCGATCCCCAAAAGCGCTGGCGCGAAATTGACCAATCCTGAGCGCCCTCGAGCCATTTGCCGAAGCGTCCCTCCTTAATATGGGCCGGGACCCAATTGATTTTTTCAGAAAGCTGAAGCATTTTTCCTTTAATGGCTGAGACTTTTACAAACCAGGAAGAAGTCGAGTAATTGATGAGAGGGGTATCGCAACGCCAGCAATGCGGATAGGAGTGCATATATTTTGCCTGGGCGAAAAGAAGATTGTTTTTGTCGAGCCAGTCAATAATTTTAAGGTCGGTTGCCTCGGTATTTCCCGCCGGCTTGACCGATTCTCCCGGGAAATCGGAAATTTCTTTGGTAAATTTACCCGAGAGGTCGACATGCTGGACAAAGGGGAGATTTTTTTCTTTTCCTAAATTCAGATCGTCTTCGCCGAAAGCCGGGGCGATATGAACGACTCCGGTTCCCTCTTCGGTCGCGACAAAAGGAGCATGGTATATTTTAAAACCGTTTTCCCGATTTTTTGGATTATCAAAATAAGGGAAAAGGGGTTCGTAGGATTTTCCGACAAGGTCGCGACCCTTTATTTCCTCGGTGATTTTATATTTTCGTCCGGCCAGTATTTTTTCCGCGGTATTTTTAGCCAGGATAAAATTATCTCCGCCTATTTTTATTTTCAGATAATCTATGTCTTCCCCGACCGCCAGCGCAATATTACCCGGCAATGTCCAGGGAGTAGTTGTCCAGGCGAGGACATGGGTATCCGGTTCGTCGGTCAATTTAAATTTTACGGTTACGGAAATATCCTCAATATCCTTATATCCCTGGCTTACCTCCGATTGGGAAAGGGTCGTCTCGCAGCGCGGGCAGATATGCATTGATTTATATCCTTCATAAATCAATCCTTTCTCCCAAAGTTGTTTGAAAACCCACCAGATGCTTTCCATATAGGAAAGATCCATAGTTTTATAATCGGCTTCCATGTCGACCCAGCGTCCCATTCTTGGAATAAATTTTTTCCACTCGTCGGCGTACAAAAGGACCTTGCTGTGGCAGGTTTCGTTGAATTTTTCCACGCCGATATTTTCCTCGATATCTTTTTTATTCTTGACGTGCAGTTCACGTTCGACAATATTTTCTATCGGAAGGCCGTGGCAGTCCCATCCCCATTTGCGTTCGACCCGGTATCCGCGCATCGTCCAATATCGGGGAACAGCGTCTTTCATGAGTGAGGCAACAATATGTCCATAGTGCGGCGTGCCTGTGGCAAAAGGAGGGCCGTCATAAAAAACATAGTCACCGTGAGGCGCTTTTTTATTTACCGATTTTTCAAATATTTTTTTCTCCTGCCAAAATTTTAGAATCTCTTCTTCCATTTTGGGAAAATTGATTGCAGCCATAGCTTATTTTTATTGTAATTTTTTGATTAAAATTAATTTAATGTTTAGGCTAATTGTAGCAAAAAACTCCCGGGAAAGCAAGGATTTTTTTACGGGCAGGAATGCCTTTGTTCGATTTTATTTTTATTGACATAAGCCCGAAATGATTATATTATAACTCATAAGTTATAGCTTGGGCCGTTAGCTTAGTGGTAGAGCTTCCGGTTTGCATCCGGAGGACGGGAGTTCGATTCTCCCACGGTCCACCAAGAGAAATTTTGCAAATTTTTTGCTGAGGAAACAGAGGTTTGCTCGCCGCGCTTCGCGCGGCTCACAAGTGTTTCCCGAATAAAATCCCACGGCGAGCAAAAAGAAAAGGAAATGGCTTTGTCCAAAAATATGGGGTTCGTTCCGACTTTTTGAACGAACCGCTTCATTTCCTCGTAGTTTTCGGAAGAAGCCAAATTTTTGGCTTTTTTCGTATCTAAAATCCACGCCCGCAAGGGTTGGAGCCAATTCTTTCCCGTTTGTCCAAAATCTTCCAAATCGTTCGCAAGAGAAACTTTTTGCTTTAATAGTTCTTCTTTTTTCGGCAGATAATTTTCTTTAGGAATGTCGCCGTCAATGTAGGCGGAAACCAGTTTGTCCAGTTTCTCTTGCGTTTCAGAAAGTTTATTTTTCAGATTTTGGACAAACTTTTGCGATGAGTGATTTTGTTCTTTTTCCCACTCATTAACTTGCTTTAACATTTTATCCGTCCACTCATCGCAAAGGACAACGCTTTGAAGCCGTGCTTTAATTTGCGCGGCAAGGTCTTTTTCTTGGATATATTTTTGCGAACAAACGCCTTTCTTTTTTGTGCAACGATAGTAGCGATATATTCCGCCGCATTTGCCGCGCGAAAATTGCGCCGTGATCGCCGAGCCACATTCGCCGCAAGTCATTAGTCCGGTAAATGGAAAATCATGGCGTTGTTTTGTCTTTCGCGGTTTTGCTTTTCGGCGCAATATTTCTTGCACGGCTTCAAAAAGCGTTGCGGAAAGAATTGGTTCAAAGCGTCCTTCGTGATATTCGCCTTTATGCTTCACCAAACCTAAATATGCTTGATTAGTAAGCATTCGCGATATGGACGCTTTGGCAAGTGGCGTTCGGTATCGTGTCTCCAAGCCAAGTTCAGCCAAAAACTCCGCTAAACTTCCCAGCGTATGTTTTCCTGTGGCGAATTCCTCAAAAGCGCGAACAATAACTTTTGAAAGTGTTGGGTGCGGTTCAATAGTTCTCGTTTTTGTATTATTCACATAACCAAATGGCGCTTTTGTCAGCCATTCGCCACGACGGAGTTTTTGGCGAATACCGCGATTGATATTTTCCACCAAGTTATCGGAATAGTATTTTGATTGGCCGAACGCCACTTGTAACATAAACAATCCTTGCGGCGTGGGCTCAAACCAAAATGTCGGAAAGCGCAAAGAAACGATTTTTTGCGTATCAACGAGATAGATAACTTTTCCGCCATCAACACTATTTCTCGCTAACCTATCGGGGTGCCATGCTAAAATTCCAACGCCGTCAGATTTTTCTATCTCGTTTATCATTTCTGCAAATTTTTCTCGTCCGGGTTTCTTTGCGCTTTTCGCCTCAATAAATTCTTGGAGAATTTCCACATTTTCTCTACGCGCATATTCCCGCAACTCAAAAAGCTGTGCCTCAATACTCATGATTTGGTGGTCATCATCTTCTGTTGATTTGCGAGCGTAGAGAAAATATTTTGGTTTGAGCATAATTTTATAAATTATTATTTTAGATACAAAAAAGACAAAGCCATTTCCTTTTCTTTTTGCTCGCCGTGGGATTTTATTCGGGAAACACTTGTGAGCCGCGCGAAGCGCGGCGAGCAAACCTCTGTTTCCCCAGCAAAAAATTTGCAAAATTTCTCTTGGTGGAGTATTATAAATGTAGCGCGAACCTTTTTTGAGCGAAACGCCTGCGGCGTTTCGCAAAATCCCAAACCACTCGGGCGGGGCGGGAAGGAAAGGGGTTGAAGGGGAAGGGAATTCCCGCCCCGTCCTCGCTTCCGT
>JBGSRW010000005.1:0-6674 GCA_041737355.1 Patescibacteria group bacterium | reverse complement strand
GCCCGGTACCGAAGGTTATGGGATTTGCGTTAGACAAACACAGGCCACTTCAGGGTCTTTCGTAGGCACCGGTGTGTACAATACATTGGCGGCTTGCGCAACACACAGCGTCGGAGCGCTTTCATTGACCCCGACCGATATTTTGAATACTGCCGGCGCCCCTGCGGATGGCGGCAGAGCTCAAATACTGGTTAAAGCCGCAATCGGCCCAACCACCCCGGCCGCCACCGACTACACAGACACCCTGACTTTCATCGCGACCAGCACCTTCTAGCTACGGGTAAAATTATCTGGATCGAAGTGTCTTCTTGACACTTTACGCGCCTCCTGATAACATTTAAACACGTTTAAATAAAATAATTTTTCCAAAAAAATTCGGAATATGCCAATTAAACACGCGGCCTTTAAAGCTTTAAGGCAAAGCAAAAAAAGACGGATTAAAAACGTTAAAGTTAAAAAAGATCTTGTAACGGCTGTTAAAGACGGCCGGCGCCTGACCGGAGAAGGTAAGGCAGCCGAAGCCAAGACCGCCGTTCTCAAGGCCATAAAATTGATTGACCGGGCAGCCTCGAATGGAATCATTAAAAAGAATAACGCGGCTAGAAAGAAATCCCGGCTCATGAAAAAATTGAACGCCCTGAACAAAAAATAAGAAGAATATAAAAAATAGCCCCGGCCAGGGGCTATTTTAATTATCCGTATTATTTTTTAGCGAGAAGAAGAATCCCGGCGAAAATCAGGGCTACTCCGATAATTTTTACGACCGTCATCTGTTCTTTGAAAAAATACCAGGCGGCAAAAAGGGAAAGAGCGTACATGATCCCCGTCATGAGCGGTACCGCTACCCCCATCTCTAATTCGTTTATCATCTTCACCCAAAGCCCGAAGGCGCTGACATAAAGGATCGCCCCGATCCAAACCATCTTATTGGTTAGGACGGCGAAGGTGACCTCTTTCAGGTCGGCTTTCTTCAAAAAAATCTGGGCGACGGCGTTGATTGTCGATATCAGGAAAATTTGGAGAAATTGAAAAAGTGTCATATTGAATTTTATTATTTCCGGATACGGCCGGAAAATTTTTAAAAATTATTTTTAAGAAAAAACATCGGCAAAAAACATGTCGAGAAGAACCCTCGGATCGGTCCTGGTTCTTTTCATTCTCATGTCAATAACCAGGAGCTTTTTGTATATTTTTTTCAATTCCGGCAGGGAATAATTTTTTATCTGCTGCAATGTTTTTTGCACAACGAAAGGATGGAGCTTCAATTCGGAGGCAATCTTGCTTTTAACGTTCGGGTCGGAAGGGGAGAGAAAGGAATAACTTTTCGCCACGGTTTCCTTAATCTGGAGAAGAATACGGAACTGCCGGACGAGCATGAAAAAAATCTGCGTTTCCTTAAGTCCCGCCTGAAGCTGTTCATTCAAAATTCTGAAGGCCTGGATTTTATTTCTTGCGGCGATCGCGTCTGTCAGAGAAAATATATTTTCATCAAACTTGCCGCGGACGAGAAGTCTGATTTCTCCTGTCCCGGCCTTTCCGGTCTTTCCGCAATAGGCCGCGAGCTTTTTTAATTCCCCATCCAGCTGCCAAAGATCGGGGCCAACAAGCTCGGCGAGCAAATTCACGCCCTGGCGGTCAATCTTCAATCCCTTTTCCTCGGCGGCCGCCGAAATCCAGCCGTTTAACCTTGCCGGATCGAGCAAATCAAATTTTTCAGATTGTTTCGGTTTATTCAAAAATTTAAAAATAGCGGTCCGTTCATCAGGGGAGCCTGCTTCCCAAAAAACCACAACCGTTCCTTCGGGAATTTCGCCGTCCTTAAGGCGCGCTATGGCTTCATCAAATTTCTGGCCCCTCTTTTTCAAAAAATTTTCCACAACAATCAATTTCTTATCATGGAGAAAAGGAGGCGAAACAATCTCTTTTTCAATATTTTTCCAGACCGAACTTTCACCGTCAATTTTAACAAAATTAATCCGGCTTTTGTCGGTTTTTTTAAATCTCTCCTCTATCTGCTTCAACTTTTGCCGCGAGCGGTAAGAGTCTTCGCCGTAAAGAAAAAAAATCATATTTTGATTTTTTCCGTCTTCCCCCAATTATCCCCGGTTTCGACTTCGGCAATAACCGGAACCTTAAGTTCTGTTATTTTTTCCATAGATTCCTTCACAAAATTGGCAACCAAACCGACCTCTTTTTCCGGAACCTCAAAAACCAATTCGTCGTGAACCTGCATAATCATCTTTGAAGCCGGACTTATTTTTGGCAAATCTTTCCCAATTTTTATCATAGCCATTTTCATAAGGTCGGCGGCCGTTCCCTGGACCGGCATATTAATAGCCATCCGTTCCGCCTCGGATCTCACCATAGGAATAGGGGAGTAAATCTCGGGCAAATAGCGGCGCCTCCCGAAAAGAGTTTCGACATAACCCAAGTCACGGGCCTTTTCCTTTGTCTCATCCAAAAAATTTCTTATCCCGTCATAAACCGTAAAATATTTGGCAATAAATTGTCTGGCCTCTTCCACCGTTATTCCCGCTCCTTCGGCAAGACCCCTCGCCCCCATACCGTAAGTTACGCCGAAATTGATTGTTTTAGCCGCCTGGCGGATCTCCGGCGTCACTTTCTCAATCGGAATACCCCATATCTGGGAAGCGGTCTGTTTATGAATATCCGTTCCGGAACAAAAAGCCCTGATCATAGCCTCGTCGTTGGCCATGGATGCGATAATCCTCAGTTCGATGTGAGCATAGTCCGCCGCCATGATTTTAAAACCAGGCGAAGCGATAAAGGCCTCCCTAATTACCTGCCCCGCCTCGCTTCTTGTCGGGATATTCTGCAAATTTGGGTTGGAAGACGAAAGACGGCCGGTCGCGGTTATTGTCTGGTTAAAACTGGTGTGGATTCTCCCCGTTCCCGGATCGACAAGCTTCGGCAACGCCTCAAAATAAGTCGAACGCAATTTGGAAAGCTCTCGGTAATCCATCAGAAGATCGATAACCGGATGGGCGCCTTTAAGCTTCTGCAATTCTCCGGCGGCCGTCGAAAGACCGGTCTTACCTCGGCCGATGCCGGCGGTGCTGATTTTTAATTTTTCAAAAAGAACCTGGCGCAACTGAATGGGGGAGTCTATGTTGAATTTGGTTTTAGCCGCCTTGAAAATCTTCTCCGAAATTTTAGCCAACTCTTTTTCCGCCTGGACGGATTTTTTTTCCAAAAGTCCGGCATCTATCTTTACGCCATCAAGCTCCATCTTCGCCAAAACCGGGATCAAGGGAATTTCAATTTCCCGGAAAAGATTCAAAAGATTATTTTCTTCAAGCTCGGCTCCGAGAACTTCTACGAGTTTCCAAACCGCCCCGGCTCTTTCGCATGAATAAGCGGCGATTTTCTCCGCGGAAAGGGATTCCGGCAATATTTTTTTCCTACCCGTACCGATAATTTGTCCCAGGGAAACTATTTTTTCTCCGAGCTTTGCCGGCACGATCGTATCCAGATCATAATCCCTGGCTCCCGGATTTAAAAGATAAGCGGCAATCATCGTATCAAAAATTATGCCCTCAAGATTAATGCCCGAACCGGCTAAAACTTTAACCGCACTCTTTTGGTCGTGGCCAAATTTTTCTATTTTTTTATCTTCAAAAATTTTTTTCAAAAAAATCGCCCAATCTTTTTCCGATGCAACGTCAAGATAATATGCCTCCCTTTCGGAAAAACAGAAACTTATGCCATAAGCCGCGGAGGGAGCCGTGCCGGAACCGGACATCTCCAAATTAAAAACAAAAGCTCTCTGTTCGGCGAGCTTTTCCGCAAACTTTTTAAGTTTTCCCCGGCTATCAATTATTTCTATCGTCAGCATATTTCCCCCGGCCATTTATCGCTTACAACAAATTACCCTGCGAACCTCCGGCCAATTCATTTATTTTTTTCTGAAGAGATGTAAAGCCAAATTCTTCAAAAATTTTTGATACGGCCGGAAGATCAATTTTAACTTTGCAGTCCTCGAGGCGAAAGTCAATCGGCGCGTCGGAGACTAATGTAACCAACTTCTTCCCCAAAAAAACACTGTCTTTTTCCTTTTTTAAAATTTCTATAATTCTCGGCTTAAAATTTGCTAATTTTGCATCACTGTTTCCCACGGCCTCGTAAAGCTTTTCGATTGTCCCGAATTCTTTTATCAGGGCGGCCGCTCCGACTTCCCCGATTCCTTTCGCCCCCGGAATGTTGTCCGAAGGATCGCCGCGCATAGCCTTAAAATCGTTCAATTGTTCCGGCCGCAAACCGTATTTTTCAAAAACCGCGGTTTCGTCATAAATCACCGTGTCGGTAATTCCCTTACGCAAAGCATAAACTTTGGTATTTTGATCAACCAATTGCAGGGTATCCATATCACCCGTCACGACAATAGATTCCACCTCGGGCTTGTTTACTTCACCGTTTTTGCAGATTGTGGCAATCACATCATCGGCCTCAAAACGTTCTTTTTCAAAAATCGGAAAACCGAAAGCCTTAACAATTTTTTTGATCAGGGGTATCTGGGCATAGAGTTCGTCCGGCTGCTTTACGCGGGTCGCCTTATACTCAACGTACATTTCGTGGCGGAAAGTTTTTTCTTTGCGATCAAAAGTCACGGCGGCATACTCCGGCTTAATATCCTTTAACGCTTTCATCAATATCAATGTAAAACCGTAAGCCGCGTTTACCGGTTCTCCCGCCAGAGTCGTAAGCGGCGGCAGGGCGTGCCAAGCACGGTGCAACAGGGCATTTCCGTCTATGATAATAAATTTTTTAACCATATTTTAAAAGGCCTGGGCCGGAATTGAACCGGCGCATAGGAGTTTTGCAGACTCCTGCCTTACCACTTGGCTACCAGGCCGTTTAACTAAATTTAACAAAAAAGGCTGCTTTTGGCAACCCTTTTTGTCAGCTTTCGCTGAGTGTTTTTAGTAGATTTCCATTTTTAATTTTCTGACACCAAATTGCTTGGCCGCCTCGCGGCTTGTCATCCAGATATCGGCCCGGTAAGTATAGCGCTGGTTCATTCTGTCCTCGACCACATAGTTCCTGTCTCCCGAGTAATCGGGAAGCCTTACCTTGGTACCAAAAGGAAGAAAATTAGCCGCCAGCGTCCCTTCATGCACCCAGCTGCCATTAGCAGTGATAAAAGGGGAATCGTCGGTCTGGTCTGGAGTGGACGAATAGGCCGTAACCGTAACGTAAATGACCTTTTTAGGCTTCACATCCCCCGCCCGCTCCAAGCGCGCGTCGGTCTTTATCTCCGAAACAACTTCTTCGGGCGTTTGGACGGTAAAGTCGGGAATAATACTCCCGGCCGCCGCCGCCTTAGGAAAGAGCATATCGGCTAAAATGGCTAAAATAACGGCAAAATTAGCAATTTCTACTTTTTGTATTGTTTTTATCATATTTTGGCTTAAAATCTTAATTTTTGTTTTGGTTTTAAAAAATCCCCCTCATTATGGGGATTCTTTACTATAGCATTTTTTAACCCAAATGTCAAGCCTAATCCCGGCAGAAAAAATCTACAACGCCAGGCCTTCCTTAAGAAGATTTCTAAAAATATCGCGGCGGCTGACAATGCCTACTATTTTTTTGCTCTTTACGACCGGCAGACGGTGGATTTTAGCTGTCAACATCTTTGAACCGGCGCCAAGCGCCTCATCGTTTTCTCCAACCGCAACAACCTTTTTTGTCATCAGGTGTTCTATTTTTATCTTGCTTTTCGCGGCAACTCTGTTTTTTATTTTTTCTTTGCCAAGCCAGAGGCCCACGTCTCGCAAAATATCGTTAAGGTCGGGATAGAGGGCGCGAAATAAATCTTTTTCCGAGAGCATGCCCACCAAATTGCCTTTTTTATCGACAACCGGCGCCCCGCTGATTTTATTTTTAACCAAAATTTTCGCGGCCTCCATGAGGGTTTGCCCAACCTTCACGGTCAGGACTTTTTTAATCATGACATTTTTTACTTTCATATTATTCCACGTCTAAAAATCTCATTAAATAAATAAAACCTATCCCGAGCAGAAAAAATAACATGGTTCCCACGGATTCCTTTAGCTTTGTCGTCTTTCTTATTTCCGGCAAGAGATCAGAAGCGGCGATATAAATAAACCCGCCAGCCGCAAAGGGAAGGAGAATTTTTATAAAATTATCGGAATGGTTTGCCAAGAAAAATCCTATTACTCCGCCAGCCATCGCCGTGAGCGCCGTTAAAAAATTCATGAGCAGGGCCTTCTTCTTTTTAAAACCGGCCATCAGCAGTGTGCCAAAATCCCCAAATTCCTGGGGAATTTCATGCAGGATGACAACCAAGCTGACAATCACGCCAAGCCTTATGTCTTCGGCGAAAGAAGCCGCAACAATCAACCCGTCTATAAAATTATGAATACTGTCGCCCAAAAGAGACATGTAGCCAAAAGTATGAATTTCGCAATGCTCCTTATGGCAGTGGCGCCACTGAAAAATTTTTTCTACTACAAAAAATGAAACAAAGGCGATAAGCACCCAGAGAAAGACAGTCCGGCTGTCGGCTTTTTCTACGGCCTCAGGCAGAAGATGCAAAAAGGCCCCGCCCATCAGAGCGCCCGAGGCAAGGGAAACAAGAGTCAAAAGAATTTTTTCCAACCATTTTTCTTTAAGTACTAAAGTCAAAACACCGA
>JBGSRW010000011.1:0-9967 GCA_041737355.1 Patescibacteria group bacterium | reverse complement strand
AGCCGGTCGTGGTTCCGCCGTCTTCGGCCGGAACGCACATGCAGACATCGCCGGTGCAAAGTCCGGTGGAGTTGTTGTCCAGCTGCCAGCAACCGTAGTTGCAGTCGGCCGGCACGCAGCTCCCGACATCCGCGTCGGCATCCGCATCCGCGTCGGCATCCGCCGCGCTGGGCGGGCAGCCGTTCCACTCGACCGTTCCCGGCGTTGCGCCGGAGAAGGGCGGGGAGGAAAACTCAGTCCGGCAGACGTCGCAGACGTCGCCCACGCCGTCGTGATCCTGGTCGGGCTGACCCAGACCGGGCACTTCGGGGTTGGCGATCATCGGGCAGTCATCCGTCACGTCCATCACGGTGTCGCAGTCGTAGTCGCCGGGGATCGGATGGGTCCCGGGCTCGCAGAGCGTGTGGATGACGTCGTCATCCTCGTTCTCGTCGCAGCCGCCGAAACACAGGGAGGCCGCGATCACGGTCACGAGCACGGACATGATCTTGGTGGTGGTCTTCATCGAACTGTCCCTCCTCTCACACCCTGACACGCAGGGTGGAAAGATCTGTGGCCGCCCCGACCGAAGCCGGGGCGAGCCGGGTTGACGTTACCGGTAGAAGATGTGGTCGGGAAGCCCGGAGTCGTCTTCGCAGAGACCAACCCCGCAGACGACGCCAACAGTGACGCCGCCAGCCGCCAGAATTGCTCCGGCGATCAAGAACCCGCAGGCCACTGGGTTTTCGTCACACCAGTTTCCCTCTTCGGCAGGCGGGGTGACTACAATCGGACGGTCCTCGAGCGCCGCGATCTGGTCGCGGATCGCCCGGAATTCGTCAGAGTAGTCGGGGTCGGATCCAGGATCTGGTTCGAAGGTGGCGATCATGTCCGCTTCCCTCTGAATGAGGGCCCGAGACTCGGCGGTGCCATCGTCGCAAGCGACGAGGACGCCGTAGATCTCGGCCGCCCGCTCTTGGCGCGGGCGGAAATCGGTCATGACTAGCACATCGGTCTCGATCCGGTCGAGCTCATCGGCGAGCCGCGACCGGTCGACATCGGTGCATCGGGGCACCGCGACAGCAACTCCGGAGCCGCAGGTCGAAGACCCGTTGCATCCGCCGCCGCTTCCGTTGCCGGCATTCCCGCTTCCCGCGCTGTTGTCGGGCTGGCGCGGTTCGGCGACGTGCTCGTAGCACCTGAGGTGCCTCCGAGACCATCGCCAGTCGCCGCCGAGCCCTTCGCAGTGTTCGCGGGCGGCAAGGAGCACTTCGTCTTCCGGCTTGCACCGGAGCGAGATGCCCCCCTCCGCGGGGATCGAACAGTCGTAGAGCGGCCTGTTACGGTCATCGAACATGACCTTGTAGATGCCGCCCTGGAGCTCCATGCAGACCTGGACTTCGCCCGGTCCGCAGTTCACCGCGTCGGCCTCGACCAACTGGGCCGAAGCCAGCGGCGCCATGAACATGGACGCCGCAACGATCGTCAGGAACTTCTTCATCTTGCCTTGCCTCCTCTTTTCGTTGTTTCGTTTCAAACTCGAACTCTCAAGAGCGTTGTTCGCCCAGGAGAGTTGTGACCAACAGGCATACGCCTGGGAATAAGGGGTTTTTAACGACCCTATCTTCTCAGGTAAGCATCAACCCTTTCGGGGAGCTAAGCCTGTCAGTTTATTCAATTGTCAATGAACTTTCTTTTGCAGCAAGCCGCAGTTTAAGACGAGCGTGATACAACCTTATCGGTGATTCAACTCCTTTATGACTATTGTTTCTTAAACTGTGGTTTGCGGCAATTTATAACCCCAAAGTCGTTTGGCTTGGGAATGTTTGGTTTCAAAAGAACGATGGTGAAATTGGCTTCTCAGTTTAAGCCAAGCACCTTTTTGGACCAAGCCAAACAGCTTTGAAGTTCGTATTTTAGGCCTAATTTAAGCGGAAAAATACAATCTGCCTTGTTTTTATAATGTGCCCTTTTTATTGTCTAACAGGTAAATATACCATAAAACAAAAAATCTGTCAAGAGGTAATGACAGACTTTTAAAAAAATTATTTTTTTCTCTTTTTCCGGTGCCGGGATTATATATTAAGGAAAATAAGATTTTATTCTTTAGATATTTATTTTTTGTCAAAATGATTATACATGCTGACAATTTCCCTTTCCTTACGTTCTTCGGCAATCTTTCTTTCTTCCTTTTCCTCCGGGCGGAAATGGGTTTTGGGCTCGGCAAGGTGGATTGGTTTTTTGGGAGCCGATTCCTGCATGGCTGGATGGTAAGTCAGGATAGTAAAAGTGATACCGCCCAAGAGCCCCAAGAGAAGACCCATCAAAGTATTCAGCAAGAGGTTCGGTTTTACCGGATAACGGGAGAGAAGAGGGGAGGAAACCATGGTAATTTGCAGTCCCGGCATGCCGAAATAATTCCGGCCTTCTCTCGAAAGTACGTCGGCAATGGTTGAGGCGATAAGAGCCGCCTGGTCCTTGTCTTTGTGATAAACGGTTATATCAACCATTCCGGTTCCGTAGATTACTTCGGTTTTTGCCGTTTCCTGCCACTGTTTTCTTTTTTTAATTTCGTCGGCACTCCAGATGTTTTGAATATCCTTACCTTCCTGAATAACTTTATCAAAAAAAGAAGTAGTATAAATTATCTGGGAAATGTTTTCGCCGATGGCTTCAGCCGATTTCAGGGCGCTGTAGGCGTCCATGCCGCCCGAAGCGGGAATGACAAGAAGCCTGGTTTTTGCGCTATATTGGAAAGGTTGGACTAGACTGAAAATCAAGCTCAAAGCGATGGCTCCGGCGGTAATAAGAAAAGTCGTCCGCCATTCCATTTTTAAAATTTTCAGATAACTTGTTGGCATAATATTGAATTTTAAAGACAAATTTATTATACCGCTTTTGCCCGAGTATTACAATTTTTCTTCCAGTTTTATTTTAGCGGTCTCCTCTTTCCCGTTTCTCAAAAAGAGAAGATTTATTTCGTCGCCGGGGTTATAATCTTGGACAATTTCAGCCAGGTCTTTTTTTAGAGTAACTTCTTCGGAGTTTATTTTTAAAATAATATCCCCGTTTTTTAGTCCGGCTTTCGCCGCCGGGCTGTTTTTCGCTATGCCCTGGGTTTGGAGATTCTGATCGCTCCAGATAAGGGCGCCGGCCGTTTCACCCTGGCTTAACGATTCGGGAATGCCGGAGGTTTGCGCCAAATCGATATATCTGATTCCTAAATATGGGCGGGATATTTTTTTATTTTTTAAAATTGACAGAAAGGCTGGCTGCCAAAAATCGGTCGGCACGACGTTTCCACGGGAGTTTGAAAGAAGGCCGACAACCTCTCCGTTGTAATTTACAACAGGGGTCCCGGTTTCGCCGGGAGCCAGCTGATTTTCAAGAAGAATATATTTTAAGAATTTTTCTGAGGAACGGAACAGATCTTTTGGGGCATTGCTTTCCGCGTAGGCCAAATTTTTTATTTGCGTGGTAACCAAGGATTGTTTGTCCAGGGGAACGATTACCTTTTCCCCAAGAGAAAGATTCTCGTAGGCTCCGAGTTTCGGAGTTGGTAGATTTTGCGCGTCTATTTTCAGAAAAACAATCTCAGTAGCTTCGTCAAGAATTATTTGTTTCGGGGAGAAAATTTTATGATCCGCCGTTACGACAATGTAATGGTTTTTCGGATCAGCCAGGGCGCGGCCGCTGCTGGCCAGCCATCCGTCCGAAGTGAGAATGACGCCAAGGGATATCCGGTCGCCGGCAAGATTAATTTGGGCGAGAGGCCCGGCGGAAGTATTCGATTTTTGAGGGTATATTTCAAAGACGGCCGGAGCGACGGCATCGTGGGCTTCCGTTATTTTTTGGGTTTCTTCGGTTGTAGTTATTTTTTTATTGATTCTGCCGTCGGTACCTTCGATGAAATTTTCCGCCGGCAGGAGATACGCGTCAACAAGCAATTGGCCTACGACTCCCGCGCCAAGGCCAAAAATTACCGTAAGAATAATGATTTTCAGATAAATGTTTGTGCTCATAATTTAATTGATTTTATTTATATCCATTTTGCGGTTCCGAGAACCAAAACTATGACCGCCCCGCAGAGGATAAGATATCTTCTTACCACTTTTTTATTCAGGGCGTCGAGGAGATGAAGGCGCATCAGATTGTTTGTCAGATAAAAGATGGTAGCGATCAGGAGGCCATTGACGTAAAAGGCGGTGGGCAAAAAAGAAACGGCCCAAAACATTTCAAAAATAATCAGGCAGATTGCCATGATGGAGAGCCATGCGGCTCCGGGTTTTATTTTGTTGACCCAGATAGTTTGAAAAGTCAGGATAAAAGCGAAGATGAGAGCGACGAGAGACAGCTGCCAGAGAGGGAGGTTTAAAAAGAGAAAAAATCCGAATAGGCTTGAGTTGAACAAAAACATCGAGGTCAGGTTCAGATAGTTGGAAATATTTTCCAGAGAATTTATCTGGTATTTTTCGTGCTGATAAATGTAAACGAAAATATTTTCCCAAAAAATTCCCGAAAGGACGGATAGGGAAGCCGCGAGAAGATGCTTGGCCCAAGTGAGTTCCAAAAATAGAAGAAAAAGAACCCCGCTCAAAAGGAGGGCGATCGGAGTTAAAAGATAGAGCCATCGGGCGCTTCCGGTTACAAGGCCCTTTCCAATTATTTTCCAAGTGGCCGCGCCAACCATTGAGAGGAGAAGGAAAGCAATAAGGTAAATGTAATGGGGCTTGAGAAAGAAAAACTCCAAAAATAAAAAAATAAGAAGAGGAGCGAGGATCGGTATGAGGCGGTTGACGTTAAGGCGGGGATGATTCATGGAGGAGATTATTTATTTTTGGTTCTGCTGGGTAAAGACCAGGACGTCAACCAAACCGTCGGCCGTAAGCTCACCATTGCTCATGGAAAGGCTTTTTAATTCCCCGATTTTTCTTATCGCGCCTTCCGCGTCCTGGATTTCCCGGCTTAAAAATTTTTGTGCCAGAAAATTTCCCCAGGAAGCAGGTAATGAAAGTGTTCCTAATTTTATTTTTTTTAAAGTTATTTTGAGTCCTCCGTCGGCCACTTCAGGCTTGAAGAAGATAGTCAGGTACGTTTGATTCGGCATATTGACTTCGCCGAAAACCTCGATTCCTTCCGGCGTGACAACGGCTTGGGAATTTTTAAGGGGAGAATTTTCCGATAATTCAAGCGATCTTAAAAAGGCGGTCAGTTCTTTTTCTGTGAAGACGAGGGTCACATCGACTTTTTGACCGGTTGCGCCGGGTTCGATCTTCGGTTCGACCTGGGCTTTGAGTTTTTGGGCAATATCCGATTCGAAGCTTTTTGCTTCTCCCGGCGTAACATTAACGATTCTTTCAGGCGTGGATTTTTTCGTAAATATTTTTGAAAATACGGGTATTTCCAGCACGCCGCTTTTGGCAATTCCGACGGCGGTCAGACTAAGAAATAAAAAAACAGCCGCAAAAATCAGAGAGCAGCAAGCAATTTTTTTATTTTTCTTTTTATTCTTCATTTCACTCATAACTCCGGCGCGAATTTCTTCTTTCATTTTTTCTTTTTCGCTTTTTTCCCGGAGCCACGGGTCGTAAGAGGGTTGTTCGTCGAGACGAGACATATTTTGGAAAGAAAAATTTTTATTATTGTTTCGGTCTAAAGAAGTCTTGGAGAAGAATTGACAGAGCGCTGGCTACCGGGATAGCGAACAATACTCCGATAAAGCCGGCAAGCTTTGCGCCGGTAATAACGGCCAAGATTGAAATGATCGGATTTAAGCCGACCGCTTTTTGCATAATTTTCGGAACGAGCAGATTGTTTTCCGCCTGCTGCAGAACGATGAAATAAATCAGAACAACAAGAGCGAGAGCCGGGGATTGGCCGAGAGCGATAAAGACCGCGAGGGCGGCGGCAGTCCATGGTCCGACGTAAGGTATCATTTCCAACAAGCCGGCAATCAGGGCGAGAACCAGGGCGTACTCGACTCCAAAAACGGACAGTCCGACAAAAACACCGAAGCCGATTATAAGACAAAGAATCAGCTGGCCCTTGAGCCATGCCCCCATTTTTTCTTTGATTCTTCCCGCCGTCTGGAATAAGTATGGCTGATATTGCGCCGGAATTAAGGATCTGGCAATGCCCTTCAGTTCTTTTTCTTCAACCACCATGTAAAGAGTCAGGACTAAAACCAGGAAAAAGGAAACTACGCCCCCAAAAATTCCGCCAATGCCCGTGAAAATTCCCTGGGTGAGATTTTCCTCGATAGATTTAAATCCTTTTTGTAAAGTTCCGGAGTCGTAATTAGCCAAAAATCCTTCCGAACCGAGTGATTTTAATTTTTCCCAGTAGGTTGGGATTTTGTCGGTCAGCTGTTGGAATTGAGCGGTCAGAGGAGGAATTATCAGAACGACGATCAGACTGAGAAGGGCGAGCAGCAGGATGTAAACGAGCAAAACAGCCAAAACGCGAGGAATTTTTCTCTTTTCAAACCAGTCAGCCAGCGGGTCGAGCAAAATTGCCAAAAAGACGGCGGCAAAAATAATCATCAGGACGTCCCTCATCAGATAAACAAAAGATATGATAAGGACGGTCAGGATGATTTTAACAATCGTCAACGTGGAAATATTAAAATTTACCGATTTTTGTTCGTTCATAAATATAAAAAATTATTTAAAGGCCACCTAAAGATTATCATAAAATCAGCAGGATATCAAATCCCGGCGCGGGAGCGGCGGTTGCTAAGTGCGGGCGGTTATTTTATAATAGAAGCGCTATGTCGATTATTTCCATAAACAAAAGAGCGCGTTTTGACTACGAAATTCTGGAAGTTTTTGAGGCAGGCGTTGTCCTCACGGGACAGGAAGTCAAATCGATAAAAACCGGCCATATTTCGTTGGCCGGGGCTTTTGTTACCATGAAAGGAGAGGAGGCGTGGCTTACCAATTCCAGCGTTCCGCCTTACAAGATGGCCGGGAAAATTTCGGATTACGAACCGACCCGTCCGCGTAAGTTGCTGTTGCACAAAAAGGAATTAGCCTCTCTTGTCGGTAAAATCAAGCAAAAGGGCTTGACTTTAGTGCCGCTTCGAGTTTATACTAAAGGCAGCAAAGTAAAACTGGAATTCGGTATAGGAAGAGGAAAGAAAAAGTATGAAAAGAGAGAAACGATAAAAAAGAGGGAAGTCGACAGAAAGATAAGAAGCGCAATGCTGCGGTAAGCGGTATTTTTATTACCGAGCGGCGCGGGCAGTATCCTTTATTTGGGGATGACAGGCCTCGATAGGAGTTCTTTACAAAGCGAGCAAGTCGAGTATTGCCGTAATCTCGTAAAACTTTGGCAAAAACCAATAAGTGCAAACTTATTTAACAAAGTCACGAACGCTTTCCGCGTTCCGAACTTTGCTCCTGCGGTTGCTTAAATAGCAGCAGCACATCGGCCGCCAACTCCTGGTAGGCGGGTCCCGGTGTCATAACCAGGGTAGGCAGCTCCAATGTTCCGGGGGAGCTGCTGAAACAAACACGGGACTCGGGTGTAAAGATTTTGCCGAATTTATACTTTACATTTTAAAAAAATAATTCGGATAAACTTGTAGATCCGTTTTGTCGAAGACCCCTAGACGCGGGTTCAATTCCCGCCATCTCCACCAAAATTTATTTTTAAAGTTAAACACCTTGCGCATTTCAAGAAAACAAGTTAAGGTTCAGACGGTCCAATATTGGATCAACGAACAGATAAAGGCGCCTCAAGTCAGAGTTATCGACGAGGCGGGACAGAATTTGGGCGTCATGGAAACTCCTTCGGCAATCAGACTTGCCCGTGAAAGGGAGCTCGATTTGGTTGAAGTTTTTCCCAAAGCGGATCCACCGATTGCCAAAATTCTTGACTACGGAAAATTTTTGTATCAAAAAGACAAAGAGGCGAGAAAACAAAAAGCCAAGCAGAAAAAGGTTGAAATAAAAGGTATCCGCTTGTCGCTTAGAATAAGCGCGCACGACCGGGATGTCAGGCTGAATCAGGCGAAAGATTTTTTGGAGTCGGGCGATAAAGTTAAAATAGAAATTATTCTCAAGGGCAGAGAAAGGCAGTACTCAAGTATGGCCCGGGAAAATGTCAGCCAATTTATCAACTCCCTGGACCAGATGGTGTCTACAAAAGTTGAACAACCCTTGAGTTTTCAGGGAGGCAGGCTTTCCGTAACGGTTGGCAAAAAATAAAAGTAAAATAATTTTTTTCAACAATATTCTTATGAAAGGTAAAACTCATAAAATGGCTGCGAAGAGATTCAAGGCCACCAAAAAGGGAAAAATTCTGAAACGTTACTGCGGGCAGGATCATTTTAATACCCGGGACAAGGGCACGATTACGAGAAAAAAAAGAAGAGATGCCCAGGCTCCCGGCGTATACAGCAAGAGTCTGAAAATTTTGCTTGGGGGAAAAGCTTAAATAATTAATTTGATTTTTATTTTTTAAAAATATGCCGAGAGTTAAAAGAGGAAAACACCACCTGAAACACAGGAAGAATCTCCTGAAGCAAGTGAAAGGCTACCGCTGGGGGAGAAAAAGCAAAATAAAATTAGCCAGAGTCGCGATGCTTAAGGCGGGAGTTTACGCTTACCGCGATCGGCGGACCAAAAAAAGGGTTGCGAGACAGCTTTGGCAGGTAAAAATTAATGCCGCGAGCCGTGATAACGGTTTGAGCTATAGCAAGTTGTCCGGGGCCCTGAAAAAAGCAAAAATAGATTTGGACAGGAAGATTTTAGCCGATTTGGCGGAGAATCATCCGGCGATTTTTGCCAAAATAGTTGAGGCGGTAAAATAAGAGAAATTTGAACGTTTTATAAAAACAGAGGTTGGTTCCTCTGTTTTTTGTTTTTGCCTCTTGACAAATTTCGTATTTATGGTAAGTTGTAATGTGCGGTTTTTGACCGTGAAAGAGGGGTCAAAAGCCCCTTTTTCCTTTATTTTCAAAGGATAGAGGGGAGTCAAAACCGCTGTCCTTTGAAAACTGAAGACAAGAGAAAGAAAGGTAATCTCTCCTTTGCGTCCTAACGCGAAGGAGTTACTGTGTCGTAAGGCACAGTGTTCTGGTCCTGGTTGTTCGGGAAAAATGCGGCGGGTCTGCCGCGTGCGGCGCCGCCGCACAGAGGAGGGAAGGAAAGATGGGAACGATGAAGAACTGGATGAACTGGATCGTGATGTTCTGCACCTGTACGGTGCTCGGCATCGGCAGCTTCGGCTGCGGTGACGGACACCCTCACTACACGGGGGCCGAGTGCGAGTCGGACAACGACTGCGATATGGGCCTCGAGTGCTTCCGCGGGGAGTGTTCCTACCCCTGCCGCGGAGCGCTGATGTGCCCGGTCGGGATGGAGTGCAACTCCGTCACCGATTACTGCGAGGGTACGACGTCTCCGAACGGCACCGAGGTCTGCGACGGCGTGGACAACGACCACGACGGCCAGACCGACGAAGGCGATGTCTGCGCCGGCCGGGCTTGCTTGCCCGGTCAATTCATCGAAGGTTGCGTCACCGGTCTGCCCGGCATCTGCTCGGTCGGACGGGTGCGTTGCCTCGGTGACGGTTCCGGCTACAGCGACTTCTGCGAAGCGCCGGCTTGGGCCGGCACGACGCGCGAGATCTGTGGCAACGGCCTCGATGACAACTGTTCGGGTGAGCTCGACGAGGGGTGCGAATGCGGCAACGGCGATACCCAGCCCTGCGGTCCCGACGACGTCGGGACCTGCCGCGAGGGTACGCAGACCTGCCGCGACAACCACTGGAGCTTCTGCGAAGGCGCGGTCTATCCGGCCGCCGAACTCTGCGGCGACCGTTTGGATCAGAACTGCAACGACGTGGTCGACGACGGGTGCGAGTGCATCCCCGGCGACACCGTCGCTTGCGGCACGGACATCGGCCTCTGCGCCGTGGGTACGCAGACCTGCAACTCCATGGGCCGCTGGGGCGACTGCCTCGGCGAGACCCTTCCTGCGAC